>JAJZJM010000004.1 GCA_021810105.1 Microcaldota archaeon | reverse complement strand
CCATCCCTACTTGTGGTTTGTTATTGGAGAATAGAGGTGCATCATCCTTCTCAGCCGAGAAGGTGACATACCATTCCTGCGATTTTGTCTGTTTTATCGCCATTGTTTTTATCTTTCCTTCCATATCCCTGTGGTTGACAAAGTTTATCCTGCCGATTTTTGAAACGGAAACCTTTTTCTTTTCGGGCTTGAAACCCAATTGTGGGTAAGTCAATGAAGAGACGTATGATTTGAAACGTGGGAAACCTACCTTGACTTTCTTTCCCTGTTTTCTTTCCTTTATCCTTCTGAAGAAGTTCTTGTATGCCCCTGAGACTCTGTCTGCGACATTTTGGCAGACTTGGGAATATAGTTCATTGAATTCTGGGTTCTTCTTTTTGAGTTTTGTAATCCATTTATTCATGTCGTATTTCGTGAAGGTCTTTCCTGTTTCCTTGAAGTATTTTTGTGATTGTTCAAGAAGAAGGTTGTAGAGTTGTTTCGAGAGATACATCTGCCTATTCAATCTTGCTTTCTGTTCCTTTGAAGGATACGCCCTGTATTTGTATGTCTTTTTCAAGATGACCATATCCTTTTCACCATTAAATCTTATATGTGTTGCGGTTCGCTTTCATCCCACGATTGAAATCGTGGGTTTTCCCGCTCACATTTATAAGCTGAATAGGTCTGTTTTTCTTCTGCAGCAATAATCTCATTGTAGGACAAGAGTATGGTGTCAATTTTTTTCTTTCTCTTCATCAGGAGGTTTTCTTATGCCGATCCCCTCAGGAGCATGTATAAGCTCTGCCTCTACAGTAATTTTTCCAGTTAACTTATACCTTATCCTTTCATCGCCTTCACATGTTTTTTTCCATAATTCTGTCGGATTCCCTCCAAGGAGATGAATAATCTGATTAAGTACCTCCATGCTTATGTCCGACATTCTCCCTATATAATTCCCATTAGAAACATCCATACCAAGCCTGCCTATCCCTGACGAAGAGATTTCCACAACTCCGGTCTTAGTTCCGGTCTTTTCAGCAATCTTAGGTTTTTTCATGCTGTCACCAATAGTTTTTGCAGATTTCACATATTTATGCCCTGCCTTTTCGGTAATAAGCAAACCTCAATCATTTGAAGCGCTCTTTTAGCATATCGTCTATAAGCTGCGATGCCTCTCTGCCTCTAACTTTCAGCATCTCCTTGAATGTCTTAAATCCATATACTACTTTAGACTTAGCCAGTTTTGATTCTGTCCCCCTTCTTGGTTCATACGATATGTGTATGTTTTTAAGCCTGTAGCCCCTTTTTGCAAGCTCCATCTCGAATAGCAGAGTGCCTGAATGGTAGGTCTTGACATCTTTTATAGAGTCGAATGCCTCTCTTTTCATAGCAAAAGAGCCGCTAAAAACGTCGCGCATGCGCTGCAGGAAAAGCATGTCGAAAATAAGCGCAAGTACAAAATTGCCTAGCTTCAGGTGAGGCAGCATTGCTTCCGAAGAGCAGCCTGACCTGTCCCCTGAAACAAAGTCGTAGCCCTCATTAATTACGGTATCTATTACTCTCCTAAGGTCTTTCACAGAGTAGGTGCCGTCAGGGTCTATAGAGGCGAGTACCTTTGTTCCTTTGGCTGCCCTGAAACCTTCCATCACAGCTCCTTCATACCCTTTGGTCTTCTGGACGATTACTTTTGCCCCGGTATTCCTGAACAGCTTCCTGTACGGGAGGTTACTCTTGTCTACTATTATGACCTCTACGCCTCTGCCAAACACACCAAATATCTCTTTGGCAATCTCAGGCGCTCGCTCCTCATACATTGTCGGAGCAATTATGCTTACCTCAACCATAATTACACGCTATTCTATTCTTAGCAAACATTATAAAATAAGATACGATAAGCAGGAATTGCAGCAAAAAGGTCTGGCAAACAAATAGCCTGCACCTATGCGATTACTTGTGTAATCCTAGCTGCCTAAAGATTTTGTTATAGAAACTGTCTATCTTGGACGTGCTGAAAAGTTCAAGGTTTCTGCTGTTTTTTATGAAAGCCCGCTTTGATTTGGAGTTGCAGATTTTTGCAATTGTTGATGGTATGTCGTCAACATCGCAGACAACGCACATCTCTTTGACAATATCCGGTATTGTCGAATAGCTTGGGAGCACCACAGGAGTCCCAAGCGCAAGGCTCTCAAGAGTTATTACGCTGAGGCCTTCCCTCTCAGACATATTCAGCATTAGAGACGCAGACTTGATAAGAGAGTAGAGGCCCAACTTGTCGCTATATCTCCCTCTTATCTTTGCCGTAGATTCTATGCCAAGCTCCCTAACAAGGCGCTTGAGGTTTTTCTCTTCAGGACCTTCCCCAACAACCGCGCAATTTATTCCAGGGAACCTCTCAGATGCGGCTTTCACAGCGTATAGAACAGAGTCGAATCTTTTGTAGTTTACCAGCCTTCCTATAGATACTACAAGGCCCTTTCTTTCCTTTGCATTTATTCTTGATACAAAAGAGCTGTCTATTATAGGAGAAAATGTATGGATCTTTTCTTTTTGCACTCCTATCGCAACAAGGCTCTTGTAAACTTCTCCAGGGTTGGCTATATAGAGATCAGCGCCCCGAAGAGCCCAATCAGACATAATGCTTGCAAAAGTTCCCCAGAAAGGCCCTATGTATTCCCTCCAGTATTTTTTGTCCCATACGTCCGCAACATCCATTATCAATTTGCACTTTGTCAGTTTGCAGTAAAGTTTTACCAGAGGCAGGTGCAGTATGGGAAATGCGTTCACCTGTACTATATCGAACCTTTCCGAGAAGAGCCTCAAGCATATCAATGAAAAATAAAAAGCCTCCCTTATAGACCTTCTATTATGCCTGTAGAATTCGTTATCCGTAAGATAATGCGAGCAATGATAGTTTATTTTTTTATCTGTAAACTCCTTCGCCATTCCCTTCCACATAAAAGAGAAGAAGTGTACATCATGGCGCCTCGCAAGCGCCTCAGCCTCCATTCTTTCTGTATATTCTACTCCGCCTGCATGCCACGGCGATGCTGCATCTGACACAAACGCGATTCTCATTGAAACACTACATAAAGATACTATTAAGTTTTAATAGTATATCTCCGATCATTATTTTAAAGTCGACTGGCATAGTCACATCTATGCTTTCAGATACTTCATGCCTCCGCTACTACCCATTGTAGACATACCTCGAGCTTTTCGGATGTGCAATCTTGGTTTCCGAAACTCTTTGTAGCAGCGCAATGCTCTTCTCGAAAGCGAAGCTTTCCATGTCAATACCGTAAGAGAGCTGCTGGTCCTTTCCAAAGTAAATCTTGTTTAGCGCGCCGCCGCTAAAAAGCGCTACCTTCTGACCTTCGCTGGCAAAGAGTGCGTTAAGTTCCTGCAGCACATGCGCAATGCTGTCCGCTGTAAATAGATCTGGAAGTTCCGCATAGCGATATAAAATTTGTTTCATTTAGGACACTTTTTGTCTCATTTAATATAAAAAGTATCTAGAGATGTAAATGGCTTCCCTTTCGCTGCGCATCATTATTGCAGCGTTCTGAGCCTCCCAAGTATCATGTTCCACGTCAGCCTGAAACCGAAAAGGGGTTTGAACGATGTTGTTTTAGGCTTGGTTCCGTGGGGTCTCGGCCTGTAAGTTATCGGTATCATTTGTATTCTATAGCCCTTTCTGGCCAGAGCCATCTGAAATATAGTCGGACCAGCAACATATGCATCCATCTTCTTTATGGTGTTATAGGCCGCCCTTCTCATTGCAAAAGAGCCGCTGAAAGTGTCGCGCATCCATTGACCTGTAAGAACGCTTGCAAGAAAGCCAAACCATCTGTTGCCGAATTTGATCAGAGGAGGCATTGCAGCACCGGAGCAATCCATTCTGTCGCCTCCTACATAAGCATACTCTTTATGATTGGAAAGATAATCTACGATTCTTTTCAGGTCTCTCACAGAATATGTGCCGTCCGGATCTATACATGCAAGTATATCTCCATGTGCAAGCCTGAGCCCCTCAACTAAAGCATGCTCGTAGACTCCGTGCTTCTGCACAACAATTTTTGCCCCTGTCTTGTAAAGAGGTGCCCTATATTCGGAATCACTCTTGTCCACTACAATGACCTCTACGCCTCTGCCGAATATCCTGTATATGTTGCGTATTATGCCAGGAGTAGTGCCCTCGTTCTTTGTTGGCACTACGAAGCTAATTTTCATACTGAATTAATTGTGCAGAAGGTTAAAAGAGCTTATGAATAACTTAATTGCGCAATGGGTATTGTAAAGAGGTGCAGGCTAGATATGCAATCTACAGCTAAACCTTTACAGCACGGCTCCCTTCGTAGTCTATCACTACAGGACGTTCCTGCATCCCCTCTTCTCTAAGAAACCTCTTCACATCATTATATTTCGAAGGAGGTATGGAAAAGAGAAGATATCCTCCAGCACCAGCGCCTACAAGCCTTCCTCCAGACGCACCCTTATTAATGGCGCCATTATACGCACGGTCTATCCTCTCATTGGATATGTTCGGATCGAGGGTTTTCTTAAGCTCCCAGCCTGCGGCAAGCAGCTCGCCTATAAAATCTACTTCTCCTCTGAGCAACCTGGCCAGCGCATCGTCTGCCATTGAGCGCATCTTCAGAAGGGACTGTGAATTGTCCTGCGCATGCGCTGCCTGAACAGTAAGCAATGAATTAGCATCCCTATGTATCCCTGTATAGAAAAGGTGCAATTGCCCTTCAATTCTCAGCCTGTTCTCTAGGCTCAGATTTATTGGAACTATCTCAACGCTGCCATCGCTATTATACTTGAAGTAGTTTATTCCTCCCAATGCTGATGTATATTGGTCCTGCTTTCCGCATTTCTGGCCAAGCAGTACCCGTTCAAGATAATATGCCTGCTCTGCAAGCTTGCACTTAACATTTATCCTTTGATCATAAGTAAGTTCAACAGTTGGCATTATGCTGCCGCTGAAGACCTGAAGCGAATGAAGCAGTGAAACGGAGAAGGACGAGCTGGAACCAAGGCCGCTCCCACCCTTCTTGTAGGATGTGCCTGATTGGCTAGTAAGCTCAAAGCCATTCTCTATCCTGACAAACTTGCACGCCGCCTTTACCGCGCTCTGGGCAGGATCTCCACCAAGGTCATCAACTGAAGAAACTTCAACAGTCTTGGAATACCTGAGCATTATGTTGCTGTCGTCCCATCTCCTAGGCATTACTATGACATGGCTGAATGGCTCTATAGCAATGCCCACAGTGGCGCCATATCCATGGTGCTTGTAGAAGTCCTCAAGGTCTGTAGCGCCTCCTGCAAGGCTTACTCTGTGCGGAGTGCTCGCAATAACGGTCTGCATGATACTACCAAAGCATATTAAAGGCAATTAACAAGTAAGAAATATTTATGTGTTTCTTGGAATTGAATTAGGATGATTTATTGGATGTAAATGTAGCCATACCAACATACAGGACAAGGAGCACAATATTCAAATTACTTGACAGCTTGGAAAAGCAGTCATACAAAAAGTTCAATGTTATGATTGTTTACAAGAAATGGGACGGATATAAAGATACATTAAATAAAATTAAAGATTATAAATTGGATATAGAGTTCGTAGAGCAGGATAGGGGGCTCTTTGAGGAAGCACTAAATACTATATACAGGAAGGCGGACGCAGACATTGTAATACACACAGATGATGATGCATACGCCTCAATTAACTGGGTAAAAGATCATATAGAACTTCATAAGAAGCATAAAGATGTAGGAATGGCAACAGGCATGGTTGATGAAAGCATGTATCCAGATGGCACAAAGGTGCCCTTTTTAAGGAGTTTTATTAGGTCGCAGCAATGGAGGATGAACAAGCATACTATAATAGATAAGCCAATAGACACCAATTTTAAGGATTACGGAATGTACATAGGGAAAAGCGGCATGCTGGTTGATACAGGAAGAAGGTACAACATGATAAAAACATTCAAGCAGCACGGAGTTAACATGTCTTGGAAGAGAGATGCACTGCACGGGTTTAAACTGCCAGGTTATACCAAACAAGGTGGAAGGAACGAGGCAGCAGCTGCGCTTGAGAGCATAAAAAGAGGCTTTAATGTAATATGGTTTGATAAAGGCAAGGTAGACCATCCTCTTCAGAGATCTGATAGCAGGAACATATCTATAACTGCACTCCCTATAGAGCTGATTGCTGAGAGTGTGCTTTTCTCTTATTATATTGATAAATATTCTATCTATGACTCAGATTTACAAGTGTTAAGAAGAAGGGTCACGGTTGATAAATATTTATCCTATATGCTTATTGGCCGAGACTTAGGATACGCACTGGGTTTTGAGATAACAAAAAGTGCGATGGAAGATAATTTAGGCGCACAGAAAGTGAGGAAAACTTTGATTGATAAGCTAGCTGCGTGATTTCTTGAAGGTTTCGCTTATAACACCTGTAGACATAAAATACAGTTACAGAGGAACTGAATGGCATGTGTATGAGTATGCCAAATTTTTGCATGAATCAGGAGTAGATACTGAGATATTAATTACAGAAAATAATAGTTACCGGCAAGCGGTATCTAACTATAAATACATTAAAGCAAGGTACAAAATGATACCAAAATCTATAATATCATGCCAAAAATATCTGCTGCCATTCAGCTGGCATCTAACCATCTATCGCAATCTGCCTAAAAGTGGTATAATATACTTTCCATATAGCGTGTACGACTACATAATTAATATTTTGATGCGACCAAAAAATCAAAAATACGTAATTGGCTGCCATAGCATGCACTTGAAAATGGGCCAGCTTGTATATGGACATCGTATATTAGAAGCAACACTTAACTCAATTATCCGTGCTTTAATACGTATAAACGATACTAATATGGATAATCTATACTGCCACGCATTAAATAGAGAGCAAGCTAATTACATGATTAAGGTTTTCAATTTCAAGAGGCAAAACGTGTTTTGCATACCTCCAATGATTGAAGCTAAAAGTTTTTACCTTGCGCATAATAAGTCAAATAGACTAAGAATATTGCATATAGGTGGCATGGAAAAAGACGCACTAACTGTCTTGGATATAATTAAAGAACTTAATATTAAAGGGGAAATTGATAAATTCGAATTTTATTTTATTGGTGATATACCAACTGAACATAGGAAGCAGTTTACAGCATTAAAAAATATACATTTTTTAGGAATATTAAGCGATAATGAGAAGAATAAGAAGCTTACTGAAGTAGATGTATTGCTGATACCTGCGTTTGAGGTATTCCCAAAAGTGATGCTGGAAGGACTTGCGAGTGGTTTATACATTGTAACTAGCAAAAAGAATGCCGCATGGAAGGATTTAAAAGACCTCAGAGCAAATGCTACAATATCAGAAAATGGGGGCAAATGGAGTTATATTGCAATATTATTATCACTCGCTTCTAAAAAAACAAATGACAAATATCTATTTGATAAATGTAGAATGAATAATAGGAGAATTGCCATAAAGAATTTTGATAAAAAAGTAATTCTACTTAAAATATTTGAAATGTTTAAAAAATAAACACAACCCCTAATTAGGAAAAGCTTAGTAAAACTATTAATTTCGCATCTAGAAAGTAATTAAAAAATATTTATATACATTAAGAAAGAAATTAGATAATAAAATTAATCCTAAAAACTTTACAGATTAATTTTTTAAAATTTATTCGATTAATTTAAGACTTTAAAAATTATAGCTAGATAATATCATTAATATGAATTAATTTTATTTAGAAACTGTTGTATAGCATTTAAGAAAGATTTAACTATTATAAACCTTTTTATAAACTTTCATAGTTTCTAGTGCTAACTTATTTGCGGTAAAGCTTCGAGCGTATTTCATGGCATCAAGCCTTATTTTATTACTATAACCATTTCTCATTATTTTTTCTATAATTCTAGCCATATCATATTCATCTTCAGCTTCAATACAGTACTTTCGAGCCTCATTTGATATCTCTCCGTGCTTAAATGTTATTACTGGTATGCCTCTAGATTGTGCTTCAAGTAAAGATGCTGGAAATTGGTCGCAAAGTGTAGGATAAACAAATACATCAAAGGTATCGTATGTACTAACTAAAGAGTGCTCAGGTGCAATGCCCATAAAACTAATCCTTTTATCACCTCCTCTTGCTTTTATTAAATTAGGATAATCGTAAGCTTTTTTGCCCCAAACATTAAATCTAATCTCTTGATCTTTAATTTTTTTGAATGCATCTATCGCAAATATAACATTTTTTCTTTTATACATTGGCCCAAGATAACCTACAACAAAATTTTTGTTTACTTTGCTAATCGTTTTTGGAGTATTAATAAATTTATCATCAATTCCAATATTCACAACAAATACTTTTTTTGAACTAAAACCCAAATCTACTGCGCGTTTTTTTGTTAATGAGGACACCGCAATTATGTAATCTGAATTTAAGGTCCCGTGCTCACCAAAATGCCCAAGTATTTTGTCTATAATGCGTTGATTTTCTCTTTCTATATTGTAGCAGGCACCATCTCGGTCTACCGAGTGCATCCCATGGCTTGTGGTAATCACTTTTGTATCTACCCCAATTCTTACTGGTTTAATAGGTAAAGGGGTTGGTGCATGCAAAATATTAAAGTTACGCATATTATAAAATGTAAGATCAAAAAATAATGTTGTCCTTCGACTAAGTGTTGATGACCCTTTTCCAAGCTCTATCTTTTCTACTGAAAAATAATTATCTGAGTTTTTAATTAGCTTATCGCATAAAATAGAGATATAGCGTTGTACGCTATATCCCCACAATCCTGTAAGCTTTGAAGATAATTTAAAATTACCTCTTCTTGCTATAATTCCTACTTTCATTTAACCACAAATTCATACTTTAAATATTCTTATTTACAAGCATCTATAGTTCCGTGCTCGTTTAAACTATAAAATCCGTAATTATGCTTAAAAATTCGTATATTGTTAAATCCTTTTTTCTTTAATTCATTTATTAATTTATCAACATTACCAATATATTTACCTTCATAATTCGTAGTATACTCAATGCGGCATCTATCAAATAACGATAAATCTCTGGATTTTATTATTTCAAATTCTCCACCTTTAATATCCAAATGCAACAGATAGGGTTTTTTTATGTTATGGCGTTTTAATATCGTAGATAAACTAACAGACTGTATTTTCTGTGTTTTTTTTGTACTAGAAAATGTCGATCCCCCTCCCCAAAAATTTTCTGGGAATTCTACAACACCCTCTTTACCTAGCGCTAAATTAGATGCAGTAATTCTTTTTGCTAATTTTTGATTTAATTTAAGATTTTTAATAAATGCATTATAATTTGTTTTATCCGGTTCAAAAGAATAAACTATGGCACCTTTATCCGCATAATATAATGCAGTATCTCCTATATATGCACCGCCTTCTATTATAATCTTATCTCTGAGGTCAAAATCAACAAAATGTATATCATAAATAAATGTTTCCGCCATTATGTCGCTATCAAACCCACAAAGGTAAAATCTCATATCATTCGGCAATTTAATTATCTGCCTTTTTTCATTTAAAATCCAAGTATATTTATCTTTTCTTTTATTATCTAAATGGACACCATGTTTTCCTGCAAAAAGTACTAATTGTAAACCTGCAAACTTATTGTTCTGATTCACATAGTATGTCATACCACTCCTGAATTTTAATAGCACGGATTTAAGAAGACCATATCTAAACATTACTGCTTTTGGCCAGTTTTTTAATGCCATAATGTATGGAATGAAGTTAACTACCTTAGCATGTAATTGTAATTTCATATGAAATATAGAAGACCTAAACCTTAAATATGCTCCTTTTAATACAAATAACTGATTTAGAAAGTGGTAATAAAACTAGCTGAAAATTTAACTTTATACTAATTTAGAAGAAGCTTTAATAATGGGCCTAACAATGTATTTAAAACTTGATGTTGAGATTATATACGAGAACTAAACTTCTAAAATTGCTTAGATTAAGAGCTAATATATTATTTAAATGATTTTATGGGGATCGATGCACAAATATTAAAGTTTTTGTGTTATGCGCATAAACATTCTCATTTCAAAAAAACTATCACAATAGGGAGGCAAAACCTAAACATAACTGAAGGTTCTTTAAAAAGGACTATCCCAACAAATATGCAATATAAGAAAGAAATATACGCAGAATCACTACTAAAGGATTATTTTCATTCTACTATTGTTAATTCTATAGATAAAAGTAATTACGAAAAGGCAACAATAATTCATGATATGAATATGCCAATACCGGATAATGTGAAAGAAAAGTATGATACTGTTATAGATAGCGGTAGTTTAGAGCACATATATGATATTGCCCAAGCTTTGGAAAATGTATCGCATCTGTGCAAGCCTGGTGGGCAAATAATTCACATATTGCCTACAAATAATTTATGTGGTCATGGATTTTATCAAATATCACCAGAATTATTTTTTTCTCTTTATTCAAGTAAAAATGGTTACAAAGATACAGAAGTGTTTTTAGCTAAAGTATCCCAATCTAACTATAGTTTTTATAAAGTTATTAAACCTGAAAATGGCAAGCGGATAACTCTCTATTCTAAAGATGAAATAAATGTATATGTGAGAACAGTTCGCAAGACTGGTAAATTTTTTCATAATGACATTCAACAATCAGATTATGTTCATTTATGGAACAAAGAAAACAAAGGCACAGTTTCTTCATGGCCAATAAATTTTATATACAAACACTACCTACTTTTAAATTTAACTAGAAAAATATACAATAGTCCTTTTTATAGATACAAAATAACTCGTAAAAATAAACTATCTAGGTATAATCCAAATTTAATTGCCTGTGACTCATACCTTTTTAATTATTCATAATATATAATTAATAGGGAATTGAATTTTATATTAGTATCGTTTCATCACCTTTCTGGAATTCCTAATCATTTCATCATTACACACCCGTCATCCATATTTGAGGACATATGCAATCAAACATGAGTAGATATTGATTGTAACTTTATTTATTCGGGTCTGTATACACCACTATTTTATATACCTTGCAGAATATCGACAGGTTTTGCTGTAGAAAGAGAGAGGGCCCTGCTTTTAGGCAGTTTGATCCGCATTCAGAGGGAGAGTTTTTAAGAATTTAATTCCTTAAGTATACTATGCAATCCTGCAATAAAAAGTGAGATTATTTCTATTTCGATAGTAAAACATATTATGGACCATCCAGTAATTGGCTTTGGCGTTCTCCTCTTTCTCGTGGTTATTCTAAGCTTTTCTATATTTTTTAACTTTAGTTATTCCTTTGGAGGGGATCAAGGCATTCCGGTATATACGGTTGGATCCATTTTCAAACTGGGCTTCTTCATGTGGAATCCTTTAATCTATTCTGGTATCATTAATGAGATTTATAGTGCACCATTACTTATTTTTTATTTATTTATATCCTTTATTTATTCTGTTTTAGGAATTAAGTTTGCCTTTCTTTTATATTATTCACTATTGGGGTGGTTTGGTGCGTTTGGCCTATTTATTTTGCTCAATGAGCTATTTAAAAAACAGAGATCATTGATTCTAAAATCACTATTTTTTATAATTTCAATTTTATTTATTTTAAATTTTGGTTTGAGTTTAGGAGACTTGACTCTTGAAACCTCTATGGTATTTTTACCATATATTGTATTTTTTTCTTATAAAATTGCAATAAATGCAACTTCTTTAAGCAATGGAAATAAACAGGCGCGGCCACTCTATTTATATACTTCTCTTCTGGCTCTTTTTTTGTCCCTTGCGATTCTTTTTGGTTTTGGCGACGTAATTCAGACTGGAATCTTTGTTGTAATTCTATTCGTTTTCCTTACAATTTTCTCCGGTGCCAATAAGTATCTCAAATTTAGGTACTACTTTTATGCATTTCTGGCGGCAATTCTCATAAGCTTACCCATGGTAGTTTCGACTTTTCTTTCTTTATATAGAGATGGGCTTACTAACTCTATATTTAACTCTGTATCATATTCCATATTAGCAACATCCACACTCAATATAATTCAGTCACTGACCGGCTTTGTCATATACCCAATGAATTGGGCGCAGTCCTTAATCGGTCTTCTATTTCTATTAATTTCCATCATCGGAACCGTAATTGTAATCAACTACAAAAATAAAATTTTAAAAGTGCTTTTTGTAGGGATGTGGACCGAATATATAATCACGCTTTTCCTTTCGGCAACAATAAATAAGCCGTTTGGCCCAGCATTCTCATTTATTTTAGGCCGTTTTAATTTGCTTCTGTCCCTAAGATATCCATCCGCACTCAAGCCCGTTTTCACATTTCTTATTTTTGTTTTATTTGGAATGGCTATTTTTGTTATTTATAAGCAACTGCAGAATAAAAAAAAGACCTATATGTACTTATTCCTAATGTCTGTTTTGATTCTGATAGGTGCGTATCTGTACCAATTTGTATACATGCCATATATGCAATATTACGGGCAACCTACGCAGTCTGAGAAGCTTTTTAACGTACAAAGCATTCCGCCATATGTGTCTAACCTGTCTAACTTTATAAATAATAAACATGGCAATTACTCTATTGCAACCTTGCCTCTTATATCCGGATGGCAATTTACTAATTGGTACGTAGGTGTAAATGTATATTCTTTACTTATTAATAGACCGACTTACACAGGTGGTTTTAGCGGATACAGCGAATTTTTCTTTCCCACATCTGATTCAGAGTATCACATTATTAGCCAAATAATCGATACAAACGCTTCTAGTTTGCCGAACATCTCTAATCTTTTAGGGGTGTTTGGAATAAAGTATATAATCGTTCAAGGCGACGCAGTTGAATACTCTCAATGTGGAGGATGTGTACCTTCTATATTTAGTTTTAATGCTATATACAAAAACCTAAATTCTACATCAAATATTGCATTTCTCAAATATTTTAATACAACTGCACTATATCAGAATTTGAATTACGTACCGCTTGTCTATGCAAGTAATATAGATAATTCTGAAAATGCATCTTACAAGGGATTGTTAAACATTATTGGCAATGAAACATTTAATATACAAGACACGGTGGTATGCAGCGCACAAAACATAGGTCTGTTCAACAACACTAACAAGATAAACCCTACTGGAATATCTAATTTTAAGCAGCCGCACGTATTATTTGTTCAGAACTCTCCTACAAAAGTTACGGCCCATATCACCAATGCCACAACGCCTTACTATCTTGTCTTCCGTGAAACTTATGACCCACACTGGGCTGCCTTTTACTCTAACGGCACGGAAATAAACCAAAGCCGCCACATTCAAGTCAACGGATTTGCCAATGCATGGTACATGAACAAGACCGGCAACTATACCATTACACTCTATTATACACTGCAGACATATGCATGGATATCATGGGCAATCTCCCTAATTGCGCTTGGTGCCACCGTTTCAATAGGAGTATACGGATGGAAAGCGTCTAAGGCGCATTCAAAGCATATACACAAACCGGTTAGAGCATGAATCATAAAATTAACATGCAGAAGATTCTCAAATACAAATGGCTGGGAAGCTTAGCGCTTTATCTCTATATAGGGATATTTGTTCTTTTCCTTGCCTACTTTGTTTTTCTGAACAATAGCGCATTTATCCTTTACTCGTTTATCGCGTTTGTTTTCCTTGGAATATTAATATCAAAGAGCAGCAGGCATGTTGCAGTATGCATTGGCTTTTCAATGGCGCTCATCTTCGGCAGTTCGATATCATACTTTGGAGTGCCTATTCTGCAGTATGCTGCAGTTGCGCTTGTTGCATATGCTGTATATGCCTTCTTGCTTATGCGCAACCATACAGAGAACATCATAGTCCTTATTGCTGTCCTCCTTCCCCTTCTTCTTTATATAAGCGGTGCAGCTACTGTGCCAGACTTTGTAATAAATATAGGAATCATTGGATACTATCTCCTCATCAGCAGCGTAATAGCGCTGTTCATACGAACGTTCTACGAATCAAATGGCCTCCATAAGAGCAGGCACATAAAGAGGCTCTTCTTATTCCTTTCGTCAAACAAGCCCGCAATCGTTGCCATATCCACAATAATCGCAGTGATAATACTTGCTGGTCCTGTATGGCCGTCCCCGCAGATAAGCTACATATACACCAATCGTCCATATTCCATATACAGGCAGAACAGCACAATAGAGAATATATCTGTCTATTTTGCCAAGCCGCCATACATAATGCACCCAATATGCGGGCCAGGCACCAATGGCACAGTCTCAATGGCCATAGAATCCAGGAATACAACCGAAATATTTCTTATGAACAGCAGCTCGTCATACAGCGATGCTCTTTCCCAGTTCCCTTACGGCTCTAATCTTTATGGCTACTCTATCGCATTCTCAACTTTTTCGTTTACTAATGCAACTATAAGCGGAATTGTACACCTGAACACATCCATGCCTGGCTCCTGCATCTATGCAACATTCCTCTCATCCAATCCTTCCAATGTCTCAATAAATGCGGATTTCCGTTTTGTCAAAAAAATTGTTCTGAACAACTTCACAAGGAGTACCTCTTACAGCTCAGGTCTTGGCAACCGTACTGAGTTCCTTCCAGGCAGCCTGTCATATCTTTCAAGGCTCTATCTTAATGAGACATTCGGCACTCCGTTCAATGCAAGCGGCTAATACCAACCAAGCATATAAATAAAAACCTTTCCATCGAATAGTGAACATTGTATAGGGCATAGTATGGGAAGAGGCACTGACATATCAATTGTTATCCTGCTCATAATACCTCTTATAGCTCTGCTTCTGATACCTACATACAATTCAGAATACCCGATAATACTCGGAATTCCTTTCTTCTATTTCTATCAGATGATGTGGATGCCTCTTGGAGCACTGCTCTTCTATATCGCAGCAGTGCTGTGGAATAAACGCGACAAGAGCCACGGACTTACAGGTTCAAAGTCAACCGGATCTAGGCGCAGAAGAGGAAGGATGTAATGATAAACTCAGTCTCTATAACTGTTTTCGTTGCGCTCTTCGCAGTCTTCATATTCCTTGGATTCTACGGAAGCAGGTGGAGGAAAGGAGATCTGAAGAAACTCAAAGAATGGGGAATGGCAGGCGGGCGCCTTGGCACATTCGTAGGATGGTTCCTTCTCGGTGCGGACATATACACTGCCTACACATTCATAGCAGTTCCATCATCCCTCTTCGCAAAGGGCTCGATATACTTCTTTGCAGCTCCTTATGTCATAATAACATACGCATTTGCAATGTGGGCGATGCCGAAGT
The DNA here is from genome assembly GCA_021810105.1 of Microcaldota archaeon. Lineage (GTDB taxonomy): Archaea > Micrarchaeota > Micrarchaeia > Micrarchaeales > Micrarchaeaceae > JAJZAB01. The sequence continues at coordinate 111,290 of JAJZJM010000004.1, read as the reverse complement.
TCTGGAGGATAGCAAATAAGCATGGTCATCTCACGGTTGCAGACTTTGTCAGGTCTGTCTTCAGCAGCCGCCTCCTTGCAATATCAATAGCTATTGTTGGAATAGTCGCAGAACTGCCGTACATAGCGCTTCAGATAGTGGGCATGCAGGCTGTTCTTATAGCGCTGCTGAGCGGCCTTGGAGTAGTCACAACAATAATAGAGGTTGCATTGATACTCTCATTCATAATACTTGCCGCATTCACATGGACCAGCGGACTTAGGGGTGCAACCCTTGGCGCGGTACTCAAAGATGCTCTTATACTTGTAACTGTAGCCGTTGTTGTAATCTCAGTAGCATCAGTAGGAGGGCTTCATTCCGCCATACTGAATGCATCAAGTACAAGCATACACTATTTCACTCTGCCTTCAAGCCTGTATAATGCATACTGGAGCCTATTCATACTAAGCGCGCTTGCACTCTACCTATATCCTCATGTAACAAATGCAACTCTTGCGCAGAGCAGTCCAGAAAGGGTAAGGAAGACGGCATCGCTGCTTCCGCTTTACAGCATAGGGCTCGGCTTCCTCGCTATGTTCGGTTTCTTTGTTTATGGAATACCTGCAGCACTGAAATACGTCAAGATCTTCCCTGCTTCAGTCCAAGGTACACAGATAGTTCCAGGTCTTATACTTACAACCCTTCCATCATGGCTCTCTGGTGCGGCTCTTCTTGGAATCTTCATAGGAGGGCTAGTCCCTGCTGCCATAATGGCGATAGCCGCAGCTAACCTCTTCACAAGGAACATTGCAAAGGAGATCAAGCCAAAGATGACTCCTAATGGCGAAACAAGGACGGCCCAGGTCTTCGCTGTGATATTCAAGTTCCTTGCACTTGGCTTCGTGTTCATAATACCTGCAACATTCGCAATACAGCTCCAGCTCTTTGGAGGAATATTAATACTGCAGATACTTCCCGCATTCGTATTCAGCATGATAACAAGAAAACTCAACAAGTGGGCTGTCTTCATAGGCCTTATTGTTGGAATCGTCCTAGGAATATACATGATGCTTGCTGCAAACAACTATGCAACATGGACTACAACTCTTATAGCAACAGGCATAGGTCCGGTATTCATAGGAATGCTCGCATTGCTAGCCAACATAATAGTGGTAGTGGTAGGCACGCTTATTGCGCGCGCAATACAGGGCGAAAAGGCATACGCGGCTAACCAGTCCTTCTGATTGGTACTCTCTTTATAATGCTTTATCAGGCTTATATTCACATTAGCGCCTTTTCGATCGTGTCTTTGACAACATTTGGGTAGTTCTTAGCATATCTTATTATTGTTTCCTTTTTTATATCCTTGGCCCAATCAGCTATATCAATCAGTATTCTTTCTTCCGGAATTCCGTTATATCTCCAGAAATATATAAAGTCTAATATGGTTTTTTCGCGATCAGAGTATCTCAAAATCCCTTTTTTAATAATACCAAAACCGAGAAGCTTCTTAGAAACCTTATTAAATTTAATTTTATGCCCATATATATCAAAAGGCTTGGCTCTGAAAATTTCCGCACTAATTACCTCATCTATTCCAAATTCTTCATGTGTCATATTGTTAAGTTTTAGCGCACTATGTAAGCCATAGTACCATTCTTTAACTCCTTTAAGTTCGATTCCCTTTGCAATTAACTCCATATAGCTATAACGTTCCTCTCCTAAATTGACCTCATTAAGCGTTCTTGTATAAAAAATACCCCTGAATATTCTTATTAAATAACCTCTACTAAGCAGATACCTTATACCGATACTATATCTGGTTTTAAGTGATTTAGCGTATGAGTATAGTTCATCTGCTGTTACAAACTCTTTTTTTTCTAAATAGAGTTTTTTTAATAGAACGTTCATTGTCATTCATATCACAATATCATATATATGTGATATTCAGATATATATATCTATCTCTGTACTTTATTTATTAACTGTCGAGCCCCGGGTGGTATACCGCTGCAATACAAAAAGGGATGCTTGCATTTCAGTCCAAATTCCCGCTCAGACCAACACCTCCTGGAGGGTTATTCTATCCCCTTTGAAGATTCTTCATGGATAATGGCGTGGCGTCTGGAGTCAGGCCAGGCAAATATAAATATCTGAAATTTCAAATAATATGCATGCCAAAAGGATTTTCGCTTACAAAAGAGCACGAGTCCAATATTATCTCTGCAGGAATCATGTCTAATCCTAAGTTCGATGACTATTACCTGAAAAGCTCAGACAAGCCTGGCGAGGTAGCATCACAGTTCTTCAGGCTTCGCTTCCTTAGGGAAGTGGCAGGCGGAATGGTTGTAGAGCCCTACTGTGTTCTGCATGTAGTCCCAAAGGAAAATTACGTAAGTATTCTCAATGAAAGGACCTTGACATATGCGCTTGAGAGATGGATAGAAGACCCTAAAGAAAAGGGATCTGCGAATGGGTTCTACTATCTGGTAATGGAAAACCTTGATGGAATCGGCATAGAGGCTGAAGCAATCAGAGAAGCGGCCCTAAGAAGAATGCTGCGCTCAGGCATGGAAAGCGATGACAAAAACAGAATAGCAGGGCTTCTTAAAAAGCTACCAGTGCTAGTGCATTCTGAAAACTCTTTAGATCCAGACAATGATGCGTCAAAAAAACTTCGCAGAATCATGAAGGGCTACGGCTATGATGTTATGCATAAAAGAATACTATTTGAGATGAAAAAAACCCTTGCGTACCTTCATTCGAAAAACGTTGCGCACGGGGACCCGCATGGCATGAATGCATTTATTACGGATAATCCCGACAGGCCGCTTGTTCTTATAGACCCGGCAAATTACTGCTGGTGCTCTGCACCGTCATGCGGCCATCTAAAAGACCTGAGCTTCTTTGACAAGGAATACCTGAAAGGCTACATGCGTCCATTCACATCTGAGGGATGGGGCGGCCCTTTCAACTCAGACCCAATATATTAATAAACGAACTGCCGTGCCGACAGCTCCCGCTCTTCTTCAAAAAGCTATAAATATCATAAAAGCGCAATATCTAATATGGAATTGGAAGCGCGCAGACGAGTCGATATACCTGTAAGGCAGCTTATAGACATATATGAAAGGCTTAGCTCTGTATTCGGCGATTCTGCCACAATAATAGGCGGCAGGGCGGTAAACCTCCTCTGCTTCCACAGCAAGAGGAATACGAACGACATAGATGTTGTAATAGACCCTTCGGTATTCACCAAAAACCTTCTAAGGCAGCCATCCGCATACAATGATATTAGGGAGCGCCTCCTCGATTCCGGCTTCATTGTAGACAGCTCTAAAGGCCCTCTGAGCAATGTTGTAGACAAGGAGAGCGGCATATGCGTAGATGTATACTTCAGCAGGGACGTAAGCGGAATTCCAATAAACGATATAATAAAGGGCTCGTTGGAGATGAACCTGCACGCTGGTAGCAAGGCTGCAAAAGTGAGAGTCGCATCTCCATTTCACATGATTATGATGAAATACAACGTCTTCCTTTCCGATGGGAACGGCAGAGGAAGCAGGGAAGGCAAGGACGGCGATGACATAAAAAACATAATACAAAACCATTACGGCAGCATAAAGGATTTTCTGGATAAGGAGAGGGTAAGGCTTTATGAAATGCTTCCTGAGAAGGAGGATATGACCACTTTTATTCAAACGCTGCTTGCAGCCTCTTTTAGCAATCTTAGAAGGGAAGGGGCTCAGGCTCCTAAATAAGCGGATGCGCAGGCTTTTTGTATCAATCCTTTAAAGCCCCAAACATCCAAATCAGAGGAAGCTATCGTTTATCTTTTTTGCAGCCATTGTTGCAGGGTTGATTATGTTTTTTACGCCTATCTCCTTTAGATGCTCCTCAAGATCCTGCGTTGTAGCGACAACTACAATCTTTTCCGCCGCAGCAAACCTTTTTGCGACTATTGCTGTGTACATCGCCCTGGAGGTGTCGTTCAGGTCAATAATTATCCTATGAGAAAGATCCAGGTTGAACTCCTTCATATCGTGCTCTGAAGTGGAATCCGCAACATAGGAGGGATAACCCCTGTCCTTGAACTCGTCCGATTTTACCTTGTCTGACATTACTATAACGAACCTGCTGTTGCTGTTCTTAAGCTGCTCTGCTATTGTAATGTTGGTCAGGTGCGCTCCAATGAGCACAATATGGTTCCTAAGGAACCTCTTCTCGATCCTGCTTATCCTTCCTGTCAATTTTTCAACTCTCGTGCTCACAAAATCACTCGATATTATCGTTATTGCGCTGAAGAAAACCCCCAGCCCTCCGAGTATCAGTATTATGTCAAAGATCCTTGCTATCGGAGTTATCGGAACGATATCTCCGTATCCTACTGTACTTAGCGTAGTAACTGTAAAATAGAGGGCTGTAACGAACGACCCTATATTCTGGCTGAAATTCGGCTGGTTATGCCCGAGAAGGTATGTAACACCCGTCCCGCCAAGTATGACTATTACTATGGCTATTCCATAAGCGGTTACTATGTGAGAATTTACCATTAAACCAATCCTGTTTCTGCACTTCAATACTTAGACTCTCCGTGCAGCTCAATAGTTGCGCAAACCTGCTATCTTCTGAGCTGTACATTCGTCCTTGCGACATACCTGAGCATTGTCTCAATCGAGCTGTTTAGCTGGATGCTTCCGTATATGCCCTCTATGACGTTCATCACCCTTAATATCTTTCTCTCCAATGCAATGGGCGCGTTTTCTACATACATGTAGAGGGTCCCGTCTTTTATTCCCGTGCCTAGCATTATCAAATCAAATGCTGCTGAATACTCAGGGTCGTTTATGCATTTAACCGCACTTCTCTTGGCCTGCCAGAATTTTTTCCTGGAAGATATGGTAGACTCTTCAGGGGTTGGGAGAAGAATGCTGTTAGCATCAAAGCATTTTTCCGCATCGTATTCGTGCACTATCCTTTGGGATTGCCCGAAAACCTTTACAACGCAGGGCCCTCCCTCAAGCCTCAAAAGTTCTCTGCTCAGTTTCGCCCCGTTTGGCTGAATTACAGATACCCAGTAAAAGTGCCCAAGTATCTTCTTGAACCCCGTGCCGCTGTCGTATTTCGGAAGTTTCGTAGAAATATCCGAGGATCTTGCCAGTTTTTCAAAGGACCTAAACTCTGTTCTAGCATATTTAGGAATCTGCTCTATGCTTACCGGCTTTTCTGCCCCTTCCGCATGCGGGGTTATTGTTGCGCGCATTTTATCACTCTTTTCCCAAATATGACCATATGTAATGCATGAAATCGTCTGCCCTCTCCAATCCTGCAAAAACATCCTCTCCACGGATGTGCGCCAGGGATATTCCTATGCTCTCCAATGCACTGTTAGACCTGTCAAACAGCTCCTTTACCTCATTGTTGTAGCCAACCGCCTTTCCTGCCTCCGGTCCTTCTCTCCCCTTTCTTAACATGTCATGCCTTATCCTCTCCGCGAGTTTCTCCATAGAGTATGCAACTGGGTCTTTTGTAAGATCTTCTCCTATCTCTACGGCAAGGCCGATTATGTAGTCCACGCTTTCCAATGTGTTTGCTATTGTGGGCAGTTTCACTAAAACTCCCGGCCTTATATCACCCTTTCCTTTAACCATGCTCAATTCCACAAGAGAGCTCTGTATAATTGATAAAGAGGCATCTATCAGCATATTGGCTACAAAGGCATTCTCATCGCAAGCATTTGTAAATGCTGCATATGCTGTGCAGCCTATTACTCTAGCAACTCCCTCCTCAGCGTGCCTAACTTGGCTAGACGCGGTGTTGGGCGTAGATAGGCATGCGTGTGCAGACTCGTGTGCAACTGTTTTCATAATTTCTCCCAAGCTTCTCGCGCTTCCAGAGTATACTATCATTTCCGGCGCAGGGGCGCTTTTGTATAATCCCTCGTAGTCCATGTTCCTGCAAGCCCCTATTGCAACCGGAACGGGAGAATAGGTAATCTTGGGAGGTTTTGCGTCTTCTATGCCTAGCCTTTTGGCCACCCACCTAAATGTGCTTAAGTATAAGTCGTTGGATATGAAATCCTCGCGAACGTCCTTAAAACCCGCGCAGGATTTTGCCGGCAAGTCTCTTTCCGCAACAACCATTTCCTCCTCCAATAAAACTATCAAATCGATATATTATTTAATACTTCTCTATACTCAATCTGCTGCTTCATATGCAAAACCATTTTTAAAAAACATCAATGCCGTCAGTATGCAACCATCTTTTTCGGAAGTACATTTATCTTATGCTGCGCAGCCTCGAATCCAGATATGAGCGGGTTGATCTTTAGGTATCCTTTCCTTTTCAGGAAGTCGACGCTTACGAAAGTATCCGCAGCCGATAGCAGCTTTCCGCTATTTTCGTATTCCAACGTGAAGATTGAAACCCCTCTCAAAGAGTCTGTAGTGGCTATGCCTATCACATCTGGATGGCCTGTGTTGCCCTGCAGCGCAATGCCTTCCAGTATAGCCCTGCCTCCCATTATGGTCTTTCTATGCCTGTGCCTGTCTCCCCCTACTGCCACTGTGGCTCTTGGCATGAGCCTCTCTATTGTGTTGGCTTCTGTTCTATGCCCTACAGATATGCCAAGCCCAGAGCCGATTTCAAACTCCCCATAGCCTCCGTGCCTTCCGCCGTAAACTCTCCTTATCTTATCTTTGAGCGCATCAGGCGCTATTCCCACGATTCTCTGAGCAAGCTCTCCGGATTCTGTCACGTCCCCTCCAGGGAATGTGCCGTTCGCATGATTCCCATCAGTTACTATTACGCTGGTTACAATATTGCTCTTCACGAGCGGCTTTATAGCCTCTACAAAAAGGTCTGCCTGTGTGTTCAGGCTCTGTATCGGGCTCTTGTAATAAAGCCATTCCCTGTAATCTCTCATGCTCTCTTCATACTCCCTACTATGCTTCCCAATCCCATTTTTAACAAGATAGTCTCCGAAAGCGGATTCATTGTTAAGATCATTCTCCTTGTTTACCCTGTTTTTGAAGCTTCCTAAGTTTCCCTCTATATTGTCTCCATCAAGGACGAGCACGACCTTCTCCTTGACATTGTCCAGTATCCATTTTATCATTCTGTCAAATACTATCCTGTTCGGGTAGCCTTCTCCAGGGCTGCCGAAATGCGTGTCAGTTATATCTACGAATAGGATCCTGTTGAACTCTTCTCTGCCGCTGTTTGAAGAGAGCTTGCTCTCAGCCCAACTCATAAGCCCTTCCGCATCGCCAGCCCTCTTAAAGTCCTGATTGAATATCTTGGAAGAGATTTTGAGCAGTTTCTTCTTGTCATTCCTGTCTGTTCCCAAATTATCAAGAAGCTTTGCAAATTTGTTCTTCTCCGTTATTTCGCTAGGCAGCTTGTTCCTGAGCTGCAGCATGTCCCTGGCGTCAAGCTCCTCTTTGGAGCTATTATAGCTATACGATTCTGCGATCATTTTGGCAAGCACGCGGGCCTGGGCACGCTTCTCTCTTGCAGCAAATATTGCAAGCTTTTCAGATGATATAAAGGTGTTTGTTGCCCTTCCCTCGCATATCTCTATTTCATTGAACCCAGATGCTGGCATTCCCTTTGTTAGCATCTCTGTAAACCAGGTCTTCCTGCCGTTTGCATGCTCCTGCATAAGTTTCTGCACATTTATGCATGGAGGTGCAACATCTGTAAAGAATATCTCGCTGCCGCGGTTGCACTTAGGGAGCGGCTCATCCATCCCCCGCGGGCTGCCTGATAGCAGGATAACGTCCGCATCATTCTCAAGTGTGCGCAGCATCTGCCTGACCTTATAGCTGCTGTCTTTTATGAAATGCGGAGACGTGTTATCCCCCTTAGTTCCAGCAACAACTTTCAAGTCTCCAATCTGGATATACGTGCGGTTTCCTGATGTTATTGATATATGCATCCTTCTTCCGAACACGTCTTTTATGCTGCTTTCTATTATGAGCCTTGAGAGCCTGCTCTCGATTCTTGTCTGACTGGGAGTGCCCGCCTCCAATCCTGTAAACCTGCGTTCTCGCGACAATCTCTCCTCTGTGGCTCTTTCCGCCTTGCTTCTCTCGTTGGCAATCATCATATGCGAGAACTTTGTAAGCTTGTTTGCGAGCTCCTTAGCACGCATCTCAAGCTTGGATCCCTTTTCGCTGCTTTTTTCCTTCAGCGTAGAAATCTGTCTCTTTACGCTATTGAATTCGTTTTCTGTAATTTTCCTTAGCTCCTCGATTGTATGGCCCTCGTTAGGCTTTATAAGATTGATGAGCTCCAAGTCCATGTATTCTTCTCCTAGGGCTTCGAAAACCTCTTCAGCGTTTCTGCCCCCGATCCACATCTCAATAAGTTTAGTATAAAGGTCTTTTATCTGCAGATTGTCTGACAGCTCATCCATCAGCTGCTCCCTCTTTTTCTCCAGATAGGACATTTTGGCCGGCAGCTTTAAGGATAATATAGAGAGGTCTTTCTCGGCCTTATTATTCCTTTTGCCAGCATGATCCTGCTTTTTTGCAACATTTTTGATTTCATCTTTTATATGCGCAAGCTCTATGTCTATATTGTCTATCTTGCTTCCTATATCCGCTACAACCTGGTTATAGGTCATCCTCATTCTTGCCAAGTGATTTGGGTTGTGGTTGAACGCCTCTCCAAGGGCTTCATATTCTGCCTTCTCATTCTGGTCGTCATTGTAGCCCCAGACATATACTACCTTTGTGTCTGCCTCGCTCTTTTTTATAAGGTCTGTTATCCTGCTCAGATGGGGCTTCATCATAACTGTTGCCTGGTCAAGGTCATCTACCTCATCGGCAATCAGCAGGTTTCTCGCCCTGTAGCTCTTTGTGCCGTATTTTGGAACCTCCGGAAGAATTTGCCTGAATACAATAAGGTTAGGAGCAGTATTCTGCGATATTCTGTCCTTAAGAAGGGAGTATATGCCTAGAAGGTTATCCTCTCCAAAATAAGATACTCCTCCCCCTAGCTCTCCTATATTCCAGATTCTTGTAAGAGTTTTGGGTTCTCCAGAAGCGGTAGGTGGGTCTATTGAAAGAGTTTCAGCCCCTTTTCTGAGGCTATGTGATAGTTTTTCTGTTCCACCCATTTAACCATGCGTTAAGCATGAAATAAACCATGTGATCACAACCCCTTTTATTCAAATAAATGTAAACCCTTGCAGATAATCTATTAAAAAGGTATTTATCTCTTGCTTTTCATTCCAACAATCAAAGTAAATGATTATTGAGAAAAACATACGGCAAAAATGCCGGAATGAAAAACGCACCGGAAAAAGTTCAATCGCCAACATAGATTTTGCAAACGCTTTTTTCTTGGATGGAAAAGCATTTAGGAAAGCATTTAAACCCTGTCTGCTATAAACCTACAATAAAAAATAGATGTTGCGTGAATAAAATGGGAGGGCATAAGGTTAGAAACATAGGGCTTGGCATAATAGCTGTGGTAATAATACTTGGAATCGCTTTCTACTATCTGTACCTTTCTGGAGGCGTTGGAAGCCTGGCATACACGGCAATAACAAGCCCATCCTCTTTGAAATCTGCGATATTACAGAAGATAAACTCATACCCGCAACTCGGGGTCAGTTACTCAGGAAAAATAGGCATAAGCGTAAATTATTCAGGAACCGATCCTACAATTTACATACCTATAAACGTAAGCTACCTTAAATATCAGAATAACGAAAGAGTCTCGTTTACCATAGGCAGCCTTCCTACGAGCGGGATTGGAACCGTTTCAGGAATTGGCATGCATAATATCTCAGCAGTCGGAATATCAATAAACAACGGCAGTACTGTTTATGCATGCTACGGCTACAACGGGGGCCAATACAGCTGCGTAAAATCAAGCGGAAGCCCAACACAGATACTCAGCAATATATCTAGCGCATTCAACTTCTCAGGAGTTAAGGGTTATAAAGTCGGGAGTGTTCTGCCTGGATTTTATAATGGAATGCCATGCTGGCAGGCAAACGGCAACCTCACGGTATCAAGCTCGTCCCAGCCGCTTAACGGAACCGCCCTTGTTGACTTCAATTCGTGCTTCTCATCCCAATATTACTTCCCCCTTACGCTTACAGCCAACATCAGCACAAAAACCGGAAGCTACAGCATAAGCCTTGCAGAAACCAATATAACACAGGCAACCAGCCTGTCAGAAGTCACATCGCTGCCTGGCCCCCTGCTGAACGCTTCGTAATCATACAGAAAAACATATAAATTGAAATATTGTATTTACATGTGATTCTATGGCAAAAGAAAATGACAGCATAATAGCATCTGTAGCCATAATAGCCATAATCGCTATGGCTGCTGTACTCCTTTTCAGCACATTATCATACAGGACTATGTTAAAACCTGCAAGCGCAACATCAGCAAGCGGCAACATAACATTGACGGCTACAGGCTCTGTTTCAGCTGCACCTATGCAAGCAACATTATATCTAAACATTAATGCAACAGGCAGCACAGCATCGGCAGCAACAGCAAACCTCTCAGCTTATGCTAGCAGCCTTAATTCAACATTGTCGAAATTCATTGTAATGAACGGCACTTCTATAAAAACAACATCATACTCCTTATACAGAGTTTATAACAGTACAGCATATGCTGCTTCGCAAGGCATAGAGGTCATGGCTCCGCTCAATGCAACTCCAAGCATCCTCTCTGCGATCTCTGCTGTTAAGGGAATCAGCATAAGCAATATAGCAATAGGCTTATCGAGCCAACAATCAGCAAGCATGAGGAGCATAGCCCTTTCTATGGCCATGCAGAATGCTACAAGCCAGGCGCAGGCTGTTGCAGGAATATACGCGCCTGTACGCCTTACAAACCTTGTAATAAACAGCGGAAGCATTATTTATCCGGGAGCATACGCCCAGAAATTTACTCCAAACGCAGAGATATTCCCAGGAACCGCATCAGTCACTGAAAGCGTAACAGCCACGTTCGCATACGGTTAAGGGGTTAGAATCTCTTGTTCCAAAACATAAAGGCAGGATGGGCGCTTGGCAAGCAGGTGAGAAAGCTAGTATTCTCTGACAGACGGCTATTGCTATACCCTGTGTTGATGGCTGTTGTTGTATTTGCAGAGATGCTCCTGATTTTCGGCTCTCTGGTTTTCGGTCCGTTTGTAGGGCTCAGGTCATTAGGGGCTATCTCTTACATGGCTGCGCTTTTCATATTTTATCTTGTAAGCACATTTACCTCAACATACGTGCTTGTAGCCTTGCTCATAGGCTTCAGGGCATACGCATCCGGAAAGCCTATCAGCATCGGAGAATCATTCTCCGCAGCATCCCAATACTCAAAGTACATATTGGAATGGGCTCTCTTCTACTCGATAGTTCTTATGATCATAAGGGCACTCGAGCAGAGGCTTGGCAATGTTGGAAGGCTGGTGCTTGGACTTGCTGCTGGCATAGCATTGTCTGTAGCAGCGGCATTTGTTGTGCCCGTAATAATCGACAACAAGCTTGGGCCCATATCCGCTATGAAGGAGAGCGCCTCCTTCTTCCTAAAGAATTTTGGCAGAACTCTTGGGGGCCTAGTATATTCCGATTTGTATAACCTTATGTTTATCGCATCAGGAATGATCCTCATTGTTTTGAGTGCAGCTATTATCCTGCCTATTTATTCAATTGTTGCAATACCTCTGATAATAATAGGGTTTGCAATAATGGTCTTCGGCGTAATAATGAATTATCTGACCTCTAATGTTTTCAAGCTGATACTTTACGATTACGTGAGGCAGGGCACCCTTCCTTCAGGAATAGACAGGTCTCTTGTAGAGAAATCGCTTGCTGGCAAGAAGAATAATAATCCGGGAAACAGCAGAGCAACAGATTAAGGCAGAACTATGGAATCCAATTCCCGCTTACGCTTTCTATTTTGCATGCAGATTGGTCATTTTATCGTGTGAACATACCCTTATATGCAAGAGAAATCCCACAGGGTAGTTAGTGCTGTAGTCGCACATCCAGCATGCATACTTTCTGGCCTCTTTCGCTGAATCTTTCCCTAGCAGTATTTTACGAATATTCACAACAACACCAATTAAAATAGCATAGGGATACCGGGGGTGAACGGAGGCGGTAGCACCATGGGTCTGGTACTTAACGAATAAACAGTTCTTGTATCCCAATGCCATAATACGTTAGCCGCATTTTAATATTTAAACTATATTATTTATGTTAATTTATTTATTAATTTTTGCTGATTCATAATCGCCTTAGACGTAGCATCTCTGTTTTACAAAATTATTCAGTTTCCTGTTCCCACTTTACAAGATTATAGTTCTCCTTTATATCAAGGTTTCTAAAGGGAAAAATACCTTTGAGCGGCCTTAATATTCTTGCATGCCTCTCCTCGTATCCTTCGTTTCTGTATATCTCTTTGCGCTTCTTTACGGTATTGCTGAATGCCTCTTTCTCAGTTTCAAACAGAGCAATGGTGAAGTTTCCAAAGCTTCCGCTTAAAGGTATCGATATCTGGAACGTATTCAATACTGGCAGTTGCTCATCTATATTCATAGTCACCTTTCTTTCTAGGGCCGCCTTTTCCTCAAATTGCTCTGTGTATGAGGTCCAATTTTCAAAGAAGCTTATGGCGTACTGCTGCGGGGGCTTCTGCACGGCAATCGTAAATCTTTTTATGATGCCATTCCTTTCCAGGGTAAACAGCCTATACCTTATCGTGCTTTCGCTGGAATTCATGCGCTTTGAAAGCTCGCTATAGCTAAGGCGCGAATTCTCGTTTAGCAATTGGAGCAGAAGTTTGTCGTAATCTTTTATGCCTGCTTTCGATTTCTTTATAATGTAATTGTCAACAGGCAAATACCCGAAGCTGAAATATGGCAGGTCAGAAGATTTTACAAGCACGCCATACTTGGATAGTTTTTGAGTCAAAATGAATTCCCAAAGAACGTACTTGGCCGGGTCGTCTGCAGCGGCAAACAATACAATGTCAAATTGTCCTTGTGTTAAATAGGCGGAGATTACCTCCTTCTCCTCAGCAAGGATGGATTCCAGCCATTTAATATCGGGTTTATCCCGGAATTTTATCATCAATACATGCCTTTGAAGCAAGCCCAAACTCACAGGGTCAATTTCCAGGGTAAATTTAAGGTCTAGCTTATCCTTTAGCTGCGACATTACCTTGCCTATTGTTACATATGAGCATTTTGCCTTCTTTGCCATGGCAGCCAAGCTAACTCTGGAGTTGTTGCTAAGCTCCCTGAGTATAATTTTTTCCCTGGCGCTGAAATACATATTTTTTATATCTGAGGCAAGTTTTATAAAGTTATATTTTCGCAAGAAACTTCAAATAAAATTAAATAAATAAAAACCCTTTTAATATAGATAATAAAAAACCTTTTTGAGACAATGAAGATAATTCACAAAGGCATTTTTGCTTTAATATTCGTGGTACTGTATTCAGCTCTAGTTACAGTGGCGCTGCAGGTGGGCGGGAGCAGCATTGGTGCAATTCCTCTTCTGCTTTATTCGTCGCTATTTGGCACAGCAATTATGCTCATAGTGGCCTATTTTCAAGACAGAGGGCGGGGGCTCACATTGCTCCTTAAAGATAGGAAAAGCCTGCTAATACTAATCATAACAGGGGTCTTCGCATACGCAGTTTCTACCCTTTTGTTAACTTGGGGAACGCTGGGCACTACGCCAAGCGTAAGCGCCATAGTTTATAGGACGTATCCTCTTATTATCGCATTGCTTACCCCTTTTACTCTCAAGCAAAGGGTAAGCGGCAGGCAGTTCCTAGCCCTATTAATCGGGCTTGTCAGCGTAGGCATAGTGATGGCAAACGGCAGCATTACAGCGATAAACTTATCCGAATTGCCTTATATTGCATTAGTTCTGCTATCCGCTCTGGCTGTAGCTGCTACTACTATTGTAATAAAGAAGTACAATGCAAGCACCAGCGGATTTGTGGTAATCGCAAACATAGCCTCGGCTTTTTTTGCTGTCTTTCTTGTTCTTATTTTTCACATCTCCGTACCAGTAAACCTCTCATTACCAGCCGTATTGTCAATATTTCTAATAGGAGGGCTTGATCTTGGCATAGGGAGCTTCCTTTTCTATTATTCATACAAGACATTCACCACGTCTCTGGCAGGACTCTCAACTCTTGTCATCCCTTTTCTGACTATAATCTTCTCATTTTTAATATTGGGTACGCCTCTACTACCATCGTATTTTCTTGCAGCATCTCTACTAACCGCTGGAATATTCCTCCAAGAGAGAAATGCGTTACATGCCCCGGAGCGGCTTAAGACAAATAAGACTCCAAAGAATATGCAAATATACGATGTCACCAGTGCTTTTGCAGGAGATCATACCAAGGATATATACTCGCACATAAAAGGAGGTGGAAGGGCGCTAGCAATAAAGCTGCATGAAGGCGAGCACTATGACAAAATGCATATGCGTATATTTGGGAAAAGAGGCTGTATTGCATTTACAAGCACGCACCCGTACAAAGGCGTAAGCAAAGATGAAATTGAATTCCTAAATAAGATAATAGGATATGAAAAGGGCGAAGTTATATTGATAGCAGTGGGAGACCCGAACAAGCTTGAACTCGCATTCAAGGAATTTAAGGATAAATTTGCATAGACGCTTAGTAAAATTGACTTAATCAAAGAAAATCATTTTATAAATGTGAGCGGGAAAACTCACGATTTCAATCGTGGGATGAAAGCGAACCGCAACACATATAAGATTTAATGGTGAAAAGGATATGTTCATCTTGAAAAAGACGTACAAATACAGGGCGTATCCTTCGCAGCTGCAGAAATCAACACTCAACCGTCAGATGTATCTCTCGAAACAACTCTACAACCTTCGATGTGGAAACATACAGGATATAGGATTGGGTGAAAGGACATATCTCTGCCAAAATTGCGGGATGAGAATAGACAGAGATTTGAATGCCTCAATAAATATCTTGACTACCGCAGGACTTGCGGGAAGTAACGCCTCTGGAGACGCTGTAAGACCTCAATTACAGGAGGCAGCCGTCTGTGAATCAGGAACTATATTTGGTGGTTCAAGATGACCAATCAAAAAGCCGCCATTGGAAGCCCACCACCTTCAGTGGTGGGAGGATGTCACCTAAATGGATAAATATCTGGGTTATCCTACTATCTACATGGAAAGCTTGCAAAAAGATGCAGTTAGTTCAACTGCGCAGTTCTGTCTGCTTAGAGGCATGCCAGAGGCAAGGCTTGCGGAGAGAATTAGGAATGCCTCGACATTTGAAGGTAAAAGCATTCCTCCCATACTTTTTGGAAGTGCAGCAAGCAACTTATTTACCGAAAGAAAGCGTGTGATAACAGACCTGGATTATGTCCTACCAGAAGCCGCATGCATTTCTGTTACTGGCTTGAAATCGGCAGGGATAAAAGTGCTTGCGATACACCAGGATTCTGATGGGGCAATGTCACAGTACAACATGCTTGACCTAGTATCTGGTGACCACGTCACTCTGGTTATGTTTCCACAGCTTCTTTATCAAAAAATGCTAATTGATTCACCGATGGCACATACCACAAATCAAAGAATGTATGTGATACACCCTGCATTCCTTGTTGCATTAAAATGCAGAAGGGTAATGTATGCAAAAAGCTCGCAAGACCTAGAGAAAATTGGAACGGATAGAAGAGATATAAGAGAGATAATAAGGTCAGTCTACGGTAATCCCGCATTCTTTAGAAGGGCAGAGAGCGACAGGCTAGCCTCGTACAGAATCAGGCATCCGGAGCAGGAATCGATGCATAACGTTATAGATGATGCATTTAAAAAGATTCGTAGGATAGAATAATTTGCAGGTGCTGGGCATGGACATCTCAATAAGAAAAGAGAGCAGTCATGAATTATCACTGCTAAGGATAATATATGAAATGGATAAGCGCGGCGAACAGGCAACATTGTGGAGCATACTTGCAGTTGCAGAGCAAGAGAAGTGCATAAGACCTGGAACAGACGAAGACAATATGAACAATTATCTAAGAGATATGGCAATGAAAGGCCTGATAACCACCAAACAGTTTGAGCATTCAAAAGACGGCCACGACCTGACAATATTTCCGACGGTTTGTGGAATTCGCGCTCTGAGACTAAAGGGGGAACTACAGGATAGAAACAGAACTCTTTGCTGAATTTTACTACAAAATTCACGCTAAGTATTAAATAACAATTTCTCAAGAATAATTTATGCAGAAAGCCGCGGAGAGCAATCCAACAAAAAGAAATACAAACGTAGGCATTGCTGCGACATTGATCGTGAGCATTGCCCTGATAATTATTCTGTATTATGCGCTATCCTATTTTCATATAAACGCAAATTACATGAGACTGATGCTTTCTATAGTCTCATTGCTACTTGGAATCGGCATAATAACACTATTATCCAGCATACTGAACAAGTATATAGAAACAAAAGGCGTAAGGCAGGAGGCCGGAACAATCTCAAGGCTCTTCAGCATAATCGCTTACATAGTCCTTATCATAATCATTCTTTCATTGCTGAATGTAAACGTTACAGGTCTTCTGATCAGCGCAGGATTCCTTGGCATAGTCCTCGGACTTGCTGCGCAGCCAACTTTAGGTAACATCTTCTCGGGAGTCTCTATGATAATAGCAAAACCATTCGAACCCGGGGACTACATAACGGTCCAGACGTGGCAATACAATAAGATGCCATCGACATACCCGCACGACGAGTTCATACCAGGATACAGCGGCACTATAAGCAAGATAGGGCTGTTATATACGGAGATATTTGGCGAATCAGATGCACCCCTCTATGTTCCGAACGGAATTCTCAACCAGGCCATGGTGATAAATCACAAGAGGTCTGACACGTTTAACCTTTCTTTTATGGTTGAAATACAAAAAACTGTGCCTTATCATATGTTGGAGAAGCACATAAAGGCGATGCTAAAGAGGCACAATGCTCATAATGAGTGCAATGTTGCAATAAGGCACATTTCAGAGAATTCTTATAGTGTGTCTATATCCATAAAGACAAAGCGCATAGACAAAATCAACACTAACCTGAAAGCAAAGCTACTTAAGGATATTTTAGAGTATTCTACAAAAATAAATAACTCTGGCAAAAAATAGATTTGCACTGCGGCAGTCTAATAACATCACTCAATTTTCTTAGGGGTTTTAACGTCGGTGCTCCTCCAAAGGTATAACGATGCTATCGTTCCGTACGGTGCCCATTTCTCAGCAAGCTCAGAAAACTTGCTCCCAGTAGGATAGTCCCGCAGGCAATACGTATTTTTAATCGCCTTCTTTATGCCCAAGTCGTCTCTTGGCACAATATTCGTCCTTCCAAGGCTAAACATAAGAAACATTTCAGCTGTCCACCGCCCTATTCCCCTAACCTCATCAAGCTCCTCGATTATGTCTTCGTCTTCCATACTGTCAAACTTCTTTAGCTCTAACCTTCCGTCTATTATTCGTGTGCAGAGGTCCTTCAGGTAGGAGTATTTTTGAGGAGATATGCCTGCACTTCTGACCTTATTCTCAGGGGTTTCAAGGAATTTTTTCGGTGAAGGCATCTTCCCATTATAAAGGGACTTAAACTTTTTTTCTATAGAATCTCCGGCAGATCCTGATATCTGCTGATATATTATTGCGCTGATAAGCGACTCGTACGAATCGCCTCCCCAATTTACCTCTATCCTGCCCATTCTTTTTATGAGACTTGCCAGAACCCGGTCTTTCTTTGATAAATGAGCTATGGCTTTGGTCCAAAGCCCTTTGTTGTATATAGAAGGAAAAATGTCTTTGCTTCTGTTTTTTGCTGCCATGCAATATGGTGCAATCCAGAAGAATTTATATGTTATGTCAATCAGTCGCCATAATATTACGGTTGCAGTTAAAATAAAAAGCGATAAAGCTATCGAAACAATGCATCAAAATCCATAAATATCTAAAAAAACAGTAATTGCATTGATAAAATGATTGACAAAGTAAACCAAAACCCCATAATATCAAAGCTTACCGAAAGGCTAAACAGAATGGCATGTGAAGGTGCATCACCTCTTGAGCGCTCTGTTTTTGTTGAAGCAATAGCCGAGGAATATGCCAAAGGGGCAAGGGCCGCAGTCGAAAAAGGACAAACCGAAATGGCAAAAGAGCTTATTGACAAAAGCGCAGATTACTGGATTATCGCATCGGAGCTCAATTTAAGCTCTGCCAAAGACGTTCCCGTTCCTGTTAAATTTTTAGAAGCCGGTAAAGTTTCAAAAGAAGCAGCTAAGTATCCTATTTTAGAATGCTCTGAAGACAGAAAAAATGTACTTGATGCGCTTATACTTTTAAGCAATGCTGTAGCAGAATCTTACAAACCGATTCCAATTGCAAATGTTGTAAGAGGTGGAAGGAAAAGCTTTGGTGCTCCAGATGAGACTAAAGATATGCGTCTTAAGCGAATATGCGAGTTCCTGTCTGAAGCAAGCTCAAAATACGATATAGCTTCGATATACGCAGAAGAAAGCGACCCGGAAAAAGCTGTGATACTTAAAGAATATGCTGATAGATTAAGACTAGCAGTTTCAAGGAGAGAGCTTAAGCTGCCATGGGAGGGTGTAATATCCTTTGACACAATGAAAGACCAGGTTTAAAATAAATACTAAAATAATATTATCTTTTCTATAATTATTTTAGTAAAGTGCAAATTTCAGAATAAAGCAAAGCATGGCCTCTTGAATGCATGAAAGTACAAATCTATGGAAAATAAAAAATACTGCCGTGAGTTTTATGGTTGAGAGAATAATTAAAAATCTGACAGAAAAAACAGGAGGCGAAGTTGGTCTTTTTATAGAATCAGTCAGGGGCAAAATTTACTTATGCCATTGCGGATTCAGCGTAGCAACAACATTCAAAGGTTTTAAAGTTCCTGATGGATCTGAAGGCGGTTTAAATGATGAAGATGGCAATAAATGGTATATTTACACAAAATGTACGAATTCTCTAGCTGATGGAAAGAACTGTCGTCGTAGAACTCCGGCATGGAATATGCCATATAGTATAGACAGTGCCAAAAGAGAACTTGAAAAACAATTAGAATTGTTTAACATCAGAGGAGCATCCAGTCCAGCATACAAGTCAACGCGGGATCGTGACGCATTGTCTACGCTAGCCCGCGGAAAAATTCAGACGCAGACAAGAAAAGCATAAAATGAGTATTTGCATAATTCTTTTAGAAATTCTAATTAAATCTTATCCTTCTTTTTAATTTAGCTAATTTAACCCAGGAAGGTTTGGTAACTGTACAACATATGCCAAGCCTTTTTAGTTGAAAAGAACTGTTTATATGACCGGCAGAAAGCAAAGTATAAGTATCTGAAAAAAGTAAATTAATTAGAGGATATGGAAATTGGCAGAACTGAAAATGTTGGAAAGATCCCTACATTAGAAGACAGATATCCAGATTGGTATAGGAAATTTCATCAGGAGCATTTAGGAAATAGAACTGTACCAACTTGGGCGATTGTAGGAACAAGTAAACTTAAAGATAATCTTTATTCAGACAACTGGACTCCCACACGCAATGGAATTGACAGTAGATTTTTACGCGTAATATCTGGAGCATATGAAAAAGTAGAAATTTTTCATGATACAAGGTCTCCGATCGAATTAGTTCAGATAGGTGATGAGTACTATGTATCTGAAGATGGTAATAGAAGAGTCTGTACAGCACATTTGCTAGGTATACCTGAAGTAAAGGCAGAAGTGACAAGACTTGTAAGAAAGTAAAAACTCTCTAAATACCAAAATTATTATAGTAATACTAAATTAATTTTAGTTTCGCTTTATTTTGCAATGTGCTGCAATATTATCATAGCTGTATAAATCACCTAAAAGGAAATTATCTTGCTGTATAGCGCAATTTAGACCATATTTTTCTCGACGACAACCCAGATATTACCGGAACAGAGCCTATTTAAGAGATGCTTTCATGATTTTGATAAATTGCCTTTCTTATTCCATAAGTATGAGCTAAAATAATGCCTCATTAAGAAATTCTGTTTTTAAAACCTCTTTTTGTCAACAAGCCCGATGGGTTCACCAAAACCTGGCCTTTTCCATTTTAGTGGAGTAAGTAGGTTTTTGAGATTGCATTTTTGTTTCATTATGGTGGAATGCTATAAAGTTAACATGCAAAACCAAAAATTCCATTTTGGTGGCTAAGGGTTTCTATCCTCCATATTATTTTGTTTACGAACTATAGCTTCTCTTGGTATAGGTAATGCTTTATCAGTGAGGCTCTTCTTTATCAAGTTAAATCCATCATCTCTATCTCCAACACTTTCAATTGGTGATTTATAACCAAAGTATTTCAAGATAGTGTCTCTTTCACCACTTGGAATGTTGTTCCATAGTTTTCCTTTGGTACTGTCATCAACAAAAACTATTTTATGATCTCCGTTTTTTATGTGTATTAAGGCTACGGGATATGCGTTTACTCTATCACCAATTTTATATTCTTTTTCTGAATATACAATAGCATCAAGCTCAGATTCCTCTTCTTCATCTTTTATTAATGTGCCAATAACGAATCCATAAGCAATCGGCATTTTGCCTTCATTAATAGGAATTACATTTTTGATAGGTCCTAAGTCGATATAATAAGTTCTCGAATAATCTAGATGAATCCTCCTAGCCTCATCTTTTGGCATTTCTATTAATACTTCAAATGATTCTAATTCCATATGCTAACACTTTCATGGAAATTCTAAAAGTCTTTCACTCTTCACTTAAGTCTTAGGTAAAATAACTCGCTGTCCATATACAGTTTCCCTCGCTTGACAAACTTTGAGCCAAGGCCCCATCTCCTGAAGCCGAGCCTCTTCAGTAGCCGCTTTGATGCAGTATTACGAGAAAATGTTCCGGCAGTAATTATCTCGTATTTACCCTTCGCCATCTTTAGAAGCCGTTTGGCCATTGCTGTGCCTATTCCCATGCCACGATATCCTTTTATCAAGGAAATCCCCATATCTGCAATGTGCGGTGCCTCTACCCAGGCGTGCCCATTCAATTCACCAATCCCTACCATTTTGCCTGCTTCATTTTCCGCAACAACCACAACGGCGTTATGCGCTGCAGCTGCCTTGTAAAGTTTTGTGAAGGCAACTCGCATGTCTCTCTTTTTGATCTTCTTGCCATAAGTTCCGGTTCCAAAAGCAGGGTTTTCCCTCAGCTCCTTGTAATACGATACCTCGTTTTCACAATAAGCTGTGAAGTCGCTTCGTTTAAGTTTTCTGATCTTATACATAAACTCTATGCCTACATAACACTTTCATGGAAATTCTAAAAGATTATGCTTTCTCATGCCAGGCTATTTCATGTCTATAATATGTTCGGTCTCGCTATTATTATCAGCGTCAACAATTGTCAATGTTATAAACATTGGGACTAATTCGCCATTCACAGCTTTCGCCATCGGTTGCTCTATGAGAAAAGCAGCCATAACCACTTCTCCCAGTTCTGTTTGATGGAAAGTAACTGTACCCTCTACTTTTGGGTGGTCTCCGCCATCATGTAGTTGATCGCATATCATCCCCTCTCTTAATAGGGCATCGTAGCTTCTGCGAAGTTCGCTTGCGCTGTTTCCAATGCTTTCTCCCTGTAATGTTATTGCAGTTTGGCGCGATGCAGTGCCTAATAGTACAACGTCCTTTCTATTCATATTAATTTGATTAACCATTCGCTCATCCAATACTTTCATAGAAATTCTAAAACTATCTTTCTAATTCTTCATAAGTCTTAGCAATGCTTTCTACTACTGATTCTTTTTCAAAGATAACTAATGTTTCATAATTCTTCTTCATACCAGAATAAGTTAAATTTGCATAGCTTATCATTGCCTTTGAATCTACAACGTAGATTTTGCTGTGTACGAGGTTTGCTACTTTGTCCTTGATAGTAAGCCTAACCTTTGCATTATCGCGCTTAGGAAGAAAATGCACTACTACTAGAACAATTGCAACAAGCATTCCTAACGGTTCTCTGAATAAGATAGCAAAGCCAGTGCTTACCAAAGCTAATGATATTAGATGATCCTTGCGCTGTGAAATCGCTCTTAAGGCTCTGGCATGGCCTCTATTAGTATAGTCATTAGTGGTAATGAGTCTAACATCTACTCCATTATCACATTTCTTAGCCAGAAGAAGGGCATAGCGCTCAGATATCCATGGTGAGACTATCCATAACCTTCTTTTTGCGTCATGGATCTCTCTTTCCAGGCTATCTCATATACTGTTGCCAATTCTAATGGTCGTATTGTCTTCTCTGATATGCACTTTCTCACCCATATCACCTCTCCTTTATAATTCTTACAATAACCCCTATGTCCTCGCTTCAAACGACACGGTCCAAAATAACAAAGTTTCATGCAATCACCTATTTTCCAAAGTCCTTATCAAGCCATTGCTGCCCATAGAGTTGTCGCATTATCTCAGCTAGCACATGGCTGCTAGGATCGATCTCTATTGGATGTATATTGAACTTTTTGCATAATACATCCATAGCCGCATCAAGTCTGGCCGAGACGGCCAGCAGGGCTTGCGCCCTACCAGTCGCTCCATCAGGCTGCTTACTCACTTCTATTGCCTGGACTAGAGCCTGCTGTCTCTTTCTGTTGGGCCATAAGCAATCTGCCATGACCCAATGGCCTGTCTCTCTGTGTCTCACTATTAAATACTTTTAGATGCCATATTTTAGTGATTGGTATGCCTAGTGGGAAGAGGATAAAACTCATAATTTTTGATGCGAACAAGGTCATATACGATCTTAAGAACGTCTTCCAATATTTCAATCCAGCATTTGCCAATTTCCTGAAGTCGCACGGTGTCACAGACATCGAAAATGTCTCCAAATCATGGGGAGAATTTAGCAAGGCCACCGAACTCGGGAAAATGTCCATCCAAGAGGCCCATAGGCAATACCTTTCAAAAGTAGGAATTCCAGAAACCTATCTGAACGAATACGAAAAGCTTGATGGTGAGGCTTTCAAAAAAGCCGAATTGACAGATACAAATATAAGAGAAACCCTTTCAAAACTGAAAAATGATGGATACAAACTTGCCATCCTATCAGATACCGGAAGAACCACAGCAGATTTTGAAGTAATGTTCAAGTATCTGGATATAGATGGTCTGTTTGACAAAATTTTTGTTTCTTCTGAAATACACCATAAGAAACCGGATAAGGAATCATATCAAGCAGTCATAGACTATTTCTCTTACAAGCCAGATGAGGTTGTTTTTGTTGGGCACGATGAAGAGGAGCTGGTAGGTGCGAAAAATCTGGGCATCAAGACCATTTCTTACAAAGGCGATCCAATGGGTGATGTACTTGTCCAAAACTTCTCTGAAATTCCAGAATCAGTAAGCAGGCTACAATGATCAGAAAATGTATTTTTGGTGGCAAAACACGGAGCATTCGTGATTGGAACTGATAGCACCGCTGTCCTTGAGAGGGTAATCGCGCTTGAGGAGGTTGCCAGGTTAAATTATGACGCACTGTTGCTTTCACATAGCGTGACTCCACTCGGAAAAAAGGATGCTAAACTACTTCACGATTTCTACGAAAGTAAGTATGGTCAACGTTGATAGATTAGGCTTATAAGTCTTAATTTCGAATAAATATTATGAAATACTATCTATCTTCATACAAGATTGGAAACGAGCCAAAGAGGCTTAAAAAGATGCTTCCGAAAATGGCAAGGATAGGGTACGTGCCGAACGCCTTCGATTATGCTGAACCCAAAGTCAGAAAGGAAAGGAATAAAGTGGGTATTGAAGAGATATCCGGGCTTGGCATAGATGTGGAAATGCTTGACCTCAAGAGGTACTTTGGCAAGGAAGCGGCATTGAAGAAGAAAATAGACAGCCTGAACGGGATCTGGGTACGTGGTGGTAACACATTTGTCTTAAGGCAAGCAATGAGACTGAGCGGTTTGGACAATATACTCAAGAAAATCTGCAGGAAAGACTTCCTCTATGGAGGCTACAGCGCAGGGGCATGTGTCTTAAGCCCTAGCCTCAGGTATTTGCAAATAGCGGATGATCCAACAATTACGCCGTATAAATCAAAGGAAGTGATTTGGACGGGTTTGGGGTTAATTGACTACGCCTTCTTACCGCACTATAAGTCTGATAATCCTGAATCCGTTGCAATTGACAAAGAAGTTGAGTATTGCAAGAAAAACAATATTCCATTCAAAACAGTCAGAGACGGTGAAGTCATAATCATAGAGTGATTCAGGAACGTCCAATCAACAAAATCTCTTGATTGCTTAAAATGCTTTTTTCAAAAACCTTTTCAAGGAGAATAAGGGTGTATATTTGGCAGAGACAATGGAAGGAAAAGTTGTTGGATTTAGTGTTGCTAAAATATTGAAGAAAGATAGATTGGGCAAACTTGTATCTAAGTCCGATATAAAATCTGAGGAAGTAACCTCTCTATATGTTGATGCTCACTATAGGGGCAATAATATTGGTGCAATGCTGATGGTTAAGACAGAATCATTTCTAAAAAAGCAAGGATGCATGCATATAGGGATTAGGATTTTCTGGCCAAACAAAAATGCTCATGGATTTTACAAGAAGTTAGGATATGAACTGTATAATGCTACTTATATAAAAGAGATCTGAAGTTAAAGTCTCTCTCCTCCACGTTAAAACTCCTTTAGAACCATATACACACCCCCTGCTGCCCCATGAAGCTTGAAGAAGGGAACTTTAAGCATTGCGCACTGAAAGGGTTAAATATCATAAGTTACCTAATAGGTAACTATGACAATTGAGATACCTCAGTACGGATTAAAGGCATATGCGTTGTTTTTTACAAGACACGGTTCACATGAGGAATTTGGCCAATCGGATTTAGATTGGTTAGTCAGGCAAAGCATGAAGAAGAAGATATTTTCAGTATTGTTAAAATCTGGCTGGATAAAAAAGAGATCGAGAGGAACTTATGTATGCGTAAGCCCGGAAAAGGCAGTAAAGGGTTTATTGGATTTTAAAGTGCCTAATATAATAAAAACCTCTGAACGTCCATATGCTTTTACGGATTTATCAGCTATAGAAATTTGGAGCGATTATTCATATGTTCAAAGGGGCATAGAAAAATCCCCATATTTTATTAAAGTGTTAAAGAAA
The DNA here is from genome assembly GCA_021810105.1 of Microcaldota archaeon. Classification (GTDB taxonomy): domain Archaea; phylum Micrarchaeota; class Micrarchaeia; order Micrarchaeales; family Micrarchaeaceae; genus JAJZAB01. Next base: position 86,075 of record JAJZJM010000004.1, on the reverse strand, counting down.
GACTTAAGATATTGGAGGGCATTTTTTAACAAGAACAATGTACCTTTCTACATAAATGAGGGTGCGACAATAGGCGAATATGTAATCATAAAACCTGTAGATAGCTTACAATCTATTGAAAAGGGTGGTTTTAAGGTAATTGGCTTATCAAAAACAGAGAAATTAGCCAAAAAGAATGAGGCATATTCATATGCATACAAATACATAAGGGAGAAATATGGATCCGTTAGAGATAAGGGAAAATGAGGTGTTCGAAACTATGTCCAAGCACCTTTTACCCCTCCCATTCTCACGCCTAAAACGCTCACTTAAACCTTCCTAGAGCATTCTCTCGCACCCCTGGGTGCCGGGGCTTGGGCTTATTGATCTATTCGATTACTTCTATGCCCTTCGTATAGCCAAACCCCGAATCGAAGGCAGCTATCTTATCTATACCATTAAATTTCATCGCTGCTATTGTAGTACAATCAGTAAAGCTAAGCTTCTTCCTGGCTTTTTGTGCCTTAAATATAACCCATGCAGCGTCAAAGACAGCTTGACTTATTTTTAAGATTTCCAGGTTACTAAGGTGCTCTCCAACTGCAATTGCTTTAGACAAGTCCTTTGTTCTAGCTAGTGTTAGTGTCACAGTTTCATCAAAGATATAATCTGTGATAACCGCGGTACCGTAAACCCCGGTAACCGCGTCATTCACAATTCTTACTGCGTCATCGTGCTTATCATCTGATTCTACTTCAAATCCAAACAGCACGCCGGTGTCTAAGATTATCATAGTTTACCACCATACAAGACTTCATCAACCTGTGTACTCCAAGAAACCGGCTTCTTTGTCTTAATTATACCTTTTATCTTTAGTAACTTTCTGGGATCCTTTGCCGCTGCCTTTTTATCCACCATTAACTCAATGATGACCTCTGAGAAACTCCTCTTCCCTTTTCTCTGGGCCAACATGCTGTATGCGGTATCCGACAACATTACTTGCTTTGGCATATAATCACTATGTATATGTATACATATAAATATATAAACCATTCTCCTAGCATCTTCCCTCCCGGAAGGCCCTTTCAATGGGATAAGACTTCTAGAATAAAAGCTTTGCCACGGTCTGCTGGTTCTAAATGCCCCGCTCCAGCGGCAAATTTGTGGTAGCGCTAACTACCGTTTCAACAAGCCTTTTGCCTTCTGGCGCAATGCGGAGCAGCCGTGTTAACTTGCCATTCACCTCTATCCAATCCTCTTTTACTACCCCCATATCAAAAAGCGCATCTAATGCTGCATTGGCGTTGATTCCGAACTTGTTACTCAAAGCTGTTTGAGTCACAGGTTGATACCAGTTAACTATAACCAAACCGTTTTTACCTAATCTGTATCAATCCTTTTTACTCGCTTAGATTTGTGATCTTTATGCCATGATGATTTTCCATGCGCGGGCCAGAGGCAATGCGAAATAACATTATCTTTGTGTTGTTTCCCCCTAAACTAAAGCGCTCAAACACTCCAGAAAACGAATGTGAAAAGATATCCATCTTTCTGAGCAGGCTGTGCTTTTTCCTGGAATCGTGTATATCGTATTTTGTGAAGCCTGAAGATCTTTCTAAAGAGGGGAAAAGCCCATGTCTTAATAAATTCCCGATTGGGAGGGTGCGTTCCTCATCTTGAATATCCAATTTATAAAGGTTTTCGTATGTGTGGTTGTGGATGTCTGCTTGAGCATCAAAACCCAAGGATCTGGCTTTTCTTAGGTATCCTAAATAGTCTTTTTTCCTGTAGCTTATGCTGCCTTTATCTCTTCTGATCCAGTTGACCGCCTCATATCTGGTAAAAAAAGCGGAATTGCCATATGAATTACCTAGCAAGAATCCCATTTTTTCAGTTTTCCCCTTGGACAGGTCTTCGAACATTTCATAAAGCGCAGAATTGCTTATTGTTATTATGCTGCTGCCGGAATTTCTAAAAGCAAGATATGTGTCCTCACCAAAACTGAGAGCAGATACATATTGTTGTGCGAGTCCTATATCTACTATGCCATTCACATGATACTTATTATCTTTTCTCAGTGTTGCAGCCATAATAACTAGAGAATCTAAATATGGTTATTTAAGCAGTCTCTTTGGTTTCGGTGATCAACGAAGAGAGGTTTGTCTTTGCTACGTTGCCAATCAAATTATTTTTTGTTTCTGGAATTAAACCTTTATTTCGAGAAGAAGTCTGCCCCATCATCCTTGCCCTTCCAAACATAATGCTGCTGCCAAGCATAAGTATGCCCCCAATTACAAAAGTTACCCAGTATCCGAGATAGAACGACGAATAGCCGGATATTAGTGCGCCTAAAAATGTACCAACGCCCATCAATGCGGTATACGCACCAAGGGCGCTTCCTCTGCCAGCGCCTTTCAAAGAATCAAACACAAGTGTGTTGGAAGATATATAATAAAAAGCGTATGCAATTCCGCTAGCTATCGGGTAAAAAATAAGCCCCGTTATCAACGCGCCAATTTTACTGAAGAAAAGAAATGCCACTCCTATTATGATGTATGAGGCTGAGCGCAACGATAGGGAGTTTACAATGGAAGGGATGTACCCTGCTTTCATTGTCCTTTTTCCGAGAACGTAAAATGCGATTACCTGTACTGCCATTCCAGCCAAAAGCACGAGGAGCACATTTGACTGAGACAATCCAACCTGGTTAAGTCCAGCAGGATATGCTGTATTAAAAAGCCCAGAGCCAAGAGAGAATACAAAGATGGCCTCATATATTATGGTTAATTTTGCGCTACTTGGGTTGGTATTATTTATCTTTGCCCAGATCCTCCTAATTCTTGATAGTGTAGGAGGTTTTAGTATCATTATAGGGCTTACAAAAATTCTTGACATGAATGCATAAAGATTATTTGCGAATCTCTCCCTGGATATCTTATCATGTGGCTGATAGACAAGCAGTATTGTAAGCAACGATGATGCGATTGCCATGCCAGACAGCAGAAGCATTAGCTCTCTGAGTGAGAGTACGCTGGCTATTACAACAGCTATTGTAAATCCTATTGCAGAGCCTAAGCTTGCCATGTATTGGAGCCTAGAGAAGACGCGAGGCCATTTCTGCCTCTGGCTTGTTTCCATGACAAGTAGGTTTTGCGGAGTTGCGCTCGCAGCTGTAACGAATGCATAAAGTCCGTATGTAAGTATTATGCCTACAACGCTTCGCATTAATGCGAATGCAACAAGCAAAGCGGCAAGCCCAGAGTAGGCTACCACTATCTGGGCTTTTCTGCGTTGAAAAACGTCGCTTACAATGCCCCAGAAGAAAGCCGCAGGTATTGCCACGGCACTTGCGAACGCTATAGCGTATGAAACGTCAATTACGGTTCCTCCGAGCTGGAGTATGTAAAGCGTTATAATTCCTGATATTGGGCCTAAAGCTATGCTTGCCGGCAGGGTGGAGTAAATCCATGCTGTACTGCGCTTTCTTAGATACGCGGGGTTTTGGTTGCCCATTGTAAAGTCGCCTTTTTGAAAGATTACGAATTAGATTTAATGGAAAAGGATTTATACAGTTTCATGAGTTTTATTATAAAATCTGTTGAATTTCCCGCAACAACCCATGCAGGCATAGCTTTTTATATTATGGGATTCCTTATATTAACACGGAAGAAGGAAGGTCTGAAGGAATCTTTTATGGAATCTCTGACGGCTCTAATTCTTACGTAAAAAGAAAAAACAAAAAGTGAATATATGGACCAAGAAGAAGGAAATGGCGGCTACTCTGACGAGGGTCGTGGAAGAAGAGGAAGGGGAGGATTCGGCGGCGGATTCGGAGGAGGATTCGGCGGAGCTCCAAAACCTGTCAAAGTCGGAGACGAAGTTGAATTGAAGGTCGAAGCTGTAGCATCGAAAGGAGATGGAATAGCCAAAAAGGACGGATTCGTAATCTTTATAAAAGGAGCAAAGGAGGGCGAGACTGTAAAGGCTAGAATCTCCGAAGTAAAGGAAAGGTTTGCAATAGGCGAAATAATCTCTTGATTAGACCTTTTCTTTTTCTTTTTTTTCTTTTATTTTAATTTTTAGTACAGCCGTAGCGCTATTTCTTATTATTAGCCAGAATAATTCAGATCTTGCTTTAACTGGATGATATCAACTTTTGCCCATTTCCCTTAACAGTTCCTCAACTCTCCAGCTACTGAAATGGGTGTCTTTGCTATATTTCCTAAGCAGACTCAGGGATTTTTCAAGCTCTTTTGCCACTGCGGAGTCGGGTAATTCGGTAATTATCTTTACCATTGCCTTTTTTGTAGTGTCTGTAGCGTCAAGGAGAACAGAATAGCCCAGCCTATTTCTGGGTATCTTCATCATTAGTAGGTGGCTTTTAAAGAGCCTCAGAAGCATCTTCTCGACTTCCTCGTTTCTCTGCCTGCTATCCGCATACCTTTCGAAAAAGCCCCAGACCATGCCGAGGCTAAACATAGAGGTAAGGTTTGATTCTGCGCGCTCCAATGCTCTCTCTACCACATCTGGCCTAATCAGATGGCAATTCCTTACAATGTCCTTTCCTAAACTGCGCCCATTTGCAGAGGGGTGTATTAATGCAATGTCTATCATAGCATCGTATATCTCATCCGGCTTTTTTTCCCTGTTGAAATATGTGCCATGCCTAAAGCTCGGGCTGGTACGTAAAAATGTGCAGAAAACTTCCAATTCCTTCTTAGAAAGAGAGTTCAGCCTGCTGCTCATATATGCTGCCAGCCTCTGTTTTTCATCAGAGCCCATGACCTTAGGATCTAAAGGATAAATGAGTTTGGCATCATTCTCCTTTGGCTTTTCAGTTTCTTGTACAGACACTATTTTTCCCATTTAAACATCCGCAAGATTCCTTTTAAATTAGAGCAATTGTATTGCTCTAAATTTTTAGATATATAAACCTTCCCCGGCTAGTGTAAACGCAACCTCTGTTTATGAGTTTTAGATTGATTTAGCCTAGTATGAATGTGGTATTGGTAACGCTTGCATTATCCCCTGTGGTTACGGAAGCGTGCTGTTCTATAAGAGCCAAACCAAGAGCGCATGCGCTTCCTGGAGGGCAGTAAGGTGAACTTACTCCGTATAAGCTTACATTATAGGATGAGTAGGGTTTTAATCCCTGGAATATGACGGTATACTGGTCATAGTTGTTGTTATAAGTCATAACGCGAGTACCATTCATAAACGGGCTGCTGTTAGTATAGCCGCTTCCTGAAACCGCATAAGGATAATATGTCTTGACAGGGACTGATATATTGAACCCCTGCCCCTGCAGAGATGCCTGGAGGTTTAGAGCTCTATCTGAGGGGATTACAAATATCAGCTGTATTGTTGCTGTCCCTGCTGGAGCAGAAATAACCGGGTTTTTAATAGATGAAATGGCAAAGATGCTTCCAGATAAGCCTCTTACACTTAGTATCGCAACAGAGCTCAGGACTATTGCAACTAAGCTTACCGCAATTGCAAAAGCGATCAGGTCGTCGCTTAATTTTCTATGGTTTAATGCCATATTAGTCCTATCAAATATGATTTATTAAGCTTTTCTGTTTCCTTGATAGCCTCGGACAGCAGAAACATAAGATATTTAAGACGGTGTTGAAATGCATATTGGATTTGATGTATGCGCTGATGCTTTTTAGTGCGTGGATATTCGCCATATACCCTAGCGTAATTCAGCCATTGGGCTTTACAGTGACGCCGTACAGCAACAGCACCCAGTCAGGATACAGCATCGTAAACATATCTACTTACGGGAAGATCACATTGCCAATTGGAAATCCGAACATAACGTTGGAGCAGAACTACATAACACCCAACGAGTCGGGAGTTACGCTTAACGGAAGAGCATATTATCTTACTCTCAGGAAGCCGCAGCGGGTATACGGCCAGAATGGCATTTACGTAGAGCTTGTTAAAGTCCTATATATACCGAGCCTTCATATGGTAGACTTCAATTTGTATCAAAACGCAAGCCTTCAAGAACAGAATTTGACATCTACTTCTACAATGGCAACAACATCAAGCATTTATACCACTACAGTGCTGCCGACAACTTCTACAAGCACCATAGAGAGGACGACCACATCGATGCCTTACAATGCTAGCTCTTCATCGTCAAATCCGGTTTCTAATCTAATAGCCCAGTTTCTCAACTTTATAAGGAAAATATTAGGCTGACGCTTCTATTACGACCCCTCCTGCAAATATCCTTGGCGCGTCGTTTCGCACTAGAAGGAATTTTTCTCCAGCCTCTATAGGGAGCTTGGCAAGCAGTTCTACGCTTCCTTTTGCTCCGTCAAAATTAGTTATTTTGCATAAGCAGGACCTAAACCCGCTGACAAGCCACATCTCCTTATAGCCGAGATCTGTGCTGCCTGCAAGTTTGCTTACGGTTATGGAGGCGGTAAGCCTCGATGCTCTCAGCACAGGCTGCTTTGCCAATATGTCTCCCTTTTCTATATCGTGTTCTTCAACGCCTTTTACAGCAAGCCCGACTCTCGCCCCTTCCAGAGCAAAATCTACATCATCATCCTGCACCTGTATGGATCTTACTAAGACCTCCTTGCCTTCAGGAGTTTTCAATAAATCATGTTTCTGAACCTTTCCAGCTGTGACTAAACCAAGGAGCACAGTGCCTATGCCTTTTACATTAAATGATTTGTCTATCTGGATTCTGGTCTGGCCCTCGCTTTCCTTAATATCCATGGATTTTAGCGCTTCTAGTATGCCTTCCTTCTTTATCTTCTCGTATGCAACGCCAGCTTTATCTAGCATTGCCGATGCATCAGGATTTTCTGTTATAAGAAGGCGGTTTCCCATGAGCCACGCCCCTATTACGGATTCTCCAAAAACCTTTCCTATATTGCTTGTATCAACTAGGTTTATCTTTGAGGCGGATATTACCTCAGCAAGATAGATTGCCTTATTTTCCGGGTCAGAAGGTACGATTGATACAAGTATGAAGTCATCGCTCTTCCTATTGTAAAATGTTATCCCGTTCTTTGAACTTATTTTCCCTATTGTAGCCGCTATATCGTGGCTGTTGGCTATGCCTATTAGTATGTGCTTCAAGAAAAAGCCTATTTTGTTTTTGTTACTGATAGAAGCGGCAGGCTCTGTTTGGCGTCAAAAACCAATGTAACGCCCCCATATTTTTTAACAATATAATTTATGTGCGTCTTGTAGAACCTTATCGCATCAAGGTCGCCTTTGGCAGCCTCCCTTTTGTAGGCTTGGCACAAATCGCAGTTGTGTGTTCTTTTCTCGCCGCTGATCTTTTTGTCAAATATTTTTAACACAACCTTATCGGAATCTACCATATGATTACCAGATATCTATTACTCCATGAAGATATTTATAGGGTACGCAGGCCCACATATCTGCCTAAAACAGGGGTTTGCGAATACCTTACAGAAACAAATCAGAAGGGATTCTTTAGAGGGTAGATTCTACCCCTCCAGCATATGCTCTTCATGCTTGATGCCTTTGCCAAGTTCCACAAAAATATAAAATTTATGATTAATGATATGGGCAGAAGCCATTTGAACTTTCCGCGGGCCCGTTTGAATGCCTTAAATACATTTATAGCAAACGGCAGTAGAAGAATTAAGTAGTATGGTGAGGTCGCAACTGCAAGGGATATGCCAAAAACCAGAAGCAACGCCTGCGCGGAATAAAGCATTATTCCCATATATAGAAGTCTCCTGTTGCCTAGAATCGAGAGCGCAGTCTGTCTTGTAGACCACTCAAAAAAGCTTTTTCTATCCTCTTTTACGTTGACCCGTATCTTACCCTTATCTACATAAGCGATTCCAAGCCCTTTCTTCTTTGCTATGTGAACAAGCGCCATATCATCGGAAATAGCCTTTGAAAGCAGCGCAAATTCTTTCTTTCCGATTAGCTCCTTCCTGAATGCTATGGAGCCTCCCCACCCAAAGCGGGTTGTTTTGGATTCCATCATTCCATTTCCTACAAAACCCCATGCCATCTTTAAATGCGACCAGAAACCACCAGTTGGATTAAAATACGGATATGCTGTGGATATCCCTATTTTCGAATCGGATAATGGAGCAACGAGGCTTTTTACATGATCTCTTGAGCATTCCACATCAGAGTCAATTATAACATATGCGGAATACTCCCTAAACCTCTCAATTGCCGTACATATCGCAGCTACCTTTCCGCTGCAATCCTTATAGTGCTTTGAGGAAACTATGAAATCTAGACCTGCTTCCCTTATGGCACTTATGGATTCATCGTTTTTTTTATCTACAACAGCAACAACGCCGACGTTTCCATGCTCTTCTTTTTTTATAGCCAGAAGGTTTTTTTGTAGAGTTAGGTCAATCCCCTTGCAAGGAACTATGACTAAAATTTTTTTGTAAAATGATGTGTATTGCCGCTGCCTCTCCCTGAAGATTATTCCTGCGATAGCTATGCCAAGAAGCCCTGTCCATATAAGAAATAAGAACGCTGTTAGCAGAAGTAAAAATGCCTCCAAATACACACCTATCTGTTGGAAGCCAAGAACATTATATTTGCATCTATGCTTTCCATGGCTATTTTGATGTCGCGTTCTATGTCTCCGCGTACATTATTAGAGTCCGAGAAAAATTTGCTGATTCTATCCTTCGCTTTTTTATCCGTAATTGTGGAGAGTGCTATGGCAAGATTGCTAAGCATATTCGCAGAAGGGTCATAAATCTCCATGAGTCTTTTCCAATTTGCCATCTCCCATTCAAGAAGCATTTGTCTTCCGACATTTGTTTTTGGCATTTGGAGGGGTATGAATATCGAATCCTGAAGTCTAACCTTATTTGACATTGAGAAGTCCAGCGAGGCTTTTATTAGGGACTTGTCTTTGAAATTTCCTAATGCTGCAAGCAATATTCTTTTCTCTTCGGGAGACGAGGATTCTATATATCTCTTTTTTATTTCTTCAAATTCCTTTTTGCCGCCATTGGAGGCTACAGCAATGTAAACGGAGCTTCTTATATCTGGATCTATTCTCTTGCTATTGAAGAGCTCCACAAGCCTTTTCAGCGTACCGTGCTCTCCTGCGGATCCGAGCCATGCGATTACAGAGCTTCTCATTATGGTATCGTATGTTTTCTCTCCTGGTTTCTTGATCCATCCTAAGCTTTTGAGCAGTCCCAGATGATACGATATTCCCGCTTTCTTTACTTTTTCATTAAGGATGTCGCCATCGGTTATAGAATAGAGCCATGATAGGTGAGAAGATATGTTAGAGCTTACAGGGTATCCTGATTTCGTCATGTATTTTGCTATATAATTAAGGTAATTATTGAGCGGAAGCCTTCCGGATCTCAATAAAAAGAAAAGGTCGTTTTCTATACCCCAAGCGTCTCTTCTGGAGAGTTTATCCTCTTTTAAGAGCTCGCCTACGTAATCCAGAAGCTTATCAGAATATTGTACCTTATAGAAACCAGATTGCCCGTAATTCAACTTCACATTTGCCTTTCCATTTAATTTTGCTTTCTTTTTGTTGAGCATTAATAACTGCGGCGCACCATTTCCTGAAGAATACCTGATAGGAACTGGCCACGGCTTCTCATTTAGGACTTTCGATACGGTCAGCCTCCGTTGCTCTAAAACCGTGCCTGTTTTGTGCTGGATTGCAGATATTGTTGGATGGCCGGCCCTTCCTATCCATTCGGATGCGATATCCGCCAGCCTTGTGCGTTTCCCATGGCTAAATGCAAAATCATCTATGGCTTTCCATAGGTCTTCTTTTGCTGCATTTGAATACGAGTGCTTTTTCAGATATCTCTTAAGGCCTCCCCTAAAAACGCTCTCGCCTACGTAGTCGTTGAACATTAATAGGAGGGCACCTCCTTTTCTATAGCTTATGTCATCGAACATAGATGCCGCGTGGGATGCATCCCCTACGTGCATGTTTACTGGGTGCGACGCAACAAAATTATCACTAGAAAAACCACGTGACACTTCCTGATCAAGGTATTTTGAAGCGGCATCCCATTCGGGAAATACCTCTCCCATGGCTTTGTAGCTCATAAATGTTGCGAAGCTTTCATTGAGCCAGGTATCGTCCCACCATGATAAAGTTACAAGGTCTCCAAACCACTGATGTGCAAGCTCGTGTGCAACAACCTCGGCAATTCTTTGCCTGGTAGAAGTTGATGTTGCTTTAGGGTCTGCAATCAGCTCAACCTCCCTGAAGGTTATTGCACCCCAGTTTTCCATTGCTCCTGCAGCAAAATCGGGTATGGCAATTAGGTCAAGTTTGGGCAATTGGTATCTTATCCCAAAGTAAGACTCGTAGAACTTAACAAATTTTTTGGCATACTGAAACGCAAGGCGCCCCCACTCAGCTCTCCCTGGCACTGTAATTAAGCCCAACTTGGTCCTGCCAGCCATGCCGCTAATTCTATTAAACTTTCCTACTCCCAGATAGACAAGGTATGTGGACATCTTCGGAGTAGGAATGAAGGTAACGAGTTTCTTCTTGCCTTTTGCACTTTCTGACTTTACAGGCATGTTTGAGACAGCCTCAAGCTCAGGGTCTATCAATAACGCTATCTCAAATACGGCTTTCATTGCAGGCTCGTCAAAGCACGGGAAGGCAAGCCTGGCTCCTGTAGGCTCGAATTGAGTGGTAAGCATGCTTCTATTCTCTCCTTTTTGGGTGTAATTACTCCTATAGAAACCAAATAGATTCTCATTATGAATGCCGGAAAAGCCGATCTTTATTGCTATGTTGCCGTTTACCTCCTTGCCTATTCTAAGCTCCGCCTCCTCTCTTTCTGGAAGATATCTTATCTTTGCAGTCTGCTCGGATTCATTAAACCTAACTGTTGCGGTTTTTATTGTAATGTTTTTGCAATTCAGCCTTATGGCTTTAGTCGGCTTACTTGAATTTGCGTAAATTATTTCGCTCCCCTCGTACTCCTTGCCGCTCATGTTCGGCTCAATCAGGAGCTCGTATCTGAAAGGAGTTATATAATCTTTTAACCTAATCTCTTTTTCAGATCCCATTAAACGCAACCCTAATCTGCATTTTGCCTTCCGTCAAAAGATAGTTCATACCTTAGCTCTTCAGCATACCCTCCATAATGGCTTACAATCGATCTATACATTGGATTCTCCCTGAATCCAAGCCCTGCAAGCAGGTTAATAGATCTTAAATTGAAGTTGAAAACGTCGGCATATACCTTATCGACGCCAACCTTCCTGAATGCAAATTCTATCAATGATATTAGAGCCTCCCTAGCATAACCCCTTCCCCAATGCTCCCTTCCAAGCCAATAACCTATCTTGCACGTCCTGCTTTCCTTGTCTATATTGAATATCGCAGCCGCGCCTACGAGTTCATTGCTATTGCTCAAATGTATGCCAAAATGAAGCTCTGCACCAAAAGATTCGCCAGCCTTTGCATTTTCAATAAACCTCAAAGCGTCTTCTTGCCCATAAGGATAAGGGAATTCTGCAGCAGGCGCAACATTATAAGCGATTTCATAGTCATTCGCAGCGTCAGCAATCATATCTGCATCGTCTTCGGATATGCTACTGAGATAAACATTAAAATTTGGTTTATTTATTATTATTTGCTCACCAATGCCCCGCTGATAACAAATGCAACACAGTATATTGAATCAAAAGGTGTTTATATCTTATGCCTTTAGGTATTACTATGAATCTACTCAATTCAATGCCGGAATACAATCTATTTGGAATAGATGACCAGGACTACAAGAAAGCCAAAGTGGTAGTTATACCCATACCTTATGATTCAACATCAACATATAAGGTAGGGTCTAGAGAGGGCCCGCGGGCAATAATAGAAGCAAGCAGAAGCCTAGAACCATATAATGAGGAAATTGATGGTTATGTTAGGGATATAGGGATATACACTACAGAAGAGTTGCAGCCAGATTTCGACTCACCCAAAAAAACCGTTGAGAGGATATCTAGAGAGGTCTCAATATTAATGGATGATAATAAGATTCCGATACTGTTGGGAGGCGAGCATACTATAGCCGTGGGGGCTGTAAAGGCATTTTCGGAGAGGGATGACGATTTCAGCGTTCTTCATTTTGATGCGCATGCAGATTCACGCGATGAACTTTTTGGCACAAAATATTGCCATGCATGCGTGATGGCGAGGATACGGGAGATGTGCGGCAGCTGCTACAGTGTGGGAGTAAGAAGCATAGATGAAGATAGTGCAAAAAAGTACTCTAAAAGCATACTTTACATGAAAGATATGGAAAACATGTCCCCAAAAGAGATTGCTGATGCCATAATCAAGAATACAAAAAAGAAAATATATATGACGGTAGACTTTGATGTAATAGATCCGTCAGAGATGCCAAGCACAGGCACTCCGGAACCCGGAGGCATGAAGTTTAGAGACATCAAGGAGATTATAAGGATTGTAATGAAAAAGAAGGAGCTTATAGGAGCGGATTTCAACGAGCTGTGCCCAATCCAGCAAGCCCACGCACCAAATGTTCTGGCTGCAAAGCTGATTTATTTTACTCTTGCTAGCGCCTTCTTTAGATAGCTTTATATATCTGAAAGTTTTTTGCATTAGTGGTGTGATTTTATGGTAATTAAAAATAAAACAACGCAGGAAGAAGTAACCAAAATGGATAGGAGATGGGAAGTTTGGGGAGGAAAGAGAGGCGTAGAAGAAGAGACCTCTAGATTTAGAACTCTATTGAGAGAATATGTTTTTGTTTCTAAAGAAGTTAGCGCACTGAACGGTGCTAGAGGAGAGCTAGGGCAAAAAATTGAAAAAGCTTTGCGCAATAAAGACTTGCTTAATGCCATACGCGAGGAAGGAGGCATGGTAGGTTTATGTGGAAAGCCTGAAGATGTCAACTATCTGTTAACAGTATTTTATGATGAATGCAGTGTAATAGTAATTAAAGACCTTGGCTTAAATTCTAAAAGAATTAACGAGGTTGAGGAACAATTAAACAAAATAGGGATTGGAATAAATAAATTTTCTGTCATATCCAATGATAGAATTGGCAAATTCCTTGTTCAAGAATCTGGAAAAGATCCGCAAATATTGGCAATCGTGAAAAAACTAATAGAGGAAGGGATTGCAACAGAAGCTACGCACGTGAAAGTAACTCCTATTAAAAATGCAGCCCATAGATTAAGAAGCTGAATAAGAATGCATTCGCGCTATTTATTTGCTATTAAGTAGTATTTTGGCTCTGTGTTTTTGCTGTATATTATGACTGAATAATTCAATTCCTCTAAATTGAATCCATCTATCTCTCCAAAATATGAATCGTTGTAAAACGTTCCAGTTGCGTTTATTGAGCTGCTTGAATAGTAATTGCTTGTTGCTATCGAAAAAGACTCCATCCTAGAAACCGCAGTGTAAGAGCCTATTAGGGAGCTTGCAGTACTTTGATATGTGAGGTATTGGCTGTAGACCCCAAGCGTAGCTATAGAAATCGAAAGCGCAATCATTGCTGCAATTCCGTATAGAGGCATTCAATCCCCGCATGCGTATAAGCATGCAACGTTGCTGACTCTAACCGAATTGTAAGGGAAACAATAGTAGTCATCGGCTTTGCACTCGTTTGCCGAGCCATAAGATATTGTTTGATTCCCTATAGTAAAACTAAGATATGAAAGCTTGTATGCGATTGAAAAGTTTTTGAGTATTCCTGCAATGCATTGTGTATTTGAAGATGCAATGCAGGAGCTCCATGTTGTATGATTATAAGCTATGGCTTGAAGGTCCTGAACAGAATTCTCAATATTTATAGGTTCTACACCTAAAGACAGAGAGTTCTGATAAAACTGCTCAGACATTATCGCTAATGCAGATACAAGGATTATCCCTGCAAAGATGCCCTCTATGGCAGCAGCCTGACCTTTCATTTTTATCCCACATTTACCTCAGATCCCTGCATGTATATGATCTGATTAGCGTTTTGAAACATTGTAGAGTTTAGAGTCACATTTATAACAAAACTGAGTGGCTCGGTTGCATTGCACACTACAAGTAACGAAGAGTTCTGCAGCTTACACCCGGAATTGTTTATGGAAGGAGCGCTTTCGATTGCCGATTGTTCATTGTTTAGGGCAGATATGAGGCTCTCTGCATAACCTAGATTTCCTCCTCCTGTGTTATTGTATGCGTTAAACTGCTGCATCAAAGAAGACCACGTGGCTGAATAAGAGGAGTATTTGCTTATGTTTATTATTTTTCCTGTGCTGCCAGCATAAAGCACCACATAGTTTGAGTATGGAAGAGGGTACGCCTCCTGCCCAAAAACCTTTTCTACGCTGACAGTTCCATAAGTTTTATTATTTTTTCCCAATAATGAGCCGGTTTGAGAGCTTGAACTAAGCCCTGCCTGCATAGAAACGGTTGAATTGTAAAGGTACAGTGTTATGTTATAAATATAAGAGGGCTTTTCCCCTATGCTGCCCACGTTTTCATTATTTTGCTGCTCTGCAAAACAGTAATACCTGTCATCGCCATTCCATACATATGGGTTACATGTGGGATCACCTGTATCAAAGCCCCAAGTCCCTGCGCCGCATTGCTGATTTTCAGGCTCAATATTGCCAGTCCACCAATTGTGGTATGTGCAATGCGACCAATATGTAATCGTATAAGCCGGGCTATCTTGTGAAACGCGATACCCGGTTGCTTCCAGATCGGGAGATATGCGTCCAGAAAGAGCAGTAATTGAAGTAAAGTTATTTTCGGTATGATTTTCCTGTGGGCCTTGGCTTACTGCTTCAAACTCTTCTGTTATATTTTTGGTAATTGAAATATTCAATGAGCTTAGCGTAAATTGCAGAGAAAGCGTTTTTTCTCCAGAGTTCAAGGGCATTATGTTAAAAGGGATAATTCCAAACTGATTTAGCTTTTTTGATATCTGGCCGGGGTATTCTGAAACCCCCTGACCACTAAACACTTTAACGTTGGCTGTTATGTTTCCAGGGCCTGCGACTATCAAGTATCCAGGAGTAGTCTTATTAACTGTTGTTAGATTCGGTAAAACCGCATATGCGGATAGATTGCTTTCGCCCTGTTGAATCTGTGGGCTAATATTATAAGAATGCGCAGACAATAAGTTTTGATAATTTTGCTTTTGTTCATGTGAAAAATGCACATATACTGACACAATTGAAATTGAAAGCGCTGCTATTGCCGCAAGTATAAATAGGAATTCTGTGCTGGACTGCAGTTTAGTCTTCATTTTATTGCACCTATATAATAGATTTCTCCACGTATCGCAATTATCCTCAAAACATTATAGGATATATTTTCGGGGAGGGGAAGCCTAGCAATCGTGTAATTACCATAGCCTACGTAGTGGTCTAGTATAAGCGCTGCGGCAGGCTCGTTTGCATTTGTCCCTCTTATCGCATCGATACCTTCCTGAACCTTGATGTTTGCAGATATTGAAGAGATAAGAGAATATGTGTTGCTATTGATTATGCTATAAAGTATTGATATTTGCCCTGCAAATACAGCGAAGAATGTTAAAAATGCCGCAGCCCCGACCAGAGTATCCAGGCTTGACAATACTCCTGAGAAACCGTTATTCTTACAGCCTCGATTCACCTAAATACACCTGTTACGTTTAACATGGAGCTTACCGCCGCCTTTGCAGAGATTTCTTTATTTGATATTCTGGACAGGTAACCTGAATTGTTAATCGAAAAATGCAGGAATGATGATAAAACAAGTATTCCAACGGCAATTGCCATGCCCAATGAAACCAAAAAATCAATCCCTGATTGAGATTTCATTAATTCACCTCTAATGTGCCGTTTTGGAGGAGGGTTGTATGTATTACTTCTATTCCTCCTCCTGCGCAATTTGATGGAAGGCTCATACTTACGTTCCTGATAAAATAGTATGTCCTATTTTGATAATTCAGCAAGTTCCCAGTGACTGATTTGTTGCAAAGCCCTTTGGGCATATATGAATAGAATATGCTTGAATAGATATTCGCATTTGAATTTACTTCGGAAACAAACCCTTCTGCCATACTGGCTCCTGAAATTAAATCAAGCCTTGTATTTGACTGCAGATATATTGCAGCCGACGCAGCTATTGATGCAATCGAAATCCCAAGGTATACTAGCATCTCAAATGAAAGTTGTGCTCTCAAGCAATCACGTACTATTTGTAAGGTTTGTGAGCTCCTTCCCAAGCTCTGTGGATATGCTCTGGTTAGAGCCGCTTGAAAATGCATGCAGAGCGGTACCCTTGAGCTGTATTATCATGGCGAGCGCCACAACAATTATGATGCTAACCGCAGAGAGCATCAGTATGTATTCTATAGAACCCTGCCCTTTTGCCCGCCCTATTAAAAGTAGAGCCCTTACCTCATTTATATATGGTATTTCTAGTTCCATCTTATCAACTATATAGCATTAATCGCGAGGAAGGAAACCATCCTTAAAACCAAAAGCCCTGTTGCGCAGTAAAACGGCGTAACTATACGCGAAAACTTTCTATCGCCCGTGTTTGAATATGTGAATCTTGCAATAGCTTCTATAATTATAAAAGCAGAGAAAGTCAAGGTTATGCTGGATATACTTATTCTTGAGATATTGCCAATCGCAGGGGCATATGTTAAGATCCCTATGCTGATTCCTGAAAAAACAGGTATGAAGACAGTCATTCCTAGTATGCTCATTAAGCTTGCATTCTTTGCGTGAGAATATGCTTTAGCATTGCTTTTTTTATCTTCCAGCATATCTATATGAAGCTCTAGAAGGTCTCTGTGCACATCCTCTCCGTTTAACAAAGCCCTGTTTATTATCATTCCGATGTTTCCGAGCCAGCCGTCAAGCTTTTCCAATTTGGATGCGGCTTGCCTATCTCCGAGTTTATATGCACGCATTATTGGAGATATAATTTTCTGTAGTTTTGGGGAAGATGCCAGCGCCTCATCCAATGCCTTTTGCATTGGAAGCGTGTCGTATGCTTTTATCAGCGCATTGATAAACCCAAGGACGTCTGGTTTTTCTATCAGCGGGTCCTTGCTCAGCCTATAAAAAATCAGCAGTCCGAGTCCTGTAAAGAATAAAACTACTCCGAATACAACGCGACTCAACAGTATTGAAAGACATGCGAGTGCTTCAAAAATTGCAGCAGCCGCACCTATATTAACTGGACTAATGCGCATAAAGATTCACCATCTTGAGGTTTAATACAGAGTAAATAGACGGAATTACAGATAAGATAAATGTACTGAATATTATGAGCATACTTGCGGAATAATAGAGCAGTGAATAGCCTACGAAAGCAAAGATAGCCATAGAGGGAAGTATAGCTCCGGAGACCATAATTGCTATCAAATACCTGCTAATGCTGGCTGTTTCATATGTCTGTTTTATTTCTCTAATATTTTCAAGCCTGACTATTGAATTTCGTAATGCGGCCTTAACTCTACCAGAATTTAAGTATGCATTTGATATTCCTGAAACTACGTCTCTTACATCGTTGGATTTAAGCTCTTTTAAAGGAGCAATAATTGCCGCATGGGGATGCTCTCCCCTAAGAGATCTAACATAAACCTTATTTAGGAATCTTTTAAACTCTCTTTCCGGAAGCGTGTTAATGGACCTCTCTAAAGATTTAATGAAGCTTGAACCCTGATTTACTCGCCATTCTATAACATGCAATGCAGATATTGCATCCTTAAGCTCATACTCCCTAATTTTATCCTGTTTTATTTGTAGTTTGACGATAAATATTAAAAGCCACGAAAGCACAAGGACCGGAAGTGCAAGGAGGGCCGCATCACCAAAAACAAGAAATAGCGCAATTCCTGCAGCGATTTGGATCAAAGAGTTCATTGTAAACCATTTGATGCCAGTTAGTACGTGCATTCCATTCACTTATTTGACAATATTTTTTTGGCACTCCTTCTTGTAGAAATGGCAGTTTCAGGAGGGCTTGCGTAAACTAAAGCGCCAGGGCTTTGCTGTTGAACCGGAGCACTGATTAGCCCATTCTTCACAACCCATTTTTCCGCCTTAACCTCATTTTTATCCCATAGATATTCTACTATGCTTTCTATTCTCCTAATCCCATTCGCATCTTTTGATAGGAAAATTGAAACATCAAGGTTACTAACCAACCAAGGCTCTAAATGCATTGGGTTTGCGCTAAGACGTGAAAGAAGAAGGCCCCCATTTCCGCTGCTGTGCATTGTAGTTATAAAAGGGATGCCAATGTTTGCCCCTGAAAAAGCGTCATTTGCCTCCTGCCCCCTTATTTCGCCTACGATTATAAACTCTGGCCTCATATGTAGTGCATTTTTTATTTGTTCCCTGAAACCAATACCTTTGGCTTCGCTGCTTACCAGCGTTACTGAGTTAGTTATCTCTGCGTCCAACTTTATTTCATTTATTTCCTCTTCTATAACTATGACTCTTTTATCCTTTGGTAGAAATGATGAGATTGCGGTAAGTAGGGTAGTTTTGCCAGTCCCTGGAGCTCCGCATATAACTATATTTTTTCCGGATGCAATGCACGAGGAAATGTAAGTAAATACCTCCTTTCCAGCAAATCTTGATTTTGAAAGAGTTTCCGCATCAAAGCCATAGTGGCCTCCTATACGTATAGTTGCAACTGCAGATGCTAAAGAGGAGTCACCGAGAAGCTGTGCGTGCACGCGTGCATTTCCTATCTGAAAGTCTAATATAGGAGTTACCTCGCCAAGCTCTTTTCCGCATTCTGCAGCCATCCTGTTTATTGTGTATCTAAAATCCTCTTTTGAGTTGAAAATAAGATTTGTGTTGCACCTTCCATACCTTCTATGATATACTGCAATGCTAAATGGGGAATTTATTTCAATTTCCTCTATATCTGAACTGTCTTCTAGCAGCATGCTTATAGGACCGTAGCCTGCCATGTCGTGCGCTAACATGTACGCAAGGTGATCGGTCTTTCCTGAAGCAAAAGCATGGCTTATTTCTGCCTTTGCTTTAAGAT
Organism: Microcaldota archaeon; assembly: GCA_021810105.1. Taxonomy (GTDB): domain Archaea; phylum Micrarchaeota; class Micrarchaeia; order Micrarchaeales; family Micrarchaeaceae; genus JAJZAB01. Next base: position 67,084 of record JAJZJM010000004.1, on the reverse strand, counting down.
ACACTTGCTCGAAGAGATTCCTGTCTGTAATTGGAGTATTTTCAATAAAGCTCTTCATTATTGCAGTTTTTGCAGATTCTATTGCTGCTTTTTCACTTGAGCTTATTACCCCATAATAAAAGTAGCACATCTTTCCTTCTCTTAAACCTATTTCTTTAAACTTGCTTTTATCAGATTCAAAAATAGTATCTAGCCGTGCATCAGATATATTGAAAGAAATTGGGGAAGCGGCAGCGCAGATGGCTGCCTGACGCTGCCGCGGTGAGAGAATTATCTCCTTAAGGATTTTCCCAAGACCCATTCCACCAATATATTTACTAAAGTAAAAGTATTTATACTTTTGTATAAATATGTTTTATGCACTTCGCAGTCCTTAAATTGCAATGACGAGGTAATTAAAGAGAATGTCTTGCAAGTCCCCAGTATATTATCGTTCCTACAAAACTAATTATAAATACAACTCCGTGAATTGGCATTGGGATTCCCTGCGCAGCTGAGACAAAACTGTGCCTGTTGAAATATAGCCATATCATCATTATTATGAATACAAATGCGTTGGCATATTTTTCATTGCCAATCGAAACGCGCCTAAAGGATATGATGTTCAGAATGTTAAATGCAATAAGAATCGCGGCAAGCCCGTATACTGCAGATGGTCCGTAAAATGAGGATCCTGAAGGAGCTATAACTACAAATATTAAATTTACAAAAATTGCAGGCACATACATGAAAACCGCTGTAAATACGCTTCGCCTTGATTGAGCCTTGTCGCTCATCTTCATGTTTATGGCCCAAAGGAGAAAAACTCCAACCGCTGCATACATCACGTCGATCCATGTGTCGAATGTGAAAAGGGAGAGAATTGCGCCTAAAGGCGTGGAGCCTGAGGAACACGGCAACACAGAACAGGCATTTTGTATGCTGCCGGGGTAGGCATACATTATGAATATACTTGGCAACACAAGCAGCGTGACTGCAATAATCAGCCATTTGTAATTTTGCAGTACTTTCACGCCGTTCATAAGAATTTGTATGCAAACACAAATAAAAAGTTAACTATTGCTTTTTAATGTAGATTTGTTGTATTAAAATAAAAGAGCATTTGAAGGTATGAAATGCTCCATTTGGATGCAAACGGTTTTATGGGATAACTGGGCCCGCGGAGAGTCGAACTCCGTATCTTCAATGTGAGGACAGCATCTTCAAGCGTTTGTATTCATATTTTAATTCCAGAAACTCATCTCAAGCAAAAAATCCAAAGTAATTTTTCATGAATTCAAACAAAAAGATTAGGTTAAACGAATATCTGTTTTCGATTAAACTTTTCCAAAAAGTTTTACGCAATTATCTCCTCCATTCTATATGACCGTTAACGCCATTCTTTTCATAAACTTCGAGAATTTGAGCGCAGAAGCTAGTCATTTCTTTATCATTATTGGCTTTAGCAGCATCATATAATCGTATGAAAAATTTCTTTCCAGACTCTGTTTGTTTGTAGTTCTTTTTCTGATAGTTATGTTGTCCACAAAGCGTTTCTCCATTATCTATACTGTTAGTTCCTCCAAGGTCTTTTGGTTTTATATGGTCTACCTGTAATTCTACTCCGTCTTTCACACCACGGCCGCAAATAACACAACGATAACCATCTCTTTCCATTATCACCTTCTTCTGCGCTTCTGTAAAATCCTTCAATACTCGTTTCTTTGACGCTTTAGGATCATACTTGTAAATTCCTTTTGCCATCTTTATTAGGTTTCCTTCCTGCGCTAGCTTTCTCACAGCGCGGTCCGGGTCTCTAAAGACCTTTCCAGTTCTCTTCTTATACATTGCAACGGCCCAATCAACGACTTCAGGATGTTTTATGTTGCGTTTTGGATGTTTCTTGAAAAACTCCATTATTAGTTCAGATTGACTTTCTTCTTCGTCTTTCATAGCATTCACTCAATATCAGCTACAAGTTCCTTCTCGAATATATGTGCTTCTTCTGATAATCTCTTTTTCGCTAACTTACAATATTCAGTATCAACATCTATCCCAATTGATTTCCTATCATTTTTATATGCAGCTATTAATGTAGAGCCACTGCCCATAAATGGATCTAAAATAGTATCACCTACATAACTAAATAATTTTATGCACCTTGAAGGCAATTCTAGCGGAAACGGTGCAGGATGTCCTATCTTCTTCTTACTTTCTCCATTGAATACCCATACTCCATTAGTCCATGCCATAAACTCTTCTGGCGTTATACTGTTCTTCTTACTTCCACTTACTTTTTTCCAATCTTTCTTATATAAAATTACAATAAGCTCAACAGGTGCTATCACATAAGGCGCAGAAGCACTAGCATAAGAACCCCATGCTGTTCTTCGTGATATATTGCCCTCATTCCATATTATTGTTGAATGGTATTTGAATCCCACCTGCTTAGCTATGACTGTTATGTCCGCACCTACACTCTGCTGGCCGTACTTGTTCTTGTCTAAGGGTATGTTTAAGCATAGCCTCCCGTCCTCCTTTAGCCATTCAAAACAGCGACTTAACCATTTCTTGCTGAATTCTAGATATTGTTCATAGGTTAGCTTGTCATTATGAGAATTATACTTTATGTCAAGGTTATAAGGTGGCGAAGTTACTATCAAATCTACGCTATTTGGCTTAAGCTCATCCGTCTTTAGTACATCATCATTAACTATCTTTAGTTTATCCGTAATAAGAAATAAGTCCCCAACCATTCACACACCTCCAATATATTAGGCAAATCATAATTTATAACACTTTCTAGTAACTACTGTAGTATTTGGCAATTAGAAGAGAATGCACTGAATTTCTGTTTTATTTGGTCAGCCTCTACAGATGTTGCTTCTACGGCACTCCTGAAATCATCTATGTTATCCTCTGACTTTTCTATAATTCGACCATTTTGTAATGCAATATCTAATTTAGAATGGAAAGGCAACATAATATTAACTAAAGGTTTCCATAAATCCACAGCTCCTAGAAATTTTATATTGTCTTTGAAAGCTATCTTGAATAGGTCAGGTATTGGTCTGCTTGTTACTATTTCTAAACAATGCGCTATTGCTGTTGTAAGAATGATTGTGGAACCTCTTTTTCTGAAAAAATCCAGCTGTTTCTTTTTGGTGTCGGTTAAGACCGCTGGATCTGCCATAATAAGTTCCTCTTTTATCGATAATATCGCTCTGTATAGTGTCTCTGCGAATATAATGTGCATGCAAGAGATTGAGTCATTAAAAATTTTGTCGTATTTTGATTCGTCTTCCCATATTTTTGTCTTTTGGTGATATGCCATGAATGGATGTTGATGGAATGCGGCTGTTATCTGCGCAACCTCGTCTCTCTGAAGGAAAATAACAGTTCGACTAGGTCTAACTAATATGCTTCTCCTACCTTCATATTTAACGTCTGTTCTATAGCTAAACTGCTCCATTAAACGTTTCTGGATCGCATCTCTACTCCTAAAATCAGCAGATTTGATACTGTTTTGGGTGTTGTTATATTCTATTATGTTATCTATAACATCTTTTTCACATCTAACAAATCTGATTGGTACATACGCATTTTGTGGCGCGTTGGCCAATTCACTTATAGCTCCTGTTGTTTGTGCACCGTTTACTATAGATATACCTTTTATAATCACAACCTTTCCGGTGCTATCTGCTTTATCCTCTACATTTAATCCATTAACCATGCAGGTTATACCATTATTATAGATCCAAAAATTCTCAGGCTCCTGTTCACAGGTAGCCTTTATTCCATTATTTATGCTCTTATCTTTTCTTCCGCCTCCCATGTAACCTCTTATGTTTGCATAAAACAACTCATCGCCATATTGTCTATAGAGAGAATACAACCATCCCGCAGAAACAGAAGTCATATACGCATTCCACTTGCTGGCGCTTAACGGATACCCATATTTTACATCTATTCTGAACTCATCGCTAACTAGAATAGGCGTTTCGGAATCTTTATACCATTTAAGTATGGTATCTATACCTACCTCTCTTGCAAATGTAGTCACTGTGTTGTTACCCATGCTCTCCAGAGCATTCTTAGAAGTTGATTCTACATTTACGAGGTTTCTTTTTACAGCATCTGAATCCTTACAATTATGAACATACCAAAACTCGATAGTTTCAACATTCTTATTACTTAAATAATTTCTCAGTTCTTCTGTTTTAGTCCTGATTCTTTCTGGTACTTCGTCTATATTTCGTGATAGTAACCAGCTTGCTGCTGTATTTAAATCATCGGCCTTGTTTGTAGGTGCAACATCTTTTATTTCTGCACAGTAGGTAGTCTGTATTATTATCGCTTTTTTAGCCTCCTCATTGAAAAATATGAGATCAACTTTCCCATCGTCAGTGCCATCTACTAAACTTTCATTTATCAGACTTTCAGGAGTTTCGTTAGGAAATTTTAATGTTAGTGCAAAAATTGACCATATTGCAGATTTATTATCTTTGATTGACTGGCTAACATCTAGATCATTCCTGAAGTTATTAAAACTGTCTAAAAGTGCATCGTAAGCCATATTATCATCGATATTATAGTTATGAATTATATATTGGATCTATTCATTTAAGTCTTTCCGTGCTGTCTCCAATCCCACCGTAAAAATGAGATATGGCTAATTATTTATCCAAATCACTCGTATAGACTATCACAAGGTATTATACAAGTATTTAATAAGAAAAATTAAGGAAGTGACCATAAAAAAGAAAAAGAGCACGGCAACGAAATAAAATATAGAACTTAAATTGACATAATTTTTTATAAATAATACGGAAACAAATGATAACGTATATGCAAATTTAGAAGGCATTACTGGTGCGAGGAATGCAAAAGTTAAATCTTTCTTATGACTTGGCTTACTAAATACGGCTTTTAAAAATCTATGAGAAAAAGCCAAAAAGACGCCAAATGCTGCCACTACCTCAGTTGCCCAATTATGTCATCACGTTTAATATCTTACTTTTTGGTGGGCCCGCGGAGAGTCGAACTCCGTATCTTCACGTTGTCAACGTGACGTCTTACCGATCGACTACGGGCCCATATCTGCTAGAGAGTTATCACCATGCCATCATATGCTGCCTCTGAATTTTTAAATACCTTTCTTGCCTCTGCAAGTAGCACTGACGGGGATTTGTACCTTGCGCTCATGTGGAATATTATGAGCCGCTTTGCCATTCCATTCTTAGCCACTCGCGCCGCTTCTGCAGATGTGGAATGCATCCTCTGCAGCGCTAATTTCTGGAATTCCTCAGCATATGTGGCTTCGTGTATCATTAGGTCTGCTCCTTTTGAAATTTTGGAGGTTGCATTAGTTGGCCTTGTATCTGCAGCATAAATGATCCTTCTTCCTTTTGACTCTTTTGCTACGCTGCCTAAACTTATGATTTTCCTCCCTATTCTTATCCTGCCTTTTCTTTCCAGTTCCGAATACATGCCGCCTTCTATGCCTAGTTCTTTGCATTTTTTGGAGTCAAAGCGCACTCTGTCGTTTTCCTGGAAGCAGTAGCCATATGTTGGAACCGAATGCTTTAGCTTGAATGCACGCACTGAAAATCCTTTTCCTTTCATAGCCACTCCGGATTTTACCCCTTTTATGATTATTTCATATCCTATAACCGCTTTGTCAAATGTTATTAGCGGCATCAGCTTCTTCTCTTCCCCGGCAGGCAGGAATATCTCCAAAGGCTCCGTCCTCTTATTCAATGCCAGCGTGCGTATTAGCCCTGCTATTCCTATTACATGGTCGCCGTGCATGTGCGTTATAAATACCGCTTTCACCTTCTGGGGGCTTATTGAATTCATAAGGAGCTGCCTCTGCGTGCCCTCTCCGCAGTCAAACAGGTATACCCGTCCCTCGTACTCTATAGCCACGCTGGGAAGGTTACGCTCTTTTGTCGGAGCAGACCCTGAAGTTCCAAGAAAAACTATTTTTATAGGAAGCGGCAAATCTACACCTCTATTGTAACCATCTTGCTCTTTAGATCAAGCTCTATTATCTTTATGCTACCGCTTGCTTTTTGAAGCTCTTCTTTGGTAATCCTCTTCTCCCTTTGCAGCATACTTATAATGACGTTTATTTCATTCATCCTGCTGAATATTGACTCTGCTATCATTTTATTGCTTTCTATCATCTCTACTGCGTCTTCGGCTAGCTTTTTCTGCTTATCTATGCTGGCTAGCACGTCTTTCAGCTCCTTATTCTCTTTAGGGATAGTTTCTACCTGCAATATCCCTTTTGAATAGAATTCCCTTATAGTTTCCATTACGCTTCCAAATTCTTTACGCTCAAATGCCTCGTACTTCTTAATTTTGCACACAGAGTAATCAACATGCTCTCCGTTTTTTGAATATATGGTGCACTTCCCGCCAGCGGACGACGCTATGTTGTCTATCTCATCCATTATCTTGTCTATCTGCTCTGCGGAGATCTCAGAGCTGCTGAGCCTTGGGTTCAGATCGCATCTTACTATTGCCTCTTCAAGGTAGAGAGGACCTATGTTCACGGCTTTGCTGAGATCGGATATTATGCTGCCCTTTCCTTTAAGGATTCTTTCCTTGGCAAGCCTGACGGAACCGTATGGGAGAAAATCATTCTTGGGCATAGAATAGGGTTTCCCATTCCTTATCTCCCTATCCCGGAAGCTCTCCTGCCTGTATGCAAGGCTTACTTTCATGTCTTGCTCGGCAATTATGAGATTTCCCTTGCCAAGCATCTCAAATATCATTTTTATTTTTGCATCTCCTTTTGACAGGCTGAACATGATTATCCTGTCATTGGCAACCTGCTCTATCCCTGAGATTAAGAATCCTGCAGTCCTTTTCCTCATTGCCATGGTAAAGTTTGAAGCCGAATCCTGAACTGGCACCTCGGTTGCCTCCCACAGCCCTTTCTTAAGGGAGCATATCAGCTCGGCTCTTACGCCTTTCCTGCTCATCCTTATCCTGAAAGAGTCTCCGCCTATCTCGTAGAATTTGTCTATGTAGAACCCTTCAAATCTCTTAAGCTCCTTTGCAAGAAGGGAAAGCTCGAGAGCATATATCTCTCTCATCTTCTCAGTCATTATTCTATTGCGTGCGCAACTTTTTAAGCCCCTCCTCCTTTGCAATTTTTGAGAATGCGGTTGCCTTCTTTTTTACGCTTCCATCCTTTCCGTCCTGGAAAGCTGTGCCTATCTGTATTACATCTGCGCCGCTTGAGAAGACCCTTTTCGCTTCGGATATGGTAGTTATGCCACCGCCGACTATGTAAGGCACGCTTATCTCTCTTTTTACCGCCCTTATCATCTCTGATGGAATTGCCCCGCATCCCTGCGCATGGGGGTTGGATCCGGTATCAGTGAGTATGAATCGTTGTCCCATGTGCTCGCCTGTGAGCGCAAGCATAGCTGCTATATTTGGCTTTTCCCTTGGTATTAGGTTTGCATCTCCCACCCATCCTGCAGTCCCTCCCGGGTACACAAGTATGTAACCTACAGGCAAGGTCTCTATCTTGGACTCTCTTATCAAAGGTATGGCAAGCATCTGTGCCTGCGTATGCCAGTATGGGTTTCTGGAATTGAGCAGTGATGTAAAGTAAACCGCATCGGCATGCTTTGTCATTGTGCTGGTATTGCCAGGAAAAAGGACGAGGGGCACGTCTATGGCGTCTTTTATACCCTTAGCTACGCTGTCCAGAAGATTTCCTGCCGCGCCTACACTGCCGCCCAGTAGTATTATGTCTGCACCTCCGTCAGCGGCTTCCTTGGCGGTATTTATCGCAGCGTCTGTGTTTCTGTAGTCCACAGGGTCTATCAGGCTGAATAACATCGCACCTTTCGATCCCAATATTTCGTTTATGTATAAATCAACTTTACCTGGTTTCATAAAATCATCTTAATTTGTGTTTTCCTGCAAATTTGCCTTCCGATTCTTTGGCAAGGAAATGCTGTATCATCAGCAAACCTTCCGCTTCAACATTCCTTGCCGGATAAAATCCTGTCTCTCTATTTAATTTTGATATGTCAACTATCCTATCGCTGGCCATAAATTCGTATTCATCGTATGTTATGTTGGCAGTCTTCGATAGCAGCCTTGCTACAGCGCCAGGCACGCTTTTATCAGGAGGCTTGACACCCATGGCTTTTGCAGTAAATGAGAACAGCTCTCTTGGAGTGTGCGGCTGACCGTCTGTAAGATTGTATGTTGTATTTTTAGTAATTCCTGGTTTGCCAGCAACCAATGCGAACGCATCTGCAGCGTCATCAACGTGCAATAGTGTGAGGTGGTTATCCCCCTTGCCTATGTACCTCATCTTGCCCTCTTTAATAAGCCTGAATGCCTTGAAGAAGTAAGGCTCTTCATATCCTGGCCCGTAGAGAGTGCCCATTCTGAATATCGTATACCTTAAATTTGGGTGGCCTTCTGAAAAGGACTCTATGAGGTGCTCTGCCATAACTTTGCTCTCTGAATAATGGCTGCCAGGCTTTGGCTGTGTGCTTTCATTTATAACCTCATTTTTCCTTCTATAGCCATATACAGTAACGCTGCTAGCATATAGAAAATGAATCTTTCTGTCAGGAGGATTAGCCTCAACCAGCGCCTGGAGAAGGTTTTCCGTACCTATGACGTTTATTTCTATGAGTTCATCGTAGCTGAACTTTGAGTTGTACGAGGCTCCTCCTATATGAAATACCCTATCAACCCCTTTAGCCGCAGCCCGAAGGTTATCCCTATCCTCTTTTCTTTTTAATGTAATGTCTACAACATACGGTATGGATCCAGGAGGCAAAGACCGCCATTCGGATTGCTTTGACGGAGCGTTCTTTAGCACAGCCCTAACTTCGTCGCCTTCCGCGAGAAGCCGTCTTATCAAAGCGCTGCCCAACCCGGTCGTCCCTCCTGTAACAAGACTTATAACCTTGCTTTTTTTCTCAGAGGGCATGTTCACACCTGTTTTTCTCCATCCAATACCGCCATAGCAATTCTGCGAAGCCTATTGCCAGCTAAACCATATATGGCATAAGGTATCCAGTCCTGCCCGTATGGAACATATACATCTACTTTCATCTTCATCTTAAGAAGCCGATTTATCTTCTTAAAACTATAGCCAAATGGCATGCCAAATATTAAATCCCTTTGGTTTCTCTTGGAGATTCCAGCAACTTTTGATATAAGCCGATCATCAGATTCCTGAATACATATTTCCGCTTTTGAGCGTGAAAGCTCTTTTATTGAAGTTGCATATGCATTTAGGTATTCTTTGGTGTCCTTTCTTCCTTCTCGCTCATCGCCGAAAAAGTATGGATTTCTGGTCAGTCTTACTGGCGCTCCTTTTTTTATAACGCCTGCGAGTTTTTTCATATATGTTATGTTGTTTACTGACATCTCTATGCCTAGCATATCGGAATCCGCCATATATTTCGCATATGCGTCTATAAGCCTGTCCTGACCAACGCCGCGTCCCGCTTCGATCCAAACTTTTATCGAACCCTTCCTCGCAGCATCCAAAATCTCAGCCAGGCAGCGCTCAGCGCATTCCTCGTCGATGTTAAAACCCAGTTGCGACAGCCTTGCAGAGATTGAGCATTTCATATGCAGCCTTGAAACCTGCTTTATGATTTGTATGTATGCATTAGAATTGTATTTCGCTTTTGTATTGTCTGAGACTTTCTCGTTAAGGAAAGTCAATGTTGTGTTGGCTCCTAGCGCATTAAGTTTCCCTACCTCATCAAGAGCGGATTTGAGCGTGGCTCCTGCTATGTGTTTTCTCACTACCCTGTATACCAAACCCTTTATGAGCCTATGCTCCTCTCTCAATACAATCACTAAAAGGACTTTATCTGTTTAATCTATTTAAAGATATTCATACGTTATTAAAGCATACGAAGCAAATGTATGTAGCTTTACGCTAGCATACTTTAAATATGTATAATAAGAGCATTTGGATTGGAAACAGTAGGTGATATGATGGCTATAGACTTGAAAGGATTCTCATTATCTCAGCTTCTTGCAAAACTGCATGGAGCCATACTTGAACTGATAGATGCCATGGGATCTGCCATAAAGCAAAATAACAAGATAAATTCTGAAGAGATAGAACAATTAAGGGAGCATATAGTCGATAGGCTGAGGAAAAACGAGGAGATAGAGGACAACATGAAATTGATACAGATACTAGACCTATTCAAAAAAGATTCTGCCGTAATGGAACTGGTAAATGAAGATGCTGAGGATTGGCTTGATTTCATTAACACCATAGAAGAAAGGCTAAAAAGAGGGCCTGATGACGAATTGGAAGAAGACGAGCTAAGGGACATAGAGCAGATAAAAAGGCTAACAGGAGAGATTAAGGCCATTATCAGAAAGTAGGCAAAGCGGAGCCTTTGCCTGGCTTATCCTGGCATTCATGGCACAACAAGCGGCGGTGGCATTGATCTGAGCATATCTTCTAATTTAGCCGCGTTGTCATCTGTTGCTTCTTGACCTAAGCCGTCTTCTAAAGTTGGCGGAGGCGGCAGTATCTCCACAGAGTTGTCTACCTTTTTCTTTTTGCTAAGGAACAACTGCCATAGCCTGAGCTGTATTCCCTCCCAGTCTTTTAGGAGATAGTGATCATTGTCTTCGTTTTCACTTGTCACTAGAGCTATGTGCTCTTTTGAGAATCCAAGGGAATTCAATTTAACTCTGGTAAACTCATTGAGATATTTCTTAATAGCCATTCTACCCACTAGCAACATGTCTTCAGCCGTGCTTATGGCATTTACTTTTGGAAGCAAGGATGATGCAAATTCGTTCTTTGAAACCCATTCCGTCATGAGCAATTTGTACAGCTGAATCGCTTGTTCATCCGTAAGGGAATTATTGTGCAGAGCATCATTAAGCCCTTTATTACTCTCTTTTCTTAGAATCTCATCGGCCCAGATAACGTTATTTACATAATACTTTATCATAATTTTCCATTTTTTGTTTATCTTTGGAATTGTTTTTTCTGCAGAATCAACCACACTCTGGATTCCTGGATTCGATGATATGGTTGCCTTGTTAGTTTTTTCATTTTCGCTATAATTTAACTTCGGATCGAAATTATTAAGATATTCGGCAACTTCACCGACTAAGGCGCCAGACCTGCTCAATTTTTTAGCTTCAGCGCACGCATAGACAATATATTTCTGTATTTCACCCGCCAGAATAATGTTCCTTATGGCATTGACTCCGGAAGATACATCAGAGGTATCGAGTAAATTCCTGAGCGTATCCAGTACTCTTTCGACAGATGCCTTGTTGTCTATGCCGCCTAATTTTGCTACAATCCTGTAATCAGATCCTTCGTCTTTTGACTGCTCCTTAAGTGAATGTAATTCCAAACGAAGCTTATTTATCGCGTAGATGGCATCCGAATATTCATCTTTTTCGTTTGTATCTCCATAGGCACGAATTCTGTTCCCCACTAATGGAATATGTTTGTAGACAAACTGATTTAAGTACGAGAATGCCGCATTCTGCGATTTTGCTTCGATTGCAACTTCAGCCGCATTATGCAGCTCTTTTTTTACAGCTGACCTTATCTCTCTCTTCAAATCAGGAGTACCCACCTTGTTTACCTCCTCCAGAATAGAAAACGCTTTTATTCCGGCAATTATTAACTTGTCATCTTCTTTACTAAGCCCGCGAAGCCCCCGCAACCCATCTTTCACTTCTGAAAGAGAGTCAGTTATCCATTCTTTTTGCTCTTTTAAATCATTTAAAGTTTTTCCTTCGGCATTTTCCTTGATTATTTTTGATGCCATGATAACCCATATATTTTTAGGGCTTTTATGATATTTAAGTTTATTGGTTTTTGGTGGGAGTGTTCCGCAGGAATAGAGTCTTTGCAAACATCCCAAGCCAAACTACGTCTTATGCGCCCATTGCGTTGGCAGACGTATAAGAAGCTGGAGCTGCGTTTAAATCTCCTAAGGCTCTGTTAAAATAACCGTGCTTTGGATTTGGCCTCAGACCTTTATCTCTCCGCTGCTGATTTTCTTTATTATTATCTTTGGGTCTTCGTTCTCGCACTTCACGCCCATACTCTTGCAAGTCCCAAGCACCTGCTTGACTCTTGCTGCCAGCGAGCCCCCATACATTGTCAGTTCCTTTGCCTTTGCTATTTTCTTCGCCTGCTCTATACTTATGTTGCCTATGCTCTCCTCTTTTGTCTTAGCCCCAGTCTGGGCGCCAACCTCTTTCAATATCAGTGCGCTTGTTGAGGGTGAACCTACCTCAACCCTGAATTTTTTGGTTGTATTGTCTACTATAACTTTTACAGATATCTTCAATCCTTCAAATGACTTTGTCTTTTCGTTAATCTCTTTTATTATGTCATTTACAGGAACGCCTAGAGGCCCCAATGCAGGACCAAGCGGCGGACCGCCTGTAGCTTTTCCTCCTTCTACCAATCCAGTTATAGTTACTTCTGCCATTTTATCAGCTCTTCTGTTTTTTTTGTATAACTCTCGCTGTAGCCATCTTAGTTGTTATAGGTATAGGGACTACAACGTCCATAAGTTCAACGGTTATGTCGCTCTTAGCTTCATCAACCCTGAGCACCTTTGCCTTATACCCTTTAAACGGTCCGCCCGTAAACTCAACTATGTCACCATTAGCAATCTCTTGTGCATATGTCTTTGCGGCAAGCAATTTTTCCACTTCAGGGTCGCTCAAAGGCTTGGACAGCACACCCCTTATGTTGCGCTCCTTTGTTATGAAACTCCTGACCGTTAGTTCATCCTCAGCTTCGACTATAATATAACCGCGCATCCCCTCAACTACAAGTATTGAGTATATTGGAAGTTGCTCCTTTGAAAGTTTATTTTGCAACATATTTGCGGCAATCTTTTCCTGCCCGGAGGTTACTTTTACAACGAAAAACATAAAACCACTCACACCATATTACATTGGTTAAATCTTAATTAATCGCATTTGTCAATTTTCCGAGATGCATATATGCATTACGCAAAAGTGCAGAAAGAACATGCCGAGAAGCTAAGGTGCGCGTTGGCCAAAAATGGCGTATTAGCGAATAATACAGACGCCCTACATAGCGACAGCTATGTTTTATTTCCAGTTACTATTGCAACTGCAACCATTAAAAAGCTTATTAGACAAAATGGCGGAACGCTTATTGATAAAAAAGGTAAAAAGCCAGATGTCAGAAAGCGCGAACTTGACCGGCATCGAAGCATAGCAAGGGGATATGATGTATTGGGGAACATCGCGATTATAGAGGCTGATGATCCCTCATCTACATCCGCAAAAAGATACGCAAGCGAGATAATGTTATCATCCAAGAGGATAACTACGGTTTTGGCAAAGGCCGGCCCTGTATCTGGCAGATATAGAATAAGAAAGCTACGGCATATTGCAGGGAAAAGAACATATATTGCAGATATGACAGAAAACGGATGCAGGTTCGTGTTTGACGTTCGAAAAACATTTTTCTCTGTCAGGCTTTCTTTTGAGAGGCAGAGAATATCCTCATTGTCAAAGGGTAAGGAGAATGTAATGGTGCTGTTTGCGGGAGTAGGGCCTTTTGCTATAGAGCTTGCCAAAAAAAATCCCAATGCTGCTATTGTTGCGGTTGAACTAAACAAGAATGCATACGAGATGATGAAGAAGAATATAATGCTGAATAAGGTGGGAAATGTTGCACCGGTGTGCGGAGATGCTGGTAAAGTTGCAAAGAACTATAAAAATTTTGCTGACAGGGTAATAATGCCCTTGCCTAAAGATAGCCACAGCTTTATACGCCAGGCAGCCAGCATGTCAAAAAGAAATGGGAAAATTCATATATACATGTTCGTTGGGAAGGAGAGCCCAGCAAAGGAAGGTATCAAAAAGCTGAGGAAAGAGCTGGGAGGCGCAGGAAAACTCAGGCTGCAGGGTTGGAGGAAGGTGAGAGACTATTCCCACAGCGAAATTGAGATTGTCATGGACCTTTACTTGCATAAAGTATAATTCCGCCTGCCCAATCTGCTTTTAAAGTTTCGCTTCCTAATATTATTAGGTTAGATGGCGACGACCGAGGCGACCACAGCAGTGGTTCACCGTGAGATGGACCTTCAGGAATTTGTGCAGAATTCTACGTGGAGAGAGTTACTTATAGAGCTAGTTACATCAAACCAGCTAGACCCGTGGGACGTAGACATATCAAAAGTTGTTGATGAATACCTATCAGCAATAAGGAAGATGAAGGTACTTGAATTGAAGGTGCCTGCAAATATAGTGCTTGCAGCCTCTATACTGCTTAGGATGAAAAGCGATACTCTGTCCATATTTGCTCCAACACAGGAAGAAACGCCTGCGGATCCTATGGAAATGCGTTCCGAGAGGCCCAATGTAGAAGCACTTGTGCCAAGAGCCAGAATGCAGCCGAAAAGGAAGGTGACTTTGGAAGAACTGCTTTTGGCTTTGGACTCTGCAATCAAAGTGGAAGCCGAAAGAAAAATAGAGCATGAACGCATGGTTGCACCTATAAACATAGTAATAGAAACCGAGGATATAGACGAAAAGAAAGAGAAGCTAATGGAGAGGATAACAAGCATTGCGGATAAGGAGGGAATGACCACCTTCTCAATTTTATCCTCTGAATTTTTAGATGCGGAAAAGATACTGACAAATGTATTTGTACCCATACTCTTCCTTGCCCACGAAAACAAAATAGGAATCTTCCAAGAAGATTTCTTTGGAGAGATACTGATAAAGATTACTGGTGAAAAGATTGGAAGAAAAGGCAGAGCGTCCTGAATCTGATGAGAAGAGGAACATACTTGAGGCGGCATTATTCGTATCTGGCAGAGCCATGTCAGCAGATGAGCTTGCAGGGATTGCGGGAGTTGCATCAATAGGGTATGTGAAAAAGGCGCTTGATTTGATGGTTGAAAGCTCAAAATCTGACGGAAGGGCTTTGTGCATACTGAAGATAGGGGACAAATATATAATGAGCGTTAAAGATCCATATGGAAAAATAGTGAGCACGCTTGCAGGGCAGCCTGACATATCCAAAGGCGCATTGAAGATATTGGCATACATAAGCAAAAATGAGCCAATAGCGCAGAGCTCTATTGTTAAGGCTTTTGGAAGCACTACGTACTTATATGTGAAAGAGCTTACCGATGGAGATTTTGTAAAAGCATATAGGGATGGAAGGAGCAAGCGCCTTGAGACTACGCAGAAATTCAAGGAGTACTTTAATCTGACTGGTGGAGGGGCCACTTAATAAGAGGGATTCTTCTCCTTTACGCCTTTATTCTTATTTGAAAGCAATGCGCATGCAAATAGCAACGATGAAGTCCTGTTCATAAATGCGAGCATTTCGGGTGAGATTTCCGATGATTTAGACGCAGCTACCGCAGACCTTTCGGCGCGCCTTGCTACCGCCCTTGAGAGATGCAGCAATGCAGATTCGGGATTTCTGCCAGGCATTACAAATTTTTTAAGTTTCGGAAGCCTATTTGAAATTGAATCCGTTTCTTTTTCAAGCCACTCTAGATCGCTGCTATCTATGCTTTTTACCTTTTTGGCTGGAGAGGAAGCCACCTCTGCGCTTGCTCTAAACAACCTATTCTGCAGCTCAGATAGCGTGTCTGCAAGCTTGCCAGGGCCTATGAAAGAGATTGCAACACCTATGCTGCTGGTCAATTCGTCTATGTTTCCAAGAAGTTCTGCTATAGGGGAATCCTTAAGAACCCTGCCTAAACCTAGCGTATCGGTTTCGCCGCCGTCCCCCCTTCCGGTATATAGCTTCATGCAGCAATATTCACAGGTAAATATTATAAATAAGAGCGCGAATTAAATTCAAGGGCCCGTAGTCGAATGGTAAGACGTCACCTTCACAAGGTGAAGACCGGGAGTTCAATTCTCCCCGGGCCCATCTCTAACCAAGGATTACGCATATTGTCGTCCTTAAGGTAATCAATAAATATCATGTAAAATTATGGTTATATGATTTTATGGGAGGCTTTTTGCAAAAGCAGCCAGCAAATAAAGAGGAATTGCACTCTTCAAAGTTGATTTCTGTAGTGCATCATCTTGAAAAGGAAGTATGCAATGCAATGAAAAAGGCGGACAGTGAGAAAGAACTTCTTGCAAGGCATATGCTCGGGGCTGCACTTGACAGGCTGCGCTCCGAACCAAACGAGATTGTGTGCAGCTTTTTTACCGGATACCTGGATCACTCCGCCAGTCAGGGCTCAGTTTATGGAATAAATAGAAAAGCGATATCAGATTTAGAATCTGAGATAAGGATGACTTATCCTTTTGATTACACGCCCCTATCGATACAAATGGGAGCATTTCCGAATGCTATTTTAATGCCGAATATGCTGTCTCGCGAAGAGGCAGATATTTCAAGAGCAAAGGGCAGAGAAATGCTCGAGTTGTTCGCGAAAAGAAATGATGAAGAGATCTTGAGATTGAACAAGTGCTCAGTCAGACCGATACTCAGGCATGAGTAAATCGGCAAGGCATCTTTATCTTAAACTTGGCTTTTTTGCTTTTATTCTAAATTAAAATCATTGATCTAATTGTCAATATGCATTCCTCAGCTGCGCATTTTTGCAGCTTTTTACAATGTCAACTTTAAATTGATATATCAATTAAATTTGATAAAAATAGTAAAATATTTAAACTTATTGGAACATAATATATGTTCATGCGAAAGATAGCGATCAGGTCATTGGAGAGGCCGGATACTGATAGTCCTGAAGCTTTGCTTAAATGGTTTTGCACTGCGCTTGGACTTTCTGCAAATGACAGCGATGACATAGAGGAGAAGATACTAAAAGAGCTGTTTTATTCTGCAAGAGCCAACGAGGGAATATCCAGCTCAGAGATGAACCTTGATACAGACCTATCAAGGAGCACTGTCATATACCATTTGAACAGGCTCATAGAGACAGGAATCGCTGTGAAGAGGGGCAGGAAATATTATCTTAGAGCAAACGAGATGTCAAAGGTGATTGAAGAGCTTGAATATGACATCGAAAGGGAGATGCAGAGAATGCTTGATGTTGCAAAGGAATTTGATAGCCTTATGCAGCCGAGACCGAACAAAGCGGTGAAGAAGTGATACTATGGGCGGTGAAGAAGAAAAAGATGTAGAGAAGAGAGAAAATGGTGCAGAGAGCATAAATACTGCTCCTGAAAAGAAGGAAAAAGAGGCAAAAGATAAAGAGATGAAAGAGCAGCACCAGGATCAGAACTCTGAGCTAAAGGACAGGATGCTCAGGCTCGCAGCTGAATTCGATAATTATAAGAAGAGGACAAGGGCGGATATTGAAAAAGCCAAAGACATAGGAAAAGCGGAGCTGATCAGGAATGTGCTACCAGTACTAGACGAGTTTGAACTCGCCCTTATGGCACATGGTAATTCGGAAGGAAAAGACCTCTCAAAAGGAATAGAGATGGTATATTCCAACCTGATAGATTCGCTTAAAAGAGCGGGCCTTAGCGAGATAGAAGCTAAGGGAGCGTTTGACCCATATAAACACGAGATAATACTCTCGAGGCCAGACGGAAAAAGAAAACCAGGAACAATAATAGAGGTAGTCAAGAAAGGCTACTCGTTAAACGGAATAATGATCAGACCTGCTTCGGTAATAATTGCAAAAGAGGCTGATGAAGCAAAAGTCTGAATTGATTTGAGTCATATTTGGTGAAAACATGAAAATAATAGGAATAGACTTAGGAACTTCGAATTCTGCCGCAGCCGTACTTGAAGGAGGCAGGCCAGTAATAATACCAAGCAGCGAGGGAACGACCCTATACGGAAAAGCGTTTCCTAGCTATGTAGCCATAACTAAGGATGGACAGAGGCTGGTCGGAGAACCGGCAAGAAGGCAGGCGGTTGCAAATCCTGATGGAACAGTAAGCGCATTCAAGAGAAAGATGGGAACTGGATATAAATACAAAATATTCGGCAAAGAGTACAGCCCGCAGGAGCTATCAGCAATGCTTCTCCAGAAAATAAAGAAAGATGCAGAGGCATTCCTTGGAGAAGAAGTTACAAAAGCGGTAATAACAGTGCCTGCTTATTTCAATGACAATCAAAGGCAGGCCACAAAAGACGCAGGACAGATTGCTGGCATGGAGGTTGTAAGGCTTGTAAACGAACCTACAGCGGCAGCTCTCGCGTACGGCGTGGACAAAGGAGGAAAGGACATGAAGATAATGGTATATGACTTAGGAGGAGGAACCCTTGACGTAACCATAATGGAATTCGGGAAGGGTGTCTTCGAAGTCCTCTCTACAAGCGGAGATACGCAGCTAGGAGGCACTGACATGGATAATTCGATAGTCGATATGCTGTCCAACGAGATAAAAACCCAATTTGGAATAGATATAACAAAAGACCACCAGGCCATGCAGAGATTAAGGGAGAGCGGAGAGCGTGCGAAGATAGAGCTTTCCACTGTGCTAAACACAGAGATAAACCTTCCCTTCCTGTCAAAGGACCAAAAAGGCAATCCTATAAATTTCACGTATACTTTTACAAGGGCAAAACTGGAGTCCCTTGTCGTACCCATAATAGAAAGATCTGCAAAGTCAGTAATGCAGGCGATGAAGGATGCAAAATTGGAGCCAAGCAATCTTGACAAGATAATACTGATAGGAGGCCCTACAAGAATGCCGATAGTCCAGAGGTACGTAGAGCAGCTTCTTGGTAAAAAAATAGAGAGGGGAGTAGACCCTATGGAAGCTGTGGCTCTGGGTGCAGCAGTACAGGCGGGAGTAATGACAGGCGAGGTGAAAGACATAGTCCTGCTTGACGTAACGCCGTTGTCACTCAGCATAGAGACCCTTGGAGGCATAGCCACAAAGATAATAGAGAGAAACACCACCATACCTATAAAGAAATCGCAAATATTTTCCACAGCTGAAGACAGCCAGACAAGCGTTGACATAATAGTAGTCCAAGGAGAGCGCGCCATGGCTAAGGATAACGTGCAGCTTGGAAGGTTTACCCTTACCGGGATACCTCCAGCAAGAAGAGGGGTGCCGCAGGTAGAGGTAACTTTCGACATAGATGCGAACGGAATACTGCATGTAACGGCAAAGGATAAGGCAACCGGCAAAGCCCAGGGCATGGATATAGTAGCGCCGAACAAAATGAGCAGCGAGGACATAGAGAACAAGATAAAAGACGCCCAGAAGTTCGAGGAGCAGGATTCTCGCCTCAAGGAGCAGGTTGAGACGAAGAACTCCGGCGAAGCTTTGGTATACAGTACAGAGAAGACCATGGAGGAGTATAAAGATAAGATACCCAAGGAGGTTTACGAAAAGGTAAACGATGCTAAAGAGGAGCTTAAGAATGCCCTGAAAGGTGAGGACATATCAGAGATAAAAAGAAAATCCGAGGAGCTTTCCAAGGCATTGCAGGAGATCGGCTCTAGCATGTACAAAGATTCCGGATCGGCTACTGGAGATAACCAGCAGGGAGGGGAAGATGCAGGAGCGGGCCCAACCGACGCAGATTACAAGGTAGAGAAGTGATTTTGGATATAAATTAGATCGATGAACCAATGCCGGAAGACTATTACGAAGTACTGGGGGTGCCAAAAGAGGCGAGCCAAGAGGACATAAAGAAGGCTTATAGAGAGCTTGCTCTAAAATTCCACCCTGACAGAAACAAGAGCAAGGCAGCAGAAGAAAAATTCAAAAAGGTAAACGAGGCATATGCTGTTCTGGGCGACGAGCAGAAAAGAAAGCAGTATGACTCTTACGGCCCTGAAGGCTTCAACCAGAGGTTCACCCAGGAGGATATCTTCAGGAATTTCAACATAGAGGATGTGCTTAAGACAATGGGGATAGACTTCGGATTTGGATCGTTCGGCGGGAACGATATCCTCAACAACATGTTCGGCTTCAATCAGAGAGGGAATGAAGGGGATGTTGGAAGCGACATACTCGCCAAGGTGGACATCTCCCTTCTTGATGCGTCGAAGGGGGTTGATAAGGATATATACGTAAGGCATGTAATAAGATGCGAGACTTGTGGAGGAAGCGGAGCAAAACCCGGAAGCAAGATAGTAACCTGCGAGAAGTGCAATGGAAGAGGACAGGTAGCTACGACAATGAGAAGTCCGTTTGGAATAATGCAATCGATAAGCACTTGCCCGAAATGCGGAGGGGAAGGGAAGATACCTTCGGCTGTATGCAGGTCTTGCAATGGAACTGGAAAGATGCAGACAGAAAACAGGATAAAAGTCACCATACCGAAAGGAGTCGATACTGGAACGCGCTTGAGGGTCAGGGGCATGGGAGATTACGGAAAGAGCAGGCAGGGGGATCTTTATGTTGACGTTAACGTTCTAAAGGACAAGACCTTTAAAAGAGACGGGTCGAACCTGCATCTTGACCTGCACGTACCTTTTTATATAGCAGCGCTTGGCGGCAGAGTGCCAATCCCCACCCTGAACGGAGAGAAGGAAGTTGAATTGGGGGAGGGTACGCAGAATGGAAGCACTGTAACTCTAAAAGGAGAGGGAATGCCGCGTTTTAACTCAACTGGAACCGGAGACGAGGTAATTAACATAATAGTAGATATTCCAAAGCACATCAATCCGGAACAGAGAGACCTCTTGGAAAAATTTGCAAACCTTGACCCAGCCAAAAAAAGAAAATTCGGAATATTCTGAGCCTCATTTCAGCCTTACAGTGTCTAGATTCATGGGTGCCCTTGCATCTACATGCATTATCCTTGATAGGGACCTGGCAAGATCCTCGCATTTTGACTCCTCTCCATGCATGGTGAATATGTTCTTGGGCTTTGGCCTGAGGTTCTCGACAAAATTGATAAGCTGCCTTCTGTCGCTATGGCCAGAAAACCCGTCCACTGTATGGACAGACATCTGCACTTTTATAGGAGTAAGCTTTCCATCTTCATCAGGAAGAACAACCTCTTTGAGCCCGTTTTGAAGCCTTCTTCCGAGAGAGTTTGCACTGTTGAAGCCTACAAAGACTATGGCATTCCTCGGGTCCTCCGCAAGCATTCTGAAATGCTCTACGCTAGCCCCTCCGTTCATCATGCCTCCGCTCGCTAGTATTACAGCAGGTCCTTTGTCAGCGGTCTCTTCTCTTTCGCCCTTTATTACCTCGAATATCTCGCTCTCGAATGGGGACCTGTTATTGAGTATTCTGTTCTTTATGCCCTCTTTCAGGTACTCCGGATATGCGGTATGTATTGCGCTCGCCTCTAGTATCATGCCATCCAGCAATACCGGAGCATCGCTCTTGTACGGGCCTTCAGATGTCATGTTGCTCTCAAGCACGAGTTGCATCTCCTGGCTTCTGCCTACAGAAAATACAGGTATCAGCACCTTGCCGTTATTGCTTGTCGTCCTTTTTATTATATTCATAAGCTGCGCTTCGGCATCCCTCCTGTTTAAGTTGTTATCGTTGCTGCCTCCGTAGGTACTTTCTATGAAAAGGGAATCTATCCGGGGGTATTTTACAGCTGCAGGATCTAGCAGCCTTGTAAATCCGTATTTCATGTCGCCGGTGTGCACAATGTTGTACATTCCTTCTCCAACATGCAGATGCACGGTCCCGCTTCCGAGTATATGGCCTGCGTTATGATATGTTAGTTTTATTTCGTCGGTAATATTTGTTACTTCGCCGTATTCTCTTGTTATCATGTGCATAAGGGTCTTCCTAACGTCTTTCTCGTCGTAAAGCGGCGTGCCGCCTCCTCTTTGGATTAGCTTTACATAGTCTTTTAGAAGCAATGCGGCAAGATCCCTTGTTGGCGGCGTGCAGTATACCGGGCCCTCATATCCGTATTTGAATAGATACGGAATAAAACCCATATGGTCCATGTGGGCGTGCGTTATTATTACCGCGTCAAGCTCGTTTATTGATATGTTTGCGCTGTCAAGATATGGAAATGCCTTGTTTTCTGCGCCGCTGTTTGCGTCAGCGCCCCTTGCGGCAGGCTCAGGGCTTATTCCGCAGTCGATTATTATTTTTGACCCCCTTGTTTCTATAAGAAGGCTGCTTCTTCCGACCTCCCTGTAGCCTCCCAATGCCGTAGTCTTCAGCCAATCGCTTTTTACCAAAACCTTATTGATGTCTTTGCCCACCTTTCCGAGGAATTTCTTCCTGAAATCTTCCTCGTTAAACATAAGCTGGCGCACTCCGGAGATTACCTCGCTGCTCATTGTCGGAGTCCTAAGCACTTTTGGAGTCCAGCCCGTTTCCATTGCGATTCTCTTTAAAGTCATGCCGCCTTTTCCTATCACCAGGCCAGGCTTCATGGCCTCTATGTAAATCTCGGAGAAGCGAGGCATGAACCTCATTCCGGCGACTACGGCTTCTGGCGGAATTATTCCTTCTATTATTGGCTTTGCTTTCTCAGGGGCCATGAGGGAGCTCTCATCGCTCCTTATGACGAGCTTTTTCTTTATTGAAGAGGCTATGCCCCTAATCACAGTATCGTCAGAATAAACCATCTTTATATTCTTTACATATATGACGATATCTGGGCCTTCGAATTCTGCCTTTACAAACCCGGCCTCCTTGGGCAGCATATCCTCTATCTTTCCAAAAAGTTCATCCATATGCTCTTTTGCATTAGCCGTATTGCTTTCATTTTCCAAAAAAATCACTGATGGGTTGGTCTGTCGCTATTCCCAATTTCGCATCTTTACAGATACTGACACATTATTTAGACGAAATGAATTTCTCAAGATCCTTGCCTGAGTATTCCAGGTAGCCCGCCTTGGTTATTGTTGCCACAAGGATATTATCTCCGGTTGCGGAATCCCTCCTCATCGCTATAGAGAGCGCCTTAGCTGCTATCTTTACGGCCTCTTTTGTTGTTATTCCCTTCTTGTATGCGTCTTCTATGTATCCCAATGCCGTGTCTGATCCACTTCCTACGGAAGTGAATTTGCTCTCTTCTATCGAACCTCCAAAAGCATCTATAGAGTAAAGCAGAGGGGTATTTCCGTCAAGCCCTCCAACCATGACCCATGCCATATACGGCATCATTTTGTTCTGCTGCATTATTATTGAGAGCAATGATGACGCTGACTTTGGAGTAAGAGACCTGCCTTCATTCATCTTGTATATCTCGTTCTGCGCTTTTAGTATCCTTACAAGCTCCTGGGCATCGCCTACCCCGCCTGCAATAGTCATCCCTATATTAGAATCTATCTTGAAGACTTTTCTCGCTTCTGTGCTTGCAATGAAGTTGCCTGCAGTAGCCCTAGAGTCGACTCCCAGCACTACTCCATCAGAGCAGATCATGCCTATAGTCGTAGTACCTTTCATATATTTTTCTATTTTTGGTTCCATGCAATAAACCCCAGGCACGGCACATGATAAGCCTTAGCGTATCTAAAAAGCCGAGTGCCTTGATAATTCGCCTAGATAGATTAATACCATTAAGTATAAAAGGGTTTGCTGGCTCGGATCAGAACTCAATCATGCTTCCGTTCCCTACAAAATCCCTTCTTGGGTTCGCAACATCTGCGTATGCAAATGTCCTGTGCACTTTTGTAACTTTTACTTTGTAGCTATTGCCTATCCTTGTCTTTGCGTTGTTGACAAAAACAACAAAGCTGCCGATTCTGCCTATTCCCTCGCCGCGTGCACCTTTTGCATTTACCCGCATGTCGTACTCTACTCCTTCCTCTACGCCTCCATCTATCCCATTCATTTTCCCAACCCTGTTTTTTCTCAGAGCCTGGTTGACTTGTCGCCCATGCTCATATAAACATTGAACCGATTAGCTTTTAAGCTTGCTCTGCAGGTTTAAAAAAATTTGACAGATGTCTAACCCATCCGAAAAGCTTGCTTTAATTGAGTTGGCAGAGCTAATCCTAGGCTAAGCTTCCACGCATGGCAACCGGCTGGGCTAAATCAGAGATTTACATCTATGTTCAACTGCTCCTTCAGCTCCCTGTACCTGTTCCTAATGGTTACCTCTGTTACTCCTGCTACGTCTGCAACCTCCTTCTGGGTGCGCCTTTCGCCGCAGAGCGCGCCTGCTATGTAAACTGCAGCTGCGCTTACGCCGGTAGGGCTCCTTCCGGAAACAAGCCCTTTCTTCATGGCATGCTTCAGCAGCTCAACAGACTTTTCCTGTGCCTCGCCGCTAAGCTTTAATGAATTTATGTATCTTGGTACGTAGCTTATCGGATCTGTAAGAGGGATTTTCAGGCCTAGCTCGTGCGATATCACTCTGTATGCCCTTCCTATCTCTTTCTTAGGCAATCCTGATATGCTGGATATCTCGTCAAGAGTCCTTGGCATTCCGGCACTTCTGCAGGCTGCATATATAACAGCCTGGACTACAGTTTCTATAGGCCTTCCTCTTATCATGTTGCTCTGTACGCATTTCCTGTAAAGCAAAGCTGCGTTCTCCCTTATGTTCTCCGGAAGACCCAGATAGCTCGACACTCTTGTGAGTTCAGGCAATGCTATAAGGTAATTCCTCTCGCTAGAGTTCGATATGCTTGCGCGCTTGTGCCATTTCCTCATTCTGTAAAGCTGCGCCTGCCTCTTTGAGGGTATTCTAACTCCTCTTATATCCTTATTGTACAGGTCTATTTCGGTTACAAGACCCCTGTTTGGCTTTGTATACTTTATAGGAGCACCCGTCCTGGACCTTGAATTCCTCTGGTCAGAGTCAAATGCCCTCCATTCCGGGCCAGAGTCGGTTGCATTCTCTTCTATCACTAAACCGCAATTGTTGCAGACTCTTTCTCCACGTTCGCTGTCGGAGATTATATCTGCGGATCCGCAGCTTGGGCATCTCCTCTTTTCAAGGAAGTCCTGCTGTGCGGAAGACTGGCTTACCATCTCGTTTGTTCCGTATAGCGCTTCCCTTACGCTTCCCCTTGGCCTGCCCCTCCTTCTTTTTGCAGATGAATCCTCAATGCTTAATCTATTATCGCTGACTACTATTCTCTTCACACCCTCTTCGTTAGGCTGCTTTGATTTCGTTGTTTTCTTGGTATTTGACATTAAAATCACTTTTTGAGCGCTATTGCCACTCTTTCGAATAGCATAAAGATTTTTAAATCCTTCTAAAACTAGCAATAATATTGTGGATAAAAAGATATTTAAACCTTTCTATAAGAGATTCGTCGTAGACCCCCAAAACCGCACTTTCAGCCATTTTACAAATGCTCACATCTTTCGGTTAACCGAAAACTTCCAGTCACATGCTCCATGCACAAAATATTTAAGCTTATTATAACACTCATACTCAGGTGATTGGTTGAAAATAAGTGAAATATACAGCATGGACATCTACAGCGATGGAGGGCAGTATCTCGGAGAGGTCAGGGATGCAATAGTCGACCTTGAGAGAGGAGAAGTAAGCAGACTGCTTATGCAGGAATGGAAGAACTCAGACAAGGCAGAAGTAAGAAAGATACTCCAGCAAAAAAGCGTCCTGTTCAAAAATGTAAAGAACATAGGAGACGTTGTTCTTGTTTCAGGTACAGGGCAGTCAAAACCCCAGAACGAGAGCGGAGCTAGTGCAGAAGTATCAGACCTTGCAATGAGATAACTCCTTAGCTGATAAAAGACGAAAAGCGGAGCTTTTGCAAAAGGCAGATTTGCTTAGGAGAAGGTCGTATCGCATTTTTCTTTTATTGCTTCAATCTTTTTTGCGAACTCTACGCCTTCTCCTGTTTTCATATTTGTTCCGTCGATTTTTTTCAATTTAAGACCTGCATATTCGCATGCTTTTTCCAGGTCTCCTTTGCCCCTTATGAGAAATGATAGTGCAGACTTTTCCTTCTTAGAAAACGAGGTCGAACCCAAAACAAAATCTGTGAACGCCTCATACGATATAGGAGCTATCCTGGCAACTATATGCTCTGCTATAGTATTTGCATATGCTCTTATTTCCCTCTGCGCGTGAGCATCCATCCTTAATGAAAGGAAATGAAACATGTTCCAGAGGTTTGTTTTCCAATACCATTCCGTATATGTATTTAGAGGCAAAACTATCCTTGCGGTTTCTTTTGAGACTCCTCTTCTCAATGCCTCAGAATATATATTGTAAGAATTTTCAGAGATATTGGATATTTCTTTTCTAAACCATTCCGTTGTCTCTTTTGGGAGTGCACCTTCGCTCCCCTGCCTGTTGCTTTCCGACTGCCCCATTATCTCATTTTCGTTCGGGACTTCGAACTCATCCGGGACTATAGAATACCTTGCGGAGTATTCGTTTATGCTTGCAGTCCTGTGCCTAACCCACTGTCTTGCTACGTATATTGGTAAGCGGACTCTGAGCTTTATCTCAACCATCTCGAAAGGAGTAGTATGCCTGTGCCTCATAAGATACCTTGTGACATCCTCCCACCACTGAAGGTGGTGGGCTTCCAATGGCGGTTTTTTGATTGGTCATCTTGAACCACCAAATATAGTTCCTGATTCATTGACGGCTGCCTTCTGTAATTGAGGTCTTACAGCGTCTCCAGAGGCGTTACTTCCCGCAAGTCCTGCGGTAGTCAGGATATTTATTGAGGCATTCAAATCTCTGTCAATCTTCAGTCCGCAATTCTTGCAGAGATATGTCCTTTCACCCAATCCTATATCCTGTATGTTTCCACATTTACTGCATGTCCTTGTTGTGTTCCTTGGGTTCACACCTACAACTCTGCAACCAGCACTTTCGGCCTTGTAGCAGAGGTATTGGGTGAAGTTGCCCCAAGAAGCATCCGTTATCTGTCTTGCAAGATTATGGTTCTTTACCATGTTTGCAATCTTCAGTTCCTCGTATGCAATGAATGAGTATGAATTTACAAGACGATATGAGGTCTTGTGAAGAAAGTCGTCCCTCTGCCTTGCAATATGTTCCGATATCCTTGCAAGTTTTATCTTTGCCCTTCTCCTGTTCTTGCCTCCTTTCTTCTTGTTTGAGAGCCTTCTCTGGATTGTTTTCAGTTTGCAGATGGATTTATCCGAGATTCTCGGATTTGGGATTTTTGTTCCATCAGACAAAGTTGCGTATTCCTTTAGTCCCAAGTCCATCCCTACTTGTGGTTTGTTATTGGAGAATAGAGGTACATCATCCTTCTCAGCCGAGAAGGTGACATACCATTCCTGCGATTTTGTCTGTTTTATCGCAAGTGTCTTTATCTTTCCTTCCATATCCCTGTGGTTGACAAAGTTTATCCTGCCGATTTTTGAAACGGAAACCTTTTTCTTTTCGAGTTTGAAACCAGACTGTGGGTAAGTCAATGAAGAGACGTATGATTTGAAACGTGGGAAACCTACCTTGACTTTCTTTCCCTGTTTTCTTTCCTTTATCCTCCTGAAGAAGTTCTTATATGCCTTTGAGACTCTATCTGCGACATTCTGGCAGACTTGGGAATATAGTTCATTGAATTCTGGGTTCTTCTTTTTGAGTTTTGTAATCCATTTATTCATGTCGTATTTCGTGAAGGTCTTTCCAGTTTCCTTGAAGTGTTTTTGGGATTGTTCAAGAAGAAGGTTGTAGAGTTGTTTCGAGAGATACATCTGCCTATTCAATCTTGCTTTCTGTTCCTTTGAAGGATACGCCCTGTATTTGTATGTCTTTTTCAAGATGACCATATCCGTTTCACCATTAAATCTTATATGTGTTACGGTTCGCTTTCATCCCACGATTGAAATCGTGGGTTTTCCCGCTCACATTTATAATACGGAAAATCCTACTCCTATTATCTCCTCCGCAGCATCGGTTCTTGGCCTAACCATCCTGTCCTCTAGAGGAGAGCTGCCCAAAGCACCGTCACGTACAGTTTTTCTTATCTCCACGTCTACACCCCTTGCTTTTCTTTTAAACTGTAATTGGACCCTAAATAAGAGGAGTCGGCAGCATTCCGTTTGCTCTTAATCTGGCACCCTTGCATTAATAACTTACCTGTCCTTGCCTTTTCCTTTATTCTTCAGCACTTTTGGGAGCTTTATCCCATTCTGGCCAAGGTATCTTCCGCTGTAGCTATTCATCACCCTATTGCTTGTCTTCATGAATATGATATGCGCAAACCTCTGTTTGGGCTTTAATGCTATAGCATAGGGGGCATTGTTTATTGCTTCCAGTGTGACTGTGCCTTTGAAACCTGCATCTATTATGGTAGGCGGAAGCGAAATCCCGTGCCTTGCCCATGTGCTTCTTAACTCTACAAAACCCATTATGTCATCAGGCAGCTCTATGTACTCCATTGTCGAGAGAAGAACCTGTTCGTTTGCCCCTATTACCAGCCTTTTGGAATTATGCTCTACAGAATAGCTGTGCTTTACATTCTCTTCGTTTTCAGGGTCTAGTACAAAACCTTTACCGTGAGTACCGTGCCTTGCAATCTCATTTGATAATCTGAAATCTATTCCATTCTCTCTTATCGATTCCTTGGATAGAGGGCTTATCACAATTCTTTTATGCCTTAGAGCATTTGCAAGGTCGTAATCAGACAATATCAATCAAACACCGCATTTGTTATAAATGAACGGAAAACAATAAATATCATCGGCTTGAATTAAGAGTGGTTTAATGGCAAGAGGAAAACTGCTTGTTTTGGAAGGAATAGACGGATCTGGAAAGACCACGCAGGCTAGAATGCTTTTTGATGAGATGCTTAGGAGAGGGAATGGTAATGTGGTGCTTACTGCAGAGCCCACTAATAACGGACTGGGAAAAATTATAAGAAATGAACTGAAAGAGCAAGGCGAAACTATAGATCCTCTTACTGTGCAGCTTATTTTTACAGCAGACAGGGCACAGCACGTATATAACATTATAGAACCCAGGCTTGCAAACGGAAGCACAGTCATATGCGACAGATATTATTACTCTACAGCTGCATATGCATACGCATTAGGTCTGGATATGGAGGAGCTTCTTCGTGTAAATAGTGTCCTGTTTCCAAAACCCGCAGCGACTGTTATACTGGATGTTCCTATAAAAACTGCAAGAGAAAGGATAGAGAAAAGAAATAACAAACCCGATAGGTTCGAAAATACAGAAATGCAGAAAAAAGTCAGGGAGGGATATATAAAGCTAGCAAAGGCCCCTAAGCTAAGGTGGGGGGAAGTAAGAGTTATAGATGCAGATTCTAGCAGCGACGAAGTGCATAAAAAAATAATGGAGGAAATATCAAAGCACATATCTTAATAATCTGATTTCCTATTTCTAACGAGCTCCCTTCGTCTAGTCCGGCCAAGGACATGGGGCTTTCAACCCCAGAACCCGGGTTCAAATCCCGGGGGGAGCAAATCATATTATGAATATAAACAGGTTATAACGAGAGTTCGGATGGCTTGCACAACTTTGCTTGCCTTTAATTTTTTAATATTACAGAAGAAGAATTTCAGCGACTTACAGATTTCAAGTGCCTAAATCGCAAAAGCATTTAACGCTCTCACAACTTTCCGCTCTGAGAACCCTAGTTTTTGCTTGCTTTCTTTACTCGACTTTAGGATAAGATTTAATTACTGCTGTACCTTATCTGAAGTCCTTCTTCAATATTTTATATTGATGCAGTTATTTATGTCTTTGCTATTTGTTGCCGCTTATCACAAAAATTAGCTTACGGTAAAACTAGAAGATTATGAATGGCAACGCACATCAATGCGCTGCCATTCATTCTGCAACAACCTCATACCTCAGGAAATCCATTCGTTAATCGAATGTGCCTCTTTTGAGTTACTTCTCTGGCACCCTGCTCTGCCTTCCTAAGTCTCATCGTGCTAATCCCCGGTATGCACTCGCGCAAATCTGGAACAAGTTCATCAATTTTTGACTTAGATTTTGTTACCATGTTAGTATTTTATTTTGCATATATATTTGCTTTTCTTTGGCTTCGTCATCGGACGAATCTTGGCGTGTAGCTGAAAGCGCAATGCTTTAATAAAGAGGCATAGTATCTAGACTATGGTGCTTCTGTTCTTTATACTACTGCTGATAGGAGGCATTGCGGCTGGGTTCATTGGTTCGTTGGTTGGACTCGGAGGCGCAATAGTGCTTGTGCCTCTTCTTTCATTAGGGCTTGGAGTTCCGTTGTATTATGCAACAGGCTCTGCACTTATAGCAACAATAGCAACCTCGAGCGGAGCTGCAAGCGCATACGTGAGAGACAGGATAACCAATGTCAAAATAGGAATGTCTCTTGAGATTGCCACAACATTGGGCGCCATCGGGGGATCCCTTCTTGCAGCTTACATATACAAAATAGGCGCATTGTCCATAATATTCGTAGTATTCGGAATTGTGCTGCTTTCATCAGTATACCAATCATTCAAAAAGAGGAAGCTTGAGCTGCCTAAGCGCATGCCTCCAGACAGGACAACAAAGTTCTTCCAACTCAAAGGCAGTTATTATGACGAGTACCTGAAAAGACGCGTGAATTACCATGGAATAAGATGGATGCAGTCAGAAGCGATAATGCTTGCTGCAGGCATAATATCTGGCCTTCTTGGGGTCGGCTCAGGAGTGCTAAAGGTATTGAGCATGGACCAGGCGATGAACCTGCCGCAGAAGGTAAGCACTACGACAAGCAATTTTATGATTGGCGTGACTGCGGCCGTAGGCACAGCGATATACTGGAAGCTCGGATACATACAGCCTTTCATAGCAGGCACAGCTGCAGTAGGAGTCCTTATAGGAGCGTACATAGGCTCGAAGAAGCTCAACTCCATGAGAAACGTAGGAATACGAACTCTCTTCATAGTTGTGCTTGTAGTGCTTGGAGTAGAGATGATACTTAGAGGAATATTATGACAGACCTTGAATACATAATAGGGAATACACTGCGCATAGGAGTTGTAGTGAGCATAATTGTGATACTGATAGGACTGGCATTGCTGCTGCTTGTCCCTGGGGCGAGCAGGTATAGTCTGTCTGTCATAGCTTCGCCAACATCCAGCCTTAACAGTTCCGTCATAGGATTCGGCTCAATGCAAAATGGGCTTGAGTCGCTCGATGGAGTATACTATATAATGCTGGGCCTTGCCATACTTATAGCAACTCCTGTAGCACGCGTCCTCCTCTCTGTCTTCTGGTTCTTCCAAAAAAGAAACTCAGTATATACTGTGATAACAGCGATAGTCTTGATAAATATGCTTGTTGCGATATTCATAATACCCCATTTCATGTGACATCCTCCCACCACTGAAGGTGGTGGGCTTCCAATGGTGGCTTTTTGATTGGTCATCTTGAACCACCAAATATAGTTCCTGATTCACAGACGGCTGCCTCCAGTAGTTGAGGTCTTACAACGTCTCCAGAGGCGTTACTTCCCGCAAGTCCTGCGGTAGTCAGGATATTTATTGAGGCATTCAAATCTCTGTCAATCTTCAGTCCGCAATTTTGGCAGAGATATGTCCTTTCACCCAATCCTATATCCTGTATGTTTCCACATTTACTGCATGTCCTTGTTGTGTTCCTTGGGTTCACGCCGACGACTCTGCAACCAGCACTTTCAGCCTTGTAACAGAGATATTGGGTGAAGTTGCCCCAAGAAGCATCCGTTATCTGTCTTGCAAGATTATGGTTCTTTGCCATATTCGCAATCTTCAGTTCCTCGTATGCAATGAATGAGTATGAATTTACAAGACGATATGAGGTCTTGTGAAGAAAGTCGTCCCTCTGCCTTGCGATATGTTCCGATATCCTTGCAAGTTTTATTTTTGCCCTTCTCCTGTTCTTGCCTCCTTTCTTCTTGTTTGAGAGCCTTCTCTGGATTGTTTTCAGTTTGCAGATGGATTTATCCGATATCCTTGGATTCGAAATCCTCATTCCGTCGGATAGTGTTGCATATTCCTTTAGTCCCAAGTCCATCCCTACTTGTGGTTTATTGTTTGAGAAGAGAGAGATATCTTCCTTTTCAGTGGAAAATGTGAGATACCATTCCTGCGATTTTGTCTGTTTTATCGCAAGTGTCTTTATCTTTCCTTCCATATCCCTGTGGTTGACGAAGTTTATCCTGCCGATTTTTGAAACGGAAACCTTCTTCTTTTCGGGCTTGAAACCAGATTGTGGGTAAGTCAATGAAGAGACGTATGATTTGAAACGTGGGAAACCTCCCTTGACTTTCTTTCCCTGTTTTCTTTCCTTTATCCTTCTGAAGAAGTTCTTGTATGCCCCTGAGACTCTGTCTGCGACATTTTGGCAGACTTGGGAATATAGTTCATTGAATTCTGGGTTCTTCTTTTTGAGTTTTGTAATCCATTTATTCATGTCGTATTTCGTGAAGGTCTTTCCAGTTTCCTTGAAGTATTTTTGTGATTGTTCAAGAAGAAGGTTGTAGAGTTGTTTCGATAGATACATCTGCCTATTCAATCTTGCCTTCTGTTCCTTTGAAGGATACGCCCTGTATCTGTACGTCTTTTTCAAGATGAACATATCCTTTTCGCCATTAAATCTTATATGTGTTGCGGTTCGCTTTCATCCCACGATTTAAATCATGGGTTTTCCCGCTCACATTTATAACGAGCATATAAAAAACTTCTTGCTAATTAGGTATGTATTTAAAGCTTTAGTTCATATCTTAAGTAGGTGTATGAATGGCATCTGCAAGAAGAATAAACAGGCCTACGGCACCATTTGTGCTAGAGCTTATAGGAGGACTGCTTGTGCTGCTGGGAGGCATATTGATTTCGGTTTTGGGAGTTGCATTTCTGTCATTGATAAAACTTGGAGTGCTTGGAGGCCTTCTTGGCGCAGTAGGAATCATATCCGGAATTGCAATGATCGTATCCGCATTTATGATGTACACTGCAACTACAAGGAACTCAGTAAACACATGGGGAGTTGTTGGAATAGTGTTTAGCCTGGTTAGCATAGCGAATGGAGGCGGCTTCATAATAGGATTTATATTAGGCATTATAGGAGGCATATTAGGCGCCACCAATAATGAAAAATAATGGTGTTGACATGGCACAAAGAAGAAACGGAATGGAATATCCCATTCTTGCAATGGGACTGGTTGTTGTAGGTGGCATAATAGCCTTGCTCGGAACTCTTCTTCTGCCGGACCTTGGAGTAGCTCTTGCAACAATCAACGGGTATGCCGGACCTGCAGGCCAATTCGCTCTTTCGATTATAGCTGCAGTAGTGGTATTCATATCTGGGTTCGCGCTGTACACAAAGCACCTTACAAGGACGCATATATGGTCTGTTGTGGCATTAATATTCAGCATAATAGGGCTAGCCAACGCTGGCAATTTCATACTTCCTTTGATAGGATTTGCAATTGCATTGGTGGGATCCATACTTGGAATAACATTCAATGGAGAAGCAACATCCTAATCTGAATTTCGCACAGAGAATAAGTTGCAGAAGACGATGATATTTTGAGCGATACAAACTTCAACACATTCAAAGATTTTGTCGAGGCCCATAGAGCGAGTATATATAACAAGATCTGCGAGTATGTGCCTATAAAGGACCCGATTGAGCACTACAAGATAATGAGAGACTACATAGACCGTCAGGGAAAATATAGGCGTCCAGGACTAGTTTTGCTTACGGCTTATTTGTACGGTGCCACTTTGAAAGATGCTATACTTCCTGCAGCGGCAGAGCAGCTTTCAGAGGACTGGATTCTTATGCAGGATGATATTGAAGACGATGCTGATCTAAGGCGTGGAAAACCTGCTGCACAAAAGATATACGGTTGGGTGCATGCTATGAATGCATCAAATACAGGGCAGATGGCCATGTGGAAAATGCTGAATGATTATGTGAAGGAGAGGGGTCCTGAACGCGGAGGCGCCGTGTATGACAAGTTCTATGATATGCTATCCTACACAGTCGAAGGCCAATATATAGAAAATGAGTTTATACATCACGTCAAAGATCTGTCAAAAGTTGATGAATCGTTTTACTTAAGAATAGCAGATAGCAAAACATGCTATTATACAGTATACGGGCCTATGCAGATAGGGGCTTTGACAGGAAATGGATCGGAAACAGACTTGAAGATCTTAAAACAGATGGGATATAATGCCGGAATAGCGTTCCAGATTACTGATGACATACTTGATATGGTTGCTGATGAAAAAGAATTTGGAAAGAAAAACTTTGGTGACATTTACGAAGGTAAGGTAACTCTAATAATTCTTCATGCATATAAAAATGCGACAAAAGAAGAAAAAGCCAAGATCGATGCAATATACAAGAAGAAGAGAGATGACAAGACGTCTGATGAAATAAATTATATTAGATCGCTAATCGAAAAGTATGATGGGATTGGATATGCTGAGTCTGTACGGGACAAGTATGGAGCCAAGGCTAAAGAGGCGGTAGAGCAATACATTGGCATAATGCCAGAAAATAATTACACTAAAATAGTTAAATCTGCTGTTGAAGAGATGTTTATAAGGAAAAAATGATTTAAGCTAAAGCTTTGAGTTTGAAAAAATATTAAAATAAAATGCAGATTAATCCTGTTTCATACATAATCCCGTATTCTTCTCTGCATAAGGAGTTCTCTCAGCATTGTGCTGTTCTTTATCCATTCCTTAAGCGGAATGTCAAGCTTTTTCTTTATGAAGTTAAAGAGATCATCGACGCTGTACAATGATTCGGGAGTGCCTCTAAGAGCCTCCCTTACGTGCTCCCTGACATTCCAAACACCAACAGGCATTAGATAACCTTCGTGCACCTCCCTGAGTATTAGCACCATGGCTTGCCGTTTGACCTTTTTCAACTTTTCAGTGACAGCCAGCCTAGCAGCATAATAGCACCCTCCTATTTCTGCATACTCCTTCCTTCCATTGTACCCCTCATAAGATGAGAATATTGATATGTTTGCGCCGTCAACGTTCCACACCGTATTTGGATACCATGCCTCTGCAGATTCATATTGCCAGCTTCCGGGTATGAATGCAATGAGCCACCTGTTGTCCAACGATACATAATAATATACCTGAATATGATCTATGCTGTCAAAACTTTTTACCTCTTTGAGATTGTCCTTTGAAAGAGTATCATCTACCGCAGTAATGCTCCACCTTGTTGGGACAAATCTCCTGTTCCTTTGAATTCCGAAGAGCCCGGCCGAAAGAGATTTCTGTATTTTGGATACTTCAACTCCTTTCTTGTACAACTCCTTTATGGCGGTAGTCGCCTTTGCATCAGTGTCAAAATACAGGTTTTCTATTCTTGTATCTGCCTTAAAATTATAAAGCTCGAAGTTTTTCATTATTGCGCTGGGGCCAAATGGCTGAACCTCGTCTTGGAGCGCCATCTTAACAAATGGCTTTTTTTGGAATAACATTTCTGAGTCTGCGGGGCTTTCCGATAGCGCCAGATCCCGTACTTGCTCCTGCACTCTGCCTTTTTCCACATCTTTTACGTTTGAAAGATACATGCCCCTCACAAGCTTTGACCTGAACTCAACTATCTGGTCCATAGATATGTCCGTCCACCTCTCAGGAGTGGCGAGCAATGAGGTATCTCCGAATTCTGGAGGCAGCATCGGTCCAATATACACCTTTGGATAATTGGCCCTTCCTATGAATATGTCAGTGGGAGAGGATCCCTGTAGATCCATGCGGGCAGTTAGGGGCTGCATTTTAATCCTGTAATAATAACGGAGAAGTGCGGGGTCACGCATATGCTGATAGACGATGGAAGATCTTTTTATGGCATAATTTGCCTTGTTTATGCCAGATATCTCTGCCAGTATTTCTGCCCTTTCCATGCTCTCAATTTGATATTGTTTGCGTAAGTTTATATCCTTTTCAATAGATATTATTCCATGAAGGACATAAGGCCGCGCATCAGAAGAGTGCTGCAAGGTTCAGATGCCGATTTTGCTTTAATTATGAATACATCTTATCACGACAGCAACTTCACATACCTTACAGGCATATATTCTGGGTCGTTTGAAGGTTCTGTTGTTATTGCGGAGGGTGAATCCGCAAAGCTGATCACTACGCAGCTAGATTATGGAGTTGCAAAAGACAATCCAGCAAAAGGCCTAGAGGTAGTATGTGTAAACAGCAGGGATGAGATGCTTAAAAACCTAAAGGAACTGAAAGGGAAAATTGTCGGGATAAATGGCAATTTCCTTCCTTATGGTGCCTACAATCGGCTTAAAAAAGACATCTTACCGAAAAAAATAATCGACATAAGTGGAAGGTTTATATCTGCAAGGCAGGTAAAGGAATGGGATGAAATAGAGCTTATAGGGATAGCAAATAACATAGTAAAAAAAGCCCTATCTCAGATAGAGGGGGAATTTTTTAGCGGAATGACTGAAAAGGAGCTTGCTAAGACTTTTGACTCGATGATGCTGGACTATGGTGCAAGCTCGCCCTCATTTGAAACGATAGTGTGCTTTGGGGCTAATTCGGCAGTGCCGCATCATGTCCCGGACAATACAAAACTTTCGAATAATAGTTTTGTGCTGATAGACGCAGGAGCAAGGTATAGGGGATATTGCTCAGACGTCACCCGTACATTCATATTCAAGCCGGAGAAGAAGGGGAGCAAATACAGGAAGATGCTAGATATATACAACACAGTTGATGCTGCGCAAAAAGCTGCTCTTGAGCGAGCTGTGCCAGATGCGTATGCAGACACTGTGCACATAGCAGCGAGCGACTATATAAACAAAGCAAAAGGAGGAATGTACGCTGGAAAGTTCACGCATGCATTAGGGCACTCTGTAGGAATAGACGTCCATGATGGCCCTGGATTCTCGCCACTATCCCATTACAAGCTGAAGGAGAGGATGGTGATAAGCAACGAACCAGGCATATATATAGATGGTTTTGGCGGGGTAAGGATAGAGGATGATTTATTGATACTCAAAAAAGGTTCAAAGTACCTATAGCCTTATTTCAGAATATTATTCAGCTCTGCACCGTCTATTTTTAGCCTGTGCTTCGACATTATCTCCTTGATAAGCTCTGCTTTGCTTTTGCCTTCAGACACATGCTTCTCAACAAGCCTCTTCAGCTCCGTGCCTTTTATCCTGCTTAGCCCTTCCTTTGTTATTATGCTGCCGACGCTTTGGTCCTTCTCTGACAGCTTCTTAAGGACCTCTTCCACCGCCTGCTTTGTGAGCTCTCCTTTATCGTACGCGCTGAAAAGCTCAGACAGCCTCTGCGTGCTTATCAACTCTACTTCGAATCCAGCTCTCCTGAGCTCTGTAAATTTCTGAAGAAGTATATTTGCTATGAATTCAGGATCTTGAGACCTTTCTGAGAGCTCTTTGAAGACGCCAAGCTTTTGGGAGAGCAGCATTCTTTTCGCCAAAACCTTGTCCTTAAGCATAAGCATAAGCGACTTTTCCTCATTTGCCAGATTCGGCGCAGAGTTAGATGCATATGCAAGCATCTTTTCGGTTATTTGTATGGGCTTGACATCTGTTTCCGGATACATCCTTGACCCTCCCGGAAGGGGCCTGAGGAAACGCGTCGAACATGTTCCGTCGTTTATAGCACCCCTTGTTTCTGGCGGGACTCCTGATATCGCATATTTGGCACGAAGGATTGCAAACTCTATTGCCGTGCCTATCACCTCTTTTTCTCCCACTATAATAATGAAGGAATCCCCATCATCTACGCCCAATCCCTTCTTGACTTTATCAATCTCGCTCTGCGAAAAGCCATATCCTGCAAGGCTCTCATCACTATGGATTATCCCGCCAACTCCTGCAGATTTTGCATATTCGCTTATCTCTGTGCCGAGCCTCCTGTTTGGCAGTATCTCCCTGCCGAGAAGGCCATTGAAGCCAGAAAGCTTGAACCCGTATACTTCGCCGCCTTTGCTTATGCTGTTCGAAACTAGCTTGGCTTTTGTGCCATTGAATATCTGAGTAAGCTTTGCTTTCTCTCCTACCGCAGCTTTCCTCTTTACAAGCTCATCCCTTATTTTCAATAATTCCTGCTGTCTTATTATCTCATTATCTATGAGCAGGTCCATGCTCTCCAGTTCCTGCATCCCCTTGATCTCTACCCGCGAACCCCCTTTTATAGATACATTCACGTCTTGCCTTATCGAGCCTATTCCCCTTTGGACTTTGCCGGATATCCTCATCATAGTGCCGATCTGCATTGCAACCTCCTTGGCCTCTTTCGGCGACCTCAAGTAAGGCCATGTATCTATCTCAACAAGCGGGACTCCGAGCATATCTACGCTGTATATGACCTTCCTTCCGGAAGCGGAATCTGACCTGCATGACTCCTCTTCTAGGAATATAGAGGGAATCTCTACCCTTTTGCCATTGATTTCTGTATAACCGTCAAAAGCGATCATGAAAGTCCTTTGAAATGCGCTTGGATCACTCCCATCAACAACCCCCTTTCTCATTGGTTGTATTTCGTCCACTATCTTCATATTAAGCGCTTTTGCAAATGATAGAGATATGTGCAACGCCTCCTCGTTTATGCTGTGAGGAGGCTCTTCGTCTATTTCAACAAGACAGGATCTGCCCTCTGCCACTTTATAGACAAAACTTCGCCCTTTTTGTGCCTCGAAGCCAGAAGACATGTCTATTGTGCCGAGCTCTCCGGCAATCGCCCTTTGCTGCCTCTCTATACTCCATTCGTTTTCTTTTATTGCTGGTATTATGTTGGTGGGGCAGTCGCAAAAAAGCTTCTTCGCAACGGCAAGCCTTTGATGCAGCTCAAGTCCGCACATAAAGCCTATGCTTTTGTAGTAGTCTTCGTCGCGCATGCTCACACTAGGAATTCGTTCAGCTCGTTTCTCTGGCTTATCTCTCCTGCAATATTCTTACCAAGCAGCTCTTCTGCGGTTTTCTTGTCGTAATTGCCAAGCAGCCACCCAAGCTTTACTAGCGCAGTCTCGGGAGTCATGTCTTCGCAGTAAACAACTCCTAGAGATGCTATCTTTCTTGCTGTGCTGTATACATTTGGATTTACCCTTCCGTAAAGAGTCTGGGATGTCATTCCTACAACAACTCCCTTTTTCACTGCTTTCTCAATATGGCCCGCCCATGACTTATTCTCATCTGAGGGAGAGATGGGCGCATGCCCAAGCCCTGTGCCTTCTATAATTATTCCTTTGCATCCTGCACTTACATGAAAATCAATTAATCCGGGGTCTGACCCTGGATATGCTTTTATCAGGGCTACACTGCTGTCATACCCGTTCTTTGTTTTAACTTTGCCATTTCCTATCTTTTTATACTGGCCGATATAATCTAGCTTTCCATCGTGGGTTATTTTTGCTATAGGGATTGAATTTATAGGCCTAAACGCATCCCTCCTTGTAGAATGCATTTTCCTCGCTTTCGTTCCCCTAAGGAAGTGGCAGCTGTCATCAGAGCTTGAACTGTGCATGCAGATTCCGACTTCTGCTATGTCGGATTTTGCAGCTATCTGGACTGCGCAGATTAGATTCATGAATGCATCGCTAGATCCCCTGTCACTGCTTCTTTGCGCTCCTGTTATAACTACAGGGGCATTCAGGTTTTCCAGCATGAAGCTGAGTGCCGCGGCTGCATAGTGCATTGTGTCGGTTCCCATGGCCACAACCACTCCTCGCGCGCCGTTATCCAGCTCTTTGGCAACTTCTTCTGCGATCCTTGCCCACTCTTTATGCGACATGTCCTCGCTAAATATACTGAATGGGTTCTTGACATCAACTCTTGCTATTTTGGACAATTCTGGAACATCATAGAAAAGTTCCTCTGGCTTTATCAGTGGGTGTACTCCGCCGGTTTTGTAGTCCACTTTGCTGCCTATTGTGCCTCCTGTGAAAAGCAGGGTTATTTTTGGCAGCTCCTTATCCTGCGCCAATTTTGCTGATGGAAATTTTACAGGTCCGTGTGAATCTGCAATTTTTGTTAAGCGCACCTTATCAAACGAAATCCCGATGTTATATCCGCTCTTTAGCTTTATTATTACAGTTTCTGGGCTTCCAGTCTCGGTCTTTGGCATAAGTTCGCCCTCCATTGAAACATTATCATATTCGATTTTTACCAAGTCGCCTATGCTTATGCCCTTCTCTTTCAATGATTTGGTTATCTCTTTCGAGTACATATCCGCACCATATTACTGCGCTTCCCTCCCGTACAATACATTTGCCGATGCTGCATATATATATGTATCAATCGTGCTTCCAATGCCTCTCTCTTCTCCGGGAATTACTACCTGCTTGTAGGAAGGCGTCCTTCCGTTTGATGAAACCTCGGTTTTTTCCGTTATCACCACATTGAACCTTTTTCCTATCATTGTTTCATTTAATTCATGCTGCAGCGCCCTAACCTTCCTCGAAAGCTCTTTGCACCTCCTGGAGACCTCAATGTTGCTCAGCTGCTTCATCCTTCCTGCCGGAGTACCAGGCCTTGGAGAGAACTTTGAAATGTTTGTGACATTCGGCTTTATTTCACTTATCGCTTTCATTGTTGCATTAAAATCCTCTACAGACTCAAGAGGATATCCTACTATTATGTCGGTTTCTATAGTCGCTTCTGGCATCCTCTTTCTGACCATATCCACGCACAACTTAAACTCCTCTATTGTGTAATCCCTCTTCATGTGAGATAGCACTCTGTCGCTTCCGGATTGGACGGGTATATGGACGAATTTGTAGAACTTATCGTCTTTCATAAGCTCAATGAAACCTTCTCCCAGATATGCCATGTGTTCCGGATTCAGCATCCCAATCCTTACCTTGAAATTCCCGTCCAGCCTTGCTATCTTTTCCATCAATTGCACAATTCCGGTGCCCTTGTCTCTGCCATACGCCCCCATGTCTTGGGAAGTTAGCTGTATCTCCTTTGCACCCATTGATACACTTTTCTTTATTGCACCAATTATAAGCTCCTCTGAAAAGCTTTTTAGCGGGCCCCTCGCAAGCTTTGTCTC
This sequence comes from Microcaldota archaeon, assembly GCA_021810105.1. Lineage (GTDB taxonomy): Archaea > Micrarchaeota > Micrarchaeia > Micrarchaeales > Micrarchaeaceae > JAJZAB01. The sequence continues at coordinate 26,248 of JAJZJM010000004.1, read as the reverse complement.
GCAGAATGAGCAGGAGCTCAGGCAGCCATCATTTACTGCAATTTTCGCTATAGTTCCTTCCTTGGGATTTAGGAAAAGAGACTTGTCCACTTTTGCCTTGGAATCGAAGTTGCCCTGTACGCCTGCTGCTGCGGATTTTACAGCCTCGACGACCATATGCACATTGTTGGGTGTCATTATTGTGGCGTTCGGTGCTATCGATAGTATCTGCTGCTTCCTTGTTGCAGACATACAGCCCGCCACAACTATGCGCCTTCCCTGCAATGCCGCCTGCTTTATTGAATAAAATATCTTCTGCTCTGTTGGTTTTTTGACTATGCAGGTGTTGAATAGCACAACATCGGCTTTATCGCCCTCCTGAGTCACGTCTATCTCTGATTTGGAAAGCAGCCCTTCCATTATCGCTGTATCTGCCTGGTTTAGAGTGCACCCATAGGTTTTTATATACGCTCTCATGAATATTCCTTGTAATCTTTAACTAACGCTAAGTAAATTTTTATTGGTTACTGAGGTACGTGCATGTTATTCATATGCGAAAGATGCAAAAAGGAAGTATACAGGTATGAGGCTTGCAATTATTGCGGAAGAAAGATATGCAATAGTTGTACAAAAAGCAGCGCGAGAAGCCCTAAAACAAGAAGGCTTGTCATATGCAAGGACTGCTGGAGCAATCTCAATAGAAGACACGCTTTCAAGACTTTGAAGGACTCTGCCGTAAAGGAAATAAGCGAATGATCGCAAATTTATTGCGCTTTTTAGCTATCCTTTTTTAGGTACAGTGTGGCTTCCATACCCGCAATGTCTACCTTCTTGCTTATGCTCTCTGCTATTTGCCCCTCGTTTATCCTTCTAGCCATTATGATCCTCTTTACAGATTTCAGATCAGAGTTTAAGGCATTCATTATTTCCTGGGGGGCTGTTATGCCTAAGTCTATTTTATCTAGTCTAGAGAGGCCCGCCTCTTTCCTCATAAGCTGTACATGCCTTGTTAACTCCCTTACTAGCGCCTCATTCATCAGACCTCTGTCAAGCTTCTTGTCTATATATGCAATTCCGTGATTAAAAGAGGCCCTTTCTCCCTCCTCTGCTTTCTCTATTATGGTGAAGTGTTCTGGCTTTATGGTAAAATTACCACTCTGCGTCCTAAGCAGGTACTCTCCGGATTCTGCAACTCCTTTTTCGAGATCTTCCGGGTTTGCGGATTTAAGAGCATCTGCTACAGTTCCAGCCATGCTCTTAAATACTGGGCCTAGTTTTGCGTAAAGGGGTTTTATCTCCTTTTTTACTCCCGACACTTTTATAATCTCTAGCTTCTTGGCGTTAGTATATCCTTCGATGAGCTGCGACATCTCCTGAATTTCGGTATATATTTGGTCATCGGTAACTTCTATAGTTGCCTTGGCAATAGGCCACCTCAGAGTTACGCCTGCTTTTTCCCTGCTGCTTAAAATTGCAGAGATCGCCCCTCTTGCAATCTCTATCCTTTTTTCCAGTTCATCGTCGATAAATCTTTTATTTGATTTTGGCCATTCCTGCAGGAATATGGACTTTTCGTTGTTTGAAAATAAATTTTGGAAGATGTATTCTGCTGAGAATGGAGTTACAATTGATATGAGTATCAGAACATTCCGAAGAACATATGCAGCCACTCCTGTGGTCTTTTTCAGCTCGCTTTTAGTTCCGTATGAAATATTCTGCTTTGCATATCTGAGATAAAACCTGCTGAAATCCTCTACAAAAAAGTGCCTTATCTCATTTATTGCCTCGTCTATGCTGTAGACGCGCATGCTTTCATTTACTCTGCTAATAAGAGAATTGAGTTTTGACAATATGAACCTGTCTTCAACTTGAGCCCTGTTAATGTTAGGTCTCTTAACGTTCTTCAAATCGTAGCTGGACAGGCTAGCAAACTCCTTTACCAACTCAGCGATATTATATAGAGTGAGTATGTCACCATCCGATTCCTCCAACTCCTTTTTCTTCAGCCTTAGTTCTTGCCACCGGGGGTGCCTGGAATTCCATAGCCTGTAGCCATCTGCAGATGCTATATTAAGGAGGTCAGACGCATTTGTTGAGTTGCCCAGATGCCTGTGCATCTCCCTTCCTATCTCGTCCAGTATCATGCCTCCTATATTAACTTCATTGAAGCTGCGCCTACCGTATGCGCCTACGCTTGTTCTTAGCAGCATGCTGAACCACCCTCTTATCTGATCCCTGCTTTCTGTTATCCAGTCTGCTGGAAAGAGCTCATTGAACTCCTCATCAGTCAGGCTTGCTGTGTGTGATACTCCAGAATCGTACCATACGTCAAAGACATCGGGTATTCTTTGCATTGTTTCTCCGCAGCTGTCGCATTTAATCCTGATCTTGTCCACATGGGGCTTATGGATGTCTTCAGGTGCGGCAGCAAGTCCTGCCCTGGCTACCAACTCCTCGATAGATCCTATTACGTCGAAAGAGTTGCACCCGCCGCACACCCATATCGGTATAGGCGTGCCCCAATACCTTTGCCTTGAAATGCACCAATCGGGAGAACTTTCTATGGCATCCTCCTGCCATTTCTGCGCAACATCCGGGTGCCATTTTATTTTTTTATTTTCTATAAGCATTTTTTTCTTTAATTTTTTTACATTAACAAACCACTGCTTTGTCGCCCTAAATATCAGTTTGCTGCCGCATCTCCAGCAGTGCGGATACGTGTGCTTTACCTCACCTTGGAATAAGAGGTTTCCAGTATCTTTGAGATCTCGGAGAATTACAATGTTTGCCTCGGATGGAATGCTTAGCCCTTTATAGGCACCAGCTTCTTCCGTATAATGTGCATGCTCGTCCACAGGAGAAAAAATAGGTATCTTATTTTCCTTTCCTAGCTTATAATCCTCCGGCCCGTGGCCAGGAGCCACATGAAGCAGCCCGGTACCTTCTGAGATTGATACTAAATTTTCATCCAAAAGGACTTTGTGATACTTTGAAAATTTATTTTGCATGGGTATCTTGTTTTCCAATGGATTGGAATACTGAAGCCCTCCTAATTCAGACCCATAAAATTCGTTTTTTATTATAACATTCAAATTCGTTGCTTCCACAAAAGCATCAAGCCTTTCTTTTGCAATTACATAGTTTTCGCCATTAGACTCGACTACAACGTATCGTGCTTTTGGATTGGCTGCGATGGCCATGTTTGCAGGCAATGTCCACGGAGTCGTTGTCCAGACTACCAGGAACGCATTTTTGCCCAGTTGGAGCTTTGCGGATCTTAACACAGGAAACTTGACAAATATCGAGGCGTCAGTCTCATCCGAATATTCTATTTCCGGCCCCTGGGATGATAATACAGTGCCGCACTGCGGACAAAAAGCGAGAGCTTGCATATCAGAGTAGATTAGATTCTTTTTATGCAATTTCTTGAGTATCATCCATCCCTTGCTCATGTATGCATTTTTTAGGGGAATATATGTCTCATTGAAATTGGCAGAGTAGCCGTATCTTATATACATTTTTGTAGCTTCTTTCATCTGCTCTTCTGCAAAGTTCTTGCATTGACGAATAAATTCTTCTACACCAATTTTGCTCTCTATGTCATTCTTTGACTTTATGCCTAGTTTCCTTTCAACCTTATTCTCTATGGGTAGCCCATGGACATCAAAACCAGGCCTATCATGAACGTTGTAGTGGTTATATCTCTTATAACGCAAAACTATGTCCTTTATAGTAACCACCCAGATGTGATGACTTGCTATATTTCCGGTCACATATGGTGGACCATCAAGGAAATAGAACTTCTTGCAGTTTCTGTTCTTTAAACGAACAGATTCATCTACGCTATTGGTTTTCCAGTAGTCCAATATTTTTTCTTCGCGCTCGTTTAGATTAATCATTACACTACCATTTCAGTTCTAGGTTAAAATACTTAATTACGCAACAAGCTTTAATATCTGTAACAAAAGTATTTAAGAGGTTGACTTCCTAGATAACCGATTGAATGGAAGAGCGGAACATCAGCTATAGCGGAGATGAAACCTATAAAGAAATAGATAAGCTCATTAAAGAAAAAACGCGCTCTGAACTGCTTATAGTTTGCCCATACATAAACGAGTATTATGCCAGGATGCTGATATGGGCATCTGGAAGAAGGCAAGTACGAATAATCACCTCTAATTCTGTAGTAAGCTCTGATGCGGTTAAGCTAATACGGAAGAGCAGACCGGGGGCTGGCTACATAAAGGCCGCAATATACTTCATAATATTGGAGGTGATATTCTTCTTTTTAAAGCTGTACTACCTTGAACTGCTGCTGATACCGGTTGTGGTGATACTTCTTGTAATAGCTGTGAAAAGGGCTGCGATGCTGAAGAACAGGATTGCGGTAAAAGTATCAGATACCAAGTTCATACATGAAAAGCTCTATATATCGGATAGTTCTGCAATACTTGGAAGCGCAAACCTGACTTACTCGGGAACAAGAAAGAACATAGAGCATATAGAAGTGACATTTGATGCAGAAAGAATATCAGCATTGAAACAGCACTTTAATAGCCTCTGGAGCACAATTTAGATTAATAACGAATATGTTTTTGGAAATGTGGTCTTGCAGCTTAATTGATTAGAAGCACCTGTTTATTTTTTGTATACGTAGGGACATTCTAAAATAAAATTCTTTTTATATATTTAGCCATTAATCTGTAAATATTCTAAGTATATGTTAGAAACCTCCACTAAACATTTAAATATATACTTCATCACAAAGAGTATGTGGAATGAGAAGACAGTAAATTTAAGTTAAAGAGTTGGGGGAAATGAGAAGTGGAAAAGATGGGGGAGAGCTACTGGCTCTCAGGGTGAAGAGGAAAGCGACGAAAGCTCTCAGTGAGAGCGACGTAGCAGAGGTCTTCAGCGAAGCCGGGGCACTGGAATGGGATGAGAGCGCGGGAACTGCGCTAAAATCCATTCTAGCAGAGAAAACTGCAGAATACACCCTCAAGGCAATGAAAGAGGCCAAGAGGAGGAAAATGAGATTCGGCGCCGCTGCACTGATAATAGCAGCAGAGAAAGACCGTTGGTAACAATGCAGATATGGTTGGGCTGAGCAGAGCGCGATGATGCCAGCTTTTTTTTAAGTATTTTTTCGAAATTTTAAATGTAGCCTATTTTTAACCTTTATGCATCAATAATTAGCTGTGCGATCGTAGTCTAGCCTGGTCAGGACTTTGCCCCTCCAAGGCAAAGACCCGGGTTCAAATCCCGGCGATCGCATTTATGCTTTACGACGAAGGCATGTTCAGTTCTCTTCCTCTTCCCTAAAGACTTAAATATTGTCAAATGCATGTTATACATATTTACCGAGTATGTTCTTATGAAAAAATGCTTGCTTTTGGCATTTGAAGATGCCAAAGATTTGAACAAAGAGATGGAGCAATTTGATAGAGTAGATGCTTATGGTCCGCTTACAAAAGTAAATACAACAAAATTCAAAAATTTACATATATCTAAACAATTTTTCTGGATAGAAAATTACAAAATGACTAAAGAAAAGTATGACCTATGCATTATACGATATCCTGATATATGGGGTGAACCTATAAATTGGGTAAGAGCTATAGCAGCCATAGCAGAAAGTGTTCGTGGCAAATTAGTCTGTGAATTTTGGATGCCTAGTGAGATAGTCGCATTTGATTTCTTCTTAACTTCAATAATAGGAGATAATATAACATTGGAAAGAACATATAAGTCATTTAACAGAACACAAGGGGTTAGCAATTTTATAGTCGAGTGGAGAATATTGAAAACAAAGAAAGGAATGCTGTCTTTTTACAGAAATCACAAATTAAAAATAATGCATGAATTTTATCAATTGATAGGGCCTATTTATTGGAAGCTATCGTTTAGCAGTGCATTAAGAATACTTAAAAGGAAATATGTGCTTGATAAATTATAATGTGGTTATATCTCTGCTTTGTAATATATATATTTTGCCTTTTTTTATTGCAAATTCTATGTCTTGGGGATAGTCAAATAGTTTTTCTATTGATATAGCTATATCGCATAACTGTTTCAATTCTCCAAGGAGGATTAGGTTTTTACCGCTGCGATTCAATATATTGCTATGCGTTTTAGAAATATAATATTTAGTTGGTGTTTTTGATCCTGAAACTAAAGCTTCGCCTAGTCCTTTTACAACCTCTATTATTATCTTGCTTTTATTGCCGTTTATAGGGTCTGCTGTAAATATAACTCCTGCTTTATCGGGGTTTACCATTTTTTGTATTATTATTGCCATTTCAATCTTAGCACCATGTTTAATTCTCGGTCCATAAGCAGCTACAACCTTGGGTATAGATAAATAAACCTCTTCAATTGCTCCATATACATTATTTATATCAACGTTTAACACGGTTTTAAATTGGCCTGCAAAGCTTGATTTCCGTGAATCTTCTATGGTGGTAGAACTACGTACAGCCACCTTGCCGTTTTTTATGGCAGTTTTGTATGTATTTTTAATTTCTAAAAGAAACTTTTTATGTACATCCCGATTTTTTAGATACTGCGTAGTTTTGGTGGTAAGAATAAAAAAAGGAGGGATATTGAACCCTGCTTTATTTAGTACTAAAAGAGAAAATGCTTTTCCACCAACAATTCTCCTAGAACTGCTCTCTGTTTGAAGAACTATATCTCTCAATTAATTACCCTTAATTTTATTTAATACTCTAATTATGTCTTCCTTTTGTACTACATCACAACTGTTGATATTTCCTGTTTGCTTTAGTGCACGAGATCTGCAACCACCACCACATAAATATAATAAACCGCATTTGGCACAATCAGAGTCAGAACTGTTAAATTCATCTCTCTCAAACTTGGGTATTAGGTTTCTAGGATTTTCAAGTACACCTTTTTTATTAAGTTTGGCATTGGATATATTATATTCAGAGACATCTAATTCTGAACAGCCATTAACTAAGCCATCACTCCTTATATATATTCTATTGAAACCTATTCCACAACTATTTGGGTATATCTCAGAATCAGAATAGCCATTTGTCAATATGGAATCTTTGTAATTACCAAGCCAATGCAATACGTTTAGTCTCTGATCTGGAGTTAAAACATAATCTAAATGTTTTTTTGCATTGCCAGTTACATGCAGATCGGTAAATGTTATTTCATCTACACCAAGACGCTTGAAAAAATTTATAAACTCCTTTACAGAGTTATAATTTTTTGCTGTAACTACACTCCTTACCTCTATCTCATGTAATGTCTCGGTTTTTAACCGTTTTATGGTCTCTATAGCATGGTTAAATGCACCTTTGCCTCTTATGGTGTCATGGGCATCTTGAAGACCATCTATACTAAATATCAATTTTAACCTTTCTTTTCCTTTTAAGCTATCTAGTATTTTATTTGTAAGTACGCCGTTAGTAAATGCCTCTACTTTCCAATGCCTTTCTTCCTTTTTGTTGGTTTCTTGTATATAATCTATTATCTTGCCTACCCATGGATAAAAAAATGGTTCACCTCCAAAGAGGATTATTTGTGACCCTTTTGGAATCGAGTATATTATCTTACACCACTCATCTACTGTAACTATCCTTTGGCGCTTAAAACCTCTATTAAAACATATTGTGCAGTTAAGATTGCAGCCTAAAGCCAGTTCCAGCATAAAAATATAGGAACTTGGCTTTTTTGGTTTTTGTACATCCTTCTCAATTATGCCTTCGTCGTTTAATTTTTTAACTATGTTACCGGCATCTAGTATTGATATACCATCAGCAACTTTTTTATTGATAATTGCTTCTATGATCTTACTGCCCCTATCAGATAAGCGAGTATGTTTCCGTTCATCAAGGTTGAATACGAAGCCATTATAGTATATATTTGGCTGTAGTAGCTTATGTCCTTTTAATTCCTTTATTTTATCTAGATACAAATCTAGCAAAGGACCTTTAGGTTTTTGACCGCCATATACTTTGTCCAATTTTGGGAATTTCTTAAATATTTTTTTTGTTGCATTTATATATATATTTTGGGATATAAATAATTTCCTCTGAGTATTAACAATAAAGACATAAAGTTGGATTAGAGGTTTTCCTATATCTGGGAGACTTGTTTCTGTATTAACCGAATTTGCATGTTCACTCGCTGCCTTAATCATATAGTATATTTCGTTTAGTGTTGGTTTTTCTTCAAAATAATCCGCGATATTAGTACTAAGTGTACCAATAGCTTTCCTAAATTTCGCGTCTCTTTTTTGCAATTTGATAAATTCAAGTTTTGTATTGGGAATTTGAAATCCTGTAAGCATCTTGTATACTGTGTGTACTGCGGTGCCTTTATAATTAGATAGTCCAAGCAAAGTCTTTTCTACGTCTAATTTGTTTTTTGTTATCTGCTTTCTAAGGATCAAGTCCATTGCGCCATATGTGAATACTTCATTATACAAAAAGTATATTTGAGATTTGAAGTATAATTCAGAAAGGGCTACTTCAGCATCCGCAATCTTTATTTTGTTGACAGTCTTTGCAATATATTCATCCTCGTCCCTCAATTCCTTTAAATAGTTTTCTATTCTATTATCAACAAATTGGCTGACCTTTTCTAGCACTTCTTCTGTTAATACCTCATTTGTAAGTAGAGAAATATTTTTCTTTAAATCCATGATTTCTAATCGAAATTCATCAGAATTTTTGTATAAGTAACGAAAGCCTCTCTGCATCATTTTGTCTTTAATTAGATAGCTTACATCATTCTCGCTTGTGTTTAACAAGTACAACACCATTTTTTCTTATAATAACCTGATCCCCCTCCTTTATTTTACTTGTTGCACCTTTTACTCCTACAACACAGGGTATACTAAATTCGCGCGCTACTATTGCTGCATGTGACAATATACCGCCTACTTCAGTAACTATACCACTTGACTTAAGCATTATTGGTAAATATTCCGGATATGTGGCTTCTGCAATAAGTATAAATTTGTCTTTAAACTTTTTTTTATTAGAACCTTGCAAGATAAACGCTTCCCCTGAAGTATCTCTTGGAAATGCTATTACACCTTTCAGTCTAATAAAGTTTTGGTTTTTATGTTTTTTGTGTGTACTCACAGCGATCATCAAATTTTATACCTGTTCTATTTGCATAAGCGGTACAACCAGTGCAGTACTTGTTGTAACTACATAAAGAATTGCTACATGAAACTTTTTTATAACCATAGCTTTTGGTAAAATTGATTCCTGTAGATACATTGCCCATTACTTGGTTGTTGTCGCCATAAAAAAGGATACAGGAATAGACAGTTCCATCCGGCAGGGTCTCTGCTTTTGATTCGCCTGGATTACAACATGGAGATAGCACCGCATCAAACTCTGTCTCTAATGGCTTAATATTTAAGTACTTGTAACTGAATGGTCCATCAAAATAAACATTCTTTTTTATCTGACTCTTGTATTTCTTGTATAATTCAAAAAATTCCCTGGCAGAGTAAAGTGTGGATTTGTCAAAATTCCCAAATACTGTAACATATCTCCAGACCCAAGCGCCACAGGTTGAGAGAGTATTGACAAAGCTTATTAATTGCTCAATCTCATTAATATTTGTTTTTAGTATGGCAGTGGTTAAACCATAGTTAATTTTTCCATCTACGACATTAAGTATGATATCTCTTAATCTTTGTGACACATCCAATCCTAATATTTCTTTGCTATTATTAGACTGCAGGCTATGAAGTGACAAATTCAATTTTGTCTGATTCTTATTCATAAAGCTAACAATTTCTTCAGTTAAAAAGGAACCATTTGTTGTTACATCAGCCCCAATTCCCTTTTCATGTGCTCTTTCGATAAGTTTGCGCGTAGTAGACCAAGTAAGTGGATGTAAGGGTTCTCCACCTAATATATTTATTGTGCTTATGCCATGGTCTTCACACATCTTTATAGTGGCATTTATAGTTTCATTTGACATCTGTTTAGAATCTGTTAAATTTATTCCTAAAAGTTTTAAATAACAGAAAGAGCATCTGAAATTACATAAAAATGATGGGTATATATCTAAGTATATTGGAGCGTTTAGTCTTTTCTTGTTATCAGTTCTATTATCAATTACCTTACAATTGGGTGGAATCTTTTTCGCTAAAAAGTAGCTACCTAAGACAGAGTCATCGTTAACTAGTATGCCAATATTTTCAAGACGTGTAACTTTCATCTTAGAACACCGCTTTGATAGTATACACTAACTTTGCCTCCCTAAAAATATAATAAAGGTGTCAGCTTCAGCCCATGCAGCAGTGCCCACCCTTTTTTAGGAATGCATAAAATTTAGGGTCTACTGTAGCCGTCTCTAATATTATATCGGTGTCCATTTCCTCCTTTGCTTCCTTTTTTATATGTAGTCCCATCTAATCACATTTTCTTATTATGCTAACTATTATTTATAACTTTCTTAGGATTCGACTTTGGGACAAAAGTCATGAATAACCCATCCTGAAAAGATTGTGCAGCAAGCCCAAGCATTAGGAAAGTCACAACCCACAATACAAGGCCGATCATCTTCTCTCCTAAGTAATTATTCACTGTCAACATATTTAGGCAATATAGCAATCAGATTGCTATAACTCCTAATGCGTATCATTCTTTCGGATTTAAAGCTTATATAACTGCTAAGCTATATCGTAATATCAGATATAAGATAATTGTATAGCGTTGTATATCGGTAGCGGAATATGCTTTAGCCGCGAAGTTCGGCGATCGCATTCTGATAAAAGGAATGAGTCTTGGAAACCTTTAGTAGCGCGCTTTTTACCGATTCATATGACTCGGGTATTCTTAGCAAGCTTGTGCGTCTTTTCAAAATCGTTTTTAAGCTTGACAGTAGTGCGAGAGATTCGATCCCGGCACCGTAGGACACCGCTCCAGGATTGTACTACAAGTTTTAAAGCTTTGATAAGAGTCGTTAGATATTAAAGATAGGCTTTGTAGAAATCCTATGAACAACAAATAAAATTTGTTGTTGAACCTGTAGACATTATAAACGATGTCGATGAGTTTCAACTCCTTTTGCCTCATTTCAAATTTTGTACTCCTGGGATCTTGTCCGAATTTCCTCTTTTCAACGGCATTTATTGTCTCGACTTTTGACCTTTGATGGTATTTCTTTAGGGGGAAGTCCCTTCTCATCTTCTTCCTATAGTGACCACGCATTCTCCACACGGAATTATCGTTTCTCGCCGGTATTATCGACTCGGCACCGATCTCCTCCCTTGCAAACCTATGGTTTTCCTCAGAATCATATCCCTTGTCTGCGGTGACGGTTTTGATTTTTACAAATCTACTGCCGAATTTTATCAGCGGTTTGAAGTCGAGTGTGTCATGTGGGCCTGATTCCTTGCCACATGATGAGATTATCGCCTGGAAATCTGTATCAACAAATATTGAATGTTTCATGAAACGCCGTTTGTTGATGTCTCTTCCGACTCTTTTTTCGTAATAATGCGATGCGTGGAGTTCGTCAAAACCTGTTCCGTCTATTGCGGTGTTCACATTTCTTGCGCAGAATAGTTTGTACGTTCCGACAAGAATCAGGTCCCAAATCCCGAGTGGAATCCGTTTCAGGAACTTCTGTAAAGTTGTCCAATGCGGTATCGATTTGCCAAATGAAAAGTATTTTCCGAGTTCTGGCAGTAAATCGACGATATCCCTGTATGTTTTACGCTCCCTTTTCATCAAACAGACAGCAGCAGTTAACTGCGGCTGGGTATACGTCTTCTTCGAATATTTACTCGAATAAGATCGGAGGTACCTTTTCCCGACTTTCAGGCATACATCTATAAATTTTCGATAGATAGGTTCTCTAGTCATTTTGATCGCCAAAATCAAAATGAACCGAGGGGTTAAAATCCCTCGGTTATAAGTCAGAATAGAGGATTTCTACAAAGCCTAAAGATAGTATCTAATAAATATTATACTAATAAAGCAATAAGATAATATCAATTAATTATACAATGATTGCGTGTCTACCCTAAATTTATATACTAGGCTTTTAATCTTCTATAAGACATTACAATCTATAGACAATTATTTTGCCCATAGAGAGAGCATCAAAAATTTTAATCTGGAAAAATTATATAAGAGATACATTAAAAGAGTAACAGAAACAAAAGATAGGTACTTGTTTGGATTAGTAATGATGGAATTCATAAGCGAGCTAAAGAATGGGCATAGTTGGTATTTTGATCCGTGGCTTTATAAGATTTATGGCAATTCTTTAAGGTTCCATGTATTCTATCACGACTATGAGAGGAAATGGATTATAGATTCGAGTTCGCGTGAAAATGTTAAAATTGGGCGCGCAATACAAAATGTAAATGGAACTACTGCAGAAAAATTTTTTAAAGGAAAAACTATATATATAAATGCTTCAAGCGAGAGAGAAGCTAGGAATAAACTTTTTCTTACCCCGTTTTTATTAACCGGTACTAAGATAGGATTAGATAGCGGAGAAGTTATACGTGTTAAAAGGTTCTTAGATAAGCCAGATTTAAAACCGTTATTAAAAATTATAGATGATAAGATAGTTTATATAAAAATTCCGAGTTTTAGTTCAGGCATTTATGCAAAAACAGCTTTTAAATATATAAAGAAACACATCAGATACAAAAATATTATAATAGATATTAGGAATAATGACGGCGGAGCTACCCCATTATGGTTATTAAAATTATTAATGAATAAAAAATACAGGAGATTTAATTATTGTATAATTAAACCGAAAACGTCGCTAAGTATAATGTATGGCAGGAATAAGAAAAAAACCTACGGCATTGTAAATTATCCATCAGAATATAAAGATCCTTATAAAAATGCGTATAATGGCAATTTAGCAATACTTGTTAATGAGGGGACAGTTTCAGCTGCCGAAGATTTTCTATTTTCGTTCAAAGACAATAAAAGAGCCACCATATTCGGCACAAAAACCGCAGGAACAGACGGCGATCCGTATATATGTACATTTCCAAATGGTATATCAATAGCGATAGGTTCAGTCCTTGTAAAGTTTCCTGATGGATCCCGGTTTGAGGGTAGAGGTATAAAGCCCGATATAGAAGTTTGCCCGAGCATAGAGGACATTAAAATGAATAAAGATGTAATATTACAAAAGGCCATATATTATTTAAATAGTCGTTGATGCAATGTCTAATTGGGAACCATTAAAAATTCCAAACAACCATATGAAGGAAATTAACAATATTATAAAAATTAGTAAAAAAATGATTTATAATCGCATAGAATTAGATTCGAATTTTATAGGGAATAATCAAGTTAATTATAATATTGCTGACGGTTATGCAGGGATAGCGCTTGCCTGTTCGTATTTCGATATTATTTTTCCCGATGAAAAGTGGGATGTGTTAGGGAAAAAATGCTTAGAGATAACAGTAAATAGCTTAGAAAAAGAAAAGGAGTTAGACATTGGTTTATTTAGTGGCTTAAGCGGAATAGCTATGTCAGCAGTGTTTTTATCGAGAAATTTTACTAGATACAATAACCTAATTAAAACTTTTGATGATTTATTGCTTACAAAAACAGTGAAATTTTCAGAAACACTAAACACTCAAAAAGATGGGATATCTAGATCATCATATGATATAATTAATGGTATGAGTGGTGTTGGAGCTTATTTGTTATATAAAAACAAAACAAAAAGAGTAAGATACGCACTTGAAACTATTTTAAGGACTTTCGTAAATTTATGTGGAGATGGAAATAAGAAATTTTATTTTTATATAAAAAATGACCATCTTAGTTCTTATGAAAAGCATACTGAGCAGATTTTGATTTGGTGCTAGCTATTGCATTAATCAGTGACGATTTACCCGCATTCGGAAAACCCACAAGCGCGACAGTTGCGTCGCCTAGCTTCCTAATGTAGAACCCATCTAGGTGAATTCTTTTGCTGGCCTCTATCAATTCTAGCTTCAATTTCTTTATCTTAGCCTTCAGCATAGCTTTGTAGCTATCGTCCCACGGCATATCCGGCCTTGGATACCTGGGCGCCTTATCGTAGACCTTTTGTAATTTGTTTAGAGCATTTTCTAATTTCTCTTTTTTTATATTTTTCCTGGGCGTAAATATCACCATTTTTATATTTCAAAGACACGCCTTACGTATTAGCGACTTAGAGTCACTACCAAAACCTTATTTCTTTATGAAAAACTAGATTATCATTTAAAGCACTGTATTTTATGATTACATATACGATTTAGAAGATTAATAGATGTTGCGGAGATGCTTTCCAAGAAGGCTTTGAAAGCCCAAGGAAAGCTATAAAAGGCTTACTCGTAAAAGAAAGATGCAAGTGATAAGGATGAGGACATCGAAATTCAACAGGGCAAAAGCAAGGAAGAAGAGAAGACTGCGCAGGCTCCAGAAGAAGTGAAAAGCCAAGTATTTGGAGAATAAATTGAAATTGCACAGATGTGCAGATATGACACACTGCCGAAAACCTTTTTATTACTTTAGCGCATAACTAAATCTAAGCAAACGGACTTTTTCTGTTTTGCAAGGTAATTATATGAAGATAGTTTATTCTGACCCAAAGAGCGGAAGAAGTGCGCAGGCGGATTTGCCGAAAGATAAGGTAGGCCTTGTACTAAATTACAAGATAGGCGATACGATTGATGGAAGCATCATAGGGCTTGCTGGATACAAATTAAAGATAACTGGTGGCAGCGACAACAGCGGATTCCCACTGCATAAAAGTATACAGGGAAGCATAAAGACGCACATATTTAAGAGGGCTAACAGGTCGGGAAAATTAAAAGGGATATTTACCAGGAACATGATAAGAGGCAACACGATAAACCAGGATGTGGAGCAGCTAAATACGGTAATAGTAGAATACGGCGCAAAGGATCCATCCGAACTCTTCCCAAAGGGTGCTGAAGACCAAAGCAAGCCGAAGAGCGCCGCATGAGTGGTAAATTGGAAAAAACCGACATAAAGCAAAGCGTAATGAACATAGGTACGCTTGGCCATATAGACCATGGCAAAACCTCTTTGACAAGGGCAATAACCCATATTTGGACTGACAAGCACAGTGAGAGCCTGAAAAGGAACATGACCATTAAGCTAGGCTATGCTGATGCAATAATAAGGAAATGCCCTAAATGCGCAGGAGCTGCGGCTTATACAACTGAGGAAAAATGCAAAAACTGCGAATCTGCATCTGTGCCACTTATGAGAGTGTCACTGCTTGATGCTCCGGGCCACGAAACCCTCATGGCAACAGCTATCGCAGGGTCAAGCGTGATAGACGCAATACTTTTTGTAATAGCTGCTAACGAACCGTGCCCAATGCAGCAGACCCGAGAACACCTTATGATAATAAACCTGCTTGGGATAAAAAATGTGATAATAGTACAGAGCAAAGTTGATATAGTCGGAAAAGAGGGTGCAATAAAACATTACATGCAGATAAAAGAATTTGTTAAGGGTAGCTCTATAGAAAATGCGCCAGTAATACCGGTTATGACCAACCAGGGCGTAAACGTTGACGTGCTTCTTGAGATGATAGCGGAACTTCCAAGACCTGAGAGAGACCTTAAATCAGATCCGATAATGTATGTTGTAAGATCATTTGACATAAATAAGCCTGGCAGCAAACTTTCCAGTTTCTCAGGAGGGGTGATAGGAGGCTCTCTGAAAAAAGGGGTGCTGAAAATAGGGGATAAGATCGAGCTTAGGCCTGGTGCAAACTTCGAAGAGCCAGGATCTAAGAAGCAGTCCTATAGAAATATTGTTACTGTAATAACTGGGATAAGCAATGGCTCAGACATGATGGACGAGGCGATGCCTGGAGGGCTTATAGGAATATCGACAGAGATAGACCCAGCTTTTGTAAAATCTGATAGCCTTGTGGGCAACCTTGTTGGCCATGTTGGAAAGCTCCCTGAAAGCACTTCTTTGCTGAAGATTGCGTATTACCCTATTGATAGGAAAGACATACCTTCTCAGAAAATAAAGGAGTATGAGCCGCTGCTAATGGGGATAGGGACTGCAACAGTTATAGGTTATGCAAAAACCATAAAGAAAAGCACTGTGGAGGTAGAGCTTAAGAATCCAGTCTGTGCGGAGAAAGGGGCCAGGATAGCCGTGCTGAGAAACGCTTCTAAGAGATGGCGCCTTGCGGGCTATGGCATTATAGATTAGATTCAATCAGAAGCCAGCTTTGCAAATCTTTTTATGAATGCCCTTTTTCCTTTTTCAGATTCTACGTCATATCTTTTTGGAACCCTGAATGAGCAGGCGTTGGGGTGCCCACCTCCTCGAAAACGTTCAGCAATGTAAAGGCAGTGAACCTTTCCTATGCTTCTTAGGGAGCATGTTGAAACGTTTGATCTTTTTTCAGTGTTGACATATGCACCTATCTGCGCCCTTTTTTTCAGTATTAATCTACGCGCTGCAAAGGTGCTCTGAAGATTGGGAGCAAATCCTAGCGCAATTTTTACTCTTTTTGTTTTTATTATCTGCACGCTCTCATCAAGAAACCTCAATGATTTTCTAAGTATCTTAGTGTATTTGCTGTGGCATTCTCTTATCAAACTATTATTTATATCGCCTTTCGAGAGAATATATATCAGCCTGCGCAGTTTTGCATTCCTAATTTCAGTTTTTTGCATATTCAAATATGTTATACCGAATGCGTATCTCTCCAGCATTTTAAGCTGTGCTTTACTTTTAGGCTTGAGATAAAGGTCCGATATATGAGTAAACTCGACAAGCTTTTCTGATTTTTGGTCTTTCTTGCACAATAGTTTGTATACTATATCTGTGCCGCAGCAGAATTTGTTTTCGCCAACTATCATCAGGCTGGCATACTTTGATAACGCCATTATAGAATCCTCGCTCCATACATGATGGTCTAGCCAGATTATTGAGTTACCTTTCCTTTTTAGAAATGCGGCCATGCGGGTATATTTTTTAACTAGTAATTCGTTTAGCCCCACATCGGAGAATATGAAAAGGGATTTTTTAGGCTTTATTGAGAGGATCTCTTTCTTCATTTCAAAGAAGGCCTTATCTGAATGATCAAAGAAGAGGACATTGTTAACTGGAATGTCAAAATTCTTGACAAGAAGGGCGGCGCTTGCCATGCCGTCTATGTCCTTTACGTGCGTCACGCTGTATATCGTCATCTAATCACTATGGTGTAAGGCGCTTCCTATCCCTCGGAAATAGGGATGCCTCTCGTATGTTGCCTGATTTTGTAATGCACATTACGAACCTTTCAAGTCCTATACTCCAGCCAGCATGCGGCGGAGCACCTTGCCTGAATGCGTTTATGTAGAACTCAAATTTTGAAGGATCTAGCCCTTTCGATTTTAGCGCATCTATAAGAAGGTCAGCCTTGTGTATCCTCTGTGCGCCGCTGCTTATCTCAAATCCATTATATATGAGATCAAAGCTGTTGCATAGTTTTGGGTTGTTCTCCTTAGGCATAGAATAGAATGCCCTCACCTCTGTAGGATACTCTTTTACTATTACCGCATTGCCAAATTCCTCCTGTATGGCCTTTTCGTGCTCTTTTGAGAAATCGTCCCCATGGGCAACAGCATGCCCCTTTTCCCTTAGTCTCTTTATTACATTAGAGTAGGTCACAGTCTTAATTTTAGGCAGCTCAAGCTCAATGCCCAATATCTCTAGCTCTCTCTTATTTTTCTTCATTACCTCTTTGAGCACCGCTGTAAAGCACGCCGAAAGCTGTTTAATCGCATCATTATGATCTGCAAAGCCCATCTCTATATCCATCTGGGTGCACTCTGTGGTATGGTATACTGTATTGGATTTCTCAGCCCTGAATACCGGCACTATCATAAAGACTTTATCGAAGCCCCCTATTATTGCAAGCTGCTTGTAGAGCTGCGGAGATTGAGCAAGGTATGCCTCGCGTTCAAAATACTTGACCGAAAAGAGGTCAGCGCCTCCCTCGCTTGCCTCTGAGATCATGGACGGAGTCCTTATCTGCATGAATCCCTTTTTAGAGAAAAAAGATACAAAGGCGTTCAAGACAGTCGACTCTATCTTGAAAATTGCGAGCGTCTCTTTTCTCCTCAGATCTATATGCCTGTTGTTCAGCCTCACGTCAATTTCGGCAGGCACTTTTCCTGTTACCTCGAAGGGAATAATTGAGGAGAGTGGATTGAGGTTGGAGACCTCATTGGGAATTATCTCAACCCCTTTCTTGGCTTCCTTGCTAGCCTTTACCCTTCCTTTTATACGCACTACGCTCTCTTTGGGAAGCGAAAGCGCCTTTATTGTCTGGGAGTCGACCTCGCCCTCTTTGCCGATTACCTGTATTGTGCCGGTTATGTCTCTCAAGATGAGAAAGGTTATCTTGCCTGTTTCGCGCACTTCATGAACCCACCCTGCCAGTGTAACTTCCTTGCCATCCAGCTCCGGACCTATCTCAGAGATATAATTGCTGCGCATCACAATTCCCACCGGATACAATACCTAGAGGCTGGTAATTAATATATAGCTATCTCCATTCACACTTTGGTTATCTGTATCTTCATGGAGCTTACTTTCGATTTGGTTCCGTCTTCGTTCGCAACCTCTTCGGATTTTATCTGGATGCTCTCCCCGCTTGGGTCCTTAAGCCCAGGTATAAACCTGTTCCTTGCTATTTCCACTACATCAACCGCTTTTGAGATTGCGCTCCCTCTCGCTTTTATTATCACATTTGAGAGGCCGGAGTTTATCTGTGTCACAACCGCCAGAACATAGTTCATAGTGGGTTTTTTGCCTATGTATATAGTTCTGTCTTCTACCTGAGCGTTTGCGGGCTCTGCGCGATTGGCTGAAGCCGAGTTTATTGCATTTATCTGTATGAAGCTGACCTTTGATTTCGTGCCGTCCTCATTTGCCAGCTCCTCAGAACCAATGGTTATTAGCTTGTCGCTCGGATCTTTGACATTTGTCACAAACCTTTTCCTTACTATGTCAGCCACATCTACAGCTTTTGATATGGATTTGCCTCTTGCTTTTATCACTATCGGGTTCTTGTTCATGTTAAGTTGTGTAACCACTGCAAGAACATAGTTCATAAGCGGTTTTTTGCCTATGTAGACCGTATTGCTTTCCTGCGCATCTTCCATGCTGAGATTTTGTTCTGCTGCCATTTTTACACCTTGTTATTGATAAATTGGTTTGAATAATGCCTATTGCAAAATTACTTGATTATTCTTTCTGCTTTGGCTATAAAAAGATTTGCATTATCTGTCATTTACTATCTTTTTCATTTCGTAGTTTATGTCTATACCTACACCCATGCCCTGGAGAGTATGCAGAGGATAAGCTATGGATATGTCTCGCAAAAGGTTTGCCTCGGGCTCAATGCCGGCCTTTTTTGCCAGATGGATTTCTGAGTCTATAGATACGTATATGAGCTTAAGTAGCTCTCTTGACAACTCCATTATATCTTCCGCAGTAATCTGGCCGTTTCTTAGCCTATCGGATATGAACTCCTCTATCCACGCATCGCTTGATGATTTTATTGAGAATACTTTGCCAAGGGACCTCATGAATTCCGGCGAGACCGGGTAAAAGACCTTGTAAAAGATAAAACCAAATGGTCTGGAATATGCATCCCTGATTATTATGTCGAGTGCTAGCGCCCTTTTTATAGGTTCATCTATAAGCTTGACCTTATCGAATACCTCTTTTATTTCTGTAGTTGGCTCGTATATTTTTCCTCCAAGGCCATCCATCATGTTCCTTAAAGCTTTCGCGTGCTTCTGCCTTGCAGCTGCGATCTCCCTGAAATGCGAGGCGAGCTCTGGGACCAGAGCAGTTGATGCGTCGGTAGACCATGCCTTTGCTATCTCTCCGGTCTTACTTATGCCGTAGTAGAACTGGTTGAGTATGTGAACCACAGCGTCTATCTCGAACTTTGTACCATTGGGCAGAATCACGTGCTTCTTTGTAAGCTCGCCCTTCCTCCTTCTTACGTTTATGAAGCCTATTGCCTGCTTTATAGTGTCTACATTGCTCTTCTTTGCGTATTTGTATATGTAGGGCCTAAGCCACTGGGGCACATTGTACCTGCGCATTGCTGCATCTATCAGCCCTTCGTAGAGTATACCCATTATATCACATATGCCTCTACTTCCTTGAATTTATGCTTTTCTCGTTTTGTGTGCGCCTAGCTGCATCTTTCCCCTCTTCCTAAGCATCCTAAGCAGCAAAACTATTAGTACCAGGATCACTACAGCAGCCGCAACTATGTAATAGATGCTGGAAGAGCCTGAGCCAACTTTTACGTAATAGTTGCTCGATCCTGTGAATTGCTGGTCTGGGGCTCCGTTCTGCTGCTTCCACTGTTCATATAAAGTTACTGGATAGTTGCCTGGTACGCCTTGCGTGTCTGCACTTACTAGGAATGTAATGTTTTCGGACTCCATGGGCGCAAGGTTGGATACGTATGCTGTACTTGCAACTGGAGTTATAGGATAAGAGGTCTCTAGGCTCAATTGAAGCCCGGTGGCATTTGTGTTGCCAGTGTTGGTCAGGGTAAAATGAACAGGCACGTCCGTTCCTCCTGGAACAAGGTTCGAGCTGCTGGAACTTATAGCAAACTGAGCGGCCGGAGCTACGCTGAGGTTTATTCTCTGACTTGTACTAAAGTGCTGCTTCAAGTTAGAGGAATAGTAAGTAATGTTTGCCATTATGTACGGATTGCCTCCAGCCTGCGCTGCCACCAATACTGGCTCTGTGGCGGCAGCCCCTTCGGTCAGGTTTGGAACGAAGAAAGAGGTCACTGAGCTCAATATGTTGAGTCCCTGCTCGCCGCGAACTGAAACGCTTACGTTTCTCGCGGTTCCGTATCCATCGTTTTGTATGACTAGGTTGACGGTCTGGTTGTAACCGGTGTATAATGTAGACGGAATTGGATTTGACGCAACCACTCTGACCGCAGGTTTGTTCTGCACATAGAAGTTGAGAGGTAGAGATGATGTGGATACGTCTACGCCTGTAGGGCTGTAAACGAAATATGTTGCAAGGAACGTCAGGGTATATGTTCCGGAAGGAGTGGAGTTAGGAATTGTTAATGTATAGTTGAAGTAGTTTCCGGTCAACCCAGAATTCAAGATTCCTATCTGTATGCCTTTGAGTGGAGAAACATTGAGCAATGGATAAGTTCCTTCTGGTTGCAGGTTTACATTATACAGCCAGCTGTTGTATGAATTGTATAATTGGAATCCTATGGTAACGTTGCTTCCCGCTACAACAGGATTCGGGCTCACAATTACGTTGGAGAAAGTAATGGCGTTAGTATATTGCGCGCCAGCTACTCCTCCAAGTGCCGCAAGTACGGCAAGTGCCAGAAAGACAGATCTTATTACGTTCATTTTCTCACCAATAATCATTTATTATGAAAGCTGTGTGCTAGTATTTCTGAATAAGACAAATGATAATACCATGCATGCCCCTGCGAAAGCCATCAATATCAAAGACGTAGAGATCAGTGTAGATAGCGGGAGGAATCCCTTTATCATCACATCCCTTACAGCATTTACAGCGTATGTTAGAGGGTTTATGGCAGAAATCGGCACCAAGAAACTTGGCAGCAGCGTTACTGGAACAAATGCGCCGCCGAGGAATGCGAGCGGCATGACCAGAGTCTGAGCCACCAAAGCATAAGTTTGGAGCTGCTTCATTCTTGTTGCTAGTGCTATCGCTAGAGCACTGAACCCAAGGCCCACTAAGAAAATAATCCATATAAGCTCGAAGAACCCCACTATTCCGGCGTCAACTGTTGCGCCGTAGAGTATTCCGATGATCAACCCTATAAAGGCGGAAAGGAAGGACTGGAATGTGCCATATCCTATTTTGCTGAGCAGGATAGCGAATTTGTTTATAGGAGTTGTCAAGAATGCCTTGAGGTTGCCCATTTCCCTGTCGCTAAGAAGGGTGAACCCTGAGCTAAAGACAGCTCCGAAAGATGCCACCATAACAAGAAGCCCGCCCACTACAAAGCTCAGGTAGTTGCTGCTTGCTCCGTATACATAATTGCTGATTACTTTTATCAGGCCTGGAGGATCTGTTTGGGAGATGCCTGATACTGAAGTGGAAGAGCCAACTTCTGAAGCCACTAGCGACACTTGGCTGCTTACCACTTCTGCAGACTGCGGCTGCGAGTTGTCCAGATAGACGTAAATCGTAGATGCGGTTCCGCTTGAGAACACAGAGGGTATCACAATAACGCCTGCTACTTTGCCCAGCGAAAGAAGATTGAGGGCAGCGGCTTGCGTAGTTGAGGATACAACAACTATACTGCCGCCAGATTCCAGAGTATTTATGAATTTTAGCGCGCTGGGTCCATTGTTATAATTAACGATTGCTACTGGAACGTTCTTTGGCGTGCTGCCAAAACTTCCTAAAAGAATTATGAAAATTAGAGGAAATATCAATGACCTGATTATGTTAACGCCAAGATTCTTCTTGAATATCAGCATCTCCCTAAGCAAAAGAGTGTATGCGTCTCCAATCAAACCCATTTTCATCTCCCCCTTCCCATCATTGAACCTCTGCCTCCGGTAAATGCCCCTGATTCATCCCTTACTTGAGAGCCTGTGAGCTTTAAGAATACATCGTCTATCGTAGGTTCGTGCATGCTTATGTTTTGGATCTCAATTTTTTTGGACGAAATCTCTTTTATTAGCAGCTCTATCTTCTTTGTTGCTGAGCTTCCGCCAGCTGCGGTTACCTTGTTGCTTAGTGTGGTGGGATTTAGCCCGATGCTCTTGAATGCTGCTGCAACTTTCTGAAGGTTGTCTTTATTGGCAGACACTTCTATTATATTGCTCATGCCAATTTTTTGCCTGAGTTCGCTTGGTGTGCCAAGCGCAATTAGTTTTCCGTGGTCTATTATCCCTATTCTATTACATAGCTGATCCGCTTCTTCAAGATACTGCGTTGTCATAAGTATGGTTACGTTCTGTTTTTTGTTTATTTCCCTAAGAAGATTCCAAATCTGCGTCCTGTTCTGGACGTCCAGTCCGGTTGTGGGCTCGTCAAGAAGGATTAGTTTAGGTGCATGCATAAGCGCCTTTGATACTTCCAGCCTTCGCTTCATCCCACCCGAGAATGTTCCTGCGTATGCATTCCTGAAATTGGTTAACGCTGCCAAATCTAGAGCAAAATCTATATCTTTCTGCAGCTCCTCGGGAGGTATGTGATAAAGCCTGCCGAATATCATCAGGTTCTGCTCGGCTGTAAGCTCCGCTTCTACAACAGTCTCCTGAGTCACTATGCCTATTTCCTCTCTTGCCGCATGCGGATCCTTATGCATGTCTACGCCATTAACCATAACCTTTCCGGATGTGGGAGCCAAAAGCCCTAGGAGTATATTAAGGGTTGTACTCTTGCCTGCGCCGTTTGGCCCCAGAAGCCCGAATATCTCGCCCTCCTTTATGTTTAGATTGATGTCATTTACAGCTGTAAGGCTGCCAAACCTCTTGACTAAATTTTCTATTTTTATTATGTCTGGCATTTCACTACCTGAGCATTTTCATAGCATACCCAATAGATTCCTTGAAAGCTTTCTTCAGGTTCTTCGAGGTTTTCATCCCCTTGGCGGTTATGCTGTAGTATTTTTTCACTCCGTTGCGAGTAACTTTTACAGAGTGCTTGATGTATCCCGATTTCTCTAGCGCCGACAGGGAATTGTATATATCATTTTTTATTTGTCCGCCTATGAAATTTGCAAAACTTCCAGATCCGAACTCTTTCAGTATCGCATACGCATATGTTTTCTTTTTCTTTATGCTCATGAGTATCCTAATCTTCAATATCGTGCGCCTCATTTCCTTGGTCATAAAGTCATGCGAATCTTGCAACAAAACACGATTTAAATTAAACTATTTTAAATTTAAACTACACTAATATATAAAAAGGCTTTGTAAAGGGTTTTTTACCAAATGGCAGCCGCGTACAATTCAAGCTGGCGCGCAATATTTGATGGAAGTCCGCCAGGGTTCCTTGTACAGCCGCTCTTATGCCTATTTTTCTGACGTGCGTATCTCCATATCCGGATACTTTCTTGTAACCTGGCTTGCTTTTATTCCGTAGAGCTCTTTCACCCCTTTGGCGTGCGCTATATCTACAAGCCTCTGGGTTATTATACCGTCAAAAACTACTACTGATACACCAGGCACGGCTTGTACTCTCTGTATCAGCTCCCTTATGGGAACTTCTTCCAGTATTGAGCCATCTTGCGAGTATAACCTTCCTCTTAATGTGTTGTGCAACTCTGAGAGCGATTCTGTATATCTTTTATTTTCATCACTATGCATGGCTTCGCCAGACGGCATTTCTATGCTGGGTATTGCATCCATACCTTCGTTTTCGTCCTGTATGCCATTCATGTCTTTTATTCCCAAGCCAGCGCGAGAGCCTGAAAATTCGCGCTCTGGCTGATGCTGCTCATCATCCATTCCGCCTTGCCTTTCTTTTTGAAGGTTTGTGGTTATCTGTGAAGGGCTGAGTATTTCCCTTGCCTGCTCACCGGGCTGGGGCCTCTGCGGGAACCTCTGCTGCATATGCCTGTTGTGCGATGCTTCGAACCTATCCTGCCTCTGCCTGTTCATAGCCAAGACCTGCTCGATTGGAACCCTGGCCCTGAGAGATTTTATTATCTCTTTCCTGGTCAGCTCTTCAACCTCTTTTCCGTCAGGGGCTTTTGCTACAAAGTCTATGTCCGCCATGCTGGTTATATTCTTTACAATCATCTCCCCTCCCCTGTCCCCATCCACAAAAAGGGTGGCCTCCTTTGCTGAGCACAGGCTTATTATCGTCTTTGGTATAGTACCGGCAGCTCCGCCAACAGCTATGCAGTTGGCTATGTCATTCCTAAGGAGGTTTATCACGTCCGCCCTCCCTTCTACCAATATTACCTCTTCGTCTTTGTCTATGTCAGGACCTGCAGGCAGACTTTCTGGGCCATACGTGCCAACAGTGCTTGATTTCACATCAGCCTCTACAAGGTCGCTTATCTCCCTGCTGTCAGGTATTTCTGTTGTAAGCAGGTTTTTTACCAGCTCTTTTGCCCTGGTTATTATCTTTTTTCTCTTCTCGCTTCTTGTATCCTCTATCTTCATTACCTTCATGTTCGTCTCGAAAGGTCCGACACGGTCTACAGACTCTATAGCAGCAGCCAGGATGCACGTTTCCACCCTTGGCAGTGAGGACGGCAGGAATACCTTTCCGAATGTCTTGTTTCCCGATGTTGAGCTGTCTATCTCTATCCTTCCTATCTTTCCGTTCTTCTGCAGCTCCCTAAGATCGAGGTCTCCTCCAAGAAGCCCTTCCGTCTGCCCAAATATTGCTCCAATTATGTCAGGTTTTTCAACAGAACCTGAGATCTCAAACCTTGCCTCAACCATGTATTTTACTATATCTATGTATGATTTTGCCATTTCAGCACCATTTGCGCCGAAAGCAAGAGGATCAGCGGCTAAACTGCCTATACGGGGCCTAAGCTATCTTCTTGGCGTACTTTTCCGTAGTAGATGTAAGTATAATGCATCATTAAATCTGCCGTTTTCTCTTCTCTTTCAGCTGTATACTAATCATGTCAATAAGTATAAATAGCTTGCCTGCATGCTTGGCTTATAACGTTTTAGCTTGATTTCAGTTACGAGAACATTTGCAAAATGCTTATCAAAGTGAGCGGGAAAACCCACGATTTAAATCGTGGGATGAAAGCGAAGTGTGAGACAACTTGGGGCGTATCTGACGCCAACATATTCAACGACAAAGGATGGATGCAGTGCATAAACCTGGGCTACGGAGCAGAGATGACACACACCACAATGGAGCAGATACGCTTGTCAGAAATGGAAAAGCTGCGTCGGGTCATGCTGAAACTTGTTGAATGAAAAGTGCACCTCAATATTTCTGTATAAGAGTATATGTGAATTAGCGAAGCTTGGAAAACTTATCTGAAGAGATTGATACCTATAAAGGCTGGCTACAGGATTTTGCTGCACCAAATATGAAAAAGAGTTTTCAAAAAATATTTGCTCTGGTGACACCCTCCCACCACTGAAGGTGGTGGGCTTCCAATGGTGGTTTTTTGATTGGTCATCTTGAACCACCAAGTATAGTTCCTGATTCACCGACGGCTGCCTCCTGTAATCGAGGTCTTACAACGTCTCCAGAGGCGTTACTTCCCGCATGTCCTGCGGTAGTCAGGA
>JAJZJM010000003.1 GCA_021810105.1 Microcaldota archaeon | reverse complement strand
TGTTGGAGTCGCCTTCCAACATGCTAATCGCAAAAGAAGATACAATGCAAAAGTTTTTGATTTATGCGAAGTTTTATAATAAGGGAACTACACTATTTATTGTAAGACTTTAGTGTAGTGCTATAATTGGGTCTGGGAGGCCAGCGAAAAAGGAACCGTTATGGTTAAAGCAGTAAAATTTAGTAGATGCCGACATATTTTTACGCATGGTAAATTTTATCGATGTTTATTGGAAGAGGGGCATGAAGAATGGCATAAATACGATGGGATAGAGACCGTCCCTAAGTAATTTATTAATAAACTATTATCAAACAGGCAAAACATATCGTAGCGAATAAACAGATCAACTTTATAGCATATGCAGAAACACATAAAAGAGGGCAAGAAGATTAAGGTTTATGGCAAGGTTATGGGTAAATTGGTGAAGTGAGATAAAATGGGGATTTTTGATAAATTGATTGGTAAAAACGAACATCTAAAAAATATGTTTGATGCAGGAGGTTATGCTGTTTTCGAAATAAGCGGTTTCTTATACAACAATAATACATATCTCCCGAAAAGCGGTTATAAAATTGTCTTCCATCCAGCATTCAGGGCAGTTGGCACAGCACGAAGACCTAGTCAACTTGGGGTGCCAAATAGATGGACTACTTACAAAAGAAACTGTCCGGTATGCAAAAAAGAAACAGAATGCTTTGTGATAGGTATAATATTCATGAAGGATTTTCAGACAGCATCACAGAATACATATCTTGACTACTGCACAAACTGTTCAAATGTGCTCACCTTGCTGGAGATAAAAGATAACAAAATGGAAAATGGACAAGCCTTGATGCTTTTGACTTTAGAGATGAAAACGAGTGGAATATCTATCTCAAATTGGTCTAAAGCCCCAATAAAGACGGCGACCGAATATCAGAAAGCCCGATTTGAGATATTTCTAAACAACTTCACTTCACACAGTAACAATCACTCCAAATCGTTTCCAGGAACATTGACCGACAGGATAAAGGAAGTCAAGAAAGTGTTTTATTATAATATGGAATAGTAAAACAATTATCCTATTTTCATCATTTAAAATCCAGAATTACTTATCTGGCTTGTGGTTGTTGGATTAGGCAGTATAATCGCATATTATAAAAATAGACGGCGAAGTAATGGAAAATAAAGCCAAGGCAAGTACAATCATTGTTATCGTGTTAGCCATAATAGTAATAGCATACCTTTATTCGCAAGGTTGGTTTACAACAGTATCTCCTTATTTTGAGAATTTTACCAAAATAATTTCGAACTTATAACTTTCAAGCAGGGTTTTCTCCATGCTAAAACTATGTTAGAAAAAGGCACCATTTGAGGCTTCTATATATAACCCGGGGGCTATCTTGCCCCTTTCAGGATTTGAACTCACAAACTCTTTATAGAAGCTTTTTGAACCTTTGATAAGTTTTTGCGTGCAGTATAAATCAATGGCTTGAGTACATCAAGCAGTTTGTTATTGTGAATTAGGATAAGCGTGCCATTTTCATTATCGTATACTATAATCAAAGCATTATCCACCTGCGGATCGAGCCTTAAAGCATCTCTTACTCTTTGAGGCAGATAGACTTTTACGGTATTACCATTGTACTGAAGCCTACCTAGCTCAACAGTCAGGCCTACTTCTTTGAATATAGGCACGCCTCTAGGATCTCTTATCATTTGGATCAGCCACTCTAGAAATTAAGCTAATTCGCTTAGCTTCGGCCTTTATGTTTTGTCTTGAATACCACGCTAGGAGCAGGCTGATAAAATCGAAACTTTTACTTGTTGGCTGTTCTTTCATGCAAACACAATACATCATAGGCAGAGTTAAATATTTATCTGTTAATATACTTAACATGTGTTAAGCCATTTTACACACATGTGAATATCACGAGAAATTTTTGATAGTGGTTAATATGGAGAGTAAATCTTATACGATAAAAGAGCTATTTGACAATGCTTCGTTTAAGAAGTTTGCTCCGATATTTTTAGAAAAAGAAAGTACAGTATCAGAAGTTGCTAATAAAAGTGGGATATCTAGACAGACAATTATACATCTTATGAAGAGTGTAGAGAGGTATGTAATATCTCCAAATTGGAGCCCTGCAATAAAAGGAAGGCCTATACATCTTGATAGTAAAATTTTAACAGATTACCTTGCTGCAAAATTGGGTTTGGAAGCGGAAAAAAGGAAGCTATTGAATGAGATCATACACAATCCTTCAGTGAACCTAGTTGTTATAAAAAATA
Organism: Microcaldota archaeon; assembly: GCA_021810105.1. Taxonomy (GTDB): domain Archaea; phylum Micrarchaeota; class Micrarchaeia; order Micrarchaeales; family Micrarchaeaceae; genus JAJZAB01. Next base: position 129,007 of record JAJZJM010000003.1, on the reverse strand, counting down.
ATGACGATCTCGATACATGTGTAAGTAAAGTAGTATTAACAATATTATTAATAGGGTCTGGTTTTTATGATGATGAACTACCAAAAAGCACACCTTTCACAGCAGATTTCTTGTTTGAGATATTTTTGACACATAAATCTAGTCAAAAAGTGCAAAGTAGAACCAAGGTTGAACATGCTACTAATAAACCTGAAGAACCTAAAATCGAGAAAGTCGAAGTTGTATTCAATTCCTTTGGAGTTAGTGCAGAAGAATTTGAAAATTGGAAGTTAGAGGTGCATAAGTATGCTAAAAGTTTTGATAATAACTCTGATTTTTGGAATTTATTAATAAAAGTTAAGGATTTGAGATCACCAATAGTTACTTACCCGTATCAGTGGTTCGATATATTTAGTATGACAATACCAGCTCTCCTCAGTTATTCAAATAGTATAACACAAAAATACAAAAGGAGGGCAAGGAAGGCAGGGTTGTTGTTCACAATGCGGAAAGAGAAGACTTAGAGAAATAGATAAATGTTTAAACATTTTAAATTTGTTTAAACACTTTAAATATTATAAATGCATTTTACTCACTTAAAAGTTTTATTATACTCCTTTCTGTATCTGGATCTAATTTTGTCATCAATAGAGTTATTGCATCTTTAAGTGAGTCTAATTCTTTTCTTACTTCGCTGGCATCTTCTAGTTTTGTTATTTGGCTTGGGTCTAATGAATTACCACACCTTATACAATATTTTGCCGTTGCCTCATTCACCTCGTGGCATTTGAAACATTTGCTTATTGTCAGCTTGGGTTTTTGCGATTCTGTCCTGCTTTCTATGCCGTTTGCCTTAAGGATTGCGTTGTCAACGTCCTTTCCAGACAGATGCACGTAGATGGAGGCCATATTCGATCCTCCGCTCCACCCAAAAACAGACTTTAGCTGCTGTTCTGTCAACATATTTGCGTAGAATGTCGCCCTTGAGTGCCTGAAAAGGTGCGGATAGACCCTCTTGTTGATCTTTGAGCGCTCTTTTAGCTGCTTTAGTATCTTCCTTACCGTAGAATAGTCGATCGGATTATCGGTAACCGTACCATGATTTATGATGACAAACAGCGCATCTGTTGGTTTTGCGCTCCTTCTGATGTCATTCAGGTAATTTGCAAGGTACGGAGTGCTGAAAACTATCGGAACTCTCCTGTCTCCTGTCTTTCCAGACACCCTTACGTAGCTTATTCCTTCGTTCTGGAACGATACGTCATGTATTTTGAGGGTTAGAAGCTCTCCGATACGCATTCCAGTGTCCCAAAGCAGTGCGATAAGCGCCTTATCTCTCTGATTCATGCACACTTCTATCAGTTTGACAATGTCCTCTTCTGTCAAAAGCACCTCTGCTGGCAGCTTCTTCGACCCTTCGTTTGACAACTTTATCCATTTGACAAAATCTGGGTACTCCTCTGTCTTGTAAATCCATTTGTAAAAGTTCTTTAGACCCAGCCTGAGCTTGTCTTTTGATATGGAAGCCTTACCGCTCTTGTTTATGGCCAAGGCTACGGTCTCTATATCCTCCCTTATAGCCTTCCTTGCATCCTTTGGCAGCAAGCCTAGGAGATACCTAAGCTCCTGTAACCTTCTTGCTATTGTCTTCGCTTTGCGATTATTCAGCTCTAGGTAGCGTTTGTAGCCCAATGCGTAGGATAGGTTAGGCTCATGCAATCGCTTCTCCATGGTGCGTAATTCCGACGCTAGCCTGTAATCGCCGTCATGCGCATAGTCTCTTGGCATATTAAGAGGGTCTGTTTGACCCTGTTTATATGCGGGTTGGTCAAGGGCATTGAACCTTCCCATAGAACGCCCGAAGCAGGGATTGAACCTGCGACCTATTGGTTAACAGCCAATCGCTCTACCACTGAGCTATTCGGGCATTTATTGCGTTGCTAGATTGTAGATTACTGTTTTTATAGCTAATGTCCAAAAATCCTTTCTATAAGGTACATTATTGCATAGAGAGGCTCGTATGTTATGGGAAATGCGTCTATGCCATTGCCTATAGCGGCATAATCGTTTGCTATCGTGGCTCTTGCAGTTAGGGTTATATTTGCGTTCTTGTATACCAGAAGAGGGCTTGAAGTAGACCTTACTGATATGGTTAGCCCATATACGCCAGGCTCATTCACAATTATGGGGTACTTGAATGTCTTTTTTGTTCCGTGCAAAGCGATCACAGTGCTTGTTATATTCTTTGCAGGAAGCCCGCTTATGCTTATGGCAAAAAGGCTGTCCGACACTCCGGTATTATTTATCGAAACGGATATGTTGCCTTGCTGACCAGCATCCTGCGAGATTGATGATGGAGAGACTACAAGCTTGAATACGTTTGGAGTTATGTTGATGTTTGCTTTAATCCTTACTGATCCCAGTCCGGAATAATTGCCTATATTCACTGCGGTTATATTGAAAGAGTATGTGCCGTTCTGCGCGTTTGGGGATGGAGTTATTTTTGCAGACAGAGTGGGATTATACAGAGAAGAGTTCTGCGCAATCCATCCCTGAGGCAGTCCGGATACGACTAGTTTGTTCCATCCGAGCTGCTGGATCGCTCCGCTCGCGTTTGCGGTTGAAGCGGATATTGTCACATAAAAGGTCTGCCCTGGCCCGTCTTTTCCAAGATAGACAGTGCTATTCTGCGTTGCGGTATAATTGAATGGCTGCATTATCGAAACATATGCAGCATGAGATTGCGGGGCCAGAAGCACAGCTGCTGCAATAAGAGCTATGCTGAACGCGATTGCGTAATACTTCAAACTAACACCTGCCTTGCAATAATAATCCAAACGAATCTATTTATAGATTGTTTTTGGAGCAATTACAAACCTCACGTATAAGATACACTGAATGAGAGCACCTGCTGTGTTGTATGATAGGCGCTCGGAAGTCCTGAGTAGGTATAATTCATGAATAAATAACCTATGAAAGTGCTACCCAGTGAACCTGTTGCAGGCTTTGTGCCAGGCGAAGAAAAGCAATATACGCTCATCTGCTTTGGTCTATTGCTTAGAAGAAGCGTTCCTGCTGAAAAGCCGTTTGCAGGATAGTCTACCGATGGATTTGCATTAGTCATCTGTACATTTCCGAAAGCAGGCCCGCTGCTGGTTCCATTCAACTGGCTAGAGCACCCTAGCGAAGTTATTTTTATAGTCCCTCCAAGAGACTGGGTAAGCACAAAAGCGAAAGTGCCGTTAGTATACATGGAATACGCGGTGCAGGAGAATCCAGGAGCTGCGTTGCAGTACGAAGGAGCTATAGATGGATTGAACACCCCAAGCTGCAGCACAGCATATATCGCTATTGTTACTACAAGGATTATGATCGCGTATGAAGTGATGAAATCAAGCGCGGTTTGTGCATTCCTGCCTGATTTTTTAAACTGCATTTGATCAGTCTTTTTGTTTCTTTTCAGGGCCAGGGCCTTTCCCAACATGAAGATGCACTCCTAAAGAGTCCCTGGTTATCTTTATGTCTAGCCCTTTGCTGCCGAAAAGCCTTTGCAGCTCTTCATATGTGTATGCACCTATGTCTCCAGGCAGTCCCCTGTTTTTCAGTATCTCGTTCCTTGTTTCCTTTATCTTGTTCCTGTCGGATTCCGTATATATGAGGGAGAGCTTTGGTACCTCGTTCGATTCGAACAGGCTGTCGACATTAAGCTCGAGGAGCTTGTATCCAGCATCCTGCAATATGAAGGGTATGACAGCGGAGAATTCCTGGCTTATCTCGTCTACAACTGCGGCTACCTCGTCTTTTATCCCTGCAACTACGAATTCATCTGTATTCAGAAATCCTGCGAACGCACCAGAACCTTTCGCCTTTATGGCGTCCTGCAGTATCTGGGATATGAGCCTTAGAATTACCATACCTGCCTGCTCGCCGAACCTTTTGGCGTATGCACCAAGTCCATCTATCTTCAGTGTTCCTATAGCATACCTTTCCCCTTCCTTTATTGATTTCTCCACCTCATTTGAAATCCTCTCTTCGTCAGGAAGGTCTATCAGTGGGTCAAACCTTTTTCCCTTTTTCTTAAGGAATATGGTAACAAGACTCCTTATCTCATTTGGGTCAAAGGGTTTCTTTACATAATAATCTGCTCCGTATTTTATTCCTTTGAAGCGGTTGTTTGTAGGGTCCATAGCACTTACAAGTATTACGATTGTTCCACTTGTTTCAGGATTGGATTTTATCTCCTGACATATCTCAAGGCCGTCTTTATGCGGCAACATTAGATCGAGCATTACAAGGTCTGGCTTTGCTATCTTTATGGCTTTTATAGCCTCGCCTCCGTCGTATATCTGCCCTATTTCAAAGCCCTTGCCTATGGAGAGCGCCATTAGCTTGTTTATGTTCTTATCATCTTCGACTATAAGGACCCTTCGCAGGCTGTCCTGCTGATTGAGCAGGTAATATGTTAATACGCCTCCGGCCTTCCTGGATGCGATCATCTTTATATCCTCAAGTTCCTTCAAAGATGCGTTAAGATCTGCACCGTTCACCCCTCTGCTGAACATCATGTCGTTTAGTTCGTTGAACGTGAGCTGCTGCCTGTCATTTAAAATAGATACTATCTCCTCTTTTAGGGGAACGCTTCCTCCCATGCCGGTCACCATACTAGTATCTACCGTAAGTAATATTATGCTTTCTGAAAGTGCGTGCATGCGCATATGCCTGCTGCGTTGTACCCTCTGCGCATTTTTGTAAATTTGGCAGCTAGCAAACCTTATTAAGTTTTGGCTAGCGCATAATAACTGATGCGATGGTACAGAAGAAGCACATCCACATGTCTTTGGGAATTATTGTTGTAATAGTAGTAATTGTGGCTCTGCTCAGCCTTGCTGGAGGGGCTTTGATAATAAACAACCCTACGCAGCTCACAATCACTTCGAACCCATCTGTAGTAAAAATTGGCAATTACCAATACACGCTCTACCTGCACGGAGTACAGCAGAAAGCCGGCATTGCATATATTTACATAGGCCGCTCTCCGGTATTCATAAACCCAATCCTGAACGTCACTGTACTGCTTTATAATTATACAAAAGTAAATGCAGGCACGCAGTATGCAAATATGGAGATACGCTTGGACTCTGTATCCAATACATCTGCAATCATAACTATAACTCCGCTCCAAGGGTACCTTGCCGCAGCCCCTGATTCCGGAAGGATTGTAACAATATCCGCGCCCTCACTCAACCTTGTTTCCCCTAATACGACCACAATAGCGCAGGGAATTGCACCGACTACAGTCACCACAACAATACCGCAGGCGCAGAACCCAGAGCAGAAAATCCTTAGCTACCTTATGGAAAGCGAGTATTACGGGCTTATGGAAAATTACAGCCACTATTATGCCAATACAGTAAACTGCACAGGTGCTTTGTATAATAACAGCTACTTTGGCTACTATCACTCGCGCCCTGCAGGACCTACCTCTTACCAGAACGCAACCCTGATCACGCCTTACTCACTTAATCTTTCCATAAACAGCGGTGCTGGAGGCAACTACAATGCAACATACTCTACAAAATCATACTCAAGCGTGAGCACAGGACTTGCCATGGATGTAGTAATCAACTTTACATCCGGAAAAATACTAAATGTAACATATAAGGGTGCTTTCAAGGATCAGAACTACAGCACATTGTCTGAAGGTCTTTTCGGTGCATCGCAGATAGGAAATGCGTGCAGCATCCTTATAGCTTAGAGCCCCTCATTGCTGCCTCTTTTTCCTTCTGGGCTTGATAGGGAGGGTTACTGAAAAAGTGCTTCCCTTCCCAACCTCTGACTTTATCGAAATGTCGCCTCCGTGCAGCCTTATCAACTCCCTTGTTATCGAGAGTCCGAGCCCAGTTCCGGCCCCATCCTGCTTAACCAGGCCTTTTTGGACCTGATAGAACTTCTTAAACAATTTCCTTCTGTCCTCTTCGCTTATGCCTATGCCAGTATCCTTTACATCGCACTGTATCTTTCTGTTTGACGCCTTAAATATGTGCACATTTATTCCCCCTTTGCTAGTGAATTTTATTGAGTTGCCTATTAGATTCACAAAGATCTGTATAAGCCTGTTTGGATCTGCCATTATGGTAGGCACGTTATAGTCAGCCTTCCAATCGAAAGTAAGCCCTTTCTCCAATGCAGCCTCCCTAAGACTGACTATGCTGGGGTTTTCGCCAAACATGCTCATGTCAACCTCCTTCATTTCCAGCTTTACCTTGCTTGCCTCCAGCTTAGATGCGTCAAGCACCTGTTGTATTATTAGCATTAGCCTGTTAGCCTCGTCAGCTATGGTCTTTATGTATTGCTTCTGATCCTCGTTAAGCTCGCCAAAGTCTCCCGAGTATAACAGTTTTGAGAAACCGTTTATGTTGGTAAGCGGAGTTTTCAGCTCGTGAGAGATATTGTATATGAATTGGGATTTTAGATCGCTCATGTTCTTCATGTCCTTCATCTCCTTGGCATTCTTTACAAGCTCCTGCTCATGAATTTCCATTATTCTCTTCGTAAGCAGCTCTTTTACCACAATTACGAACTCGATATTGCCATCGTTGTCGCGAAATAGCCTTGTGGACTGTGTGCCTGGAACTATTGTGCCATCATTTTTTAACAGGTCAACATATGTATTGTCCGGCTTTCCTGAAGACCTGGCATACCCTATATCCCTGTCTATTATTGAAGGGTCCTTGTATATGAATTTTATCTCTTTCCCGATCATATCCGAGGCGGAAAAACCGAGCATATTCTCGGCTGCCATGTTGCAATAAGTTATGCGACCCGCCTCATCCGTCTTGATTACCAATTCGGACGCGTTGTATAGAAAGTCTTGCAGGCTTTCCTTAAGCCCCTCAACGTATTTTTCAGCATCTGAATTTACAAACGTGAATGCGAAACCCTGCGGCATTTCAGAAGCATAAAAACGCATGTTTATCGGGTAGCCCGTCAGAGATGTCAATTCTGTCCTGCCTTTTATTTGCTGTTTAAGTTTTGCCGAGAGAATCATATCGAATTCTTTTCTCTTTTTTTCTTGGACGAGGTCAGAGATGCTCTTGCCGATAAGCATATCTTCCCTGTAGCCCAGCATCGCTTCGCAGTTCGAAGTTGTTGCAGTGATGTTGTAATGCGTGTCGGTAAATATTATGGCGACATAGTCGCTTTTCTCTATAGAATCTTTTGCGGCTCTGAGCAACGAAGCTTCCGTACTGTTCTTAAGGGAGAGATATGTGAGCGAATTTCCAGCTTTTTCCGCAACTAGAGTGTATGTGTACGAATTGCCGTCAATCTGTATCGGTACAGTTACAGGGCCTCTGCCAGCATATTTTATCAATTGTTCATAATTAATTCCTATGATTGTCTCTATTTTGGCGTTTTGAAGCATGTGGAATTCTTTCATTGCGGTTTTGTTTGCTTTTGCTATTACCCCAGATGGTGTAACTAGCATTTGCGGGCTGGAATCGTTAAATACCGCGTCAAAATACTCAGCAAGTTTAGCACTCCTCTGCCTTTCTAATTTATACGAGATTGCCAATCCCAATAGAATTGCGGCGCTGGCTATCGCCTCTGTTATCCCTTCCGTAAATTTATTTTCGCTCCTGGATAGCATTTCAATTATTGAGGTAACTTTTCCATCCTTCAGTATAGGCACGGCGGCATAGCTCTTATACCCTTTATCATTATACGAAATCAGGCTTGAGAAAAGGGAGTATTCACTTAGGTTGTTATCCGTATAGGGCTTCCTTGTGCTGGATATGTGCCTTATTATTTCTGATGTAGAACCATCCTCTGCTTCCTTTATTTCAACTTTATCGATTCCGTATGTCTGGCTTATAGATGCCAAAAACTCGCTTATTATCTCGTCTTTGGCTGCGGGCTCCGATGCGGCTGCCAGTAAGCTTGAAAACAGTTTATCATTTGAAAGGTCGCTCATTTCATCACAGCATGCGGTTCAAATGGATACGCACGTCATGTTATATATTAGATGCTTGAAAGTATTTAAATACAATTTTGGTTTCATTGTATATGCAGCATCAAAATTCAATAGCGATGCACCCGAGCTGTTTGGGAGGATGTCACCTGATTGAATTGGCTGCGTGCTTCTAGAATTTGAAATGCTCAGGATTCGCTGCATGCCAAAGAAAATAAATAGATAAGATGAGAGCATACAATAATGGTGCTTAATTTGCAGCCTAAAAAAATATTTGAAGGCGTTTACGAAATCAATGGAAGAATAGCTACATTGAATTCAACCCCTGGCAAGCGCGCGTATAGCGAAGAGCTGAAGATTGTGGATCGCAAAGAGTATAGGTTATGGAATCCTTACAGAAGCAAGCTGTCTGCGGCAATAGCGTTGGGGCTGAAAAATTTCCATTTCAAAAATAGCGATAAGGTGCTGTACATAGGAGCGGCAACAGGAACTACAGTAAGCCATATAAGTGATATTGTAGTTGATGGGAGGATATACTGCATAGAGATGTCGGAGAGAAATATGCGGGAGCTTGTCAAGCTGTGCGAATCAAGACCAAACATGTTGCCGATACTCGCTGACGCATCTGAACCGAATGCATATTCTGATTATATAGAAACATGCGATGTCCTTTATCAGGACGCATCGGCAAGAGAACAGGCAAAAATTCTTCTCAGCAATGCCAGGTTCCTGAAAAGAGGAGGTTATGCGTATTTCGTGATAAAGTCGCAGAGCATAGACATATCTAAAAAACCCAGGGAGATATTCGAATCCGAACTTAAGATTCTGGAAAACGATTTTGAGGTTATTGAGAAGACAAGCCTTGACCCCTATGATAAGCTGCACCTTTTTTCTGTATTAAAAAAGAAATAAAAATTAGCTTGTAGAAATGATAATGATAATATGGTGTCGTATCTTTCTTACCTGAAACCCTTAGAAAAAAACGGGCTTATGCTATTATGCGATTATTGCGGGTTCCAGACTTTTTCTCTTGGCCATTCAGCCATATGCTCGAATTGCGAACTGCCAATCTCTCATGGAGAGGCTGCGTTAAAAGCGTCCAACCCTTCGGCATTTTCCCATGCTGAGAATATATATAAGCTTGTTTCGGCAAAAAGATTTGATGATGCAAGAAAGGAGTGCGATGCCGCTTACCATGCGGTTGCAGACCTCGGATACATATATTACAAGGGACTGATCTCCATAAAGGCGTCTAATTCTGCTGTGGAATCAATAAGATACGACAGACAGGGATTCATGGAAGAAAATTCTGCATTTAGGAATGCCGCAGCCAAAGAAGCCGCATCTGCGAGAGGATATTTTAATTTTATAATAAGCACAGCAAAAATAGCAGGGAGGGGAGACTCTGTCCCGCAATACCTTGTCTTCCTTTCAAATATAAAGCTGCACAACATTAAAGAGGCGTCTGAAGCTTTAAAAGCGATAAATCCCAACAATATGCAGCTTCAGAGCTATGCAAATATGGTGATGCAGCTGAATGCAGGCTCTCCGGAATCAACCATATCTGCTGCAAAAAAACTGCTTTCGGAAAACCTATTTTCCATAAACGCCATGTACTATATCGCAGAGGCGCTGGCTGACAGGGGAAATTATAAAGAATCTAGGGAGATTGCTCTTGCTTTGCTCGACAAGCTTCCGAAACCCCAGATTAATAGGCTCATCTGGAGAATTAATTCTGCACTGTCTATTTAGATGCAAAGATAAAGTTCATCTCTTCCTTATTGTCAAGTATGCAGTATCCGAAGCGTTCAAACTGGACTATGTCCCCTTTATTTAGTTTTGATGCAAATGCCTCAACATACCCATCTGTGCTGGAAAGGCTATCTGGATTTATTGCACCGTCATCTTTGTAGAGGTCCGATGGAATATACACTCTTGCTTTTATGCAATTCTCCTTTGAGACCCATTGCACAGTCTTGCCTGTGCCATCTGGGTCTTTTCTAGCATAAATCTTATCCGATATGGAATCTATGCTTGCACCAAAAAGGCCTTTTAGCCTGATTATGTCGCCTTTGTTAAGGCTCTCTGCATCTTTACCTGGAATATAGAAATCAGTGCCCACCAGGTATTCCCTGCTCTCTTTATTTTCATATGGGTTTAGAGGCAGCCTGACCTCAGTTTTTGCCCCATCTATGGTGATCTCTTTTGGGGAGGGAACAAAAAACAGATGCTTTGCAATTGGGTCTATTATTTTCTTGTTCTCCGCAAGCAACATGTCCATTCCGACTATTCCATCAGTCTTGCTCATGCCGAACCTTAAAACAAATTTTCTTATAGCATCAGGCTGTATGCCCCTCCTTCTAAGGCCGGCTATTGTGGGGAGCCGTGGGTCATCCCATCCCAGAACGGTTCCGTCGCTTATCAGTTTCCGTATATCCCTCTTTGCCGTAGTGGTACCTTTTATGTTCAGTCTTGCCTCGTAGTGCATTCTTGGAGGTTTTATGCCAAGGCATTTCAGGAGGAACATGTTTACCTCTTCCCATATTTCATACTCTTTTCCCCTCACCACATCAGTGACTTTATGAATGCTGTCGATTATGGGTGTATTCATGTGGTAGGTAGGCCATACTACGTACTTTGCCCCATGCCTGTAGTGGTTTGCCTTTTTTATTCTGAATAAGGTGGGGTCTCTGAATGATGCATTTTGGGATGCCATGTCTCCCATCAATCTTATTATTACATCTGACTCGTTGTATTTTCCAGATAGCATATCATTGAAGATAGCCATGTTTTCGTCTTTTGAATTGCTTCTGTGCTTGCATTCTTCGAGCTTTTCCCTTCTTTCCTTTATTTCATCTTCGCTGCACATGCAGGCGTATGCATTACCATTTTCTATAAGCACTTTTCCTGCTTTGTATATATCCTCAATGCTGTCGCTTGCATAGTACTCTTCCGCGAATTTTATTCCGAGCCATGCAGTGTCGATTTTTATCTGGTCTACATACTCCTGCCGGCACTTTTCAGGATTTGTATCATCAAAATATAGATTTATTTTGCCTTCGTAAAGCCTTGCGATTTCATCGCTGAGTATTGATTGTTTAGCATTGCCTATGTGTATGTAACCTCCTGGCTCTGGAGGAAACCTGGTAACAACTTTTCCTTTCTCGGCCCCGTCTATGCTTAAATCATGCTGTGCGCTTTTTACCGCGGTTTCCCTTGCTTTTTCTTCGAATTCTTTTTCGAATGACGAGTATTCGTTGCTTCTGTTTTCCTTTCCCATCGCGTTTACTGCTGCTACCTCCTCCTCCACTATGCGGGATATTTCTGCAATTCCTACACCACTGCCTTTGGCTTCCTGCATCACCTTTGCCATCACGTTTTTTGAACTCGCCTTTCCGAAGTCTACAGCATTCTTGATAGCGTATTTTCTTGCCAGCGTCCTTATCTCTATAATTGCTGCCATAAAATCATTTCAGGTCAAAGTATAATTTTCCACAGTTGCATTGTTCACAAAGATAAGTGCCGATATGTGCACAGGCGTGTTTGATCCGATAGCAGAGAACGAACCGCGGTACACTATAGCGTTTCTATGATAAAAGTACGCCTCAACCTGCCTGCCTGTGGAGGGGTATGTCATCAGGATAGAAGTCGGCAATGTGACGTTTTCAGAGACATTTGCAATAATCGAGTTCTGCGGCATTGCTTTGTTTAGCAGGCCTAGCAGCGAATACGAGCTCATATTGCCAGCATATATTGTGAATACTTTTTGCAGCCCTATGTAGTTGCTTATTGAACCGTTTAATTGTAGGTTTGAAAGAGTGGAATTTATCAAGTTTGAAGAGGCATTTTTTGACAAGTATATAGTAAATTTACTTCCGTATCCTATAACCACGGCGTTTGCAGTGCCAAATACCGGTATCGTATATCCTATTGTTGTAGTAGTAGTTGTTGTTTGAACAGAGCCGTTATTGCCGAAGGCTGCGTATGAAGAGACAAACATTAAAGCGACTATTATCGAACCTATCAGGAACAGAACGCGCTTTCTTTTATCATTTTCCATAGTAATGTTCTGATTCTAATTAATTATAATGATTTGCTTTTCATCCGGCAAATTTTTTAAGAAAGCTTTTATAGATATGGCATCAATATGATTATCGCACGGTAATTGCATGGTTTTTAATGAAAACGATTTTATAGAGGTAGAGTATACTGCGAAGGATGTTGGTACGAACGAGATTATTGCAACAACAGACGAAGAAGTTGCAAAAAAGGCGGGACTTGATAATAAAGAAACCAAATATGGACCTACGCTAGTAGTCTTAGGCGCAAATAATGTTATAAGGGGGCTCGATAGGGAGCTTAGGAAGATGTCGGTTGGAGAATCTAAAAGCCTGACTTTCAAGCCAGAAGATGCATTTGGCCAGAGGGACGAGCAGCTGGTCAGAGTCATGCCGCTATCAGAATTCAGGTCCCACGACATAAACCCATATCCTGGACTGCAGGTTCGCCTGGAAGATGTTATGGCTACAGTTAAGAGCGTCAACTCTGGACGGGTAGTAGTAGATGCGAATCACCCTTATGCTGGGAGAGACATAACGTATGAGATAAAAGTTGTTAAGCAGATCACAGAGCCAAAAGGCAAGATAATCGCGCTAGGAAAAGCATATGGGGCGGAACCAACGGATGTCTCTATCTCAGGAAAAGATCTCTCTCTGCACTATGATTCGAAATACAAAAAAGATGCGGAGTATTTTGTAAGCAAGGCAAGCCTTGTTGCTGCTATACTCACATATATGAAAGATATAGAAAAAGTAGAGATAAAAGAGGACTATACAAAGCCTGAGAATAAGAAAGAGGCGGGAGCTGAAGCATCCGCATCTGCGGATAAGGATTAGTTCTTTATATCGAGCGCATATACGCTGTTCATCTTAAGCCCCATCTTCTTTGCAACTTCTGACTTTTCTGAATTGAGTATTATTATATAGCCTCCGATCTTGTCTGTTAGGTCTTTTGATCCACACACAGGGCAAGTATCGGTATGTTTGACTATTATCCTGCAGATCCTGCACGCTCTTTCCTCCATCATCGTTACCACTATCTCTTCTTAGAACCTTTTGATCCGCCAGGCCTTCTTGATTTGAATTTTGCAGCTATCGCAGCCCAATCTGGTTTGCCAAGGCCTTCAGGCTTCATTGTAAGCGCTATTTTTGAATCCTTTGTTGTTGTCTTCATGCTTATTGTAGAGACTTTTGCTATAACAAGATCGCCCTTTTTCAGGCTTATGTTGTTCTTCCTAGAAACGAATGCCTGGCTCTTTTTATCAAATGAAAGAAAATCGCTTGTTATCTGAGATACGTGTACAAGCCCGTCCATCGGACCTATCCTTACAAAAGCTCCGAATTCCACAAGCTCGGTAACCTCTCCTTGGACAATCTCTTCGGGCTTGGGAGCAAATGCAAGAACATCAAACTCAGCATCGTGGTGGGTTGCCGGATCCCCAGGATATATGACTCCATCGCCTATATTCCTTACATTAAACGCCGCAACTATGACCCCCATCTCCTTGTCTATTTTACCTTCATACTTCTTCTGCAGTATATCTCCTGCTATTTTGTCTATGTCCTCTCCGAAATATTCTGGAGGAAGTTTGAAGATGTCTTTTATTGTATAGATATTGTACATTTGCTTACCTTTTTAGAATACCGCTCCTGGAGAGCTTAAATGCTTTCCCCCCGGTCTTCCTTATTTGATTGAAAAGAGCCGTATCATTAGTTATTACAATAGCATTCTTATATCTTGCTGCTATATTCCGGATCCATGTGTCAGGGTAGGAATCGTTTCTGATTATTCTTACTCTGCCATTTTTTATCATTTCCAGGGACGTTCTGGCGTCTGCCCCTTTTTTTCCTTTGTTGTTTGCCATTCCCTCAAGCTCGTGCAGTATGCCTGTGGATATCACAGCTTCGGTTCCTTGAAAAGTAGACCTGGCTATACTGAATGCATCTTTGCGCGAACTTGCCCCGAATATGATGCTGCTGGTGTCTATCACACAGTAATCCATAACACCCCTCACTTAAGCCTGCTCGGGTCAATCTTCTTTATTTTTGCTTTTATTACCTCAAGCAGGACAACCGCATTGTTGTGCTTTTCATCACTGGTGGAATAGAGAAGGGTTATTGGGTCGGCATTCAGTATTATGTTGATAAGTTTATTAACCGCCTTGTTCTCTTTCAGCTCTTTCTTGTATTTCTTCTTGAAACCCATCCATTTCTTGGGATCGTGGGAGAACCACTTCCTTAATTCATTGCTGGGAGCTACGTTCTTTACCCATATGTCTATGTTAGAGGTGCTCTTTCTTATGCCGCGGGGCCACATCCTGTCTACAAGTATCCGCTCTCCGTCTTTTACGTCAACCTTTTCGTAAACGCGTTTTATCTGTATCATTGCAACAGAAATATAATCATTGGAAAGCTTATAAAACGTGCAGTGAAACGCCTTTTGCCAGAATGCTTACATCAGGCTCTCTTCCTCAACCTCAACCTCATTTACGCCGCTTATAGCTTTAAGCTGCTCTTCGATAGCCGAGGATTTGGTATTCTGGTCGTCAAAAACAAAGCGCGCCTTGATTATCTTTATGCCAAATGCAATTTCGAATTCCTGCATTGCTGCGGGAGACAGCTTGCTCTTTATCTCGCGCATTGCTTCCTCTATCCTCCCCTCTTTTGGATAAATTTTGAAGATTATTGCTACTCTCGACATTAAGGTCCCTCAAATCCGCACTCTGTGCATTTATAGGAATTGGTTATCTCCCTGCAGTGGTGGCATCTTATTATTATCCCTTTGCCGCAACTGGGGCATTTAAATTCCGTATACTCGCTAGTAAGCCTTCCGCATGATATGCATGTCTTTCCTGGTAATATTGGTATTAGATCACCTTCGTTTTAGGGTTATGTGGGGCAGCATTTATAATGTTATCTGCCTCTTGCTCTTTTTCTTTGCCTTCCTCGCATACCGCCCTTATTATGCAGCTTTACGATTTTTGAGAGGTAAGACAATGCTATAATGTTGATTATCAGAAGGATTATTAATATTATGAGTATTGCGGACAAAAGCGCATATACGTTCCTATAGCCTTTTGCTGGCGCAGATGTTGTGCCTTTTGTAGCGTTTGACGGAACCAGGTTCTGTGATATGACAAGCGTGTCGTTGGCTATCTGGCTTCCGAGCAGTGCTGTGCTGTATGCTTGGTATGCGTATCCGTGTGCTGTTGTCGAGTTCTTTGCGATGTTAGATTGATGCACGTAGAACATTGCTTCATTTTCGAACTGCGCAGGCCATGCGCCGAAAAGCGAGCTGGAATTTGTTGCAAGCGATGTTGCCATTCCGTCTAATGCAGAAGTATTCATGCCAAAATAGGAATTTGCGTAGCCTTCAGAATAAGAGTATTCAGAATCGAGCATTGCCAATGCGTAGTTGCCCTCTGAGTATGCCTGCTCTGCCGTAGTCAGGTAGATGTTGCTACCATATGCTGTTGCCCTGGATATTCTTGCTGCTGCTACGGATTTTAAGGCAGCAGACTGCGTCACTCCAACCCCAGTAGTGTTTACATTTGCATATATGAAATTTGCAGCCGAGCACCATGCGTTAGCCTCCGCACCCTCGTATAGAGACTCAAGAACTTGGTCGCTGTCAAAAGAGCTTGTATTGTATATGCCGATGGTTGCCGACGCTGTGTATGACCCCCACAGCTGCCTTAACTCACCTTGCAATAGCCATTCATAATTCTGAGATGTGATCTGTGGCTGCTTCAATGATGAGCAGGTCTGATTTATCTGGTTCAGTATTGACAAGCCCCCATATACGCTTGCGCCGCTGTTTGCGAAATAGAATGCATTTATGTAATCAAGGAAGCTCTGGTCTGCAGCGGTGTAGAGGTAGCCTTTAGCAGCAATCTCCCTGCTCTGGTTTAGGACCGCTTGCATTTGCTGCCTTGCATTTGAGAACCCGGTTATAGTTAAAGAGTTTATCTCGTTTTGGGTTATTCCGAATGTGGAATTCACAAGACCAGGGAAGAGCCCGTAATAACATTGATTGCTGCATGTAAGATTGGCATATGGGAGCGTTGCTGTGCTAAAATTCGTATAGAATGTAAAATTGGTCATGTGCCCTTCAGGATTTGCAGTTCCGTATGCATAGGGCAGGGCATCGCTTATGTTTGCTACCTGCACAAGAGGTATGCCGAACCTGCTTTGTACAAGGTAATACAGTTCCGCCTCTTGGCTTCCTGCCGGAACTGCAGGAATCATAACAAATCCCATTCCATCTTTTTCAGCAGCGGATGCCTTGTCATAGACTCCGCCTATCTCGCCGATGCTCCCGTTATCTATAGTTCCGGTCATAGTGAAGTTCTGCAGAATGCTTCTGTGCGATAATGCAGATATTCCTATTATTGTCATAGCCGCTCCTGCGCTGGGACCAGAAACGTTTCCGCTTATGTCATGTATGTCGTATGTGAAATTATAATTGTAAAGAGAGAGTCCGAGATATCTGGAGGCGTATGATGCAGCAGATAGCGCAGATTGTTCGGTATCATTGGCGACATTCAAAGGACCTATTATCTTTACTGTGCCGTTCCCTTTGGTTACAACAACCGATATGTTTGTTAAAGTGCCTATATTCTGAGATAGGTCTACGGCCGGCGCGTGTATCGCAGCAGAACCTATTACTATCTGCGAAAATGTTAATGTCCCTGAAAAAAGCAAAAGCGGAAGCAGAATCATAAATAAACTCTTTACCTTCATTTTACCCCATTTATTTTTCCCATACATGTATAAATTACTTTCTTTTAGATTCGCATCCCAAATATAATCGTGTATGCAATTACGCCTACAAAAACTCCGAAAAGGAGCGGCGGAATTGCTGGAAGCGCCCGCTTGTATCTCCTTAGTATGAATGTTGTCAATATAAGCCCGAATACAGCTCCGCCTATTACAAAAAAGCTCAGAGTAAAGTTAAGGTTGACGCTGTATGCTGAAACTGCAACCATCAATGGTATAGCCAAGTCTCCAGTACCAAGCTCAATTCTTGCTGCTACCGGAAGAAGGCCTTGCATATACAGTTTCTTCACTGTGCCTGTAAGTTTCCCTTTGGTCTCTTTATTGAATTCTCTTACCTGACTGCTGGAGAATTCGCTTTTTGGTATCGCCTCTATCTCGTTTACACCGATTAGGAATGCAAGGTTCCTTGACGACATCGCTTGTGCCATGGTAACCATATGCTTTGTTATGAAGACTGCTATGAAATCATATACCGCGATTATAGCCATGAATATCAATGCGACTATGAAACCGAAACTGACCCCCAAGACAACCCCTACGCCAACACTTGCGATTATCGCTGTAGTGTTGCGCAATGATTGCCACCTGTTTTTCGCAACCACTAGGGCAAAGGCAGCAATGACTCCGATTATGAAGTTAGTTGTTACTCCTGTGCCGAATACTGTGAATAGCGTGCTGCTTGTTAGCTCACCTGAGATTATCAGAAAAACGAAAAATGCGGTAAGGAAAACCACTCCCCCTTCTATAAGTATAAACAGCTTGTCCCCTTTGTAAATTCTGAGTATGAGCATAAGTGCAGCTGCTACCACAACTATATATATCGCATAGAAAAGTACGCCTGTAGCTGATGAGACAACCTGTGCGCTCACCACCTGCTGGTAAGTTGCTCCGGAAAAAAGCATGCTAGCGAGCAGCAGTCCGAAGAACTGCACAATCATGAACATAACAAGTATCTGAAGTATCTGGCGTGTCTCTATCATTCGTAATGGCAAGGTTACCCCTTATTTATTGCTATTCTGTATCGTGGCGTATTATTTTTACTATTCCGGGCTTTGGCCTGAATATATCTCCGCTCCTCTCCAGTTCCACAAGGTATCTGTTTAGGGAATCCACATCTATCCCTGATTTTACAGACTCTTCGGCTAGTTTCTGCGTTTTTGCCGCACCGTCTTCGGCTTCCAGCTTCTTTATCAGATTCAAGATTATGTTTATCCTGTCAACCTTCTCCCTCGGCATCCCTGTTATTATGGCATCCAAATCCATCCTGCCGGATCTGTCTACAGCCAAAGTCTTTAGCATGAACTCGTTGAGCGAGATTGCTATATCTGCATCCTGTATTTCCACTGTATTGCATAGCCTTGCCTTTGCGCTTGCCTCAGCCATTCTTATCAGGCCCTCTATCTGCCTTGGCGTAATAGGAGTCACGCCCTCCTTTGCCCCAAGCTTCCTAAGCTCTAGATAATATTCTTGTATCTTCTTCGATGCCTCTTGGGAGAGCCTTGGGATGATGTTTTTCTTAGCGTATGCTATATACTTCCTTACAAGTTCGCCATCTACAGGAGGCTTCTGAACCTGCTCGTATTCCTTTATATTAGAAAGCTCTGCTCCGGCTGCACCGTGCTGCACGAGTATGTGCTGGGCTATATTTCTGTCAAGCTCCTCATCCATTATGTCTTTTATAGGAAATACAAGGTCAAATCTGGAGAGCAGCGTAGGGGGAATATCGAACTGCTCTGCAGGGTATTTGTTCTGGTCGAATCTTCCGAACTTTGGGTTTGCAGCTGCCAGAACTGCGGTTTTTGCTGTGAACGTTGCGATTATGCCGGCCTTTGCAACGCTTATAGTTTGGGACTCTAGAGCTTCGTGCAGGGCGGCCTTGTCTTCGTCATTTACCTTATCGAATTCGTCTATCGCCACTGTTCCTCCAGACCCCAATACAAGAGCTCCGGCTTTCAATGTCCACCCTCCTTCAGAGAAATCATCCCTCTCCGCTACCGCAGTCATGCCTCCTCCTGTCACTGATTTTCCGCTTACGTATATTCCTTTTGGAACTAGCCTAGCTACGGATTGCAATATCCTTGTTTTTGCACTGCCTGGATCTCCTATTAGGAGTATGTGCATATCGGACCTTATAGGACCCCCGTCTATCAGCGTCTTATTCGGAGTTCCGCCGAAAAGCTGCAGGGTTACAGCTCTCTTTATCTCGTCGTGGCCGTATATAGACGGCGCTATGGATTTTGAAAGCTTATCGAATATCTTCGGGTCTTTTCCGAGCTCCTTGATAAGCCTCTCATCCTCTGGACTTATCTGAAGCTCTGCGAATTCTTTCTGCTTTGGTATAATAGAAACCGTATCCAAGAACATAGAGTATATGTCCTTTTCCAGCTTGCCCCTGGTATTCCTTCTGGGCCTTATCCTGAGTATTCCGGTAAGCTCGATCCTGTCTCCCGGGATTACAGTGTTTACAAGATCGTCTTCCATCCATACCTCCAGTTGCCATGTTGGCGCGCTGCCTCTCAATTTTTCCAGCGGGTCCTGGACTGCTATCTTCTGCAGATTGATGAACTCTGATTCCTCTGGAACCTGCTTGAGAGAACGCCTCTTGCAGCTTGGGCAAAACTCAGGCATTTCATCCTTGCCGGATCTTACTTTGTATACTGTGCTGCAGTAACTACACTTGTACGAACCCACCTTCACCATTGGGCTTATCTCTGATCGCTTGACTATCAGCCCGTCCAGCATTATCATTTTGCTTATCAGGGCAGAGCCTACATCCTGAACCAGTGGTGTATTGACATTCTGACCGAAGACTCGCACATGAACCTCCTTTCCTGAGAGATCTGTGTCTGACATCTTGCCACGAAGCGATTCTGTCGCAGCCTCAAGCACAGGGTCTGGCTGTTCGATTAGAGATTCGGCTATCTCAGGATCAAATTTTATTATATCTGAAAAATCAACCTGAAGAGATCTCTTATCCGGAAATGCGACTATAAGAGACCTTATCTCCTCTGAGTAATACCTTTCGAAGAAATCGTCAAATTTAGCCTTCAGCGACTCAAGGGCGGAATCCAAATCAACACCAAAATAGTAGAGGTAAAGTACGCAATACGAATTTTTATAATATTGCACTTCAATGTATTAATTGTAATATCGCCTTTTTATTACATATAATAGAAACTGTTTAGTGGTAGTAATGGAAGATCAGTGCAAAATAGTGGTTACGGCAGCCCTACCTTACTCTTATTCGATTCCGCACCTTGGCAATTTTGTAGGATCTATTTTGCCTGCAGATGTGTATTACAAATACCTGAAAATGCAGAAGAAAGATGCGATCTTCATTTGCGGATCAGATCAGCACGGGACCTCTGGCGAAGCGACTGCAATAAAGGCAAATACCACGCCGGATGTGCTTTCCGAGAAAATGCATGCCAGGCTGAAGGACATATTTTCAAAATACAATTGTACATTCACTTATTACGGAAAAACCCATACGGAAGAGAACCGCAGCGTTGTTTATGAGATATTCGGGGCCCTTGACCGCAACTCTTACATAGTCGAAATAGAAAACACAATGCCATATTGCAATACAAACAAGATGTATCTTGCGGATACCCTTATAGAGGGCGAATGCCCTTACTGCGGATATAAAAGCGCAAAGGGAAACCAATGCGAAAATTGCGGAAGGCTGCTTGAACCGCAGCAGCTTATTGAGCCGCATTGCAGCATATGCGGAAATAAAGACCTTGTATTCAAAAAGGTGAAAAGCCTTGCGCTCGCCCTTGATAAGCTGCAGGATAAGATCCTCGCATTCATAAACGGGCGCTCCGGAGAGCATTGGAGCAAAAATGCGGTTAACAAGTCAATATCTTACATAAAAGAGGGCCTTAAACCCAGAGACATAACAAGAAATACCAAATGGGGATTCTCAGTACCAAAAAAGGGATACGAGGATCAGAACATCTATGTTTGGTTCGACGCGCTTATAGGATATATAGGCATAACCAAGGAATGGAATGAAAAGAGATGGGAGGAGTATTGGAAGGGAGATAATAACCGCATAATACATTTTATGGGCAAAGATAATATCGAATTCCACACTTTGGTATGGCCAGGGATACTTATAGGCTCCGGAATTAATTTTACAATGCCGACAACAATAAGGGCATCTGAATATCTGCTTTCTAGGGGCCTTAAGTTTTCCAAAAGCAAAGGGTCTGGCATAGATATGGAGGAGGCAATACACATACTTCCTGCTGATTATTGGAGGTTTATTCTTATGTACCTGTACCCGGAAACTGCAGACACAGATTTTTCTGATAGCCTTGCAGTGCAAATAATAAACGGTGTAATGAACGATAACTTGGGGAACTTCATAAATAGGGTTATGAAGTTCACAAAGGAGAATTCGAAGCTGCTAAAGTTTGACTGCAGGCTGCCTGCCGAAATAGAAGCGATTGAACAGGTATTTGAAAAATATACGAAATGTTTTGGCTCTTTTGCACTGAGGGAGGCACTCCAATCCATAGTTGAACTTTCATCACTGGGAAATTCGCTGATTGGAAACCAAAAGCCGTGGTTGCGCATAAAGGATGCTAAAAACCACGCCGAACTGTCTTCGGAATTATCCGACTTGCTATCAATAGTTTATTCTCTGGGTGTGCTCCTGTGGCCTTTTACGCCTAAAAAGAGCGCAGAGTTATTATCTTATTTCGGAATCGAGATTGAACCGGATTTTGAAATGCTGAGGCGCAAGCCGGTATTTAACGCAGAAAAAGAGGTTCTTCCGCTTTTTGAGAAAATCGATGAAAAGAAGGGATTGCACCTTAGTTAGTTCTTCGTGAACAAAAGCTCTGCCTGATGCTGACCGTCTGAAAAGATTTCATCAAGTGAGCCGGGCTTTTCATTTCCATCTGCAATTAACTTTGATACCGCATTTCAATTATTGCGGTTTATGTCATCCCTCAAGAATATGGTTGTACTTCGATTTTCCTGATGGTACTGCTGCTCCAGTTGTAAATATGTAAATAGCTTGCTGAATAGAGCCATGTTGTGCTCTATCTCGAAGAACCTTTCGTTGTTTGACATTCCTTTGCTCAACATTTTATCATGCAGCTTTCTAATTTCACCCTCATGTTCGCTTTGATCATTGTCTTCTGATTCGCTTAAAAAATCATTTGTTTTCTTGTTTTGGCCTATGAGTTTATCATTTAGCCATTGGATGTTTTCTTTTATCTCTTCAAGTTTCTCTTGGGCATGATAGATTTCCTGAGTGTTATTACTTACTGATGCCACAAATTTGTAAGCATCTTGGAGCCTGAGGCACATTCTTAACTCAGCAATTTCGAGCAGCTCGGTTATGTTTTTGGTAAACACTCCAGAATTTAGGACTTTTTTTATGTTAACCGCGTTATTAGTGTCTGCAGATATCATACCGCGGGCTAAAGGCAACCTGTACCGAATAGGGTAAGATTCGTTATTGATTACAGCAGATATCAATAGCATGGAAGAGGTCCACTTTGTTCTCAATATAGAGTATAGCTCGGTTTTTAGCATAGTGTCTTTTACATTCGGATTTGAGGCTATTTTGCTTCCTTCTGCAATCATATCATCTATATCTGAAAAATAGGATTCTATCAACCTTGCGCACTCTGCAGGAGATGGCATCAGTTCAGCAACAGTGCCGGTCCATCTGGGCATTGCATTTTTTACCTCTATGTCTCTTTTTTTATTAAGGAATTGGATCGTCTCTTCTATTAAGACCTTGTCTTTCTCTGCAATGCTCTCTTCCTCTTTGACAAAATCCCTTATCATGCAGATATTCGCTGTCAATTCCCTTATTGGCGTCAATCCGCGTATGCAGTATTCTAAGATCGCTTTCATTGTATTTTTATCCACTTTGACTTGCGCTTCATCTTTTATTTTATATATATCTGCCATATCATCGCACCTTGCTTCCGGGGGCTATCGCTTTGTCGCTCAAGAGCACAGAGATTACTCCCTCGCTCTCAGCTGCAAGCACCATTCCTTCTGATAAAAAGTTGGCAATCTTCTTCGGCTCTATGTTTACCAATACAATAACATTTTTGCCAACCAGTTCCTCTTTCGGATAAGCATCCTTTATCCCGGCGGCTATATTTTTTACCCCCAATTCGCCGAGGTCTATCTTCAACCCATACATGGGTTTGCGTGCATCTAATTCCACAACGTCTAGTATTTTGCCCACTCTTATGTCAAGAGCCTGAAAGTCGTTTATTGTTGCCATTTGCCCCTTATTGAAATCCTTGTTGTTTGTAATATAAATACTTATCTAGAGAGGATTAACTATTTCTTTTTTTTTATGGTTTTGCGTATCGGTTGTTCAATTTTGGCACATTTCAATTGGGAATAATAACATATTAATATCTAAAAAAATCAAACCAATATATGGTTTACAATGAAGACATGCATGCTGTAAGGCCTATAGACCGTTTTACTAAACTCATTAGAGATAGAGTAGAGGAGACAGTTTGTAATGTACCTGTAATTTTACGCGAAATTGCTGAGCTAAAGGAATATAACAGAAACCCTGGAATTAATTTCACTGTAACTCCTGCTGCAAGATTGAGGCTTATTGTGGAAGCCCCTGATAGAAACGTTGACCCTCTTAGCTTGTTCGTATATGCCGAGGGCCATGAGAACATCAAAACATTGAAAGAATTGCGATATGCTTTAGAGAAACATGGCCTTCCCTCTGTATACACTCTGGATAGAATTACAAAGCGCATTTCCAAAAATCCGCTTTATGAATGGTATTTGAGCACATCTATAAAGCACTGCGAGAGCCCGATAAAAGGATTATGCCTTTCAAAAGAGGGACTTAATGCAAGAAATATTCTCAGGAGGCACTCAACGCGCTCACCGCCTCTGGAAACCTGGTACAGAAGGTAAAGGAAAACTATAAATAGTTTAATTTATCATCTAAACCTACTTATTTTGTATTTAGTTAGTGATATGATGAGCCAATTTGGAGTGCAAATGCACATGAAGTCCAACACCAAAGGTGCTGGAAATGGAAGGAGAGTCATAAAGTCTAGAGATAAAAGGAGAGCAGAGATAGGCAGTTATTTCTCAGCAACTAAAATGGCTGGAGAGAATGCGGTAAGAGCGCACAGAATGAGAGGAGGATCTGTAAGAATGGCGCTGAAAGGTGCGGGTTTTGTTAACCTGCTTACCAAAGAAGGCTATAAGAAAACCAAGATAACAGGAGTCCTTGAATCTAAAGACAACAGGAACTTTGCAAGGCAGAACATAATAACAAAAGGCACAATAATAAATACCGAAGCTGGGAAGGCAGAGGTAATAAACAGGCCTGGAAGAGAAGGAAGCATAAATGCTAAGCTTATAAAAGCGTGATTTATCTTGCCTGTAGCAGTATACGAGATTGATGCCTCAGAAGTAGAGGCCCTTAAGAAGTTTCTTGAGTATGACCCATATCTTGACAAGGCACTCAACGAGGAAGAGCTGAAAAAGCTAGGCAGTGACAAGCTTGCAAATGTAATATTTGCAAGACAGGAGTATAGCCTTAGAGACAGCAGGGCACTAGGGATGGCAGAGGGCAAATATTATCTCTATCTTAAGGCTAACGACGATTTCCTAGTTTTGGCGCAAGAGAAGCTTCTGAAAAGTTTCAAGACTGCAAAAAAGGCACCCAAAGAGGCAGAGGATAAATTTAATGCTATAGTTAAAGATGAGGAGGACCGTGCAAATGCCGGGGTGGGGGCAATTTTCGGTGGTTGAATGAACTTTGTAAGCTCTGAAGACCTGTCGAAAGAAGATATAAACAAGATATTGAATATTGCTGATAACCTTACAGAGAACAAATCCGAAGTTTCTCTTAAGGAGCATGCCACACTCACATTGTTTTTTGAGAAGCCGTCTACAAGGACGAGAGTCTCTTTTGAGACTGCTATAATACAGCTCGGAGGAGTACCTATATATATAGATGCTGCCTCGTCCCAGGTAAAGCGCGGGGAAACGATATCGGACACGGCAAAGGTTCTTAGTAGTTATTGCGATTTCATAGCTGCCAGGATGTTCAAGCATTCTGATATTTTAGAGATGGCGGAAAACTCATCTTCTCCTGTGATAAATGCTTTGAGTGACCTTGAACACCCCACACAGGCTTTGACTGACGTATACACTATAAAACAGCACTTTGGAAACCTGCGTGATGTAAAGATTGCATTCATGGGGGACATAGCAACAAACACAGCAAATTCCCTGATGATAACTGCAGCAAAGCTTGGAGCAGAGGTTGCCCTTATAGGACCGAAGGAACAGAGCCCAAATGTCACCTATTTTAATAAAGCCAGGGAGTACAGCAAAGTATGGCACTATTATGATTCAATAGAGGAGGGATTGGACGATGCGGATATAGTATACACAGACACTTTTGTAAGCATGGGCGAAGAGGCCGATGCTGAAAGGAGGAGAAAGTTGTTTGCCCCATACCAATTAAACAGCAAGGCACTGTCTTATGCATCCCAAAAAGCATTGGTCATGCACTGCTTGCCGGCCCATAGAGGAGAGGAGATCACAGCAGACGTTATAGATGGAGACAGGAGCATAGTGTGGGAGCAGGCGAAGAATAAGCTCCTTATCGCGAAGGCGATACTTCTTTTCCTTTCTGAAAAGGAGTAGCTGCAGAAAAAGCATAGGAAGAACCTGCCGTGCACAGATTACCAGTTAGATTTATAAGATTGCATTGGGATTACTCTGATGGTATTATGGAACTGTTTGGACGGGTAGCGTTGGCGGCCCTGATTTTGATAGTGATATTCAGCTCTGCAATAATTATCTACAAATACACGATAGGGAAACCAGGCTCTCTTACAGCAGAGCAGGCAGGGCAGGCTGTTCTTAACGACCTTCAACTTTCCTACCCCAACTCTACGGTAACAATAATAAATACAAGCAAGGAGAATTCCTCTTCATCCAGCTGGAACATATTTGTAAGTTTGGTATATAATGCAACAAGCCCTTGCCCGACAGTATACCTTGAGGAGTACACATATCCTGCATTTAATTTTGTTCCGACAATAGCCAACCTGTATACAAAAGACTGCATAATATACGGATTGTCACAGACAAAACTCCCCTATTATACATATCTGATAACCTCTCCGGAGATTGCCATAGCAAAATCATACAACGCCTCCTTCCCATCGATATTGAGATATGTTGAGGAATACGGATACCAGAATGTTAAAGTGTATGCGGTGCATCACTCCATTCTTGCTGACATACCATTTACAAATGAGACTTTCAAAAATGTTTGGCTGATAAATTATACTGCTACGGGCGCAGATACGTCTCAGCTGCTCGTAATGAATGCGACCGGTGGCATACTATACAATTACACGGCCGCGTCGTAAAACTTCGGGTTATTTTATAATACTTTTGTTTAGTTGTGTAACTTTTTTATACTAAAGTAAAATAATTATACTTAAATAAATAAATGTCCCTGATTGCTGAGAGGCATTTGTCCCAAACTACTACTATCAAAGCAAAAAGCATAAGGCTTTTAAAGCTTATTAGAGAAGGTATTCTGGCGATAAGATGAACGACCTTGTAAGCGACCTATTGGGGCAACCAAGAGAGAGCAGTGGAAACGGACAGAACGCAGCAGACAGTTTTAGTTCTTCGGAAATAAAGATTGTAACCTGCGGTTTAGGAGGGGCTGGATGCAATATTGTGAATAGATTGCTGAAGGCAGGAGTGAAGGGGACCGAATTCGTTGCTGTAAACACAGACGGCCAGCACTTTAAGATTATAGATGACAGGATAAAGAAACTGCTTATAGGAAGGGCACTTACAAGAGGTCTTGGTGCTGGAGGAGATGCATCAGTGGGCGCTAAAGCTGCAGAAGTAGACAGGCACATGATAGAAGAGGCGTTCAATGGCGCACAGCTGGTCTTCCTTGCTGCAGGAATGGGAGGAGGCACTGGAGGCGGAGCAATACACGTTGCTGCGCAGGTTGCCAAGGAGCAGGGCGCGATAGTAATTGCGATGGTTACATATCCATTCCAACTTGAGAGAGTCAGAATGGCAAAGGCTGAAGATGCAATACAGAGACTAAGAGACTACTGCGACAGTGTAATAATACTTGATAACAACCAGCTGGTGAAGCTAGTACCAAACCTTCCAATGAACGAAGCTTTTGCACTTGCAGACTCTGTTCTTGCAAAGGCAATAGGCGGACTTGTATGGACAATAACACAGCCAAGCATGATAAACATAGACTTTGCTGATGTAAAATCCATAATGGTTGGCGGAGGAGTAGGATTCATAGCAGTTGGAACTGGAAATGGCGCAAACAAGGTAGAGGCAGCAGCAGAAGGAGTCTTGAAGAACAAGCTTCTTGATGTAGATTTTGAAGGCGCATCTGGAGCACTTGTGCACATATCCGGAGGGGCTTCTCTCTCAATAGGAGATGCTGTAAATGCAGGTACAATAATTACAGAGAGAATGGCGCAGACCGCGAATGTGAAGTGGGGCGCTAGGATAATACCTGGTTACGAGGACAAGCTCGAGATAGTCGCCATAGTGACAGGAGTGAAGGGCTCAAGCGTGGTAGGCAGACTTGAACAGAAGAAGGCCACGGCCTATTCTGACCTTGAAACCATAGGTTAACCTTTAATATTAAGGTGGTTTGATGTTGGCAGGGAATCTTGACGAGGAATACCTAGCAAAGCTTGCGGTTGTAGGAGTCGGCGGACAAGGCTCTAACCTGGTAAACAGACTTTACAACCAAGGCATGCGGAGCGCTTCGACAGTTGTAATAAATACTGATGCGAAGCACCTCAACATAGTCAATGCCAACAAAAAACTGCTTATAGGAAAGGAGATAACCCATGGGCTCGGAGCCGGAGGATTCCCTGAAGTTGCTGAGAAGTGCGCAGAGGCAAGCAAGGACGATATAGCCAGGTCGATAGAGGGCAGCGATATGGTCTTCATTGCTGCAGGAATGGGAGGAGGCACTGGAGGCGGAGCCGCTCCTGTAGTAGCTAAACTAGCCAGGGAAATGGGCGCGCTTGTAGTTGCTTTTGTAACATATCCGTTTGCAGTTGAAAGGAACAGAAAGAATAAGGCAGACTGGTCATTGCAGCAGCTTGGAAAGTATGCAGATACTACAGTAGTCATAGAGAATGACAGACTGCTTAGCTATGCGCCAAATCTTCCAATGGACAAGGCATTCGAACTTATAGACTCTGTAGCTTGCAATGCAGTTAAAGGAATAGCAGATACACTAATGCTTCCAAGCCTGATAAACCTGGACTTTGCAGATGTTAGGGCGGTAATGCATGACGCAGGAACTGCTGTCATAAACATTGGCTCTGGAAGCGGGCATGACAAGGTAGAAGCTGCGGTAAGATCCACTCTAAACCATCCAATGCTGAACGTAGATATGGCTGGAGGCAAAAGCGCGCTTGTACATGTAACTGGAGGGACCTCTCTGACCATACAGGAGGCAACAGAGATCGGCGCGGGAGTAACTGAAGGGCTGGATGCAAAGGCGAACGTAATTTTCGGAGCAAGGTTGGTGCCGGAGTTGAATGACAGCATAAGAGTGATGTCAATAGTGACTGGTGTAACTCCAAGATTCGGAGTCGGGATAAAGAACGAGACTGCAAGAAGCGCAGAATTCAATCTTGACATAATATGAAGGCATCTAGAGATTCTGAATATAGCAATAGCCTTTATAAATTCTTTGCAGCCTAACTAAAATATCTTCATAAGCATATAAAGGCGAGTTACAATGAGCGACGAGATAGCGATTATTTCAATGAAGGAAGTAAAAGTAGGCAGATATATAATAATAGACGGAGTGCCATGCAAGGTTGTTGATATAGAAACAAGCTCTCCTGGAAAGCATGGATCTGCAAAGATGAGAGTCACGGCTATGGGAATGTTTGAAGGCCAGAAGAAGACACTGCTAAAGCCGAGCAGCGGAACCATAGAGGCGCCAGTTGTGACCAAGAAGAAGGCCCAGGTTGTATCTGTAGGAGAGGCCTCTGTGCAGCTAATGGATTCACAGACATATGAAGTATACGACCTGCCATTGACAGAGGAATCTAAAGGCAAGCTTAAACCAGGCATAGAAGTAGAGGTTATAGAGGCAATGGGAAGGAAGGCCTTCTCTAGGACTCTTACAAACGAGTGATTACTTGGACATGAGCATATTATCGGATGAGGAAAACAAGACCCTTAATAGAAGGGAGATAGAATTTGCAGTTGTGCAGGAAGCAAGCACAGAAAGCAGAGAGGAGATAAAGATTGAACTCTGCAAGAAGCTAAACCTGAACCCGGACTGCACAGTAATAAGCACCATACATCAGGAGTTCGGCATGCGAAGGAGCAGAGGGACTGCGCATTCTTACAAGTCAAAGGAGGAGATGGGTAAAACAGAACCGAAATACCTGATCGATAGGCTTTCAAAGAAGAATAAGGATGGAAGCGGAGCTGCAAAACCTGAAGAGGCTGCATCTGAGAAGAAGTGAATTTATGGCTGATAAAAAACCTGCAAGGAAGGAGTATAAACCAGGAAGGCAATGCCCAAAGTGCGGCTGCAAGCTTGCAGATCATAAAAACAGGGTTTCTTGCGGCAGATGCAGTTATACAGAATTCAAGGGGCACGAAGAGAAGGTGTGATTTTTGGCTAAGAGGCGCAAGAGTAAGAAACCAGTGCCTGAAAGAAAAGCGGTAAGATACGCAATATATTCTGCATTTTTGATCCTTGTAGCCATAATAGGTATTTCAACATGGTACTATTCGGCTGGTAAAATAGGCCAAACATATTTCATAGTTGTTGCTTCTATAGCGCAGTCTTTTGCATTTTCCATGCTTGCTATAGCATGGATGACGTTCAGAGGAAATAATCTTAAGCAGATAACAGGAGGGCTGGGTTTGTGGAAGAAGATAACCTGGAAAAAGGCTATAGCGCTCGGAATCTCTGCGTTTGCCCTGATATTCCTGCTTGAGATAGGGCTTAGCCTTTTTGAAAGCGCTACAGGAATCCAGCTACCCACTAATGTTCAGCAGATTTTCAGCGGGCTGCCTTTGTACTTCATAGTTTTCTCTACAATAATAGCCCCGATTAATGAAGAGATACTCTTCAGGGGCTTCCTGGTACCGAGAATAGGGATAATAGCAAGCGCTATAATCTTCGGACTCCTGCATTATCTTTCTTATGCATCCATCTCTGAGTTCATAGCCGCATTTGCATTCGGGATAATAGCAGGATACATAAGGAAGAGATATTCGTCTCTGTATCCATCGATACTGGCACATATGCTGGTAAATGCGCTTGGCTTTCTTCTGATATTTGCGATATAGGTGGGTAGGTGGAGCTTCGCATAGTGATAGTAGAACCGCTTTACCAGATAAACCTAGGGTATATTGCAAGAATATCCAAGAATTTCGGAGTAGACAAGCTGATAATTATAAAACCAAGGTGCGACGTTGGTGGGAAAGACGCATTAAAATACTCTAAACACGCTGCAGACCTACTCTCCAATGCAAAAATTATGGATAGCCTTTCCAAAGCGACTGCAGGGACTTTTATTGTAGGAACCACAGCGATGCCTGAGAAGACGGGAGCAGCATTCCACAATCTTTTCACAGTAGAAGAAACAATAAAAATGCTTAAGAAAAACAAGGCTGGAGCAGCATCCCTTCTTATAGGAAGAGACGATACTGGCCTCTCCAAGGAAGAGATAAAGAAATGCGATGCTGTGATAAGTATAGAAACTCCTGGAGAATACTCTTCATTGAATATCTCCCATGCGCTTGCCATACTGCTTTACGAATTCACGAATAAGCTAGGCATGAATAAAAAATATCAAAAAAGAAGTGCAGATAATGAAAACGTAGAACAAGTAATCAAGCTATTCGGAAGGTTTATATCGGGCAGGAAGGATATAAGGAAGAAAAAAGAGGTTGAAATGGCATTTAGGCATATCATAAAAAGGGCTTGCCCTACAAAAAAAGAGCTGGCAGCTATATCTATAGCAATTTCTGATAGAAGAGCCAGGCATTGAAGCTCCTGAGCATAAGCTATACAATAATCACAAATGCTACAGATCGTGGATTTATGCTTTTGATCCTGAAGGCGCTGTTGGCTTCCTACTCTTTATTATCTTTACCTTTGTAGGAGTCAGCATTATCTTGTTTTCATCAAGCCTTGCTATGTCGCCATTGGTCTTTACTATGTATTCCTTTAGCTTATCCACTATCCCCTTAAGGGTGTTTGGGCGCTTAGCCATCTCAGAGATATTAAGCAGTATTATGTTCTTCTTTTGAAGCTCTGCCTCTATTAGACCGAGGTCATTTTCATCGTGCAATGCTACAGGCTTTATGTAAAAGTCCGCAGGTTCATTCATTACATCTACATTCTCCATCTCTGCAGAATTCATGTACTCTTCAACGTCGAGTTCCTTGGAACCGCCTAGAGCGCTTCCCAGCCTGTTAAAGATGCTCATATATTCACCATGTCGCCATCAATAGTATATGTATATGCTCTTTTTTAATACTTTCTGTTTTGTAGAGAGATGCGGAATTGAATTTGCATTGTTTTTCGTATCTTTAATTAAATTTGATAGCATCACATTCGGCATTAATTTTTATAGATTTTGAACATAACTACTATGAGAGAATGAGAAGGCATACCAGATCAAAAGAGAGCTGTTTTTATAAGCAGAATTTGTCAATGAGGGCGCAATCTGCAATGGAGTACCTGATGACATACGGTTGGGCAATACTCATAATTGCGATTGTCCTTGTTGCACTGTTCTCATTGGGTGTGTTCAACAGTGCAAACTTTGCGCCGAGGGCGCAGCCAGGATCCTGTCAGGTAATCAGGACCGCTGCACAGGTCTCTTTGGCAGGTCAGTGCAATGGCATGCTGCCTGAGTATGTGGCAGAGTTCAATGGAGCTGATACCACGAATATACTTATAACAGCCTCTTTTCCAACACAGCCAATTTCAGCAACAGCTTGGATTTATCTTAATCAAACTATAAATAACAATGATGCAGTAATATTTTCTAACGGGCAGTACGATTGGGCTAGTGGAATATCTTGGCAGTTAGCAATATGCAGCATGTATGTTTGTGCAGAGACTCCAAATGTTAACACTGGTTCTATTTCTAGTTCTGAACAAATCTCTCCCAATGCGTGGACTTTTGTAGCAGTTACTATATATCCCAGTGGCACTGGATCAGAGTATTCTTTTTATTCAAATAAAAATTCTCAAACATTAAGCTATAACAGCCCAGATGCAAATACTCAAGGATTATCATATATTGGAACTGGTTTTTACAATAATCCTATGGTTCAATTTGAAGAATTTCCAGGCAAAATATCTAATATTCAAATCTACAATACATCTCTCTCAGCAAACGACGTTCAAGCCCTCTACCAGGAGGGCATAGGCGGAGCTCCAATCAAAATCAACAACCTTGTCGGTTGGTGGCCGCTGAACGGCAATGCCAATGACTACAGCGGCAACGGCAATGATGGCACCGCTACGAATGTAATCTACACAAGTGCATGGACATCTGGGTACAGTACGCCTTAATCTGATTCTTCAAATTCCATGTCTAACAGGTTTTTATACTTTTTTACCTTACTTATATAGAGAGAATGAAAAAGTTTGATTATTCTAAATTTAAAAGTCAAAAGTCCCAATCTGCAATGGAGTATCTGATGACATACGGCTGGGCAATACTCATAATTGCGATTGTTCTAGTTGCACTGTTCTCATTGGGTGTGTTCAACAGTGCAAACTTCGCACCACGGGCGCAGCCTGGATCCTGTCAGGTAATCAGGACAGCTGCACAGGTCTCTTTGGCAGGGCAGTGCAATGGAATGCTGCCAGAGTATGTGGCACAGTTTAATGGGCAGAGCAGCTATGTGACTTTACAAAATATTGCAGGTCAAGTAGCAGGTTTGAGTGCACTTACAGTATCAGTATGGGTGGATCCTAAAGCCACTTTTTCTAGCAGGAATGAATTAGTCACAGATTGTTCAGGTGAATTCTTTTTATCTGCCGATGCATCAGGTAATCAAGAGGGTGATTTTTGTGTGTATACCGCTGATAGCTGGGATTGTTATGCAGAAACTACACAGAAAATTGTCACGAATAATTACCAGATGATAACCGGAACTTATAACAGTACAACAGGGAATGTAGAAATTTATTATGATGGGCAAGCAGGATCTCATTTAACAGGAGTCACAGGTGTTATACCCAATATGGGAGGATCGGCTACATTAGCATATCCGCAGTGCGATACCTCATATTTTGATGGTACTATGGCCAATGTCCAAATCTACAACACCTCACTATCAGCAAATGATATTCAAGCTCTCTACCAAGAGGGAATAGGAGGTGCACCCATTAATGTCAACAACCTTGTTGGTTGGTGGCCGCTGAACGGCAATGCAAATGACTACTCTGGCAATGGAAACAGTGGCAATGCCACAAACGTAATCTACACAAGTGCATGGACATCTGGGTACAGTACACCATGATTATTTCTTATAAAGCTTTTATAAAACCAATTCTAAATAGTACTGGTAAAAATGATAACCGATATAGAGCTTTACAATTGGAAGGCTCATGAGAATACTTCACTATCTTTCCAGAAAGGAGTAAATGTCCTTGTAGGGATAATGGGTGCGGGAAAAAGTTCGGTTATGGATGCAATCTCTTTCGGCCTCTTCGGAACGTTCCCTGCACTAAAGCAAAGAAGAATCAAGACAGAAAACCTGATAAAAAGCAGGCCAAAAAAGGAGGAACGTGCGAAGGTAAGATTATCTTTTGTTTCTGGAGAGGACGTTTATACAGTAACCAGAGAGATATTCGATTCTGGAGGCACTACTGCCAGTCTAGAAAAAAACGGAATGTATCTTCAATCACAGCCGATACGCGTAAATGAAGAGATATCATCGATACTAAAGATAGATTATGATACTTTTTCTAGAGCCGTATATTCTGAACAGAATGGCCTTGATTATTTCCTGAATATAACAAAGAGCGAAAGAAAGAAACAGATAGACAACATGCTTGGATTGGACCAATTTGCACGGGCCGAAGAGAACTGCACCTCCCTTATCAACAGCGTACGTTCCCTTATAGCTGATGAGGAGGATGTGCTTAACCGAACAGACAGAGGCAGGCTTGAGAAGGAGCTTTTGGATAAAACAAATGAAAAAAATGCAGTTATGGCTTCTCAGAAATCCATTGAAAAAGAGATGGCAGATATAAAGGATCGGATATATTCATTGGATTCGACTGTAAAAGAGCATAGGAAAATGCTTGAGCGGAGAGAAACCCTTTCAAATAAATTGATTGCTGAAAAGTCACATATGCAAATAATAGAGTCGGAAATATCGCGTATAAAGAAAGCGGGAGGAGAGACCTCTGTTGGCGACGCGGAGAAAGCCGTGCATGTTTCTGAGGCTGGATTGAAAAAGATGAAAGAGGAGGACTTGGTGCTCTCTAAAGAGGTCATCGCTTTTCAGAAGAAAATTGCTGGGATCTCGGCTGCGGCTGAAGAATACGCAAAGAAATCTGCAGAGAAGCATAGCCTTATGAAAAAGCTGTCAGGACTTGACGAGAATGCGATAAATGCACGCATTGAGGAGAACACCAAGATATTGGAGGCTCTTATTTCCGAGAGGGAGTCTGCATCTGGAAAGTTATTGGAACTTAAAGAGGGAATCGCAGCTTTACAGAAGCATATTGCAGAATGCCCTGTGTGCGAAAGAACAATAGATGATGAGCTGAGAAAAAGTTTGCTTACTAAGAGGGCTTTGGAGGTATCAAGGCTTGAAGAGGCATTCAAAAAGGCATCCGTTCAGGAAGAGCCTGTACGAAAAGAGATAAAGAGGCTAGAGTCGGATAGAGCATCGCTGAAGCTCACTGTTGAAAGGCTAAAGGATTTCGATGGGATTGAGGAGAAGGCGGCATTATTGAAGAGCGAGGGAGATGCTGTTTCTAAAGAGATTGCGGCTATTGAAGAGAAAAGGCATTCTATTTCAAGAGATATGGAGAAAGTGCAAATCGAGCTTGACAGGCGCAGAGCGATTCTTGAAGACGCTAAAAGAATGGCAAGGCACGCTGTGGAATTAGAGAGGTGCATTAAAGACATTGCCGAGCTTGAAAATATGATAGGGGAGATAAAAATAAATCCGAAAGAGGCTGATGCCCTAGCTGCGGAACT
The DNA here is from genome assembly GCA_021810105.1 of Microcaldota archaeon. GTDB lineage: Archaea > Micrarchaeota > Micrarchaeia > Micrarchaeales > Micrarchaeaceae > JAJZAB01. The sequence continues at coordinate 93,956 of JAJZJM010000003.1, read as the reverse complement.
TGCAGAGAATGCAGGAAAGCTATCCGGTTTGGAGAGCACTGTCTCATCTAATAAGAAGCACATAGCCACACTCGAATTCGCTGTTGATTCCTTGTCAAAACAGCTTTCAGAACTTAACATGATGGAGAAGAGGATATCCGGGAGAAGAATGCTTTTGTCTGACCTGGGCTTATTCAAAACAGCACTTTCTGAAACATCTTCAGAGCTCAGGTCAAGGCTTATACACTCTATAAACGGCTTGATGGGCTCGGTATGGAATGAGATTTATCCTTACAATGACTACAGCAAGCTTTCAATAGCAGCATCAGCAGACGATTACTCGCTGGAGGTGGAGGTGAACGGAGAAACAGGGAAGGAGATGGTGAGCGTAGACTCTGTGGCGAGCGGTGGGGAAAGAAGTACAGCTTGCCTTGCTCTTAGAGTGGCTTTATCCATGACAGTTGTGCCGAACCTTAGATGGCTAATACTGGACGAACCTACACACAATCTGGATTCCTATGGAATATCCAGCCTTATAGAAGTACTAGGAGATGAATTGCCAAAAGTGGTAGACCAGGTATTCATAATAACGCATGATGAAAATATGAAGCAGATAGCATCCGCAAAGGTCTACCAGTTTGAGAGAGACAAGGCATCCGGAGGCTCTGTAACTGTTTCTCAGGCATGATTAGAGATTGCCTAACCCCATTTCTGAGTCTGAATCAGAGTTATCCGAATTGCCCATTATAGAGCCGCCTTTGACTCCTGTAAATATTGCTATTACCTCAACCTTTCCATTATATGCAGGGTCAATTCTTGCACCCCACACCACAGTAGCGTTAGGGGCAGTTATTTCAGTAAGCCTTGTACCTATCTCGTTCGCCTCGCCAAGGGTTAGGTCCTCGCCCCCTGTTATGTGAATCAGCACGCTTGTCGCACCTTCATACTCAACATCAAGAAGCTTGTTCCTTAAAGTGTCTTCAACCACATCATCTATCTTGGTGGGGCCTTTCCCTTCTCCTATGCTTATCATAGCTATGCCGCCAGACCTCATTATAGACCTTACGTCTGCGTAATCTAGATTTATCAGGCTGGGGGTGTTTATAGTTTCCGTTATGCCTCTTACCGCTCTTGCGGCAACCTCGTCAGCAAGCCTGAAAGCCTGGTCCATAGGAAGGTTTGGATACAGCTCAGCCAGCCTCTGATTGTCTATCAGTATAAGAGTGTCTATATTTTTGCGAAGCTCATCTATCCCTTTATCAGCAACCTTCATCCTGATTCTCTCAAGCCTGAATGGATATGTGACTATGCCTATTACAACTGCGCCTGAATTTTTTGCTATGCTTGCAACTACAGGAGCAGCACCTGTTCCAGTGCCTCCCCCCATACCTGCAGTAAGAAAAACCAGATTATAATCGCTGAGGGCACTCTCAAGCTCTTTTTGAGAGTATTGTGCTGCTTTGTTAGCCACTTCGGGAAAGCCTCCCGCCCCGAGCCCTCTTGTAAGCGGGCCGCCTATAAGCATTCTTCTTATTGCAGGGTCAAGAGTATTGAGATGTTTTGAGTCAGTATTTATCGCAAAAAGGGATGCTCCTTTGACTCCCATCCTGCTGATTCTGTGGACTGTGTTGCTTCCGCCGCCTCCTATTCCGCAGACTGCTATTCTTGCTCTAAAGAGCTCTTCTTCGTTATTTGCAGCATTATTGAGTGCAGCATCTACAAATTCCATCCTAACACTATTTTTTACTCTCTGACAAACTATAAATAGATTTTCTTTTTGATGCTATAGATATTCGGTACTCAGAAAGCGAAGATTAGCTTGGATTGGCTTATAGTTGCATGGGCAATCCACAATGGAATTACCCATACATCATACTGTTATTTTGTTCACCATTCCTCTTGAGACGTTCTAGGCCGACATTCTCATTTTCGTCTTGATGCTCTATTTTTATTACAAATGCAGGGGGGTTGCGTTCGGTGCCTTCGATTATAGTGATTCCCACATTCAGGGTAGGTCCGAGTTTTTCCATCATCTCTTTAATTTCGCCTTTTATTGGCACTTTGATGATGAATTCAGATGGCTTTTCTTCTTTATTTACAACAGCAGATTTTTTTACCATTACATCCACCAAATTTCATTAACATATCATATTATTATTTCTTTTCTTTGATTTGTTTGGAGCCGTTCCTAGTAAAAGGAAAAGATAATGGCTCTGTCGCATCTGGACTGCCATGGAAATATAGAAAAATATTTAAGCACTTACTACTAAGAATAATCATAAAGCTTACTGGAAGCATTATATATCTGTGTGCTTCTCCTAAATTGCAATGATGTGTTAGTATGGCAAGATTAAGACCTGCAAGAACGTGCAGGACTCCAAATTCGCAGTCGTGGGCAAGATACTCCCTAAGGAAACCTAGGAAGAACTATGTAAGGGCCCTGCCGCATACCAGCCTATTGGTATTCAGAATGGGAGTCAACAATGACAATTATGACATGGAGGTGACTTTGGATACAGAAATACCAATTCAGCTTAGGTCAAATTCTATTGAAGCCGCAAGAATGGTTGCTAACAAGTACCTAGAGTCAAATATACCGAACATGTATTATTTTGTAGTTAAAAGCTATCCGCATAACGTTATACGTGAACACAAGATGGCTACAGGAGCAGGCGCAGACAGAATATCGCAAGGTATGAGCCTTGCTTTTGGCAGCCCGGTCTCTTTGGCAGCCAGGCTAGGGGCAAAACAGTCCGTCTTCATGGTAAGATCTAATAGCGAGAATGCGCCGATAGTAAAGCATGCCTTGAAAAGGGCTATGTCGAAGCTTTCTGGCAGCTACACAATAAACGCAAACGCGATTAGAAGAACTAAAGCCTCCACAGCTTAAGTGTTTTAATGAGACTTCTTTTACAGTTCCCAGAAGGGCTTAAGCAGTATGCAATGATGTATGCAAAAAAGCTTGAAAAGGAAGGCAATGATGTTTTTATATCAGCATCGCCGACCTTCGGAGCATGCGACCTTGCTATAGACGAAGCCAAGAACATACATGCCGATAAGATTGTCCATTTTGGCCACGCAGAATTCCATAAGGCGGATTTCAATGTGGAATACATAGAATACAAAGTAGATGCGCCTCTGGATATGCTTGAGAAGTCCCTGCCTGTTCTGAATGAATGCGCAACTATAGGGCTCGTTACAACAATACAGCATGTGCACCAGCTGCCCATAATAAAAGATTTCTTCGAGAGGCATGGAAAGAGGGTATTGATAGGAAAGCCTTACGGATTTGCAAAGAAACCTGGACAGATCCTGGGATGCGACGTAGGAAGTGCAGCCAGCATTGATAGGAGCGTTGATGCTATTGTGTATTTTGGCGGAGGAATGTTTCACCCCCTCGGAGCCCTTTTGAATACTACTAAACCATTCCTTGTAATAGAGCCTTTTGCCGGCAAAGTGGAATTCATTGACAGCTATAGGAAAACATATAAGGGCAAAAGCAAGGGCAAGATACTGAAGGCGATGGAAGCCAAAAGATTTGGCATACTTCTCACAACAAAGAACGGCCAGCACAATGAGGCATTGGCCAAACTGTTGAAAGAACGGATAGAGAAGGCAGGTTTGGATGCAGAGATACTCGTTTCTAACACATTCGACTTTACATCTCTTGGCAACATGCTTGAATTTGAAGCATTCGTAAATACGGCGTGCCCGCGGATAGCAATAGACGACTCTGATAGGATAGGTAAACCATTATTGAGCGCTAACGAAGTTATGGAAGTGCTGAAGATGAAAGCGGAACTGAAAGCCATGCAAAATCTAGCATAGAATCTTACACGAATATTAATCGGACCTGGCGGGAGTTTCATAACTTTTGATTAAATCCAAAAGTTTATTTTGAACCCGCAACATCCGGGTCCGAAGCCCGGCGCGCTGTCCAAGTTGCGCCACAGATCCTGTAGTTATATGCAAGGAAAGGAATATATCTGTGCACATAAATGCAAGAAAAACAGCGCTTAGAAGTTAGTTAATTTAGTCTGCTTTATTTCATACATAGTCTGCCAGTACTGGCGTATGTGCTGTTTAAGAGCCTCATTCTTCATGTTTTCCTTGATCGTGGCTATAGTATAAGAATCTGCAGGATATCCGGAGCCTATCTCAAGCCCAAGCTGCTTTGCTATCTTATCTATCTCCCAGTCTCTTTCCACCTTTGCTATTATGCTTGCAGCGGAAACTACGGGATATATTGAATCCGCTTTGTGCTCTGCGATTATATTTGTATACTTGATGCCCTTCTGCCTTTTAAGCGGCACTCCCTTAATCTTTGTAGGTTTATTGGAAGAGAGATTAACACGCATGCCGAATTTCTCTGGTATCACGTCAGGAGAATCAAGGTATAGAGTGCTAACATCAACAGGCACATTGTTGAAAAGCTTTGCAAAGTGAGTAGCTTCAAGCTCATTCAAGGAAATGTTGCGCCTCATAGCCTCGTTTATTTCTGCGGGCATTATCTTACTGACCTTGACATCTACGGCTATCTCCTTTATTGTACCGTATAGATTCTCCCTTCTTCTCCTTGAAAGAAGCTTTGAGTCCCTTACCCCGATATCTGTAAGCTTGTGAGTATTGCTTTTCTTTATGGCTACAAGAGCGACTACCAACGGGCCTATCAAGGCACCTCTTCCTGCCTCATCTCCGCCGCATATTATTATTTGGCCAGTGGACATAGTAACGTTTAACTATTATGGATAAAAGCTTAAAAATGCGATTAGATTTCGTGTCTAAAGCTCTTTCCTGTCAACAACTATGAAATCATTGACCGCTCTTACTGAAGAGTATGGAACTCTTACAGAGCCTCCTTCGCTTTTTACCTTGTTTGCAAGGCCTCCGTCAAGACTAGGCTCAACAAGTATGGCATTAATCTTTCCGGTCACATCGCTTATCTCTGCGTCTATGAATCTTCCAAGATCGTATCCATCTACAGTAACTACGCGTTTCCCTACCAGCTGCTTTGCAATAATGTATTTTACCATTCCTACACCTCTAGTCGCAATAAATATTACAATAGGAAACTATTAATATACTTATGCTTCTTGCAGCAGATGTGGAATTTTGCAATGTCACCATTTATATATAGGCTGCAAAATAGGATTGGTTTGATGGAACAGAAGGTGGAGAGCAAGGCTGAGGCGCAGAAAGAGCGCCCTTCTGAAAAAAAGGAACAGGTAATAATATTCAAGGACAAACAGGCAAGAATACTTCTCTCTTTGAGAGCTTCTGAACAAGAACTGTACATTTCATCTCTTGCTAAAATGACAAATACCACATATGTGCATGCGTGCAAGTTTCTTAAGGAATGCGAGGCAGCTGGGATAACAGTGGGCGAGAGGCATGGAAAAATAAAGGTGATAAAGCTGACAGATAAAGGAAAAAAGATTGCCGAAATGATAGACTCGATTTATGGTCTGATATCAAACCAGAAAAAGCCAGAACAGAAACAGACAGAATAGCCTTAAATTACTTTGAGGCTTGTCCTTTTCTTTACAGCATTTATTACATGACCATAGTCTCTGTAATGCGCTATTGCTGTGAGGGATACCGTATATTCTCCTGGATCGGATTTCACGCTGCTATAGACTTCAACGCCCACATTCTTCTCTTCGTCAGGAGCAAGCTCTCCGACTCTGACCTCCCTCTGCTTTGAGACACCGATCGTATCAAAGCCCAAACCCTGCGGCAATTCTACAACAACAGAAGTCAGAAGTGTCTCTTTTGTCATATTCTTTATTTTCAAGTTCAACATGGTAGAATTATTCTTGTTGGCATATAGATTGTAAGGAGTCCATTCTGTAAAGATTCTGTATGGCGAGGGCTTTGTAAGCTCTGTGCTCACATCTTTCTTTCCAAACAGATTAAAGATTCCTATATAATCGCCTTTCTTTAAAGATCCTATGTTTTTAGTTAATCTTATATGCTTAAATATTCTTCTTCGAAATATTAATAAAAGAAGTTTAGGCCCTTGAAAAGATTGACGCTGCGCGTTGGTAAATTTTTAAGAGGCGGTTTATGCCATTAAAGCATAATATAACCAAGCATGATGTTCTCGCTACAAGAATACGCAAGCTCTCCATGAAGGGCGGCGCGACAGAGCAGGCTCCCGATGATATACGGCTTTTCACCACAGCAGTCATAATAGCCTCTTTTTCATCAGGGTTGTCATGGAAGACCCATAACGCCCTAATGGAAGACCTGTCAAAACTTAAGTCTCCAGAAGTCAAAGAGGAATATAAGAGCGCACTGTCAGGAAAATGGAAGAACATCTCTGTTACTGATGTTAGCGAGATTCTCAGTAAGGGGATATCTGACGTTGGATTTTCTACATGGATGTACTTTAATGTTGATAAGAAGCATCACGGCATGTATAAGGATGCATGGGAGAGCTTCCAGAAGGATTTTCTTGATTCTTGCGATGATCTGGAAGTTGCAAGAGAATCGAAATGATTGATGCGGAGCGTTATATATTTTTTTGAACATAAATAACAGAACATGCATTAGCGGTGCATAAAAAATTAAAATGCTTTTTAAGCATTAGGGTAGATTATTTTACATATTGGGGGAGTGTATGGCGACCGGGTTTGTAATAAAAAGAAATGGGGAGAGAGTTGAATTCGACAGTGGGAAAATTGTAAATGCGATAAGCAAAGCATACAATAGCGTTTATATTGATAAACCATTGGAGGAGAGCATATCAACTGCAAAAAAGGCCTCTGAAACCGTAATGAAAGCGATAGATGCAACTGGCAAACAGGAATTGACAGTTGAGGAGATACAGGATACTGTAGAGAAGAAGCTTATGGAAGCAGACCCGGCAGTCGCTAAATGCTATATACTTTACAGGCATAAAAGGGCGGAGGTAAGGGCATTCAAAGCCTCTCTGGGAATAACCGATGACGACCTTAAATTACCGATAAACAGCCTGATGGTACTTGCTGCAAGATACCTGATGAAGGATGATGATCTAAAAGTAAAGGAGACTCCAAGGCAGCTATTTGAGAGAGTGGCTGGTGCAGTTGCACGTGCTGAAACGAATTTTGGAAAAAAGACCGAAGAGATAAACAGCATAGCTAAGGAGTATTTTGATGCGATGACCTCGTTCAAGTTCATGCCTAACTCTCCAACACTGATGAATGCGGGAATAGAGAAGGGCCAGTTAAGCGCATGCTTTGTCATACCTGTAGGAGACTCGATGGAGGAGATATTTGATGCGATAAAATATGCCGCCGTCATACATAAGACAGGAGGGGGAACGGGATTTGCCTTCTCAAGGCTTAGGCCGCACAACGACGTTGTAAAATCATCTAGCGGAATTGCATCAGGACCGATCTCTTTCATGAAAATATTCGACATAGCTACAGAGCAGATAAAGCAGGGAGGAAAAAGAAGAGGGGCGAATATGGGAATACTGCGTGTAGACCACCCCGACATACTTGATTTCATAATGCTGAAGGAGAATGAGGGCGTAATGCGCAATTTCAACATATCTGTTGCGATAACTGAGAAGTTTATGAAAGCGCTGACAGAGAACAAGGATTATGACCTTATCAACCCCAGAAACGGAAGAGCTGTAGGCAAGCTAAATGCCAGGGCGATATGGAATCTGATAGTGACAATGGCGTGGAAGACAGGAGACCCTGGATTGGTATTCCTTGACAGGATAAACTCGAGCTTCTCCAACCCTACGCCAAAATACGGCCCAATAGAGTCAACAAACCCTTGCGGAGAACAACCGCTTTATCCTTTTGACGCATGCAATCTGGGTTCTATAAACCTGGCAATGATGGTAAAGCAGACAGACCATCATTTCGAGGTAGATTGGGAGGAACTTAAAAGAGTAACGAGGTTGGGAGTGCGCTTCCTCGACGATGTAATAGACGCCAACAGCTATCCGCTGCCGCAGATAAGGGAGGTTGTACAACAGATAAGAAGAATAGGGCTAGGAGTAATGGGATGGGCTGATATGCTCATAAAACTTGGGATTAGGTACGACAGCAACGAGGCATTGCTGCTGGCTGAACAGGTAATGTCTTTCATATCAGAACAGGGAAGGAAGATGAGCCAGGAGCTTGCGGTTGAGAGAGGTCCATTCCCGGCATTTAAAGATAGCATCTGGTATAGACTGGGATATAAGCCGCTCAGGAATTCCACAGTTACAACCATAGCGCCTACTGGCACAATAAGCATAATAGCGGGGGGCACTTCTCAAGGAATAGAACCGATATTCTCTGTGGTTTACCTAAGAAACGTAAGAGAGAGTCTCGGATACAATCTAGTAGAGGTAAACAATGAGTTCGAGAGAAGGGCATTGGAGAACGGATATTATTCGGAAGAGCTTATGAAAGGGCTTGCTGGGCAGGTCTCAATACAGAATATAGACCAGATACCGATTGAGGAAAGGCGCCTTTTCGTAACAGCATATGACATATCGCCAGAATGGCATGTCAAGATGCAGGCTGCATTCCAGAAGTATGTAGACAATGGAGTTTCTAAGACAATAAACTTCCCAAGCTGGGCCACACCCCAAGACATAGAAACCGCTTACAAGATCTCTTATGAGCTTGGCTGCAAAGGAATAACAGTATACAGAGACAGCAGCAAGAGCACCCAGGTACTCCAAGCTGTTGATAGGGATGCTCAGCAGCGCATTGAGAAATTCACAGAAATTAAGAAAGGGCACATCAAGGAGGAGGCGCAGGGAGTTAGCATGGCTGCGATAAAGGAGGGAGCCGGAACTTATGTGATATCCTCTAAAATGGAGACCAAATGCTCGGAGTGTGGAACAGGCATGATAGCTGCAGAGGGATGCTTTACCTGCCCGAAATGCGGACATAGCCTATGCGGCTAATAGCTATAGAGATGTGCACCTGCGCAGCAGGCACGCATATCTCACCATAGCACTGCGTTAGCTATATGGCAGCAGCCAAACCAGAATTTTGCGCTACATTTATAAATCTGATTGGGCTATCTATATTGTCTGTTTTTCCCGCAGAACTGCAAATTGCAGGAGGGATTCATATGGAAAAAGAAGCTATTGAGAAGCTAGGAGAGTATATAGAGGCAAATAAGGGCAAACGCAAGTTTACCCAGAGCATTGACCTTTCAATAAATTTCTCTGGAATAGACTTCTCAAAGCAGGATAACAGGCTCAACCTTGAAGTAAAATTGCCGAACGGCAACGGAAGAGTAAGCAAAGTGCTAGTCTTCTCTGATGATAATGTAATAAACTCTAAAGCAAAGCAGCTTGGTGCTATAATAGTACCTGGCTCTGAAATACAGACAATAGCAAGCGATAAGAAGAGGCTAGGAGATCTGCTCCAGTACGAACTTGTTGCTCAACCTGCGCTTATGCCGGTAATAGCGAGACAGCTAGGACAATTCCTCGGTCCGCGCAACAAGATGCCAAGACCAATAATAGGAGACATATCCAACATATTGGGAGGCATGGGAAAATCGATATACATCAGAAGCAAAGGAAAATATCTTCCAACTGTGCATTGCAGCGTAGGCACGGAAAAAATGGAGAAGGATGCCATATCTGCGAATATTGATGAAACTCTCTCTGTTGTGGCCAAGAAGACAGGAAAGCAGAATATAAAGTCAGTTTATGTGAAATTAACTATGGCGCCTCCACTGAGGCTAATCTGAAACTGGTGCAATTATGCTGAGTAAAAAAGAAAAAGAGGGCTTTGTAAAAGAGGCAGCAAAGGCCATGTCGAAATACAGCACTGTGGGAGTAATAAACCTCTCAGGCATACCGGACAGGCTGCTTCAGAAGACAAGAAATGGCATGAAGAGCGAGATAAGGCTTATCTTGGGCAAAAAGAACATATTAGAGAGAGTGTTAAAAAGCGAAGAGAGGACGGAGAAGCTAACCGAGAACCTGTCAGGGACATCTGCAATCGTGTTAAGCAATGCAGACCCATTTGAGATATATAAGGCGTTCAAGTCTAATGAGATTAAGCTTGCAGCAAAGCCGAAGCAGATAGCCCCAGCAGACATCAATATAGAAGCTGGAGAGACAAGCCTGCAGCCAGGGCAGGCCGTTACAGAACTGAAGCAGGCCGGCGTAGATGTGCAGATACAGAAAGGGAAGGTGATGATATCAAAAAGCAAAGTGCTGGTAAAGAAGGGCGAGACTATAACATCTACCGCAGCCAAGGTGCTGCATACTCTGGGAGTGGCCCCTTTCAAAGCTGTAATAGAGCCGGTTTCCCTGCTGTCCAATGGAATTATATTTAGAAAAGACGTTCTTGACATATCAGCAGAGAAGACAATTACAGGGCTCTCAAAAGCATTTATGGAAGCCTACACGATATGCATTGAAATTGGGGAGGTAAATGAATACACGCTAAAGCCTCTTGTAGTCAAGGCTTACCTGCAGGCGCTCGCTTTGGGATTGGAAGCCAAGGCATACGAGCCGGGAATAATAGAACTGCTAATAGGAAGAGCCTCGGCGCAGGCATCAGCGCTTGGAAATGCAGATAATGGCAAGAGCTAATAAACCGAATATGCAATTATGATAAAAAGGTGAAAGTATGGAATATGTATATGCAGCATTGCTTCTAGACGCAGCAGGAAAAGAAGTCACAGAACAGAGCCTCATGGATATTGTAAAGGCGGCAGGAATGACTCCTGACGAGGCAAGGGCAAAGGCCATGGTAGCATCGTTGAAGGGCGTAAACATAAAGGACATAATAAAGAATGCCCAAAGCATGCAGACCGCAGCAGCTGCGCCACAGGCACAGCAGGAAGGCGCACACCAGAAGGCCCAGAAGAAGCCTGAAGAAGAGAAGAAAAGCGAAGAAGAGGCAACTACAGGGTTGGCAGGATTATTCGGTTGATCTTAGGGCGGCGGCATGCAGACCGCATTTGCGGCTGAATGCTCGCTGTTCAAAGAAAGTAATTTATAGTTTCTGCACAATCTAAACTTTTGTAGATGATATTATGGACGTATGGGTAGAGAAGCATAAATGTACGGGATGCTCGCATTGCCATGATGTTTGTCCTGTTGCTGTGTTTGAGATGAAAGACAGGGATTCTCCTGATGTTAATAACGACCATGCACCTGAGGCAGATAAATGGAAGGGAACGCCTGACGCGGACATACTTGCTAAATGGAAGGATGTTAATGACGGCCATAAGCACTTTGCGGACAAGCACGACGGAAGCAGTGGAGGCATATCTGTGGGCGTAAACGGCAGTGCGTGCATACTTTGCCAGGCTTGTCTCATAGAATGCGAAGGCGAATGCATTGTAATAACAGACGATGCTGGAACCGTATACCGCTCTATATACAAATAACCTCCATTAATTTATATTTAAAATGAGAAGTTGCATCTGCGTGACCTAAGATGATTATAAAGGTGGGGACCCCTTTTTCTAACGAGGAGAGCCTTGCGGCGCTCAACCCTTATGCAAGATCGTGGTTCTTAAGGAATTTTAAGGAGCTTACTCCGCCGCAGAAGTATTCATTCAAGCTTATAACCGAAAAGAAGAATACTCTGATAGCCGCGCCTACAGGTAGCGGAAAAACCATGTCTGCGTTTCTTTCTGTAATAAGCAGGCTTTTCAACCTGTCTTTGGAAGGAAGTCTTGAGGACAGGGTCTATTGCATATACATATCGCCATTGAAGGCTTTGAATAATGACATACACAGAAATCTTGCAAGGCCACTTGATGAAATATATAATGAGATCCTGGAAAAGAAAGGGGTATCGATAGTTAAAGAAAATATAAAGAAAGTTACGATAGCCGTAAGGACGGGAGACACCCCTCAGAAAGAGAGAAGGGCGCAGCTGGAGCACCCTCCGAACATATTTGTAACCACTCCTGAAAGCCTCGCAATAATACTAAACTCTGAAAAATTCGTGGAAAAATTCAAGGGAGTGGAGTATGTCATTGTTGATGAACTGCATGAGCTGGCGAATAACAAGAGGGGAGTGCACCTCTCATTGTCATTAGAGAGGCTGGCTTGGGCATCTGATTTTGATTTCACCAGGATAGGCTTGGGAGCCACATTATATCCAATGGAGGAGGCGGCCAGGTTCCTTGTAGGATATAGTGGGGAAACCGAGAGAGATTGCAATATTGTTGATGCATCTTGGAGCAAAGAGATAGATGTTAAAGTAATAAGCCCGGTTAAAGACCTGATATATACTTCTGGAGAAGAGGTAGAGGTTCAGATGTATGATGAGATAAACAGGATAATAAAAAGCAGCAAGACAGCACTCATATTCACGAATACAAGAAGCGGAACTGAGAGAGTGGTATTCAATCTTAAGAAAAGGTTCGGATATGGGGAAGATATCGCTGCGCATCACGGCTCTTTGTCAAGGGAATCCAGGCTTGAGGTTGAGGAGCTGCTTAAAAAAGGCTCTCTGCGCTGCGCTGTTTCATCTACAAGTCTTGAGTTGGGCATAGACATAGGATCGATAGACAATGTAATACAGATAGGATCGTCCAAAAGCGTAACAAGGGCGGTGCAGAGATTCGGCAGGGCGGGGCATAGTTTTAGGGAGGTCGCCAGAGGAGAGGATATCGTACTAACAAGGGATGATCTGGTAGAATGCACGGTTATGATGAAATCCGCAAAGGAAAAGATTTTAGACTCGTTTAATACTCCTAAAAATGCACTCGACGTTCTTGCACAGCACATAGTAGGAATGTCGCTGAGCTCAAAATGGAAGATAGATGATGCATTTGGACTAATAAGGAATGCGTATCCGTATCATAACCTAGATAAAAAAGATTTCATCTCTCTTGTAAATTACCTTGCAGGAAGTTATGTTGGCCTGGAAAGTAGAAGAGTTTACGGAAAAATCTGGTATGATGAGGCTGAGAAGACTTTCGGCAAGCGCGGCCGCTTCATAAAAGTAATATATATGCTTAATCTGGGCACAATACCCGACGAGGTAGCAGTCAATGTAATAATGACAAAAACAAAGAAATGGATCGGCAGTATAGAAGAAGAATTTCTTACCAGGTTGAAACCCGGAGATATATTCACTTTGGGAGGACGGCTTTACAAATTTGAATACGCAAGAGGAATGAAGTGCTATGTGAGCGATGCGGCTGCAGCTGCGCCAACAATACCGCCATGGTTTTCTGAGCAGCTGCCTCTAAGCTACGAGCTTGCAGTAGAAATTGGGAAATTCAGAAAGCGCTTCGGGGACGTAGTTAGCAAATGCGTGAAAAAGCCTCTTGGAAAGGGAAGAGTCTACTTGGAGGATATACCTGAAAAAGCTTTTGATTTCCTCAAAGATTTCCCTATAGATGAAAAAGCCAAGGTGGCATTGTTCGGGTACTTTGCAGAGCAGATACTTTTTGCAAAAACCATTCCGAATAATGAGATGATCCTTATAGAATCAACAAAAGAGGACAACTCTAACAAAACCACAATTGTATTTCATTCTCTCTTCGGCAGACGGGTGAATGACGCCTTGTCTAGGCTTTTTGCCATGATCATGGGAGAAATCATGGACATAGATGTAGCCATAATGGTAAATGACAATGGGTTTGTTCTTTCTACAGATGATGAGATAGAAGTGGATAAAAACCTGATAAAAGACCTTTTCTCCGATCTTGTATCAATGGATGTTGAAGCAATGCTTAAGAGGAATATAAGGAAAACCGAACTCATGAAAAGGAGGTTCAGGCACGTTGCCGCTAGAAGCTTCATGATACTCAGGAATTATAAGGGATACAAGATGACAGTGGGAAGGCAGCAGGTTAACTCGCAGCTAATACTCAAGGCAGCCGAAGAGATAGACAAGGATTTTCCAATAATAAAGGAGACGTACAGGGAGATATTTGAAGATGTAATGGATTTGAATAGGGTAAGGAACATAATAGAGGAAATAAAAAAATCAAAAATAAAATACAAATTTATAAAGACCCCTTCTCCATCCCCGTTTTCGCACAACATAATAGCATTTGGGCATGCTGATGTAGTACTGATGAAGGAAAGGCAAGAGTATTTGAAGGTCCTCCACAAACTGGTGCTGGAAAGGATAGGTGTAAGGAATGCGGCTAAATGATGATGTGGAGCTCATAGACGGGATGCCTGCGGCTTTTATAAGAAGCCTAAATTCTATAGTCATATCCGACCCGCATCTTGGCTATGAAGGCGTAATGGCGAAGAGGGGAATGTTAATCCCAAAGGTAAACCTAAAGCATCTGCTTGAGATGCTGGATGCATGCATTAGAAAAACCGGCGCTGATAGGCTAATAATAGACGGGGATATCAAGAATGAGTTCTCAACTGTAGAGACAGAGGAGCTTAATGAACTGATAGACCTTCTAAGATTCGTGAAAGAGAAGGGAATTAGGCTAACCATAGTGAAGGGAAATCATGACAATTTTGTAGAGAGGTACAAGGAACCTTTTAAATTGGAGATACATGGACAGGAATTCGCAGAGAACGGATATCTTTTTTTCCATGGGGAGGCGTTGCCTGCAAAATCTTCTAAAACAAAATTTATGATAATGGGGCATGAACACCCTTCAATTGCTGTATTCAATAAAGCTGGCAAGAAAGAAAAACTGCGATGTTTTCTTTACGGGAGCCTATATGGAAAGAAACTTCTTGTGATACCAGCAAGCAATTATTTTGCTTCTGGAACGGAGATAAACCTTTATCCAAAAGAGGAGTTATTGTCACCTGTATTCAAAAAGGCAAACGTGGATAGCATGCAGGCAATTGCAATAGGATATGGATCTACTATTAATTTTGGAAGTATCAGTAGCTTAAGAGCACTTTAAATAAATTTGTGCTGAAACCGATATTTATGCCAAAACATATTAGTTTTGTATTAAATAGTCAAAAGTCCCAGAGCGCAATGGAGTACCTGATGACATATGGCTGGGCAATACTCATAATTGCGATTGTTCTTGTTGCGCTTTTCTCCTTAGGAGTATTCAACAGCGCAAATTTCGCTCCAAGAGCGCAACCTGGATCATGTGAAGTGCTCAGAAACTCTGTGCAGACCTCTTTGGTAGGGCAATGTAACGGCGAACTTCCGCAGTACGCGGCACAGTTCAATGGCGATCAAAACAGCTATATAAATGTTGGAAATTCGCAGCAATTAAACATAGTTAATTCTTTAACAATAACAGCGTGGGTTAATGCTTATTCCAATTCATCGGCAGATATATATGAGCAGAGCAGTTGCAATGCGCAATATGAACTTTTTATAGAAGGCGGATATGTTAAAATGAGAGTTACCCCTAATGCTGGTGGATCCATAGACACAGGAAGCGATGCGCCACTACCAACCAACCAATGGGTTTTCGTTGCAGGAACATTCAATGTTACTGACGTAGGAATTTATACAGATGGTAATTTTAAGGGGAATGCTCCTGTTGGCGATACACTAGCTACAAATGCAGGCGGCTACGGCTATATAGGCGAACTTACTCCTGGCTGCACTAATTATGACTTGAATGGTTATCTTCTAAATATTCAACTCTATAACACCTCCCTCTCAACGCAGCAGATCCAGCAGTTATATCAAGAGGGCATAGGTGGCGCACCTATTAACCTGCAGAACCTTGTTGGTTGGTGGCCTCTTAATGGTAATGCCAATGACTACAGCGGCAACGGCAACGATGGCACTCCCACAAACATAATCTACACAAGCGCATGGACTTCTGGGTACAGTGCACCTTAATCTGATTATTTCAAAATCCCATGTCTAACAGGTTTTTATACTTTTTTACCTTACTTATATAGAGAGGATGGAAAAATTTTATCATTCTAAATTTAAAAGTCAAAAGTCCCAATCTGCAATGGAATACCTGATGACATATGGTTGGGCAATACTCATAATTGCGATTGTTCTTGTTGCGCTTTTCTCATTGGGAGTATTCAACAGCGGAAACTTCGCACCACGTGCGCAGCCTGGATCCTGTCAGGTAATCAGGACAGCTGCACAGGTCTCTTTGGCAGGGCAGTGCAATGGAATGCTCCCAGAGTATGTAGCAGAATTTGATGGAAGTTCGCCAATCACTGTTTCCAGTATACCAGAATTACCCAGCGGCAATCAACCACGAACATTAACTGCGTGGTTTTTTGTGCCAAACCCAAATGTAAACACTTACAACGGCATTGTTGGTATCTCTGGCCCTGGTACTGATAGTATGCTTACTGCATTTATCGGAATTGAAGGTACGCCCACCGTATGTATAGACGCTTGGGACAGTACAAATCAATGCGGTGGCGGAGATAATCTACAACTTGGATCTTACGAATTTGTAGCAGCAGCATATAATGCAACCAACTACAATCTCATGGGATATACAGGTTATGGAGGTACATTGCATTCTTTTATTGCAGGAAATGCGATGGTTACTTTCCCGGAAGTCTCTTCTACTTATCCCTTTTTGATAGGAGATAGAGGTGGCAGTACTCCAATTTTAACAGGTGATGTTGCAAACGTGCAATTGTATAATGCCACTCTATCACAGGCGGAAATCCAGGCACTCTACCTTGAAGGTATAGGTGGCGCGCCGATCAATGTCAACAACCTTGTTGGTTGGTGGCCTCTAAATGGCAATGCCAATGACTACAGCGGCAACGGCAATGATGGTACAGGCACAAATGTAATTTACACAAGCGCATGGACTTCTGGGTACAGTGCACCGTGATTGTTGTTCAATTTAATGAAGTAATGCTATGAATAACCATGGCACTGCATTCAATATAAGCCCGATTATTATCAACCCTTCCACGAATTTTATTATAAAATCGCTCTTTATGTTGGTTTTGTATATCCTCCATCCATCAAAACCAGGGATAGGAAGAAGATTGACTATCCCTACCAGGAAATTGAGCAGGAACGATAGCGCGAATAAGGTGTATAGGAAGTACATAGCTTTTGCGTACGCAGTGCTTCCAATAGCCTCTTTCTGGTATGCAGTTATTCCGATAAAACCCCTTGCCGAGCCATTTATGGCTACCGCAGTTATGCTATAATTGCCTAATACACATGCAATATTTGAAGAGGGGGAACATGCCGAAGACATAGTTATGATATTTACTTTATTTCCAGGCAAATCACCAGCTCCTGCAGATTCGAGGTTACTTATATTGGTTATTTTATGCCCGTCCCAGTAGATAATCTGCATTCCGCTTTGTAATACCCCGTTTGCAGGAGTATTTGGAAGAACAGATTCTATGAATACGCCTTTGTTCTGGTAAAGGCCAGGAACTACATATGCAAACATAATCATTGTAAGAATAAAAAAGACAATTGTTGCAATAAAATTTGCAGATATCCCAGCAGCAGATATGCGGTTCTGCTTTTCTTTATTAAGTTTTAATATCTCCTTTTCATTCGGCTCTACAAAAGCACCTACAGGTATTACGCCAAAAAGCAGCAGCCCTATCGACTTGATCTTCACCTTAGCCATCCTGGCAAGCACACCGTGCGACATCTCGTGTATAGTTAGTATTATAACAAGAGACAATATGCCGGCAATCAGAGGTATGTCTATCCCTGGTATCACAGGCGCGACCCCTGGCACTTGACTGGTTAGGAGAGAGGATTGAGGATTTCCAGAGTACGCGCTGATTGCAAAAAGTATGCTGCTGGAGAGTATATTTGCCGCATTAAGAAGTAGCGAAGATATGATAAAGCCAGAGAGGCCAAATACTATTGTAAACGCGTATATTGCATATCCAAGCGGTGAAAGATTAAGGAAAGAATTTATCGTGCATGCGCTTGCGGCTTCCGCAGAATAGGATTGAAATCCTGGAAGGTTTATGAACTGTAAAGGAACTCCAGTACATGGCATTACGAATAAAAGAATGAGCACAAGAGACGCCATTCCGAATATGAAGGTTTTCTTGCTTACCTTTCCTTTCAGGAGGAAGTATGAAAAAACTCCGAACCCTAGCACTATGCCCCACATTGGCATCTGCTCCCAGAAGCCCTTGTTTTTCTTAGATATTGAGTCTATAGTTGATATTCCGCGCGCGCTTCCGGCCATATACAAGCCGTATCCTCCCTGCAGGCCTCTGATTTTTTGCACAGTCATGCCAGATATTATAAGGCTAATTATTGCAAGGACCACCTGGCTTACAGGCCCTATGAAAGAAGCATAGTAGCTGAAGACCAGTATTGCGAATTCTAATATGAATATGCTAGCCGTGATGCCGTTTGCCTGGGCTTTCGTGTATTTGCTGCCTTGATTAGTCTTATCACGATCCATGACACGTATTAGTGCGCTATAATAATATATAGCTTCTTTTTAGCAAAGGTTTTAAAGAAAGGATGTGAATTTAATTGGTGATGGATTGGAGGAATGCGAATTGTGTGGAAGACGCATAAACGAGGTATATACGATATCATTGGAGAATACCGACCTGAGAGTATGCTCATCTTGCTCTAAAGGCAAGAAGGTGCTAGGGGTAGAGGGGCAGGCGGCCAATGCAAAGGGCAGAAGTTCTACAAGAATAGTTCAAAAAAAAGACGAATCTGAAACCTTGATAGAGAACTTTGGCGAAGCGATACGGAATGCCAGGGAAAGAATGCAGCTTCCATTGAAAGTTTTTGCGGAGATGATAAATGAGAAGGAAGGCTATCTTATCAGAATAGAATCTGAGAGGGCTCTGCCATCAGATGCCTTAGTAAAGAAGCTTGAAAATGCCCTGCATATGAAGTTGACTACTGTAAAGAAGGATGATCCTAAAATTCACTCTCAGAGAAAAGGGGATGCCACTTTGGGAGATTTTATAGTAAGGTAGATTTATGTCAGTAGACCTTGCGACACTCGCAGTACGTAGAAAACTCTCTTTGGATGAATTGAACGGGAGGAGCGTAGCCATAGATGCGTATAACGTACTTTATCAATTCCTTACAATAATAAGAGGTCCGGATGGAACTCCTTTGTCTGATGCAAACGGCAATGTAACAAGCCACCTCTCCGGGCTTTTTTATAGGACCATAGAACTTATAGACAATGGAATAACTCCTATCTACGTATTTGACGGCATTCCATCCAAACTCAAGCAAAAAACTATAGAAGCGAGGATGGGAAGGAGGAATGAGGCGCTTGAGGCATGGGCGCAGGCAAAAAAAGAGGGGAATCTTGAAGATGCACGTAAGTATGCACAACAAAGCACCAGGATAAATAAATATATAGTGGAAAGCTCAAGGCACCTCCTGGAACTAATGGGAGTGCAATATGTAAACGCCCCAGGAGAGGGAGAGGCCCAGGCATCCCGCATGTGCAGAGACGGGATAGTGTATGCCGCAGCAAGCCAGGATTATGATACTCTGTTATTCGGTTCGCCATTAGTTGTAAGGAACCTTACCATAAGCGGAAGAAGGAAGCTTCCAAGCAAAAACATCTTCATAAACATCGAGCCCGAGATTGTCTCATTGGAGGAAACTCTGAAGAACCTTGGCATAACGCAAAGAAAACTCATCTGGATAGGGATATTGCTCGGCACGGATTTCAATGATGGAATAAAAGGCGTAGGGCCTAAAACCGCTATTAAAATAGTTAACGGCGCCTCCTCTTTGTCAGATGTTGAAGCTTATATTAAGGACAAGTATAAGGTTGAATTTAGTAGCGACGTTAACGAGGTAGAGGATCTCTTCTTGAACCCGGAGGTTTCGGAATCCGACATAGGCAGCGCGGTGCGCGGGTTCAGGGGAATTATGAATAAGGCCTCGCTATTAGATTTCATGTGCAAAGAGCATGGCTTCTCTGAAGATAGAATAGGGAAATTCGTAGATAAGCTAGATGCTAAAAACTCTTCTAGAGGACAACACAGGCTTTTCTAATTACATAAATTTTGAGAGGTTAAATTGCTTTGTTTCTACAGCTACATCTGAGATTTCGCTGCCGAATACCGCGTCTATCTCTTTTTTTATCAAATAGATCCTCTGCTTTATGTATGGTTCAAGCTCATACCTGTTAGCTAGGTCTGTCGCCATCTTTAGATATTTTTCTATGCCTCCGCGCGATATGGTTAATAGTATCTTGCCTCCGCATCTGGGGCATTTTCCTATAAGAGGTATTCTTCTGAATTTTGAATTGCAAGATACGCATCTGAATCCTTGTTGCGAGAAAGAGTGCAGGTTTCCCATCAGATCCCTTAGGAAGTGCCCTGATATCAGCCGTCTTGCAGTGTCTCTTTTGTCTATGCTGCATAGCTTGTCCATTAACTTGAATTGCGCCTCTATTTTTTCGTCCATAGTTTTTAGTTTTGTGTATATGCTCTTCTTTGGCGCATCGAGAAAAGCGTTTATTGTGCTTTCGGTGTTAAAAGAAAGCCCCTCGTATATTGACTTTTTATTCAGCCTTGAGCCTACAGTTTCTACTGAAACATCAGACGGAGGTGACCTGGCAAGAGTTTTATTATAAAATTCCAGCCCGTAGTCTGTGACTATTTCCATCTGCCATACTTCGTCATCAACCTCTTCGGGGATTACATTTTCAGTAAGTATTAGAGGTGCATCCATGGTGCCGCCTATTATATTTGGAAGGTAGCTTCTTGAGAAGTTTATAAGGGCATCAAGCAGCAGCATTGTAGTGTCTTCGTCTCCGTCGCAGTTTCTTCTTCTTGCGGTTATCGTGTAGGGATGCGCAAGCCCTATATTGGCGTCGGTAAATCCTATTATCCTGCCGAGTACTCCGGCGGATGTGTGCGGCGACAGAGTTATAACAAATTGGCCTATTATGTCTTCTGGAGATTGAAGATTGTAATACGGCTCCATTCCGTAATGCTTGGAAAGGAGAGAATCGATAAATTTGGATACCTTGAAAAGGTAATTGCTGCATTTTCTATTTATTATTACGTCCTGGTGCTTCAACTCAACCAACTGGTCGTCTTTAGATAATTTCTCTCCGAGAAAATCTTTAGTGTATCCAAGCTTGGCGAGCTGTTCTATGCTTGCGCCTATTTCTCTGGGATAGAAATGAGTTATTGGAGCGTCTGTAGCGTCAAACCTTGACGTGCCGTCTTTGAACGTATATATTCCGTATAAGCTCCTGAGTATTCCTTTTTCTATGCTTTCTGGTATTTTGCTCGAGCTTAAAAGCCCTTTTACTCCCTTTATACTCTTTGGCAGTCCCTGAACCCCAAGGCGGCTGCATGCGCTGTCTAAATATTTGATAATGTCTATGGCCCTTGTCCTGCTTTTTATAGCATTTCCACCGCAAAAAGCGCATTTTTCATTGTCAGATTTTCTGCCGCAGTTTGAGCATATTAGCTCTATGTATGCTCTTGAAGAATGGACTGTACAGAATCCCGAATCAAGCTGCTCGCCACCGGTTATGCATCTATAATTTGCTATATCTATCTCGGTTTTATATCTGTTAAATTGCTTTTTCGATATAAAATAGGCTTTTGCTATATTTCTCTCCTTGCCGCCGGATTCTCCTATAGGGAACATGCAATGCGGAGCTGGCTTCATCAGTCTTTCCCTGGCCTTTTCAGGTCTGCCTATGCGCGCACCTATCCTGGAAGAACGGTGCATTATCTTGAAGGGGGATACCGCATTAAGCATCTCTACCGCATCTTCGCCAGAATATTTTGCCAATATGGACTTGTCAAGATTAAGCTGCTCTTTTTCTACAAAACCTAACGATGCCAAAAGGCTCTGCGCCCAGTCCGCTTTTATTGTTATGCACCCTTTGTCTGTATGAGGTATGCATAAAGTTTCAATGTATATCCTGATTTCATCAGAAACCTTATTGTTCAGTTTTATCTCTTCCACATCGAAGATATTTTTGCTTTTAGATTTTATTTCTGCATCTGCTATGCCATTTGCAACCGCATTAAGCTCTACAGGGCTTATATCCTGGTATTCGTAAAGATATTTAGGATGAAGAGGGACTCCGTACTGCATGGAGAGCCTATACGCGGCTTCAAAGCTTCCGATTTCCGTAACCTGGCTTGAGTATCCATTCTTGTACAGCTGAAGCACCCAGAACTCTTCAACGTAGCTCGATGGCGTTAGGGGTGTATTTGTCTTCTTGAAGTCTCCATATGTGACTAGCATATCACCCACGCTTATTACTTTTGCAATTTCACCCTTGAGCTGATTTGCTTGCTCAGCGGTATTTATCTTCAGAGCCTCGCCGTTTTTTAGTTTTACAAAAGGCCCCTCAATAGAATCTACTGGCATTGCTATACTGCCCTTTCCCGGCTTCTCTATCTTTACTTGAGTGCCAACAGCTATGAAATCGTCAAGTATTATCATTGTTGCTGGACTGAATCCCTTTGCTGCTATGCCGGTCAGCCTGGATCTCCCATATCTGAGCCTAAATGCGCCTTTATGATCGGGATAAGCGAGTACAGGCCTGCCGCCTATCAGCTCTTTTAGGAAAGCAGGGTCGTCTGCAGAATCCTGATTTTCAAGCTGCGATGCCTTTTTGTCCACCTTTATTATCTCATTTAGCCAGCTCCAATCCAGCCCAGCAAATTTTGCGTATTTCAAAACGCTTTTTGCTTTTTGCGCTATGCCTTCGCATACAACCAGGGCGACCCCTCCCCTCACCCTATTGCTTATTGCAGACTCATTGCCTTTAGAATCAATTCTTTTTACATCCCTATGTACGCTTATCTCTATTTCCTCTGTCGGGACTCCATCTACGCAGACAGGGCAGTTTTCAAGTATCACCCTGATGTCATGTTCACTTGGCAGGTACTGGAGATGTTTACCGCTTCTAGTATGATATAGCAATATCTCCTCAAGCGTCCTCTCCACCTCCGTACCCTGCGGCTTGTATTCTTCTAGCCCAAGAAGCTTTCTCGCATAATCTCCAAGAGTAACCGAAAGCGCTGCGCTAGTTCCTCCCGCACCCCTTATCGGACCCGCATAGTTTATTGCTATGTAATTGGTGCCGTCGGGATTCTTGTATATCTCTACGCCAGGTATGCCTTCGGTAGGTGCAACAAGAACCCCTTCTGTTAGGATCGATAACCCTGTTTTTACCGCTAGCGTGATTCTCTCTTTCAAGCTTCCGGTTGCAAATCTCTCTTTTGTACATATTTCATTCACAATGCTGAATGCGAGCTCCTGTCTGGTTTTCCCATTCATGTTAGCTCTTATTAAATCAGCCAACCCTTCTATGCCCATAATTCCTTCAACCCTGGCAGGCAGGTCCGGAGCAGGCTTTATTTCTACTGAAACTGACGGGTCGAGACCCTTGGACCTGGCAGTTTCTGCGATTTGGTACTCCTTTTTTGCTTCATCCTTGAAAAGCTTGAAATATTCTTCTATTTCCATATGCTCGCCGCTCATATATCATTGAAATTCAATGAGCTTATGTTTCCAGTCTTTGCCTCAAGGACCGGCATTATAGCAGGGGTGGGCACGTGGCCGGATCTTTGCTGCAGTTTTGTGGTTCCTTGCCATGTGCCGCTGTTTATTATTTTAATGCCATGGTAATTTGCAATTCCATTTTTGTGTATATGCCCCATGTGCATAATATCCGGCATCCTGTCTATCACAAGCTGGTCTTTTTTTGTAGGTATTATGACATTGCCTCCGTATACCGGAGAGAGGTGCCGCCTTTTGAGCAGTTCTACCATAGCCTTTTCTGGAGAGGCGTAGCTCATGCCTGGAATGGCCCTTATGATTGAGTCAAGAGACGTGCCATGGTATGATAGGACTTCGAGGCCGTGCAGATTTATATAGCAAGGGTTTGATACAAGGTGCAGATTTGGTATTTTGAAATCCTTGTACAGTTCTTCGTCGATATTATGCTGAGGCTCTGCTCTGCCAACAGCATCATGGTTACCAGGCATCATAAAAACCTCTATATAGTCTGGTATCGTCTCCAGGAAACTGAATAGCTGCTTGTATTGCAAGTATATATCAGGTATCGCGAGCTCATATTCCTGGTCAGGGTATATGCCAACTCCGTCAGCTACGTCTCCGGCAATTACTATGTATTTTATCTTTCCTGCGAGCCCATCCTTGGTCCCTCCGGCCTCTCCGTTTATCCACCTTAGCATCTTTGAGAAATTTTTTTCTAAAAATTGCTTGCTTCCTACATGTATGTCTGACAGGAATGCTATGGCTATGTCTTCCTCTGTACTTTTAGGCTCGATTACAGGAACATCAGGCCATACTATTTCGCTCGGTATCAGGAACTGGTTTGAAAGCTTTCCTTTAATTGCGATTACCTCATCATTAATTATTCTCTTTGCGCTTTCAAAAAGCTGCTTTGATGAATACGATGATCCGTTTACGAATACAACCCGCATTTCTCCGGTATCATCCTCTATTATGACCATCAGGTTGCCTTTCTTTGTTATGATTTTTGACGAAACCATTCCCGCAATAATAACCTCTCTTCCGCTCGTATATGCTTTTGTAGAGCTTATGCTTGGGGCGATAAAAAAATTAGGCCTCCTATAGGAGATTATCTCCTTTATGCGATGCAGCCTGTCGTTGAAATATTCGACAAACGCGGATGCGTTGCCTTCAGATATATCGCCGTCTCTTTTGTTTATTACATATCTTGATTCAACTTCGGAGGCAATGGGAGAGTATTCGCTTTTATGCGATACTTCGACTAATTTTGGATTTTTTTCTTTTGACAATCCAGAGATTATTAGAGATAGCTCTTCTTTGCTTGCTATGCTTACGCCTACATCATTTTTGTGACTCTCTACCAGCTCTGTCACAATTGAGTTTATGTTTGCATTGGAGATTAGAGATTCCTCTATATCTGCAGCAAGAAGTATACGCGCTTGAGAAAGAGCAGCTGACAGCTTTTTCAATTTCTCTTTGCCTTCCATGTTAATACTCAATTCTTTATGGCTTCCAGCATGCTAAGTATGCTCCAGAGAGTTGTTCTGGCCTGAGGCGGGAGGTTTATATCATTGCTAACTTCGTCAATGCTGTATATCGCATTTGAGACTCTTACTGTCCTATCGGCCTTCTCGTTGAGTTTCGATTTGGCTGTAGAGACTGCACCTCTAACGTTTTTTGGAACGGTAGTGTCGTTTAGCAATGCGTCCATTTTGGTTATTATCTGGGATATCATATCTTCTATTTCGTTATTTTCTGGCATTTACAATCACCCACTATAAATAGTAATTTTATTTGCCAAAAAATCTATATATAGGTATCTGATTTGCGCGGGGTTTTTGGTATAGGCTATACTGTTATATGGAATGTGGATCTTATGTAGCTTCCGAGTATTATTGTTATTACAGCCACTCCCAAAGATATCGCCAAAGTCTTAGCGACTCCTTTTATTATACTCCTGTCGCTTACAAGCGATATTAGAGCAGAGGTTATAGTCAGCACTATTCCGGTTATAATAATCGCTATTGCTATCCCCATATAACCTGCAGAGCCAAATATAAATGGAGATAGCGGGAATAGGGTTCCGATAAAGTAGAATATTCCTACATAAAAACCCGATTTTATTGCCGCATGGTTTCCGGCCTTTTCATCCACCTTTCCGTCAATTTTATTTTGGTAATCTGTAGAGAGGTATGCTCCAGCTGCCATGGACAGAGTGCCTGAAATCGCCACTATGAATCCTGCTATAAATATTAATATCGGATTTTCTAGTGCAGCTGCAAGACCAACAACAACCGCAAGTAGCTCGACCAAACCGTCATTCATTCCGAACATTATGTCCCGTACGTTCCTAAAAAACCTGTTTGTCTCTATTATGCTCTTTTCAAGCGGCTCTTCCTCCTTCTCTTCGCTTTCTTTTATTTTGTTTATCATTGATCTTTCTTTTTCTGAGAATTCTCTGATTGAATTTTGGAGCTTATTTTTAAGGTTGGTCTCCTGATGCTCTATTACTTTCATAGTTATCCCGATGCCAAAAATTCTATTAAACGAGGATAACGCTGCAATTTTTATTTTTGAAGGTGCACTCCTGACAGCGTCGTTTGGCATGATGCTGCCCCACATATCAGAATGCTTTTTCTCTAATTTCGCAAGCCTCTCTAGTGCAATTTTTGTCTTGTTGGCTTTTTCTTTTCTGGAGAGTTCATGAAAAAGAGAATTGTGAAAAGCTTCAGATGCGAAGAGCCCTTCAATTAAGCGTTCTTTTTCATTTTTGTCCATAAATTCATCCTTCTCTGTCCAAAATTTTTCTTAAATTAATTAAATTTAACGAATTTAATATCTTATCTTTTGTTAGCCAGCCTCTTCTTGCAGTTCCCACGCCATATCTCATGAAATTTAGATGCGATGTACTGTGAGCATCGGTGTCTATAGAAAACATTACCTTGTATTTTGAGAGTGCAATTATATTAGTATCATTTAAATCCGTCCTGTCAGGAAATGCGTTTATTTCAAGTGCCACTCCGTGTTCCTCTGCCGCCGTGGCTATCTTGTCCAAATCTATCTGGTATCCTGGTCTTGCCTTGTGCATTTTCATATCTCCTATCAGCCTTCCAGTAGGGTGCGCAAATACATCTACGAGACCAGAATCAAAAGCTTTTATGACCCTGTCGGTCATCTCTTTTTCGCTCATGTTAAATGATGTGTGAACAGCTGCAACAACGCAATCCATTTGTTTTAGCGTCCCTTTTTCAAGGTCCAGGCTTCCATCTTTCAGTATGTCTACTTCGGCTCCATATAGAATGGAGATCTTGCCATCCATGGACTTTCGTACATTCTCAATTTTTTTGAAATATGCCTTGAACTTTTTATCATCCATTCCGTTTGCTACGCGCTCGCTTTTTGAATGATTGGTAGTTGCGATATATTCGTATCCGAGTTTTGCAGCCGCCTCTGCCATCTCTTCCAAAGAGTTAACCCCATCAGTCTCTTTTGTATGAGTGTGCAAATCTCCCTTTATATCTCCAAGCCCTACCAGTCTGGGTATTTTGTGCTCTAGCGCGAGTTTTACTTCACCTCTGGCCTCCCGCATTTCAGGAGGCATCCATTGCATGCCAAGCTTTTCGTATATTCCCTCTTCTGATGCCCCTCCTATGTTCTTATTGGACTTGTTGAATAATCCGTATTCATTTAGTTTGTAGCCCTTATTCACTGCTATCTGCCTTACCTGTATATTATGGTCACGACTGCCAGTAAAATATTGTACGGCTGCCCCAAAACTAAGAGGCTCTAAAACCCTCAAATCGCAATTCAGGCCTATTTTTAAAAAAGCAGAGGATTTTGTAGGGCCTTTCTGAAGAACACTGCTTACCTCTTCCATGTTCGCAAAAAAGTCCATCACTTCTGGGCCTTTCTTAGATATGGCCAGAATGTCTATATCTCCAACAGTCTCACGCATTCTCCTTGCAGATCCGGCTATCATGACCTTCTCTACCAAGCCGCTATTGTTTATTTTTTCCACCATCCTTTCGGCTATAGGTAGAACATATCCAAGAATCTGCCTGCCGCTTCCAGCTTCTAGCATAAGCAGCCCTTCCCGTATGGCCTCTTCACTTTTCTCACCAAAACCTTCCAGTTCTTTTATTTTGTGGGACCCTATGGCTTTCTTCAAGTCTTCCTTGTTCTTTACACCAAGCTTTCTATACAGGAGTATTGCTTTTTTTGCGCCCAATCCAGGTATGGCTGTCAGAGATGCCATGTCTATAGGGTATTTTTTCTTCAATTTTTCATACTTGGAGAGCTTTCCGGTATTTACTAGCTCTTCTATGTGTTTTGACATTGTGGCTCCTATTCCTGGCAGCTCCATCAGCGCTTTTATGCCTCCTTTTCTATATATTTCATCTACAGGCTCCTGCATTGTACCGATCATAAGTGCAGCCTTCTGATACGCCCTTACTTCGAATCGCACATTAGGGAAGTCCTCTAAGCTTAGCATGTTTGCTATTTCATCGAATATTTCAGAAATTTTCTTGTTATCCATAAGGACCATTATTTATTCGTGCGTGGTTATTTTATTGTTTAGGATAGAATATCATGGGGCTTAATATGGCTCAAGAACCTGAAATTGCTGGCCAGTTAAAATTGAACAGGATATATCTTGCCATAATTTTAAGATACAAAGAGTACATAGAAGAGAAAGAGAGCATATCTGTTGCTGAGCTTCCCACACTGGTGACACCGAATAACAACGCAGTTAGGGGAAAGGTGGAGGAAATAAAACACTCTTTTGAGGCATACGACTATGATAAGGACTTCTATAAAGCAAGCATAAAGGCGTTCGAGTTCGTGAAAGAGAGGATTGGGCATGTTTCACTGCCGCTGCAGTTTTGGCTTACTCCTGAGGAGACCTTGGTCTTTTTGCTTGGAGATGTGTTTGACAAGAACATACTTTTATGCAGTCTTCTTATAGGACTGGGAAATCCGTCCAGCAAAGTCGTGGTTGTGATAAAATCAGACAATAAAAAAATATTCGTGACGTACGAATATGGGACAAAGTTTTATCTTCTTGACTTGGATGATGGGATTAAGGAGTTTTCAAATCGTAATGAAATAATAGATGTTTTCAGGGAAGGCGAAGATACAGCTGCGTACGAATTCAACGACAGGACCTACATAGACATTGTATGATTTACTATCTTGTTTTCCTGCTTTTGTATGTGCGCCTTTGCTCTCTTCTTAAGCGCCTTATTTTCTGCTTGTTCCTGTAGCTTTTTCCTATTTTCCTATTAGATCTTGAAACGGTTTTTTGCATTATAGCACCTTAAAATATATCCAAAGCTGAAAACATTATCGGCAAGATTATGGTTGCATCTCCGTCTACTGTAACGTATGCGGCATCTTCCTTTATCTTGCCCCAAGATACGGCTTCTGTAAGCCTGGCTCCCGAAAGGCTTCCATCATATTGTGTTGCTGTTGTTATATAAACCGCATAGTCTAGGCCGCCTTTAAACTGATTCCACCATATTACATGGTGCTTGCTTATGCCTCCTCCAATCATAAGTGCACCCGTAACCTTATTATCAAAAGAGATGTTGCTCAACGCCAATTCATCTTTTATGAGGTTTAGCTTGAAATCATGGTCCTGTGAGAATATGGAAAGCTGAGTCCCGAATGCCCCGTCAAGTATGCCTGGATTGAATATTGGGACATTGTTCAGGTATGCCTGGCGCATTATTGAGCCGTTATCCTTTATCCTTTTTCCGAATTCAAATGCTATTTCGCTTGCACTGTACTCTTTCTTATAATCTTTTGAAGTGTATATGTCATTCATTATTTCGTTGAACTTGTCTTCGACCATCTTGCCGTATTCTTTGTTCTCTATAAATACATTTCCAAGCCTGTATATTCCCATTTTGTGGAGTTTTGAATCGTCGGAATTAAAAGAACCCAGGCTATATTTTCCACCTGCCGCTCTTGCGAGGTCATGGTCCAGTGTGCCGCCAGTTGTTATTATTGCATCAAAATATTTTACGGAATTGGCTATTACGCCCCTTACCCCGGTTGAGATTATGTCTGCTGGGAAGGAGAGGAAATTGTAGGATTTTTTGTCATTGAGCATGCGCTTTAATATTTTTATTCCGGTTACCATGTGCTGCGCTGAGAAACCCCCTATAGAATCCATTTCTTCTATAAGCTCAGATACCTTCATACCTTTCTTAAGTTTAATATCCTGTACTCCTCTCTTCAATATATTACTCTTTGATTCCATTTATTCACTCTCATAAAGTAGACGTTCCTCCTTTTATTTGTATCTGTTTCGTGCTATGGCATAAGCAAAGCCAACCAGTATCTTATAACTGCAATACCTTTTTATCCTTTTGCGCGGATTAATAGGTAGTGCGATCGGGTAATTTGATGGAAGCCTTAAGCAAGGACGATGAAGAGATTTTACGCTTTATAGAAAGCGCCAAACCCAAGATTTATGTTGTGGGAACTGGAGGAAGCGGAAGCAACACAATAACAAGAATGTCTTCATTGGGAATTCAGGGCGCTGTAATGGTTGCCATGAATACGGATGCGCCACATCTTGTCAAAACTAAAGCAGATAAGAAGCTGCTAATAGGTAAGAAGCTTACCAGAGGCATGGGAGCCGGAAGCGATATAAAGGTTGGAGAACAGGCGGCAGTAGAGAGCAAGGAGGAGATTCGCCATATGTTCGGCGATGCACAGTTGGTATTTGTTACCTGCGGGCTTGGAGGAGGCACAGGAACTGGATCAATAGCCACAATAGCCCACGAGGCAAAAGAGGCAGGGGCTCTTACGGTAGCGATAGTTACACTTCCGTTTTCCAGCGAGGGAAAGACACGAATGAAGAATGCCCTTGAAGGGCTTGCTAAGCTAAAGAAAATAACCGATACTACAATAATAATACACAACAATAAACTTCTATCAGTTGCGCCGGATCTTCCGTTGAATATGGCGTTCAGGGTATCGGATGAGGTTCTTGCAAGCGCGACAAAAGGCATTGTCGAGATGGTTACAAAGCCGGGAATGGTAAACATAGACTTTGCAGACCTAAGAAGCGTGCTTAAAGATTCCGGCTATGCGGTCATAGGAACAGGCGAAGGAATGGCAGGAAATGATGGCACTCCGAGATCAACTGTTGCACTGGAAAATGCAATAAAAAGCCCGCTGCTTGATGCGGATCTTAGTTCAGCTAGCCGTGCTCTGATAAATATAATAGGAGGGGAAAGCCTTACACTTAGGGAGGCCGAAAGCATCTTCCAGGAAGTATCAAGCAGAATAAGGAGCGATGCTCTGCTCAAATGGGGAGCTAGAATAGATCCTGATATGCAGAAAGATGTGCTTAAAATCATGCTCGTAGTTAGCGGGGTGGACTTTCCTGACTACAGCGATGAGGGATTAAATAAAATGATAAAGCAGAATGAAGAGCTAGACCTTGATGAGCTGTTCGATAAGGATGGTGGGGTTTAAGTTTAATCAAGCCTTTGCTTTTCTTTCCCTTACTGTATTTTTCTTGTTTATTTTTCTTCCGACAAGTATTGCGTTCTTATAGCATTTGCTTGAGCAGAAATAATTTATCGCTCCGGTCTTGTATACATACATAGTTCCAGTGCCCGCTTTGATTTCTGCTAAGCAGTATGAGCATTTCATTTGTACACCCTATCACTTAACCCTTATCTCTCTTGCCTCTCTGCTTGTGTCTGGCAATCTAACTATATCGCCGATCTTTACCGGGCCAAGCATGTTTCTCCTTATTATCCTGCCTTTGTCCTTTCCTTCCATTATCCTGCAGCTTACAGAGTATATCTCACCATAGATTCCGGTTTTGGCTTTCGTATTTATGTCAACTATCTCTGCAAGGTATCCTGATAGTTGTCTGGTTGGAGCGCCTTCCTTATTCTCTGCCATTTAATCATTTGTAGTTCTTTTATTTTTATTCCTGCTGCACTGGCTCTGCAGGCTTCTGCTCTGCTTTTGGCTTTGCGCTCGCCTTTGCGGGCTTCTTTTCGCTTGGCTGTTCCGCCTTTGCAGGCTGTGCTTTGGAGCTTCCGCTCGAAGTTCCTGTAACTTTGCTTATTATCTCTTTTATAGCAGTAGATGCGTTACCCTGGTTCTCTACAGCGATTGCTGCACAAGGTACAGACATGCCTATTGCTTTGCCAAGTTCTAGCTTGCTTGGCACGTATGTAAAAGCGACCTTTTTCTGCTCGCATAGTGTAGGTATGTGCATAACTACCTCTTCCGGCTCTACATCGGTAGCTATAACTACGAAAGAGGCTAAGCCCCTCTCTACGCTCTTTGTGACTTCATTGGCACCCTTTCTTATAGGGCCTGACTGTCTTGCCATCTGCAGAGCTTCGTACGTCTTGCTTGCAACTTCATTCGATACTTCGAACTTTACATAAGATTTTGCCATACATAACACCGTCGGTCTTTTAACTTCATCCAGTCTGGTATGTACTTTGGACCTGAACAAAAAGACATATCTATTCTGAGCTAAAGCTATTTATACTTTATGATTGGCCCTGATTAGCGGATGCTGCACTCTTTTTTTCTGCCTGTTTTTGCAGAATATGTGTGCTCAGATAGCGCCATCTCAAAGGCATTCGAAACTGCATTTACAGAAGCCATCTTTGGAGATGGGAACATTGAAGAGATTACTTTGCTATTCCAGGGCTGTTTTGGAGCGTATAGCCATTTCCCGTAGGTCAATGGATCATTTTGATGGAAAGCCCTCCATATTTTAGGGGCATCGTCTATAATTATGTCATAATCCGCTTTGAGCTTGTCACTGGTTTGCTCTACGAGTATGGTTTTGAGGTCCAATGAGGGAAAGTTGTGCTTTAACCATTTCTGGAGTGCGGTTTTTGTATTTGATGACCTCTGCGTAACTATGTCTACATCAAAATACTTTGCAAAACAAACCAATTCCTGCTCTGTTACAGCAGCGCGTATCTCAGCAGTTCTTTCGTTCCATGAGTTTTCGTATATGCGAAAGAACTCTTCCATCGGCATTTGAAGTTTTGATATGCTCCAATCGTAATTATCTATATCAGAAACTCTGAAGTCTTTGCCAGTAATCCTATTCCATTCCTCAACTATAACGGCGTGGGGATTTGCAATTGTCCCATCGACATCTAATGCGACCTTTGGCCTTCGGATTGTTGGCAAATTGTAGCCATCCATCTAACCAAGTATTTTTGTCTCTTTCTCGTCCGCAGAGAAACCCACTTTCTTATGCGTTCCATCACACATTGGCTTGTGTTCAGAATGGCCGCACCTGCAGAATGCGAATTTTACCTGTCCGTCTATTACCACCAGATTTGGGCCGTCTTTTGCGGATTTTATTACCAATTCAGACATGGAATCGTATAACTATGTTCGCAGATTTATTTATATGTTGCGTTAAGAACGAGACGTTCTAGGCTAATCCATGAATTGCTGCGCTGTAGGAGGCTCTTCTGGTTGGCCTTTCCTTTTCCTTATTTCTCTGACTATCCTGTTTTGAAGCTCTGTTGGAAGTCTTTCATATCCAGAGAATTCCATGCTCCATATTGCCTTGCCCTGGGTCATTCCCCTCAAGTCGTTTGAGAAGTCCTTTATCACTTCAGATACAGGAAGCTTGGCGAGTATAGACGCTTGGCCGCTCTCCTGCTCTATGTTAAGTATCTGCCCTCTCCTGCCCTGCAGGAAGGATATTACATCAGACATGAAATCAAGAGGTATATTTATGGTGAAATTCTGCTTTGGCTCTTCAAGCATAACGCCAGATGTCAACAATCCAGCGTATATGGCCCTCTTTATCGCAGGAATTATCTGGGCGGGTCCTCTATGCACAGGATCTTCGTGTATTGTTGCGTCTACTATGCTTACTAGTATGCCGGAGCATTTTTCCCTTGCCAGAGGGCCGTCCTTTACAGCTTCGTTGAATCCGTCTATAAGAAGCTCCATGACCTCATTCATGTATTGGACTCCTTTTGTAACGTCTGCAAGCATGCATTTGTTGGTGACTTGCTCAACCTCCTTCGCTATTGCCCTGTCTAAGCCCGCTGCCACCATTGCCTCTATGGCATTCTGCCCTTTTGGCTTGCCATCCCTTATCTGTCCTTCATCTATGGCTTTCTGCACGCCTTCTGGAAGAGGCTCTACTGTTACGTAGAACCTGGAGTGCCTATTTGGAGATTTTCCCTCTACCGGACCTACTTTCTTTGCGATAGTCTCGTGGTATACCACTATAGGCTCGCTGGTTGTTATGGGTACTTTGAAATCATTCTTTAGCTTTGTCTCTATCGTCTCTAGATGCAGCTCTCCCATTCCGCTTATCAGGTGCTCTCCTGTATCTTGGTTAATCTCAGCTTTTAGTGTTAGATCCTCTTTTGTAAGCATCCTTAATGCCTCTATCAGTTTCGTTGTATCCCTCGAGTCTTTTGCCTCTATGGCCTTCGTTACCACATGCTGTGAGTAGTGTTTTATCTGCTCGAACGGCTCTATCAGCTCCTCGCTTATTGTGTCGCCTATAGATAGGTCTTTCATTCCTATAAGTGCTGCAATGTTGCCAGCAGGTATCTCATCAACTATGACCTTGTCAGGCCCCATGTATATGCCGACCTGCTGAAGCTTCTGGGTCTGGGACCTTCCGGATATGTGCAGCTCCAGCCCCTTCTTTGCAGTTCCTGAGAATATTCTACCTACTGCAATCTCTCCTGCTTGCTGGTCATATTTTATTCCGAATATAACTCCGTTGGTCTTGCCGGTTATGTTCGTAGTTACCATATCTTTGCCATCAGGAGAATTCAGGTCTCCGTGCCATATCTGTGGTATCCTATACGGCTGCGCCTCTGCAGGGTTCGGGAGATGCTCCACCACCATTGCGAGAGTGGCCTCGTCTATAGGGCATATCTCTTGCAGTTTTGCGAGATCGTTATTTGCTGTCAATTCGAATATATGCTTGAATGTAACCTTGTTCTTCTCCATTATCTTTTTTGATATCGCCCATCTCCTCAATGCGGAGCCGAAAGCAACGCTGCCCTTCTCTACGCTAACCTTCCACTTGCTGCCGTAGCCTTCCGGTGCGTATGTCTCTATCATCTGATTTATTTCGTTTATCAGCTTCAGAAGCCTTTCTTGCGTCTGCTCTGGGGTAAGCCTCAACTCTGTAATCAGCCTATCTACCTTGTTGAAAAAAAGCACAGGTTTTGCCTTCTCCTTCATGGCCTGCCTGAGTACAGTCTCTGTTTGCGGCATTATTCCCTCAGTAGGGTCAACTACAAGAATTACGCCATCTATGGCGCGCATCGCCCTTGTCACGTGCCCTCCGAAATCCACGTGGCCAGGAGTATCTATCAGGTTTATTATGTAGTCTTCGTTATTGTAATTGAACCCGAAGGAGATATATGCAGATTTTATGGTCATCCTTCTGTCCTTTTCTATCTCTTCATAATTAGTATATAGAACATCTCCGGCTACGCTCTTTGATATGAGACCTGCCCTGGCGAGAAGAGAGTCTGTTAAAGAGGTCTTGCCGTGATGTACGTGCGCTATTATTCCCACGTTCCTTATGTGCTTGTGGTCGCGCATCATTTTCGCTACTTCTTCAACAACGTATTCTTTTCTTGCCATGTAAAATCACTACTTGGCGCTTCTGGCCATCCTTTCAGTCTCGTTCTTCCTTTTTATTGCATAGCTGTTTATATCATTATTCGAGGCAAGCATGAGCTCGTTGGCTAAAGATTGCGCCAATGTCCTTTTGTTGTGGAATGCTGATGTGACAGTGCCCATGCCTATGTTTCTGAGCGCTATGTCAAGTCTTCTGCTTGCGCTTACATCAACAGCAACATTAGATATTATGCCTCCGTATCGCACCCTTGTAGTATCTTCTATAGGCGAGCTGTTTTCCAATGCTTCCACATAGACCTGTATTGGGTTTTTGCCAGTTTGCTTGCTTATTATTTCAAAAGCCTCCATTATCGCTTTCATTACTTTGAGCTTCTTGCCTTGCAGCCTTCCCTTTGTACGTATAACGCGGCCACCTATCTTGCCTCCTGTTCCGCCTCTCATAAGCGAGTTTTCAAGCCTCTCTATTATGTTCAGGTTAGCCTTATGGGATTGCGATTGGCTCTTCCTTCCAAAAGAATTCGGGTAGGATATGGGCTTCAAATTGACATAATTTTTCAGGCTGGGATCGTATATCTCAACATCGTAGCTGTACTTATCAAACAGCATAGTTGTTTTTGATATGAAAATATCTTTTGCATCTGCACTTGCATCAGTCTTTTTCCTAGCCACTTTCCTTTTTGACTTAAGCTCTGGTTGCTGCTGGGTATCGGAGTTGATCTGCTCGCTTTGCTTTTCAAGTGCTGCGGATTGCTCTATTTGTTTTACTTCCTCCGTTAAATCATCTCTTTGGCTTCTCTTTTTTGCCCTTTATTATTTGATATAGGTTGGTATCATTTATTTCGACAACCTTGTATTTCAGGCCTGGTATGCATCCTAGCTGGCCCCTCTGAGACCCTCCCAAACCCTCTATGGTTACCTCATCGTGTTCATCTATGAATCCGATAGAACCATCTCCAGGGACGAAAGCGCCAACTACCTTTCCGTTCTTTATAAGCTGGACCCTTACGCATTTAAGTTGGCCAGAGTGAGGCTGCTTCTGCTCCAGTATGAATTTGCCAAGAACAAGTGCCCTTGCTCT
The DNA here is from genome assembly GCA_021810105.1 of Microcaldota archaeon. Lineage (GTDB taxonomy): Archaea > Micrarchaeota > Micrarchaeia > Micrarchaeales > Micrarchaeaceae > JAJZAB01. Next base: position 57,929 of record JAJZJM010000003.1, on the reverse strand, counting down.
TGGGACAGTGCCCATAGGATCGTATTTATCCTTAAGCTTTAGCATCTTTCTCTTTAGCCATTTCTTAAGCATTCGCTGATGCTTTCTCTGTCTTACAAGCTTCCTTGCTGCAAACTCTCCATTTGGCATTATAATACCTTTATTCTTTTAATATGCTTGAGTTACCCGGCTCTATTATCGAGAGGGTGGATACGGAAAATGGCTTACCGCAAACAGCTCCAAGCTCTACAGGGTTTCCCTCGAACTTTATTATCTTTATTCCAGCGATGTCAGCCATATGCTGTATATCTCCCATGTTCTGTTTTTTATTCTTACTTGCAATGATTATAAGCTTTGCATCGTTTTCTTTTATAGAATCCATTACGCTATTCAGCCCTAAGGCTGTCTTGCCGCTGTCCACAGCTAAACGTATATCATTCGATAAATCTGCCATAAAAGCACCGCATAAGTAGAACTTACTGCGAGCAGACGACTAATTATGATTCAGAAAAATATATATAGGTATTGAACTACCTGTTTTTATTCATTTCCCGAACGTGTAGTTGCATCCTGCAGGCTGGCTTAGCTCCCCACTTAATATTAGCTTAAGATAGCCTATGTATGGTATAACCCCTATCACCTTACCCTCAGTGTTATTCTGGGATGCGGGATAATTCTGGTATTGCATGTCCAAGCCGGGATTATTATCGCCTTTTGTCAGATAGTAATATGTGCCGCTTGCGTTTATTATGGCGTACACTCTGTGCACTATATATGTATCGCCTTCCTGGTAGAAGAGGTCTTGCGGTAGAGTCTTGTACACGATTATGCTGTTGTTAAGATCTCCATTTATGGTGGTATTCCCTATGACTATTGCTTTTGTATATGCCTCTTTGACTTTTGCTCCGTTTGAGTATGTAACGTTTGCTATTCCGCATATGTATTTAACGAGGTTACCGGACTGGCTTGAGTTAGATACAAGATCTCCGCTGTTTACAGACGCCAATCCTACAGAATAACCAGGAAAGACTTCCTGTGAAAGATTTATCTTGTTCCCGTTTAACTGGTATGCTATGCACTCTAACGATTCTTGATTGATGTTATTCAGCATTTTCTGCATTTCACTGCCGGTGACTTTTACAATGGGTGCTTTTATGTTGGAAGGGTTGACACCTTGAAGAACTATCATATCTCCCCTCTGGAGGACAGGAAGCATGCTGCAGCTAGGCACAGCGTCTATAGGGTAGGAGGTATTTAGTATGAGCCTTAGCGCAAACCATATAGCCACAACAATTACTATCGCTGCTATTATCTCAATCGCATTCCTCAGCTTCCCCTCCTCTTTGGAGGATATTACTAGCTCCAATCCTATCAGAACCACGATCATGATAAATGTCAGGGCCCCGAACAGTATTGCGAGGATCTGAACTCTCTGGTAAATTATGTAGAGTATGAACGCAATCGCGAGAACCATGTAAAGGGGCCATGTGACTATATTTACCCTGTCTTTGTTTTGGGCCTTACTTCTTGCCAACAGCTACACCGTTTTGGTTTATCATCTCTATACCGACCGCCCTGGAATAAGAATCCTGCATGGCCACCCCTATCGCAGCTTCAGCCATAGTTATCAGCGAATCGTTGTGGCTCACAACTATGAATTGGGATGCTTTGGAAAGCTCCCTTATGAGCTTTGATAATTTCTTTGAATTTTCCTTGTCCAACGCTACGTCTATCTCATCAAATATGTACAATGACATAGGCTTCCTCATCTGAACAGAGAATATAAGGGATAGCATCAGTATCGATTTTTCACCGCCAGACATGCTTTCATCATTCTTCTTTTTTGCGCCCTTTTTGATGCTGAACATAAGTTTTGAATTAAATGGGTCATCTTTTTCTCCATCGAGGTAAATGTATGCGTCTATATCGAACACGGTGCTATAAAGCCTCTTGAATGTCTCGTTAACTTCCTCTAATGTTTGGTTGAATACACTGAGTTTCTTTGACTCTATTTCGGATATCATGCTCAATATCGCTGCCTTTTCTCTATCAAGTATGTCCATTTTTATTTTTGCCTCATCTAAGTCTTTCTTCCTCTGCTCATACGCCTCCGGAGCCTTAAGATTGACATTACCAAGAAGGTCTATTTCATGCTTGCATTCTGTTGATTGGCGCTCCAACTCTTCTACACTCTTGTACTCCACCTCCTGAACCCCCTGGTAGGAAATCAGTTCGGCCTTTATGTCGCTTAGTCTAGTCTGCAATTGTGCCCTTTTACCCTCGGTTTCCATAGTCTCTCTTTCTATTTTGTCCAGGTCGCTTGATATTTTTCCTTTATCAAAGCCCAATTTCGAGATCTTCTCATCTGCAGTTTGAACCTCTTTCAATAGTTTTTCGGACGCCGTGCCATGCGCATTTATCTTTGATTGGATTTCTGCCTTATGCTTTCCGTATTCAAGTATCGATTTTTCGGCTTCTGCAACCTTTGCTTGCGATTCTTTTATTAACGCCTCTTCCTCTTTAATTTCAGACATTATTGAGGCATTCCTATGGGAATTCATCTCATTTTCTTTCTCTAGCTCTGCCATTTTGATTTTTATTTTTTCTGCAGACTGCCTCATCTCTTTTATTTCATCTGCAGATTCCTCTATCTCTTTTTTTGACTTTGATGCAGTATGATCGTTTATGGAATGATAAAGCCTGTCTAATTCGGTTTTGATTGCCTCTTTTTTCTTTTCAAGCTCTATCTTTTTGTCTGCCACTTCGGATTGCAGTTTACTTAGCTCGCTGAGCCTTTTGTCAAAAGATTTAGATGCCTCTTTTTTCTCTATTATTTCAGCATTTATCCTTTCTTTATCGTTGTTTATGTGTTTAAGTTCTGATGTTGCCTGGAAAGCCTCTTGTTCTAATATATATGCCTCTTTTTTGCAAGATTGCAGCTCTTTATCCAGATCTGCAATTTTTTTGCTTAGTTCACTTTTTTCATTTGATAGTTTTGCAAGTCTGGATTCCAATGCCGCTGGCAGTTGTTGCATAGTAAACTTTCCGCCCGTTATCAAGCCAGACTGCTCCAGCACTTCTCCCCCGATTGTAACAAACCTATGCTTGTTTATATCATTTTTGGAGAGGGAGTTTATGTTATCCGTAAGATAGGTATTTGCGAATATAAATTCGAAAGCCCTCCTGTATTTTTCATCGAAAGTAACGTAATTTATTAACGGAATGCTATTGCCTTCCTTTGCGGTTTGCGATGCTTTTATCTCATTAAGAGGTATGAATGAGGCCCTGCCAAGATTCTTCTGCTTGATTATGTCTATTGCATGTGTTGCAACGGCTATAGAGTCAACTACATAGTAATTTAATCTGCCACCAGATGCGGCGTATACCGCTATTGAGTGGTCTTCGTCGCATGAAAAAAGTTCAGATGCCTTGCCGTAGAATCCCTTCTTTATCAAAGAATTAAGCACAGGAGTTATTCTGTCTTGGCTTCTGCCCGATAAAGCTAGCTGCTCCCTTATGTTTATTGTGTCGGACTCGGCCTTATCATATGCTGTTTTCAGTTCTAACTGCATTTTTTCGAGCGTTTTTACTTTATTTGATTTTAATTCCGCCTCGGCATAAAGTTTTTTTATCTTCTCTTGAAGCAAAACTGCGGTATCTGAACTTTCATTAAGCTTTTTGGCCAATTCTTTTGATTGTGATTCTGCTTCTGCTTTGGCGCTTTCAAGCATATGAAGCTCTGCATTCGAAGATATATGTCCGGCATTCAATTCAGAAGTTGTAGAGTCAATTTCCAGGAGGCTTTTCTGCAATTGTGAGTATTTCATCATCACTTCTCTATTTCCTCCTTCAACAACAGGATGCTTTTCTAACTTTTTTTGGATTATTGAAAGGTCTGACTTCAGAATAGCAAGATTCTGGGAGTTTGAATCGATCTGCTCTTTTATTTTTGTAATTTCGTAAGCAAGCCCTTTCTCTTTATCCTTGCTTTTGATTATCGACTCTTCTAACTGTTTTATCAGTGCTTCTTTTATTTTAATATTTGCATTTATCTCGTCTAGCATCCGGTTTGCTGTGCCGACTTCTATAGAGCCTTCATTCATCTTCTTTGATATTTTGTCTTTGTAAGAGATTGCGCTTGAAAGCTCATCCTCTAATTTGTTTAATTCTGCCTCAAGAGTTTTTTTTCGTGTAGCTAATTTTTCATACTGGGTTACATGTTTGGTGTATTCTTGATTTATCTCGCTTTCCCTTGCTTTTAATGTAGTATATGTTATCCTTTTGACTTTTGATTGCAAATCTATGTAGCGTTCTGCATCTATCTTTTCTTTTTCTAATTCGCTTAGGAAAGCCCCCCTCTCGCTTAACATTATGTTTGCTTCGTTTATTTTTCCTTCAACCTTGTCCAATTCTTTTGTGGCTACATCTTTCTTGTCGTCAAATTCTTTTATGCCTGCGGCAATGTCAATCAGCACCCGTCTTTCTTTAGGACTCATGTTGAGTATTTTTGTTATTTCCCCTTGGATTATGGTGTTTGTTTCATTTATGTCGGCCCTGTTTGCCCTTAGCACGTCAAGAACTTGCTGCCTTGTTGACTTTTTGCCGTTTATCCTGTATGATATTTTATTATTTGACTTTATTATTCTGGATATCTCTAAATTTTCATCTCCGGAGAATGACACGGTAGTATAAGCGCGCCTAACTCCATCCTCTTTAACCGACTTGGCTGATGCGTTTATCAGCGCCTTCGCAGAAGAAACTCTCATTCTTCTAAGCGACGTCTCACCCAATGCGAACAGAAGAGCATCACATATGTTTGATTTGCCTGAACCGTTAGGTCCCACTACACAGTTGAAGCCTTTGCTAAAATTTATTGTAGCATGCCTGAAAGACTTGAAATTATGCAGGGTTATCCTATCCAAGTGGAGCATTCTTACACCAGACCGGTCGCACGCTGGTAACTATAATTTAGCATTGCTGTTGGGTTATTTATTCCTTTTGATTTAGACGTTTTACGCCCTTATTTTAAGCCTGCTCGATTCAGCAGCATTATCGGTTGCCCTTAATAGCGAGGTACATGCGGAAACGTATGCGGCTTCCGACCATGCAAGATCGTTTATTGCGCTGTATCCATTTTTTATATAGTAGTTACCTGAATCTTTTTCCATTGATTCTGGGTCTATTATTTCCTGTTCAGGAATCATCACATTTCCTTGGCGTAAATATTTTTTTTCTACATATGAGATTATCTTTGCCGCTTTCTCAATTTCTTGAGTTTCGATATAATGACGTGCCGCCTCCATACCTAAAAGTATCCACCTGCCTCCAAAGAAATAGGAATCTCCGTCAAACCTTGTCGGGAGGATGTTTGCCCCGAACCTCTTTTTCTCTATAGATTCCATAGTGTTTGCTTTTATATCATGAGTTATGCTTTCCGGTTTAAAACGCGTAAATACAAATATTTCAGATGCGTCTACCTGTTTAACAGGTTCGCTTTCAAAACCGCGCCCATCTTGCCTTAAGACGTTTTTTGCCTTGTAGAGTATGCCATCCCTGATAAAAAAATTGCTTAGGAAGTTGTCCATCCATTTTGGTTTGTCCTTCATTTCGTTTGGAATGTGTAATCCAAGCTTTTCTGCAATCTGGAGTGCGGATATAAAACCCCTATATAGGGAGGCGAGGGTATACGAATGCAGTTGGTGCCCGTCTACCTCCCATGCATTGAATGAAGGTGCTTTGTACACTTTAACCATGTAATTTAAGATTGTGCTTATATTTTCGCTGAATATCCTTAGCGGAACTTCTATTTTTTCAGCCCCAATGTTGCTCATGTAGGAATGCGTAGCCATTAGAGTCAATGGCAGAGAATCATACTGTCTAAGCCATTCGCTGCTTTCAACCGTATCTCTGATTATTTCTCCATTTGATGCTATAAAAAATAGCATTCCATCTTTCCCTACCCTTGCGGGAAGATGCGAGGATAGCTTAAAAAAAGAGGGGTCCTCATACGGAATCGAGATTCCCACTTCCATATTTCTGATAAAATTACTAATCGCACACCAAAGGAAATTGAGTTGGCGGGCAGAGCTTTCAGATGCAAGACTTGCAACCGAATAGTTCTCTTCTTTGGGCATCTTGCGCGTTGTCAGGCTAGAACTGGCCTCTATTAAAGATAACGAGACCATTGCGGAGTCCCTAAACCAGCAGGGCCTGTAGGGTTCGTATGTGAGTGATGCTGGCATGTATCCGCTCGGGTATATGTGCTTGTCTAAATGATGCACTATTGGAATGATCTTTGCTTCTATATTCTGCTGCATACCCCTAGATCTCTCCATCGCATGCCCCTAATCCTATACAATTTGATTATGGAATCCGCATATAAATAATTTGTCATAGCTCCCCAAAAAACGTAAGTATGTGAATCGATCATAAATTTATGATTGGATGGGGGAAAACACTGGGGATTTTATGGAAGAGCATTCTGAGTCGATAAACAGGATTGGCCCGGATGGGTTTGAAGAGCTAAGCGGCTATCAGACCCTTAAAGCGATTTTGAACGCCATAACAGCCACATGCACAGATATACTTCTTGATCAACTTGGAAACGCTTTGAAAAAAGATGTAGCAACCGACAGAGATCATAACAAAATCATGCCATACTTCTATGCTGCAGGTTTCCTTAGTTTCGCAGGGAGAGAGATAGACAGGAAAAACCTGATAGATTGCATAACATCTGCTGGGATGCATGTTGATAATAATTTGCTATCTATAATATTGGATAGTGGAATAAAAAGCCACCTCATCTATGTGTATGCATCTTATTTCCTTCTTGTGAATGGAATACGTCCTACGTCGGATAAGTTGCTAAATGTAATAAAATCGCTTGGTATGCAGCCAGATGAGGCGAGGGCTGAGTTCGTTATTAAAAAGATTTATCAATTCAAATAGCCGCATGCCCTAACGATTCTTTTGGTCTTTAGATTTGGACAGATATATTTGCATTGCAGCGTATATGTTTGGCGCATAAAGAACCCCTGTCACTTTTGTCCCTTTAGTTACAGCTAGCACGTTTACCTCATCGATTTGCATGATGTCCAGAGCTTTAGAAAGCTTAAGGCTCTCTTTTATTTGAGGGACTTCGGTCTTGAAAAGGCTCATTATCCCCCTTTCGCTTAAATTGCTGTAATTCTTAAACTTTTGGACATCCCCAAACATCGCATAGATCTTACCCCCTTTTCTTGTGAGTAACAGCGTAGTGCCTCTGCTCACCATTTCCCTGTATAATGCATTTATGCCTGTGTTGCGGCTTACGAAAATGAAGTTCCTTGTCATCATGTCCCGCGCCCTGAGGTCGGCTGCACTGTTTTTGAATTCAGCGCTCTGCAACTCCGCCCTTGCGCCTTCGTATAGGAAGAGTGCGATTATTATGTCCCATAAAACTATGAACTCCCTGTAAGAGAAAGTGACGTTTTTTATTGCTGCTGCGTATATTACGGTTCCTATTATGAATAAGACAATAACAGCATTGCTTGCCTTTACTGTAACCCTTGTAGCGTCGATGAAGCTGCGTTTTATCTGAAGATAGCTTCTTAGAACCCTTCCGCCGTCTAAAGGAAATCCTGGTAGAAGGTTAAAGACTCCCAGAAGCAGGTTTATCTCAAAAAGGAACTGTAGGGCCTGCCCGATTAGCCCTCCTGGAAAGAGAAGATATAATGGAAGGAATATAATGCCCAGGATTATGCTCATTATAGGGCCTGCTATTGCTATCTTGAATTCCAGTCTTGGCTTTACTTTGTTCAAATCGATTACGGATGCGCCACCTATAGGCAATAGTATTATTTTCTTTACCTTTATGCCGTTCCTAAGAGCAGTGAGGGAGTGTGCAAATTCGTGTATGAGAACGCATATGAATAGGAGGATGATCAGGGAGAAAAGAAATGCCCCTCCGGACGCAGTGATTAAAAGGACAAATGCGAGCAGCATTAAGCCCAGGAATGTCCAGTGAAGCTGCACAGGTATGCCGAATACCCTGCCTATTGTTGGTGAAAGAGAGACCATGCAAGCATCAAACTCTATATGTTAATATATTTGGCTTTCAATTTAATGCTTATGGGAAAATATGAGGTAAGGGTGCTATACAATAGGGCAGCAATATTGCTTAGGGGGAAAGGCGATTCATACATTGTTGTAGGTGACCTGCACATAGGGATGGAAAGGAAGCTCAGGGACAAAGGAATAATGCTGAATACTGCAACTGAGAACATGGCCTCAAACCTGGCAAAAATAGCAGAAGAGAACGGTGCACATAAAATAATAATCCTGGGAGATGTTAAAGAGAGCATATTGAACCCTGACTCTGTTGAACGCGCGTTGGTTAACGATTTCTTCAAAAGGCTGTCAGGATTTGAGATAACGATAACCCTGGGAAACCACGATTCCAGGCTCGAAGAGGTAGTTAAAGCAGATATGCGGGATGAGATGCTGCTAGACAATGTGGGGCTCTTGCATGGGCATGCATGGCCATCTGTGGAAGCTATGCAAAAAGAGTACCTCATAGCCGCACACAACCATATTGCAATGTCGTTTGGCGCAGATCGTGAAAGCCACAAAGCGTGGCTAGTGGCAAACTTGAACTACAAGAATGCATCGGAAGTGTTTGACAAGGTAAATAAGAACATTAAGCTGATAGTCATGCCAGCATTTAATGACCTAATAACAGGCATGCCAGTAAATGAGGTGCGCGAGAAAAATATAAGCCCACTCTTCAGAAACCATATATTCGACTATGACAATTCTGCGATTTACTCTATGGAGGGCACACTAGTGGGAACTCCTGACTCAATAAGAAAATACAGATAGCTTTCCAGACGTATGCCGTCATTCTTCTCTCAATATTGTGATTGGTATTACGTCTTCCTTAAATTCCAGCTCTGCCAGGTCTATTGGATTTATTGTTCCTTCCGGCACTTTAATAAGAGGAGGGGCACCATACGCGAGCTGCAATGCTCTTGCTCCTATTATTCTTGCTTTTTCATATTTTGAATATTTTTCTGCCATATCGTCACCAATCATATTGGATTTGGTTTGAATTTCTCCTTTGCCTCTTCCATGCTTGCTGATACCTTTTCTTTCCACCCAGCAAATTCCCTTATATTTTTGGGGTAGTGCTCGTAGATATTATTAAGTTCCTTCATCTTCTTTACTACGTATAAAAGATTTTGGAAAGCTTTGATATTGGATGCGCCTTTGAGTATGAGCTTTGCTTTCGATGCAAGGCTGAGGTCAGGAACAACACCATAGCTTAAGTCCTCTGCCTCCTTCGCCGTCAAAAACATCCTCATTCCGTAATTTATCGTATTGTTATTCAAGGATTGCAAGTACGTCCTGAATACTTCAAGCCCTGCGGTTTTCTTTCCGTAAGCCTCATTGAAATCTAGGTTGTACTGCCATAACGATTCCAGGCTTACATCGCCGCTGCTTAGCGCCCTTGCGGCAGCCTCGCCTGCGAGGATTCCCGAAACTAGCGCAGGGCCTATGCCTCCTGCACTTATTGGGTTGGGCATTGCCATACTGTCTCCCGCGCCTATATAACCATTGAAAACCAAGCAATCCAATTGCCTCCTTACAGCAACAGACCAATAGCCTTTACCGTTGTTGTTTTCGTTATAAAGCCTTGGCTCTTTTATTACAGGGTTGTGTTTTACATATTCATCCATGAGCGTATGCAGCGTATCGTTCTTTCCTAGCTTCTTGTTTCTTATTTCTAGACTCTCTTTCTGTACACCTATACCTATGTTTACTCGCGTGCCTTTCTTGGGAAATACCCAACCATATCCTCCTGGCGCCCATTCCTGATTAAGGTGTATCAGGGCATTCTTAGGGTCATAGAACCTTTCGTCTACGTGATCCGCTTCGAAATCATATATGTATCTGCCTGTAGATTCCAGGTCAGACACATCAACAACTTTGTCTATGTAGGGGTTGTCAGGCAACTTTCTTCTCAAAGTAGTAGCGACTCCTAGTGCGTCTATTACGATTTTTGCCCTTATCTCCTTATGCTGCTTGTCTTTGTCTTTGCCAAATATGCCAACCATGTAGTTATTTTCTACTACTGGGCCTTCTACTTCGAATTCGGAAACGTACTCTGCTCCGTTTTTCCTTGCTTCCTTCATAAGTTTTTGCTCAAACGCAGGCCTATTGAGAACGTATCCCGCTCCTTCAAATGGTATTTTGTACTCAAGGTCTGGCGATAGTACAAGTACGCCATCTACCTTCACATCAAGTTCCGGATAATCGAAATTCAGTCCTATTTTTGACTTTATGAATTGAAGGTGTGCATCCGCAACAGCATCTCCGCATACCCAGCCCCAATTTGTCTTCTTGCCTACCTCTTGTTCTTTGTTTCTATCAAGAAGCAATACATTTAGACCCTTTTTCGCAGCTACAGCTGCAGCCAGAGAGCCTGCCATTCCTGCTCCTGCAACTATTACATCATATTTTTCTTTCATAGATAAACACCTCTGCAATGACTTATAGAATAATTAGTCATTCATATTAGTAAACAGCCATATTTAAAATTTTGCATTTTAATGCTGTGTTGAATAATTATACCGTTTTCTGAGAGTTCCGCTATTATAACAATCTCACAGGTTTCTTAAAACCTGTGAGTATAGATGTTTTTGGCGACATCTATGGAGAGAACTCGAAGCGTAGGATTATATGGTGTTGGGAGACACCAAGGAAGGTGGGGAAAGGAGCAAAAGAAACTAAGAAACGGGCATTATACTATTAAATAGAAAGATATATAAGGATATCCAAAGGATATACATAATAAGACGTAAATTGTTGCTAAAACCATCAATAATGATGAATATATGTCTCGAAAAAACGACGTTAAAATTATGAAAGACGCATTATCTTTAGGTAAAGATGTCGAAACATTCTACGAAAAGATAATAACTAAATTCGGAAACTCTGCAAAAGTGGATGCACCGAAATCATACATTGGACGTCGCGTATATGTGGTCATCCTAAAAGAGTAGACTTATGTCCCAGACCCGGGCTAGCTTTTCCTCTCTTCGGAGAGCACTCCCGACTTGTCTATCATTGCTTCCACATCTATGTCTTCATTGCACATTATCGCTCCTGCCATCTGCTTTGCAGTGACTTTTTTCCTCCTTTCCTGTAATTCTATCGTCCTTTTCAGGACCTCCTCCAGTAGCATTTTCTTTATTTCCCCGGTTAGTATCTTGCCGCTCTTGTAGTCTTTATAGAGCTGCTCCGTCTGCGTCTTGTCGTAGAATAGATATTTGAGATAAAGGTAAGCGATGTCTATCTCTGGTATACCGCCGAGCTTCCTATGCTCCTCTGCAGTTGTCCTCCCGCCGCTAAACGCCCTTGATATCTTGTGCTTTATCGTTTCCTGATCATCCATTAGGTATATTGCGTTGCCCTTTGATTTTGACATTTTCCTGCCATCTATGCCTGGAAGGAATCGGCCATGTAGCACAGAGGCTTTCTGATATCCAAACTTGTCTGCTACGTCCCTTGATGCCCTGAGATGAGTATCCTCATCAAGTCCTATCGGCACGAGCACGTTCTTTATACCAAGCGTCTGCGGGAGTATTATATGGGCCGATTGCACCGAAGGATAAAAATTAAGCCCTATGTTGTCCGAGTCCTGGTATCCGTAGATCGCCTTTACCGTTGTGATGTTTATTCCCCTTGACAGCTTTATTGCGAGGTTGTAGATGTTCGTGTATATCTGGTCTATTATGAAGTGCGTTTTTTGGGGCTCGTAGCCATAGGCAAGGAATTCGGCAATGAGCCTGAAGGCGTTCTTTAGCCCAGTCTCTTGGTCTGGGATCTTGCCGGCAACGTAACTCTCGTCATCCGATATTGGGGCATAAAGGTCTGTATTATATTCCTTCTGGAAGAAGAGATTTATGTCGAAGACGCCTATGTGGCCGAGGTGGAATGTGCCGCTTGGGTTCAGCCCGGAAACTATGGCGCTCTTCTCGTGCGCAAGAAGCTTCTTGTAGAACTTATCAAAATCCCTGTGAGATGTCAGTAGACCGTTGTGGAAGCTCCTGTTTTTAGGGGTTTCCTTCAGTTCCTCTATCCTCGATGCGCCGAAAGAGACTATGAGCTTCTCCTTGTCCTCTTCGAGTTTCTTGAGCTCGTTCTCGGTCTCTCTTGCCTCTTCCGAAGCGTTGGGCGAAGCCATTGATATGCACCATATTTGGCAGACTTATTCTATAGTTAGGTAATCTATCTTTTTTATATGGTTGTGTGCAATTATAGCTCTGTGCGATAGTAGTCTAGCCTGGTAGGACATTGCCTTGCCAAGGCAGTAACCCGGGTTCAAATACCGGCTATTTTCACTTTCTTGAAAGAAAGGGCAAGTTACCTGTTGAAGTTATTGTAATTTAGCTCAAATCCGTAAATATTCTTGAACTTCTTGGCGAATGCCGCTTCGTTTCCCGCATCTTTTATAGATCTAATCAAGCGAAGCAGTTTTTCCTTTCCATAGTTTTTCACTAGGAGCTCTATGACAAAACCAGATTCCCTGTAAACGCCTGCCTCATTTTCCTTTCCAGGCAGTTTGTGCCTATCGTAATATTCTAAAAATCTTCGAATTTGCTCGGATGAAAATGCGCTATTTCCTTGTTTATCGCATAGTGCCTCAGGCTATGTGTAGCCAGCCTATGAAGATGTCTTACGCTTCTATCTGGGTTTGTTTCGTCTGAAGTATCATAGACCTCATCCAAGCCAGCCAACCTGATATAACACCTGGACCTGTTGCGGATGTAGTTCTACTCAAGGAACGGCTATGGCCGTTTGGTTCGCAGTTTATCTGCAAAGAATAAGTATCCCTACGATTTCTCAATCTCGGTCTTGTGCTTCGAGATGAAGGCTATGGTATCCTTAAACAGCAGCACAGGTATGATCAAGGTGTCTAAGGTTCTCGCCTTCTCGGTCTTCGAGGTAAGTTCCCGTATCTCAAAATTGATGTCCTTTATGTTTACCCTGACTGCTTCACCTATACGTAGTCCAAGCTGCACTTGATACGAAAAATAATAGGCGAAACTTGTCGCTTTCTATCGCATGTAAGAACTGCGAAAGCTGTCCGTTACTGAACGCCTTTGATAGAGTGCCGTATTTGGGCGTCTTCCTCTTTCCCGCAAACCTCTTGGTTTGCGTCTTGTGCAATACCGATTGTGGCTGCTGTAATTGGTGCCATGAAAGATTCATGGACACGTGCTTGAGATTGTCGAAAAGCCTATTGAAATCTTCCTTCCTTGAAGATTTCCGTTTCGGATTTCCGAACCCTGGCTTGTCACCGTAAATTGAATTTGCAGGGGGAGAGATTCGAACTCTCGAAGGCACTAGGCCACAGGATCTTAAGTCCTGCCCATTTTTCTGTGGCTTTCGCCAGACCAGACTCTGGAACCCCTGCATTTATAGGCTATTGTATATAGGATATTAATAGCTATTCGAGCAGGTATGTCACGCGTACATTGATTGTGTGCCAGAACTGCCCAGTGAGGTTTTGTGCGCGTCTTGAGTTTCTTTGCTCTTTTTTAGTAGCTCTCTTATTTTTGCATCTACCTCCTTGGCTTCGTTTTCGAGCTCTGTAACGTCTATGTTTAGTTTTAGAATCTTATTTATACTGTCTATTGCAAACTCTGCGCATTTGGGATCTATTATGCTCGGGTCTACAGGAACCAGTATGGTTGTGTCAGGGATTGAATCGAATGAGGAGAGCAGTAGGAGCCTTGCACTTACGCCTGTTGAAACTCCTTCTATGACTGGCTTGATTCCTTCATTTTCTGCATTTTTCATACCCTCTTTGGTTGATGCAATCGCATATACAACGCTGCTGTCGGGCACGCCTTTCGAAGGCATCCCGCCTATAGAGATTATGTCTTTCATCTCGTTTGATTTAAACATCGCATATATCTTTTCTGCTAAAGGAGATGCAAGGCTTACAGGCATTGAAAATTCTGCAAACACTGCAGCTATCTTCTTTTTATTAGAATAGTACACCCTTACCGGTGGGAGAGGTTGGCTATTGTGGATAGATACGAGGGGCGGGAACTCTTCACTTTCTATGTATCCAACATAGTCCATATCGAGTTTATCTATTATGTAACTGACAGCCATAGGCCCCACTAAACCTATTCCTGGAAAGCCTTCAATTAGCGTTGCACCTTTCATATCTACCTCTTTGATTAATTTTATCTCTATCATTTAATCTCATCTTAATCTCAGACAAAATTAATAAACCAGTCGATTTCGGCGGGGTAGCGTTTTTCTCGACGATACCTATTTAAATTTAATGACGGATATTATAACGGTGAAATTATGGCACAAAGAGTAGGAAGCGAAAAGGTAAGTAGAGAGGACGGTTATCTTTACTACCTAGGAAAGGACGGGCATGTATGGAAGACCCCTATGAGGACAAATAAGAGGGGAAGAAAGGCAAAGGTCACAGACGAAGTCGTAAGGAGAGAGGAAGGGTATCTCTACTTTATAGACAAAGGAGGATATGTGGCAAGAGCAAAGATGAACAGGAAAGGAAGAAGATAATCCTTTCAACTTTTTAGTGTTGCAAAGTAGGCTAAATACCAAACTTTGCAACATCTTTTATTTTTATTTTATTTTTCTTTACAAATCCCGCATTAAATTCTATAACATATCTGGCTGGTTTTTTAGGTCTGAAGGAAGAAAAGTCAAAACGTCCTGAAGGCATCGCATTCTCAACAAAATCAACTACTCTTTTGTTGCTGTCATACCATACAATATCTATAGGAAACTTCATGTTCCTCATCCAAATTGGATGGGTGCCGTCATTAGGGAAGAAAAAGGTCATGCATTCGTTTGATTTCAGGCCATTCCTGAACATCAAGCCTACTGTCATCTTGCGTGGCGTATCTGCGATGAAAGAATCCATTTTTTTATTGCCGACGACTATCTTTTCCTTCTTGAAATCAACCCCTTTTGACAGGAGCAATAAGATGCACATTAAATCATTTTGTAATTGAGATGCTTTGCTCTCTCATAAATTGCTGCAGGTAGAACTTGCTTCCGGAGCCTTTTCCGTTTATGCTGCTTCCCTTCCATCCTACAAAAGTATGCAGCCCGACTATTGCACCCGTAGTTGCACTGGTCTGCCTGTTTACATAAATAGTACCTGCCTCTATACGATCTGAGAATTCCTGGATCTCCTTTTTTTTCTTGCTGTATAGTGCTGCGGTAAGACCATATTTTGTGTCATTTGCAAGTTTTATTGCCTCGTTGAAGTCCTTGTAGCTTTCTACTGTCAATATTGGAACGAATAGTTCCTTATGTACCAAATCGCTAGAGTGCTTTACCTCTATTATCGCCGGTTCAACATAATAGCCGTAGGGATTCACGCTTACCTTGTTGCCACCATATAAGACCCTGCCGTCGGCTTTTGCTTTATTTATGGCTTCGATATACGTGTTATACGCATTTTTGCTTATTAGCGGACCCATGTAATTATCCTTACTGATGGGATCGCCTATCTTGAACCCTCTTGCTTTTTCTATGAGTTTGCTTATGAATTGTTCTTTGATTGACTCATGTACATATACTCTTGAAGTTGCGCTGCATTTTTGGCCATCGAAGCCGAAGGCTGCACTTGCAATTCCAGATGCTGACTGATCTAAATCCGCGTATTTCGATACTATTACAGGATTTTTACCGCCCATTTCAACTATGAAAGCTTTCTGTAGCCCCATAGAATACGCTTTTGTAATCATTCCTGTTCCAACATCTCTTGAGCCTGTGAAGACAATTCCAGAAACATTGGGATTTACCACCAACTCCTCTCCAACCACAGATCCGGGACCTGATACATAATTAAAGACACCATCAGGAACTCCAGCCTCTTTAAAATATTGATATATTTTTATGCCTGTAAGCATAGTCATGCTGTCTGAAGATGATGGCTTGAATACAACCGTATTTCCAGTTATCATTGCGCCAACGCTCATGCCGGTGCTTATAGAGACAGGAAAATTGAAAGGTGCTATCACTCCGAATACTCCGTATGGCATCATCCTTATGTTTACCCTCTCTTCGTTTACGGATGGCGCTCCTTGGAAACCCGCGTTTACTTTTGTTTTGCTTGCTTCCATTTTAGTTTTTCTCAGGTATCCTTTGTTTATTTCCAACTCATTTGCATAGTATTTCATGAAGTCTATTGCCTCATCCACTTCACCTATCGACTCATATCTGGATTTGCCATTCTCATAACTTAATATAGCGGCAAGATCAAATTTATTTTTAGAAAATATCTCGGCTGCTTTCCTGAATATAGATGCCCTTTCCTTATACTGAACCTTACTCCATGCATCGAACGCATTATGTGCAGCTTCTATTGCAGCCCTTGCATCTTCCCTCGTCCCTTTTTGAAAATGGCCGATTATGGTGGTATTATCTATTGGAGTCCTTTCCACTATGCTTTCGCTCGAGAAAACCTCTTTTCCGTTTATATACATAGGGTATCTCTTACCGAATTGCAAACCGACTGATTTTATCGCAGATTCAAAAAGAGCATCGAATTCCGCCTCGCGTCCTGATTCACAGAATCTCTTATATGTTGATTCATTTGAGAAGCTCGGCATAAAAATCGCTTTAATAATCTATATTGTGGCAATAAGGTTATTATTGGTTAAGTTTGTTCGCAATGTATTACATAAAACTTTTAGTTAACCGTTTTTTTAATGTGCAGAATTTGTAAAGGCGTTACCCGTTTGAGAAGATAGCTTTTAAATACAATGGGCAGCACTATAATTATAACTCAGTTATAATTAGTGGATAATATGCAAGAGAATGAACAAGAACTTTTAGGATATGCTGATGAAGAGTACAAGGAGCGCTATGGATTTAGCGATAAGACAGAATACTCTTATAAGACCGAGAAAGGGTTGTCTGAGGAAATTGTCAAAGAGATTTCAAAGATAAAGAATGAGCCAGATTGGATGCTTGAGAAAAGGCTTACCGCGTATAAAGTATTTAAGAATAAACCCTTGCCAACATGGGGAGCAGACCTAAGCGGAATAGATTTTGATGATGTTTATTACTATATCAGACCCGGAGGCAAGAAGGAGGATACGTGGGAAAAAGTTCCTGAAGATATAAAGAGGACATTCGATAAGTTAGGGATACCAGAAGCGGAACGCAAGTTCTTTTCGGGAGCAGAGATCCAGTACGATTCTGAAGTAGTGTACGGCCACGTTAAAAAAGAGCTTGAGAAGCAGGGAGTAATATTTACAGATACAGACTCTGCTGTAAAAAAATACCCGGAACTTGTGAAAAAATACTTTGGAACTGTGATACCACCTACGGACAACAAGTTTGCCGCATTGAACACAGCGGTCTTCTCTGGAGGCAGCTTCATATACGTACCAAAAGGGGTGAAGGTTGCAATGCCGCTTCAGGCATACTTCAGGATAAATGCCGAGAAAGCTGGCCAATTCGAAAGAACCTTGATAATAGCTGATGAAGGTGCAGATGTAACATATATAGAAGGATGCACAGCTCCTATCTACATGAGCTCTTCGCTTCATTCTGCGGTTGTTGAGATAATAGTACACAAGGATGCGCATGTCAGGTACGTTACAATACAGAACTGGTCTAGAAACGTGTATAATCTTGTTACCCAGCGTGCATTCGCATATGAGAATGCTCATATGGAGTGGGTTGATGCAAATATAGGCAGTAAGGTGAATATGAAGTACCCTTCGGTATACCTGAAAGGCAGAGGTGCGAAAGGAGAGATACTGTCAGTTGCAGTAGCCGGAGAGAATCAGGTGCAAGATTCAGGAGGAAAGATGCTGCACCTCGCCCCAGATACTACTTCTAAGATAATATCAAAAAGTGTATCAAAGAAAAACGGCGTTTCTTCGTATAGAGGGCAGCTTTATGTTGCAAGGAATGCCGATAATGTGAAATCTACAGTACGATGCGATGCTCTCCTACTTAACAAAGAGTCAAAGACCAACACTTATCCATACATGGACATTCAGAGAGAGGATGCAACCATAACGCATGAGGCAGCTGTAGGAAAGATAGGAGAAGAGCAACTCTTTTATCTAATGTCTCGCGGCTTAAGCGAAGAAGAAGCCCTTACGACTATAGTGCTTGGTTTCATAGACCCTTTGACTAAAGCGCTTCCGCTTGAGTACTCTGTAGAATTGAGAAGGCTGATAAAACTGGATACAAGCGGATCCGTTGCCTAAGTGATTTATTGAATTCTTATAGATTGTTTGTTGAAGATGCCATTCAGAAGTATAAGGAACTTCCGGAAGAGCAGAATGAATTATACAAGAGGAAATATGTAAGTTTAAGCCCGGAGCAGCTTTTCGGAATATTTCAGGTCAAACAGGATAATCCTGATACCAAAGAGGAGATTGAAGCCCTATCTAAGTCTATTTTTGTTGATAGTTCTGTAAAATTTGATGCAATAATCTGGGGGAGCGGTCATATTGTTAATCAATCCCAGAAAAACATCAGGATAGTTCCAGTTTCGGATATAAGCATGGATGTGTTGGATAGAAAACTTTACAAAAGCGCAGATGACAAACTTGCCTCTTTGGTGCATGCTTTTACAAAAGAGATTGTAATTTTGGATGTTCCTGAAGGGCAGAAAGCGCAAATAAATCTCCTATTTATAAATGCTGCCCATCCTCTTGCCACACAAGTTATAGTTAATACAGGGAAGGGAGCGGAACTTGAGGTTTTTGAATGGTATGCTTCATCATCCAAAGGCGATTCTGCAAGTGCAGTAATGCATGAATGCATAGCAGGAGAGTATTCCAGCATATACATAGACGCGGTGCATAATGAGGATTATAGGACCACCGTGGTGGGGCTGTCTAAATACAATGCTTTCAATAATGCAACTCTTAAGCTCAATTATCTGTATAATGGTGGCTCGCACTCCAGGGCCAAGAACTATTTTTCCGCATCAGGATACGAGGCATCGATACACGTAAATGAACTGGTATTTGGGTCATCAAAGCAGAAATTTGATGTGAGCAGCTATCTTGAGAATTCTTCGCAGGCGACTATAGCGGAACTGCACTCGAGAGCAGTGCTTGCAGATCAGTCTCTTTGCATACTGAAAGGATTTGCAAAGATACCTTTTGGCTCGAAGAATGCGCGCTCTTTTGTATACGAATCTGGCATGCTCTTAAACAAAGACGCTTATCTGGAATCAATACCTGCAATGTCTATAGATGAGAATGAGGTGAAAGCAACCCATTCTTCGGCCACAGGTCCGATAGACGACGAACTCATATTTTACCTTATGTCGAAAGGGCTACCAGAACAAAGCGCAAAGAGATTAATTGTTGAGGGCTTCCTGTCTAGCAGCATAGGCAAATTCAGAAATGCAACTGCAAAACTGGCTGGTGCCAATTTGGTTGCAGAAAAGATAGAGAATGGAACTTTTGGAGCCCCTGTCAAGCTCTCAGCTGAGAACATATGGGTCGGAAAGGAAAATGAAGAAGACATTTTCAAAGGGCACTATAAATATAGATGAGACCATGCCAACAGATTACGAGATTGCATTGAACAAGTTTATGCCAGCATTCAAAGCCAAGGCTGCGTCTATATTAGTTACAAGGAATAACATTAGCCAGCAAGAAGCAGCAACTTTGCTTGGATTATCGCAGGCAGCTATAAGCAAGTACATAAACGGAATTTATTCAAAATCTGTAGAGGGGAGCATGGGCAGACTTGATGCTAGCGCTGTGGAGAGGTTTGTGCATAACATTTCAAAAGATAACAGCGTTGCTGCACAACGCGCCATGTGCAAAGCATGCCAGAATTACAACAGATTTAATTGTGCAATAATGATAAAATAGGTGAATCGGATGATATTGGAAATAAAAGATTTGCATGTCTCTATAGAAGGGAAAGAAGTAGTAAATGGGATAAATCTCAAGATAGGGCAGGGGGAGGTTCATGTAATAATGGGGCACAACGGGTCTGGTAAAACCACTTTGGCAAAAACGATACTGGGTTATCCTAAATTAAAGCCAACTAGCGGAGATATACTCGTAGATGGGCAGAGCATTATTGGCCTGACTACTGATAAACGCGCAAAGTTAGGGCTATTTCTGGGATTCCAAAACCCTGTTGAAGTTGAGGGTGTAGGATTCATAAACTTCTTGCATAGCGCCAAGGAAGCTGTTGCGTCTACAGTAAACACGAAGGAGCTCATGGCAGATATAAGGACAAGCGCAGTAAATCTAAAAATGGTGGATAACCTAATAGGAAGATCATTGAATCAAGGGTTCTCCGGAGGAGAGAAGAAGAAGGCAGAGGTATTGCAAATGGGAGTGCTGCAGCCAAAAATCGCAATACTGGACGAACCAGACTCAGGACTCGACATAGATGCGGTCAAGGTAGTGGCGGAGAATATAAACGAATTCGGTAAAAAATATAATATGGGGTTGGTAATAATAACTCATTATAGCAGGATCTTATCCTATATGAACCCGCAATTTGTCCACGTGATGACAAATGGAAAGATTGTAGCAGAAGGGGGAAAAGAACTTATAGAGAAGCTAGAGAAGGAGGGATATGAATCATTCATCAAGGGAAACTGATATGAAATCCGGAATAGATCCGACTATGATAAAAAAAGATTTTCCTATTTTAAAAAAGAAAATGAATGGAAAACCTTTGATTTATCTGGACAGTGCTGCAACTTCTCAGAAACCCAAAGAAGTCATAGACGCCATTACCGAATACTATGAGAATTATAATGCAAACATACACAGGGGCATATACAAAATTGCAGAGACAGCTACGGAAAAGTATATTGAATCCAAAAGAAAGCTTGCACGGTTTATAGGTGCTGGAAAGTTTGAAGAGATAATATATGTAAGGAATACTACAGAGGCAATAAACCTTGTTGCATTGACTTGGGGAATGTCAAATATTAAAAAAGGGGACAGGATACTCATATCCGAAATGGAGCATCATAGTAATATTGTTCCGTGGCAGATGCTAGCAAAAAGAAAAGGCGCGGTGCTGGATTATATAAAAATGGATAACAATATGGAAGGCCTTTCTGAACAGAGCCTTAGGGAGCAGATTGAGAAGGGACCGAAGATGCTCGCAATTACACACGTTTCAAATGTTCTTGGAAGTATAAATGATGTTAAGAGGATAACTAAACTCGCAAAAAAAGAGGGCACTACCGTGCTTATAGACGGAGCCCAATCAGCACCACATATGCCAGTAGATGTAAGAGCCATTGGGTGTGATTTTTTTGCACTTTCAGGACATAAGATGCTTGGCCCTACAGGAATAGGGGCTTTGTATGGAAAAACAGAGCTACTGGAATCGATGGAACCGCTTTTTGGAGGCGGAGATATGATAAAGAGCGTAGCCTTTGACTCTTATACTCCGAATGATTTGCCTTGGAAATTCGAGGCGGGCACATCTAACATAGAAGGAGGCATAGCTCTTGGGACTGCGGTAGATTATTTAGAAAGAATTGGAATGGAAAACATAAGAGGGCATGAGAAGGAGCTAACTGCATATGCCCTGGAAAGACTTGCTAAAATAAACGGGTTGAAGGTTTTCGGATATGGAAGGGCGGATATTGAAAAGCGCGGAGGCGTAGTGTCATTTTCTTTGGACAAGATACATCCGCACGATGTTTCTGCTGTTTTTGATAGCTTTGGGATAGCGATACGTGCAGGGCATCATTGCGCTATGCCTTTGGTCAGAGGGATATTCAAGGTGGGAGCACTTTCTAGGATGAGCTTCTACCTTTATAATGATAAGAGCGATATTGACTCTGCTATAGATGCGATAGGTTCTGTAAAAAAAGTTTTCAAAGTGAAATAAATGCCTTTGGATATATATGCAGAAGAGATAATCTCACAGTACGAACATCCGCACAATAAAGGAAAGCTAACCAAATATGATGTCGAATTTCACGATGAAAATCCGATATGCGGAGATGATATAACAATTTATGTAAAGATTGAAAAAGAGAAGATTGCCCAGGTTTCATTCGAAGGGCAGGGCTGCGCAATAAGCCAGGCTGGTGCAAGCATGCTAACAGATTTCGTAAAGGGAATGTCGATTTCTGATGCGAAGAAGATAGATTATGAAAAAGTGAAAGAGATACTGGGATTAGATCCAGGCCCTGCAAGAATGCACTGTGCAGTTCTTTCCGCAAAGGCGCTTGCCGGGGCTCTTGAATCATATATGAAGGCGCATAAATAAGTTAGGCTAGCAACGTAATCGCTTTCTAGAGTATGATCATAAAGGCTGCGGCAATCATAACCGCTGATAGTGCAATTTTCCTTTTTATGTTTTTTTCATGGAAAATTACTCCGCTTACTGATACAATTATCATGATATTGACCACGTTTCTTAAGGGAGATACAAGGCTTATAGGAGCTTCGGCTGCAGCTGCATAATAGGTTATTCTATATAATATTGCAATAATTGCTATAATCAAAATTGGCTTCCAGAATTTTTTAACATTTCTTTTGATTTCTTTTTTGTTGCCATGATTATGCCTCAATATTACAAACAGGTTGAACGCAACGAACATCTCTATTATGAATAATGCAGTATATATCGTAACTCCAGAAAGTACAAATTTCAGCATTATTGCGCCTATAGCTATAAGAAAGACTATTGCAGCAAGCATTACTGGATATTTTTTTGCATACCTTTTCGTAGAAGGCTTTGCTGTATGGCTAACCAGAAGAAATGTTGCTGATAGAAGTATCGCTATACCTGCGTATTGTATAAAGCTCAGCACTTCGCCGAGCAGCAGATACCCGAATATCACGGTAAGCATCTGCGGAGCTGTGCTCAGTATGGGAGTGGATACAGATATGTTCGCATGCTTGTAGACCCTTGCTGTTAACCAGTAGCTTATTGCTGATGTGATTCCCATTGCATAAAGCACAACCCAGTATATGGGTTTTATATTGAAGTCAAGAAATGGTATAAATGAGAGAGATAATAGCGCTATAAATATCGTAGTTATGGAGCTATAGGAAAGGGCATGCGCTCTTCTTAAAACCTTTTTTTCAAGGATTGATGCAACACCTACCAGAGATGATGATATGAGTGTAAGGTAATACCATTGTATCATTGAACTCCCTTTTCAGAGACTCTCTTTTCATCACAAATCAGAAATACCTCGTATCATCACAGTCTCATTTACATTGTTGTAAATTTAGCTGTTTCGTTTCATCTGGCATTTATTTGAAAAGGAGCAGTATTCGGTGAGGTGCATTCATCTATACGAATCTCCGAATATTCTTATCTTTGCACCAACCACGATATTCGGATAGCCCCTATCGGATTCGAACCGATGTACACGGGTCCAAAGCCCGCGGTCCTTGGCCACTAGACGAAGGGGCTGCAATGATTAGTTAGAATCCAGGTTTAATAGGATTTCGCAAAATTAGCCATGTGCTTCGCTTCCTCTCCACACACTATGCACTTTTTCCCCTTGGCTTTTTCCTGGATGTCCAAGGGCATGTTGCTTATCTTCCCTTTTGTGTCACTCTTTACTTTCTCTTCGCATTTGGAAGAACCACACCACGGAGCCTCTGCAAAACCTCCTGTGCCAGTTATAATTTTCTTCAATTCAGAATAATCGTGAACCTGATGGATATTGGATTTTAGCTGCTTTAATGCATTGTTATAAAGGTTTTGATGTATTTCTTCAAGAAGAGATTCTATCTCTTTTGTCAGATCTCCGATTTTTACATCTTGTTTTTTACCAGTGTCCCTTCTGTAAACAACCACTTTATCAGCCTTTATGTCACGCTCCCCTATCTCTATTCGTATTGGGACGCCTCTTAATTCCCATTCGTGGAACTTCCACCCTGGCGAGTAAGAATCATTGTCATCTACAAAAACTCTTGCCTTTGCGGAGAGTTTTTTTGATAAATCGTTAGCGGATTTTATCACTAGCTCTTTGGCGTCATTATTGTATATTGGGATTATGATAACCTGTATCCTTGCTAATTTTGGCGGTATTACAAGCCCTTTATTATCCCCATGGACAGAGAGCATTACGCCCAGTTCCCTTGTACTTATTGCAAACGTATTTTGATATACGTATTCGGTTTTGCCTTCCTTATTCAGGAATTTAATCCCAAATGACTTTGAGAAGTTCTGGCCGTCTAGATGAAAAATGGGGCCCTGTATAGCCGCACCGTCCGGAAGTATATGTTCTATGCTATATGATGCTTCTGCGCCTGCAAATTTTTCTGAATCGGTTTTCCTCCCCATTATGCCAGGAAGGGCGAGATAATCTTTCAGTACAGAAAGGTATATTTTTAATATAGTGTCTTTTTCATTTTCTGCCTCCTCCTTTGTTGCGAATGCTGTATGACCTTCGTTCCATAGGAATTCCCTACCTCTCAATAATGGAGTCGGGTGTTTGAACTCCCACCTTACAACGCTATTCCATTGATTATATCGCAATGGAAGATCTCTCCAAGATCTTATCCATTTCGAATAGCTTTCATACATTATTGTCTCAGACGTAGGCCTAACTGCAAGCCTCTCATCAAGTTTTGAATTGCCTGTTTGAGTCACCCACGCAACTTCAGGATTAAAACCCTTTATGTGCTCTTTTTCCTTGTTTAGAAGTTTTTCAGGTATTAGAAGAGGAAAATAAACGTTGTTTATTCCTGTTTCGCTTAAAAGGGCATTTGTTGCCTTTTGTATTATTTCCCAGGCGAAATATCCATCAGGCCTAAATGCAAGGCATCCCGAAACAGAAGTATAATCTACAAATTCGGATTTGCTTATTATCTGGATATACCATTCTGAAAAGTTCTCTTCCTTCTTGGCAGTAATGCCGTCTTCCTTTTTCCTTTCGTCTGCCATCATAATCACAATATTGTTAGTATTAATATTTATTAAGTCGACTGTGCAGTTTATGTGCCTGGTTTTGTGGATTTATAATACATGACTGTGGTTTTTTAGATTTGCACTTACTAAATATACTGTGCTCAGATGGCAAGCCCCATTACAATATTGAAAATTGACGGTGATGGAATCGGGCCGGAGATAACCAACTCGGCAGTGACCGTTATTGACTCCGCAGTTCGAAGAGCATATAAATCTACAAAAAAGATAAATTGGCTTACAGTTCCTGCAGGAAAAGTCGCCCAGAAGGAGTTTGGAAGCAGCCTTCCCAAGAAAACAATTGATGCGTTGAAGAGGTATAGGCTTCTGCTCAAAGGCCCGCTTGAAACTCCAGTAGGTAAAGGAATAAGATCGCTAAACGTCCAACTGAGGCTTCTGCTGGATCTTTACGCAAATATACGACCTGTTAAATACATGAATGGATTAGAAAGCCCGATAAAAAATCCAGAACGCATAGATATGGTAATATTCAGGGAGAATACTGATGACCTTTATACTGGAATAGAGTGGCCTTACAATAGCTCGGAGGCGAATTCCTTGAGAAAATTCCTTAAAAAAGAATTTAAAATAAAACTGGATTCGGATGCAGGGATAGGAATAAAACCTATGAGCAAATCAAAAACTGAAAGAATAACCAGAATGGCTTTGAATTATGCAATAAAGAATCGCAGAAGATCTGTAACGATAATGCATAAAGGGAATATAATGAAATATACGGAAGGGGCTTTCCGCGAATGGGCTTACTCTGTTGCTGAGAATGAATACGGGGGAAAATTTATTAAAGAAAATGAATTGAACGGCAGTAAGGTATTACCTAAGGGTAAAATATTGATAAATGACAGGATTGCAGATAACATGTTCCAACAGATAATAACAAGACCAGAGAGCTATGACATTATACTGGCACCGAATCTGAATGGCGACTATATATCAGATGCTGCAGGGGCGCTGATAGGAGATATTGGAATTCTGGGAGGGGCAAACATAGGAGACAATGGCGGAGTTTTTGAGGCAGTACATGGGACCGCAGATAAATATGCTGGACTAAACGTAGCTAACCCAATGGGCATAATAAAAGCAGGGCAGATGATGCTTGACCATATAGGATTGGGCAAGGCATCTGAATTGATATCAAAAGCAATAGACTATTCGATAAAAGAGAAAAGGGTGACAAAAGACATTGCCAGATACCTTGGGTCTAAACCGCTAGGGACATCCGAATTTACTGAGAATTTAATAAAAAAGATAGATCAAGGAGTTTGATGCTTCTCTGCGATTCTGAGCGCTTCATCTATCATACCATATTCGGCATCCGAAAATATTTTTGCCTCTTTTATGCTTTTTCTTTTAAGAATGAAATCCAGTACTTCGAACCTGTCATCATTAACCCCTCTTATTGTAGACCCAAGCAGTTTTACAGGGTCTTTTATCGTAGGAATCCCTTCTATCTCTAGTATCCATTCCTCGGCAACCTGCCGATATCTTACAAGCAAAGATATTTCCTGTACAGCCAGCATCAGCCTTTTCGAGTTCTCTATTTTTTGGACATCATCAGAATTAAGCCGTTCTGGAGATGTTTCTTTTTTAATTATATAATCAGAATAGGCTTTGAGCATAGCTTCGCTTTCTGAAGCTATGTGGGTGACCACAAAAAGGTCCCGTTCGGCTTCGCTAGTCATTTCATTTGCGGTAACCAGGTTGCCGTCCACTTTCATACGTCCGGCTTTTACCTCATTCTGCAATGTTATTATTGCCTCATTAGCCAGCTCCGTCTTTACTTTTACAAGCAGGTCTTCACATAATATCCATGCAGGTATTCCTTTTTCAAATTCCATATTATCATCATACGTTTCCGCCGCTTATTATAGCTACAGTTTTACCTTTTTCTGTATTTTGCATTTTATAATAGGCAGCTAATACTGCAGAGCTTGCCAGCTCTGCCAAAATTCCATATTTTTCATAAAGCTGCTGCTGCCTTTTCACCATTTCCTTTTCTGTGATTGTCAAAGCCATGCCTTTTGTATTGCGTATAGCTTCTATAGCCTGGTTGCCGAAAGTGGGCATCCCCACAGCTATAGCATCCGCAGCAGTGCGAGGCTTTTCATACACAATCCTACTGTTGTTATTGAACGCTTTTGCCAAGGGGGCGCATTTTTCAGCTTGCACGGCAATCAATCTTGGCAGACTGGAGATGTTTCCAGAAGCTTTCATTTCACAAAGCCCTTTGTATATTCCGCTTATTAAAGTGGCGTTGCCAACAGGAACGATTATTTGCCTGACATTTTCACATTGTGTGATGATTTCATATGCAAGGGTTTTTTGGCCCTCCTTTCTATAACAGTAGTCTCCGGCAAGAAATGCACTGTTCTTGCGCGCATATAAAATCGCTTCGGCTTGGGCATTTGAAAAATCACCATTTACCTTGTGGAGGACAGCATCATGTGTCTTCATTATGTTATATATTTTATCTCTACTTGCCGACTTGCTTATGAAAACATGCGCTTTTATTTCGTAGATTTTTGAATAGTACGAAAGAGAGTATGCCATGTTCCCAGTAGATGCTACGGCCAATGTTTTGTATCCGTATTCCCTAGCTTTTGCAGCTTCTATTACAGATCCTCTGTCTTTAAAGGATCTAGTAGGATTATACAGTTCGAGTTTAAGTATTAGATTTTTTTCATCAGCTTCAAGCATCCGTGTGCCTCCAAGCATCAGCCTTTTGTACTTCGATGTGGGAAGGCAATCCTGATAATCCCAAAAACTTTCTGATTTTGGTATTTTAATCCGGCTTTTGTAATTAACTTCCAGTATACCTCCACATTTGCATATCTGGCTCTTATAGCCCATTTGGTATTTTAAACCGCAAGCCATACATATAAGGGAGTACTCCACAATCTGCACCTATTTTTGGAGTTTTTTTACTACATAGTTGAGTATGCCTCCTGCGCGGTAATACTCCATTTCGATTCCCGTATCTATGCGCAATTCCAATTCTGTTTCTGAACGTGAATCACTGCCGCGCTTATAGTATGACATTTTTATATTGTCGCGAGGCTTCATGTTTTCATTTATATTTATGCTGATCGTCTTCGAGTAGTCTATCATTAGGCTCTCTGCGCTTTCTCCCTCTCGGAATTGCAGAGGGACCACGCCCATTCCTATCAGGTTGCTTCTGTGGATTCGCTCAAAACTTTTTGCAATTATTGCTTTTACTCCTAGCAGGGCAGTCCCTTTTGCAGCCCAATCTCTTGAACTTCCAGATCCATATTCTAATCCGGCAATTACAATTTCCGGCACGTTTTCTTTCTTGTATCTCATTGCTGCGTCATATATGGTGGTCTTTTCTCCAGATGGATAATGTATTGTATTTCCGCCAGCACCACCATCTAGCATGAGGTTGACTATTCTTGAATTTGCAAAAGTTCCACGCATCATAACTTCATGATTACCTCTCCTTGATCCGTATGTATTAAAATCTGCTGGCTTAACCCCTTGCTCAATTAGGTATTTTCCAGCAGGACTTGCAGAAGATATCGCGCCTGCAGGAGATATGTGGTCTGTTGATATTGAATCTCCAAAAATTGCGAGCACTCTCGCATTCTCTATAGGGGCTATCTGTGAAATTTTTCCTTCTGAATCAAAGAAGGGAGGTAATCTGACATATGTGCTGTCCTTCTCCCAAACGTATGCTTTTCCTGATGGACTTTGGAGGCTATTCCAATAAGGGTTTACATCGTAGATATTCTTTCCATATTCTTTTTCGAACATGTCTTCGCTTATTACTCTGCCCATTATTTCATTTATCTCTTGGTTGGTTGGCCAGATGTCCTTAAGGTATACAGGCTCTCCTTTCTCGTTTTTGCCAAGAGGCTCTTTTGTAAGGTCTATAAGTATAGTTCCAGCAATGGCAAATGCTATTAGCAATGGGGGAGACATGAGATAATTGGCTTTGACATCGGTATGTATTCTGGCTTCGTAGTTCCTGTTTCCCGATAATACCGCAACAACGTTCAGGTCATTGCTGTTTATTGCCTCGCTTTGCTTATCTATAAGCGGACCGCTGTTGCCTATGCAGGTTATACATCCATACCCGACTATTTCATATCCAAGCTTCTCTAATGGTTCTATAAGGCCTGCTTTTTGCAGGTATCTGGTCACTACCCTTGAACCAGGACCCATACTTGTCTTTACTTTCCTTGTATTTATCTTCAGGCCTTTCTCTAGCGCTTTTTTTGCCAATAAGCCGGCTGCGATCATAACTGAAGGATTGCTGGTATTTGTGCAGCTGGTTATGGATGATATTACTATATCGCCATCCGATAAGATAGTCTCTGTTCCGTCATGATACTTTATAGTTGCTGATTTCTTCTTTTCGTGAGGATTTACATTACCATCATTATTAGCCGAATTTATGCTTTCTGAAGACCATCTTGCAAGTTCTTTGCCGCTGGGCTCTATTTCTTTTGGATCCATCCCGTCAAGGAAGAGTGATATGAATTCCTCCTTGACTTTACTTAGAGGTATTTGCTGCTTAGGCTGTGATGGACCGGATACGCTTGGGGATATTGCAGATAGATCCACTTCGAGTATATCGCTATAGTCTATATTTTTGTAATCCAGATTTAGCATTCCTTGGGCTTTGTAGTACTCTTTTATCAATTCTATTCTGCTTTTCGGCCTTCCTGTCATCTCCAAATACTTTAATGTCTCGTCGTCAACAGGGAAAATCGCCACAGTAGCACCATACTCTGGGCACATATTTGATAGAGTTGCCCTATCAGGCAAGGAAAGAGATTTTAGCCCTTCCCCAAAAAATTCTACAAACATATTTACTACTCCTTTCTCCCTAAGAAGTTTGGTAAGTGTCAATGCAAAATCGGTTGCCGTTGCCCCCTCTGGAAGTCTGTTTTTGAGATGCACCCCAAGCACTTTAGGCATTGTTATTGAAACTGGTTGTCCAAGCAATGCAGCTTCAGCTTCTATCCCGCCTACGCCAAATCCAACTATTCCCAATGAGTCTACCATTGTTGTGTGAGAATCGGTTCCTACAAGAGTATCTGGAAATGCCTCTTCCCCAATTTCAGAGGCTTTTGTTGCCACACATGTTGCAAGGAATTCTAGGTTAACTTGATGGCATATTCCTGCAGATGGAGGAAAAACCTTAAAATTGTTAAAGCCCTGGCTCGCCCATTTTAGGAGTTTGTATCTTTCAGAATTTCTTTCTATCTCTTTCTCTTGGTTTATTTCCAAAGCCTGTACCACATTGAAAGAGTCTACTTGCACAGAATGGTCTATAATAAGGTCCGTAGGTATTATCGGCTGGACATCATCAGGCTTTCCTCCCTTCTTTATTATAAAATCCCTTATAGCAGCCATATCTACAACCGCAGGGACACCTGTAAAGTCCTGCATCAAGACTCTTGAAACTTTGAAGGGTATGTCTTGGTCTTTAGGATTGCGATGTTCCCATTCCAGAAGATTGATTACGTCTTGCTTTGTTATGCTTTGTCCATCCATATTTCTTACAAGAGACTCAAGCACGATTCTTAAAGAGAAAGGCAATCTCGAAGGATCTCCCATTCCTATTTCTTTCAATGCGGGGAGGGAGTAGTATGATATCTCTTTTTTATCAAGATTTAATTTTCTGATAAGCTTTTGCTTTATCTGTTCTTCATCATACGCATTTTTGCCTTCCATATCATCCCTGGCATCTCATTTATAAATTCTGTCAAACTGCTTGATCAACTCATGTATCTTGGCTGAAGACTCTTTTAGCTGCTGGGATTCCTGTTTTGTTAGGTCAAGTTCTATTATTTTCTCTACCCCTTTTTCCCCAATTATTACAGGGACGCCCATGAATATTCCTTTTATACCGTATTCCCCATTAAGATACGCTGCGCATGGCAAAACCATCTTTTTGTCTTTTAAGATAGATTCTGCCATTAGCGCAAGTGAGGATGCTGGTGCATAATATGCGCTGGATTTTTTTTCTAGATTTATTATTTCAGCACCACCATCCCTTGTTCTTTGAACTATTTTTTTTATTTCGTCGCCAGTGAGCAAATCGGTTATAGGTATGCCATTCACACTTGAGTGCTTTGGCAAAGGCACCATGAAATCGCCGTGTCCGCCAAGCACCATTCCGTTAACGCTGCTTACGCTGACTTTTAATGCATCAGATATAAAAGTTCTGAACCTTGCTGAATCAAGGATTCCTGCCATTCCCATGATCCTTTCCCTAGGAAATCCGGTAGTCTGCTTTGCAAGATACACCATTGCGTCGAGGGGGTTTGTCAAAACTATAAGTTTGCTGTCAGGAGAGTACCTCTTTATCTGTACAGATAGATCTTTGACTATCGCAGCATTTGTCTTAAGCAGGTCATCCCTTGATTGCCCTTCCTTGCGAGGGGCCCCTGCAGTCATTATTATTATTTCGCTTTTTTTAATTTCTTTAATGTCAGAAGTGCCTTCTACTTCCGAGTCAAATCCATCTAATGGAGAGCTTTCTTTTATATCAAGTGCTATACCTTTTGCAACTCCTTCCGTTCTGTCCCATAGAAGTATATCGCATGATTCCGTATAAGCAAGCCTCTGGGCCGTGGTCGCACCAACCTTTCCAGCACCCAATATTGCTACTTTCTTTCTCATAAAATCAACGGTCATTTATTGGAACGTATTTTTTGTCAATTTCGCCTTTGTATAGTTCAAGAGGGCGTATAAGCTTGTTGTCTTCCCAGTATTCAATCATATGTGCGCACCATCCTGCCATCCTGCTAGCTGCAAAAAGAGGAGTGAATAGGTCCACTTTTATGCCTGCGCTTACATATACAGGGCCTGCGAAGAAGTCTACATTAGGCCAAATGCCATGCGTCTGGCCGAGTTTATCAATCATAAGCTTCTCCCCTCTTAATGCGATTTCTGTAAGTCTTTTAACCTCGGCGGAGGGATTTTGCTGTAGAGTAAGCAAATATCCTTTTATTATCTTGGCTCTGGGATCGTACGCCTTATAGACCCTATGTCCAAAACCCATTATCTTCTTCTTCCCAGCTAAAGCATCATTTATGTATGCTTCTGTGTTGCTAGGATCGCCTATGGCTTCCATCATCCTGAGGGCCTCTTCATCCGCACCTCCATGTAAAGGCCCTTTTAATGCAGAAATGCCTGCGGTTACTGCGGAATATAAATCTGCAAGAGTGGAACCTGCAACCAGAGTTGCAAATGTGGAGGCATTTGTGCTATGCTCGGCCTGAAGAATAAACATCATTTCAACCGGTTTTACTTCATCTGGCGTAGGTTTTTTTCCTTTAAGCATATAAATAAAGTTTTCCGAGTGCCCGAGGGATGAGTCTGGTTTTGTGTAGCTTCTTCCCTCCATTGCTGCACCTATAGTTGCAACTATGCTAGAGGTTTTCGCTATTAGCTTTATGGCTTTCTTGAGATTCGCCTCTTTTGTTTGCGTTTTTGTATCGTTGTCATATATGGAAAGATATGAGACTGCAGTGCGCAGTATGTCCATAGGATCGGATTTGCCTGCAGATTCCGTTATTATGTTTATTATCTTATCAGGAAGCTCCCTTTCCGCTTTTAACTTTGATGAGAAATCCTCAAGCTCTGCGCCATTTGGCAGTTTCCCGTTCAACAATAGGTATGCGGCTTCTTCATAGTTAGAGTTTTTAGCAATATCATCAATCGGGTAACCCCTGTAATAAAGCCTTCCTGCTGTGCCATCAACCTTGCAGATTGTACTTTCGCTTACATATACCCCATCCAACCCTTTATGTATCTCTGGCAATTCACCCATGTAATCACTTTAAACATGCACTTAAATAATATATTTGTGATGTACATTGATGATTACTTGAGTTCAATGCTCCTAAATCATTTGCATGCTATCCAATAATACAGAATATAAATGTGAATGATAATAGAGTTTTGATGATTTTATGGGAGCTATGCCTGTAGAACTTAAGCAAAGGATGCAAAAGCAGGGATACCACTTTGTAGGTGAGCACTCTGCAGTGAAAATATGCGAATACACTGCAAATGGCATACGTGGCAAAACTTTGTGCTATAAATACACTTTCTATGGGATAAGGAGCTGGCAGTGTATACAAGGCACACCTGCCATTGGGTGCGATCTGGGTTGTTCTTTCTGCTGGAGGCTGATACCTGAAGAGCATGGTTTCAAATGGAATGAGCTAAATGCCGTAAGCAAGTGGGATGATCCGGTTTTGATAGTAGAGAATATGATAAACGAGCAGCGAAAGATTATAAGTGGGTATAAAGGAGGTCTTGAGGATAAATTGCTGCTTAAGAGATGGGAGGAGGCAAATAGCCCAAAGCATGTAGCGTTAAGCCTTACCGGAGAACCAATGTTTTATCCAAAAATGGGTGCTCTGCTTTCTGAATTCCATAAAAGAGGCATTAGCACATTCCTTGTACACAATGGCACATTGCCGGAAGCGTTAGAGAGGCTTAACCCCCTTCCAACCCAGCTTTATGTGTCATTACAGGCTCCAAATGCAGAGATCTATGAGAAAACGGTGCGCGCAAAGATACCTAATGCCTGGCAGAGGTTCAATGATGCGCTTGCGGTAATGAGAAGGCTAAACACCCGCACTGTATTGCGTATGACGCTTGTAAAAGGGTTGAATATGTGCGATCCTGAAGGATATTCAAATTTGATAAAGATAGCAATGCCGAATTATGTTGAAGTTAAGGGTTTCTCTTTTGTCGGGGGAGCTAGAGAGGATACACGGGGGCTAAACTTATCAAGCATGCCTGACCACCAGGAGATAAAGGCATTTGCCTCGGAGCTTTCTAGGCTTACCGGTTATATAATCACAGCAGAGCATTCGCCAAGCAGGGTTGTGCTGCTTTCACGTGACGAAGAGTCTAAAAAAAAGAGGATTATAGATTTCAGCACAATAGGCAAGACCTCCTGATGCTTTCATCAGATGATTAGCGATTTAGTGCTCACTTCCGCTAATATCATTTATCTAAGTATTTAAATATATATTTGTATAAAATATATTTATTAAAGTAAATGGTGGATGCATGGGCGGTTTTCTACGGGGAAGATGCATATTGATACCCGCATTGCTGGTGTTATCTTTTGTAGGACTTGTGAGAGGCGCAAGCGTGGGCTATAGCTTTCAGATTGTTACTGAACTAGCCAATATAAAGAATATTTTAGGCCAAGTGGGGCCAATTCTTAGTGCGGTGATGTTTATAATTGCAGGAGTATTCTACGCATTAGGCCAGATAATGCCACCTGACAAGAAGGCTAACTTTCACAGTACTGCAGTAAACATCATAATTGGCGCGATCGTTGTTGGTGTGTTGAGTGTTGCGGCAACATCGTTTGCAACGGCATCTACGCATTTGCTTAGCAATATGACTTTAAATTCATCTCAGTAGTGATTGATTGATAGGCTACGAGATTGCGGTAAGCATAGTAGCTATTATGATAAGCATAGGAGGCATAGCGCTTGGTATAGGGTACGGAATAGATTACAGGCGCTTGAAATCTTTCGGCAAAGATGAGCTTTTTCAATCGTTTATCAATGCGCTAATACTTGGCGCGCTGTTTACTTTTTTCAGCCCTAGCGGGATGGGTGTATCTTTAGTAAATAGCATTGTGCAGTCATCCAACGTTCAGGCCTATTGTTCAGGGTTTATGAACGATAACTATGCAATTTGTTTTGCAGATAATTATCTGGTGGGGTTACAACCAATAAAGATCGGAAATGCGAGTTATCCTTCATTGCTTGATGCATCTCTGACAATGCTGGTTCCATTAACAGGTAGTTATTTGCTTTTGGGAGTTATATCTGCTACAGATTTGAACCTTGGTTTTGCCTCTTTCTCTTTTTCAAGCATATTGTCGCCAGTAATGTCTGAGGAGAGCTTTATAATAAAACTGCTAACTTTTGCGATAATTGACCTTTATACCCAATCTGCACTGCTTAGTGTTGTATCCATTGTTGCCATTCCATTTCTTCTCCCTATAGGGATAGTTTTACGCACGTTTTATTTGACTAGGAAGGTAGGGGGCATGATAATGGCAATCGCAATAGGCTTATTTGCAGTGTATCCTCTAACTTATTTATTAGATGCGCAGATAACTGCAAACTACTCTGCAGGATTGGGGCCACAGGCGTTCACTACCTTTAACTTAAACTCTCAATCAATGCAAGAGCAAATTCTGTCTGCAGGAAGCGGTGGCATTTCAGCGAACGCGATAACTCCTATTGGAAATGGCCTGCTTTCGGGTTTGACAAAACTGGTAAGCTCTTTCACTGGAGTCTTTCGGCAGGTTATGGCAGCCGTATCTGTTTTAATCATAGAGGTGTTCTTTTTCCCATTATTCAGTCTCATTATAACTATTGTTTCTATCAGAGAACTTGCTAGTGCTTTGGGCTCGGAAGTATCTTTTGGAAAATTTGACATATTTTAGTGATTTTGTGGAGAATCTTACTATCTATATAATCGCATTGGTGTGCTGTGCTAACGCGGTAGCCGGATTCATTACCTTTAACCCGTATCTTATAGCGATTACATCTTTGCTCAGTGTTATGTTTTTGATCTTATTCAAGGGCTGGAATATGATTGAGGTTTTGATATTTAAGCATACAAATATAATCCAAATGCTTGATGGTTTTGAACTGAGCGGTAGCAGGCAAACCGCATCCATAAGGGATGGGAGTGCTTATACTTCAATATCTGCCGCGGAGCTTAGGCCAACTTCAGATTCTGAAGTTGATAGAGACAAATTAGAGAAATTAATTGGAACTATTGGATTTCCTTTCAGAATTAGCACTTATGTAAAGAGGTTTAAAGCGGATAAAATGATAGAAAAGCTGCAGGTAAAAAGAAAAATGAAGGAGATTGAATTATCCAGAATACATAATCAGAAGTCAGGCAAAGGCATGCTTAAAGCGTCAAGGCTCAAAGAGGAGATATCTTACCTGAGTCATGAACTTTCACAAATACAGAATGGTGGGATACCTTTAGAAATGCGGTATTATGTTGTAACCGCTTCCACTGCGAGCGTAAAATATAAAGCCGATGAGGAGGCACTTTCTAACTTAAAAGAAGTATTATCGGGCTTGAGTTCGATTTTCGGCGCGGAATCATCAATACTTAGCGGCACGGAATTAATGAAATTGATAAAGTTTGATTACGTGATGCGATGATATCAAATTCCATTAATGCAGCCAAACTATTGACTGTGTTTATGGCAAGCGAGCCGGCTCCAGAAGACGATGATATAACTGATGGAATATACGTAGGCAAAACTTTGGTATATAATTTGCCATTTTTCCTTAATAATAGCAAATTGATAAACCCACATATATCCATTGTTGGAATGACCGGGTCTGGAAAGAGCTACTTGCTAAAAAGCATGATAATGCGCATGCTAATTAGCTCAAAAGTAAATGTTTTGATAATTGACTGGTCTTCAGAGTATTCACAACTGGTAATGGGGCTTGGTGGTAATGTTAGGAGAGATATAGATAGAAATGTAAGGCTTGTTGATTTTTTATGCAATCGTATTTCGTCCATAGACCTGTCGACTATAAAAGATCCTTCAATAGCAGGTTGTGTTGCAAGAGATATACTAATAGAAGTGTCCAAGTCCATGTCATGCTCTGAACTAAATGAAAGAGTATCTTGGGTTATTGTAATAGACGAGGCATGGAAATTGGCAGATTATGAAAAGGTGTTAGGGAGGCTATTTCGAGAGGGACGTAAGTTTGGATTTTCTATAATAGTAGCAACACAATTAATGAAAGACGTAAATAATGAGATATTGGCAAATGCTGCATGCAGCTTTGTTTTTCGTTTACAGGGGTCTGATAATTTTGATGCGCTTTCATCTTCTGGCTTGCTAAAGTACAATGATGTTGAAACGGTAAAGTCTCTTAAAAGAGGGTGTTGCGTTGTTTCTATGCGCAATAGGAGCAACTTCGAACAGAATTTTGTTGTTAAGGTAGAGGGCTTTTCTTTTAAGTCATATTCTTTATCATTCTGTGGTGAAAAAATGAAAATGTCTAAAGAGAGTATATCTAATGCAATATCCAATATGGGAATTGATACAGAAGGTAGATTAAAGTTGTTTCGGTTCTTCGAAGATGCTGGGCAGTCCCTAGATTTGGTGCAGGTAATCAGCATGATGATGGGGCTTGGAGTAAAAAGAATTGATATAATATCTTTTTTCTCTGAGCTTGGTGTAGACGAGGCTTCTGTTGCGCTTTCTATAGAATCCATAAAGGGGGTGAGGGCTTTTGATTGACAATACAAATAAAATTTTTACATCTTCTTTTGTAATAAAAGGGGCATTAAAATCTGGTTTTAAGGAACTTTCTTCCTTTATGGAGTCATTTGGAGGTTTAAATATTATTAGTAGTGGTTCTAAATTATGTTACGATGTAAAAAACTGCCATGATTTAGAGAGTACAATCATTCTGGAATTATGCACAGATAAAGTAGCTTATAATTTTAGTTACAATAGTTATTCGATAATGAAAAACATTTCTCACATGACAAATTTTTTGGCGTTTGTACAAGCCATCCATAGTCAATATGAATTCAATTACATAGATTTACTTCCGTATGTAATAGATTTGCTTAAAAATTGCAATATATCTTCAACGCAATCTGCCGATGATCTACTTATAGAGAGATTGTCTACTCTTATAAAGAGATTGAACTTGGCTAATGTAAAATTATCCAAAAATCTTTACGATGCAAAGCTAGAAGCTGCCTCTTTAAATGAGTCATTAAAGGCGTATAGGGAATTTTACAAGGAGATTTACCATAATTTGACCAAAAAAGGCGGGATTGCGGAAAACGATTTTGCCAGATGGTTGGGAGTAGATATAGAGATTATTAAAAAACTAAACAAAGAGATACGATGAGCGGTAGTTTAGGATTTGGGTTAATTGGTTTTTTTCTTATCTTAACAGTTTTGCTTTCATTTGTGTTTGTTTTTATTTCATTAAATTTTACTTATTTATTTCTAGGAGGCAGCGTGTGCTTGTCACTAATGTTAGTAACAGAATTTACAGGGAATAAAATAATTTTGGATATCAAACAAGGCGGGTATTCGCCTAAAACCCATATAATAAATCCTTTAGAGGTTGTTGATAATGAATTTTTACGAATTTCGAAATGGAGAGGCTGCATTAGCACATTTAGTTTGCTGAAAAATGTTCGGAAAGAGTCAGAAATGCTTGATTACTGGTCATTAAATGAAGAATTTGAATACTACCTGGAAAATAACAATGGAAAAGGGTTAATTCTGTATGGAGACATCGTTTGCAAAGGAGATAACATAAAAAGGGTTTTTGATTACTTCAGGTATAATTTATGGTTGAAAGAAGAGAACAAATCTGGTTTTAATCAAGAGCCGAATAAAGAATACCTGCTTTATGGGGGGAAAGGCAAGAAGGGAGCGTGCGTGTTTGCTGCTATGTCCGCATGGCAGGGCTTTCTTTGGCAATGGAGCATAAGCAATCTTGATACATTGATTTTTAGGAGAAGGAATTTTATTATTAATTTAACAGAAAGTGATTTTCTTTGTTACAAATACTTGAAAACTTATTGAATCTTGTTTTAATCGGAAGCCTTATCATAATTAATTTTATGGTTTTTGTAGTCATAATTATATCTGAAATTAGAAAACTGCCGGGCCATGTAAAAAATTACCTTGCTAGTTCGTTCCTTATATTATTATTTATTGCGGCGCTCCGTTTATTAGAATATTCACATGTGTTACTATAAATCTGGAATCTCTATTTTTACGTCTTCTCCTTCCAAAATTACCTTAAATGCTTTTACCTTGTATTCTTTATCCCATGCATCTGACGAAGAGTTTCCAGATTCCAATTCATACTTCATTTGGTGCCATGGACATATGACATTTAGCCCTTCAACCTCGCCTTCAGATAACGGGCCGCCTTGATGAGGGCAGCTTTCTTCAATAACGAATATCTTGCCGCCTATTTTGAATACTGCAACTTGAGTGTCATCATCTATTTTTACTGATTTGCCTTTTCCCTCATCGAAATCACTTATTTTA
The DNA here is from genome assembly GCA_021810105.1 of Microcaldota archaeon. Lineage (GTDB taxonomy): Archaea > Micrarchaeota > Micrarchaeia > Micrarchaeales > Micrarchaeaceae > JAJZAB01. The sequence goes on along the minus strand of JAJZJM010000003.1, from coordinate 18,898 downwards.
CCTATCGGCATAATCTTTTCCATAATTATCACTTCTTATTTTAAGAATTTTGATCCGAATTTTGACCATGCCCCATTTCTTTTTAATGTTTTAGTAAATATAGAAGATATTGGTCTTCTTCTTTCGCCAGAAAGCGCAGAAGATATTTCTGATGCATCCTTTTCTGAGAGATGCCATCCCGATGCGCCTATATTCTCATTTATATGGGATTCGTCTATTGCTTTTGGTATTGCAACAACATTGCCATTTCTAAAGAGCCAGTTTAGAGCGACTTGTGCAGGCGTCTTCTCGTACTTATCTCCAATATTAGATAATGTGCTGAGCAGATCGGCATATTTTTCAGAAAATAATGCTCCTCTAGACAGGGGGCTGTATGCAAGTATTGTTATATCATTTTTCTTTGCGAATTCAATAAAGTTATCTCCTATATCTCTTACCAAAACGCTATATTCGATTTGATTTGATACTATCTTGCTATTTTTAAGGCAATTTTGGGCCTCTTCGAATTCTTCTATGTCAAAGTTGCTTACGCCTATATGCTGTATTTTTCCATCATTCTGAAGTTGCTCCATAGCTTTCATAGTTTCAGATATTGGTATGCTATGGTTTGGCCAATGAAGTTGATATAAATCTATTTTATTTACGTTTAGCTTTCTGAGGCTTAGATTACACGAATTGATAATAGCTTCATATCTGAAGTTGTGTGGGGACACTTTTGTTGCAATAAAAACAGGTTTGCCTTTTATCGCCCTCCCTACCATTTCCTCATTGCCGTACATTTCTGCAGTATCTACGAAATATGCTCCGTTATCTATGGCATATTTTATGGCAGTTTCAGCGGCTATGGAATTATTAGGCATTTTCCATGTGCCGATTCCTATTTCCGGCAGCATTTCGTTTGTATTGCCTAATTTTATTTTATCCATCAAATCAGCAGCAGTGCAACTGAATTTGTGTTCCTCTTTTAAGTCTGATACTTTCTTCGTTCATATCGTTTTTAGTTCTCTTTCTTAATTCCCGGTCTGCAATTTCTTTGTTTTGATCATTATCAGATTTTAATAGGACTTTGAGCTGATAATCAGTCATTTTTGCTGCAGTTCGTGGAACTACAGGCTTTGACTCCAGCCGCCTTAGAAGCTCTTCATCCTCTTTTCTTGTTTTAAATTCTAGAGATATCGGTATCACATCAGGAGCCGTAGATAAAATTAGCGTCTCTGATCGGATGCTGAATGCCGTTTGTCTTATCTTTTTTGTTTCTTTCATATACATACCCCGCTTAATAGCATAGATTATCTCTATTAATAATATTTATAACTTCCTTCTGATTGATTCATATGATTCCTATATTAGATTTTGATAGGTTCCTGATGGGCTTTTCTCTTGCCGTACACATAATACTCGCTTCGATAGGAATTGCCCTCCCTGCAATAATAATTATAGCCGAATTTTTAGGGATAAGAAAAAAAGATAGAGTATACACGACTTTAGCAAAAAGGCTTTCTTTAGTTCTTGTTGTACTTTTTGCGGTAGGCACTGCTTCTGGCACCCTTGTAGCACTTGAGCTTTTCCTATTATGGCCAAAGTTTATGGCTTTGGTAGGCCAGGTCGCGATATTGCCGGTATACATAGAGGTATTTGCTTTCTTTTTGGAAGCGATTTTCCTGGCCATATACATGCTATCATGGGAATCGTTTGAAGGAAAATACATTCATGTTCTTTTCGGAGTGCTTGTAGGAATAGGGGGGGCTGCATCTGCAGTCCTTATAACAATGCTAAATTCATTCATGAATACGCCTAATGGATTTAACATTCCTGCGTATTTGAGCACTGGAATCATAAAAGACGTAAATCCACTTGCTGTATTCTCTACACCTGCAACAGGCATTGAGGTGAGTCATGTATTAGCCACCAGCTATTTCGCAGGGGCATTCATATTCTGTGCTTACATGGCATATATGTTGCTGAAGTGCGACCCTCAACATAAAGAGTACTACATGAAAGGATTAAAAATTACATTTTCTTTGGTATTAATCGCAACATTTTTCTCTGTTGTTACCGGCATAATATCCATAAACTCATTGGCACAGATACAGCCTGAAAAATATGCTGCATTCGAAGCAAATTTCCTTACAAGATCTAACGCCTCTGAGATTATAGGAGGGATTTTAATTAATGGCACGCTTAGGGATTATTTTTCCATCCCAGGCTTGCAGAGCGTTCTGCTTGGTTCGCCAAATGCCATAGCCCCAGGATTGAATGAATTTCCAGAGAACACCTGGCCTCCGTTAATAGTTCATGACACTTTCGATTTGATGGTGCTTTTAGGTTTTGGGTTTGGACTGTTCGTATTTGTCATATTGGTATTACAATTGATTAGAAAAAGACCATTTGAAAGGAGATGGATACTTTATCTAATAGTTATTGCTGGCGGGTTTGCAGTGCTTCTGCTTGAACTTGGTTGGATGACAGCAGAAGTAGGACGCCAGCCATGGATAATATACAATGTAATGCTTGTAAGCGATGCTGCCAATTACTCGGCTTCGGTAATACCTATTGTGATTGCATTAATAGCGGTTTACGCGTTAATATTACCAGTTACTGCCATAATACTAAAGAAGCTCTTCCGTGATAGAGCATTATCTGAAGAGTTGGGGATACCATGAACATATTATATGAATTTAATATTTCAATATTTGCAGTTTTCTTTACGCTCTTCGCGGTGGAGGTGGGGATCGCTTTCCAAATACTCTTGGGAAGAGGAAAAACTGCAGAAATGATAAGATATATAACGCCGATATGGGAGATAACAGGAACGTTTGCAGTGTTTTTTGTTATGAATTTTATTGCCACTTTTCCTTCAGCAATATCGATTATCGGAACTGCGTACGTTGCGCCTCTGCTTATAGCCGCTTTGTTTTTCATTTTTAGGAATGCGTTCCTCGCGTATGGAATTTACTATAAAGGGTCATCAAATAGAAGCTATTTGAGGGTCTATGGGCTCGCCACCGTAATAACTGGGTTCCTTGTAATCGGCGTGCTTTCTTCTGCAATAAGCGGTTTTGGGATTAGTATAGAGACTGCAAGCATAAACATGCCTATTCTGTTTACTAATCCATTCTTCCTTATCATGCTCGTTTCAATAATTTTGATATCTCTAATGCTAAGCTCTGCAATCTTCGATATGAATAAGAAGCCGTTGTACTTTTTAGCTGGGATAGTAGGGATACTGATAGCACTGTTAGACCTATATTATTACCTTAATTATGCATTTGTAGGTCTGCTGCATAATATTACTTTACTTTTATTAGCCATAATCTTTCTTGCGGCAATGATAGTGACTGCTGTGAAAAGGAATGCCGTGTCTGTGGTTGTACCTTTTGTATGGATGTTCTTGGTGATCGTACTATTCAGCTCAGCCGCGTATCCGTATTGGTTCGGAAAGGAAATAAATGCAACTTCATATTTATCTTCCACAGCAACTGGCACATACGTATCTTATATAACCATTATTGGTGGGTTGCTATTGACCCTTAGCCTTATATATTTTGTTTATATTGCTTATTTTAAATCCAAAAAGGCGTATTGATGGTATTAAGTTTTGTACTTGTAAAATTTTCAACCATCATAATATTCTTGCTAACAATTCCATTAGCCGCATTCTTAACGCAATCTTTCTTCAAAAGCAAAATTCGAAGCTATATGTATTGGAGCATAGGGATGTGGTTTTTCTCGTTGGGAGTATTTATAGAGGTTTTATTCGCTTTTGGAATATATAATGCGTTTTTAGGGAACGGCTACATGCTGTCTGTCGCCCTGATTGTGGAGTTCTTGGCGCTGGGATCTATCAACCTGATAAAAAATTCATCAATAAAGAAGGCGTATTACCTATTCTGCATCGCATCAACTATTTTTCTGGTTTATTCAATATTGATATCACCGAATATACCTATAATTAATAATGCGAGGATAGCTTTTACAGTTACATCTTTGCTCGTTTCAATAGCTTCAAGCATAATAACATTCCCAGCAGCAGCCATACTTGTCATTGTTGCGGCTTTGAGCTATAAGCGCACCAGAAACATAAAGATGCTTTCAATAATAGCGGGAGTAATAGTCGTTTCGATTGCCGGTGGATTGTATATAGAAGAGATACCGGTTTTCCTTTATTATTCTGAATTCGTAGGGATATTGCTGCTTTGGTTGGGATTCTTCAATTTTAATAGAATTAGATAAATTGGAGAATAAACAGTAGGATGAAAACAAATAGTGGAACTGTTAGGTTGTCGTAACTGCTTGGCGTAAAAAATTCAATTATGGCCGCAAATACACCTGCAAATATTAACATAATATACGGATATATAGAAATCCCCTGGAAGAAAATCGCATATAGAATAAAGGAGCTAAGGAGGGTACCTATAAATACTCCAAAAGCACCTTCTAGACTCTTATGGCCAGGGTTTTTGTGCTGTTTTGCCATATGTCCTAAAAATGGAGCAATGCCGTCACCGAACACCATAGCGCAAAGTGCTGCGATTCCAGGTAGGGACTTGAAACCTATAACTGTTATCAGAATAAACATAAAGAAAAAGAAAAGAGGCCCTTTTACTGCTTCTCGTATGTTGCCGGTCCATGTAAGCCTTGCAACATTTTTCTTATGCGAACCTTTGCCGAAAGTCGCAAGAACTATTATTGCAATGAAGATAAGCGGCACTATTGAAAAGAAAATTTCGGCGTATGCAGATTTGTAAAGGAACCAGAAAGGTATGATGCCGCCCATCAGAAGGTGCACTAGCTTCCTTCCGCTACCTCTGCTAATCTTGTTATTTTTAACAAAATAATCTATACTCACAACTATGAATAAGGAGTATATCATCTCCAATATGAGTATGAATACATCATATACCATAGGTGCATTCATTTTGGCGCCCGGATCATTTCACACCCATGTGCTCGAGGACAGAATGGATGTTCTCTTCGATTGCATTTGTGCTTTTAAATGAGATTATGTTTCCATCTATTTCTGCATCTTTATTGCTCACGATCCCGTGAAAGAGCTGCACAACTCTTTGAGTTTCCTTGTCTTCAGGCGTTGCTACTTTTTTCCCCCTAATTATGTTTGATTTTGCAGCTATCTTCTGGGCATTCCCTATTGCAATTATGTATTTGTGCATGGAATTGAATTTTGCCAATATGTCAAAAAAAGGCCTAAAATCTTGCAGTTTGTATGTATCGACACCGGGACCATCGACAAGAACTATTCCATCATATTTGGAGGGATCAACCTTGTTTGTATTTATGTCTGGCATGTACCTTGCTCCGTGCGCACCTAAACATTCCTTTGTGCTATAACTGGTTATCGTAGGCTTTATGCCCCATCTTTCAAAGAACATTTTAAAGGTACTTACTGATTCGTCCTTGAAATCATTAGGCGGTATGAATATTAGAAACTCCATAGTAATATGTATTCATAACAAGCTTAAAAACCCTTTGCAGGTAAAAGTAGCACATCTGCTAATTTTCAAGCATATATGGTGCCAGGTAATACGAAAGCGATGCTTCTCCTATTTTATAGTCAATTTTTATTGGCTCCTCTGTTTTTATGGATAACTGTACCGTATTGCCTTGTGGGCATGTCCTTACTATTCTATCAAGATATTCAAGATTAAATGTAGCTGCAGAAGGTTTTGAAACGCTCATTTTTTTTACAAAATCTGTGTTACCTGCATGCTCTTCTTCCAATTCAGCTGCATCTCCTTTAGCGGATATTTTAAAGTTGTCTTTCTCTGTCTTAAACCCTATAAGATTGGATAATGAAGTTGCATCTTTAAGCACTTCCTTGAAAGGGTCGCTTTTGAGTTCTACCTGAGACTCAAACTCTATCTTGGGCTCTTTATCCGCCTCTTTTTTGACTTCTATCATAGGCAGTTTGTATCTCCTTCTGCTGTTTTCGCCTATAAACTCTATTGCAAGCTTGTTGCCTGAATCCTTCATGGATAGCTGCTCGCTGTTTCTTGCACTGGATAGGATTTTGTTAAAGTTCTCTATACTTACCCCAACTGCAGCCTGCTTATCGACTTCATATTTGGAAAATGCTTTATTAGGTATAGAAAATGAGACCATGCTTATGCCTGACGGATCCATGGCTTTAAGGGTGATCCCCTCCTTCGATATATTAAATGTACCTTCATCGACTAATGTTGCTATTGAGCCTATGCAATCTCTCCAGTATCTAGCATCATCTATTTTTATTTCGAACACAGAATCACACAGTAGCAGTACATCTATTCTCTCATAAAGGAATAAAAACATTTGTACTCCGCACATGCATATTAAAGGCATTACTTGTATGGTTTTTATTAGATTTTTTATTACGTTTTTTGGTGGATTACATAGAAAAGCCTATTAATTTGATTTCTTAATGAATTTTGTGTTCGCGTGGAGAAAAATGCCAAACAAGCACCTAACGACGTTGCGTCGTTAAGGAACAATTTGAGGAAAAGCCCTTATGAAAATGCTGAAAGCCTTGTAGACATGCACCGAGATAACGGTGCTTACATAGATACAAATGGAAAAAAGACTGGAGGTACGAGTTCGGTAATGGAATTAGAAGATGATGATTTTTGCGATGAGGATTCTGACCAATTTGATAATAAGAAAATAGTAGGGATGATAAAAGAGATATCACATAACATAAAGAGAACAGGAAACAATCACGATTTATTGCATACTCAAAAATTTCTTGACGAACTTGGAAATAGCACCAAAACTTTGATACTTGAGACCTCTGGTATCTATGTAGCATCTAGAGAGTTTTATGACTCTAGTCATGGAGATTTAGGCTCAAGCCTGCCTCAGAGAAGGAAAATGGTTTTGTCATTATTAAATCAGGCGAAAAACGACCTGAGGAGGTTGGGTGATGAGAGTTTTGTAAAAAATTTGGTTGTTAGCATTGATTCTTGGCTTGCTGCCGAACGTGCACCTTTGGATTTATTTATCCCAGAGGTCGATCCGTCCCAATTTTATAGATGAGCCTTAATTTAAGTTTCGTTTTTGGGATCTAGCAGCCTGTCTAATGTCTTTTTGTCAAGGACTCCCATCTCAAGGCACACCTCTTTCACAGTCTTGTTGCTCTTATACGATATCCTGGCTATCTCTGCCGCTTTGGCATATCCTATACTGCGTGTCAGTGCAGTTACTACTGATAGATCATGCTCAAGATTCTCTTTTATCCTGCTTTTGTTTGCCTTTATTCCTTCTATGCATTTTTTAGTGAATATTTTTACCCCATTCGAGAAAAGCTCTATAGAGAAAAGGAGGTCGTGGGCAATCAGGGGCATGTATACGTTTAATTGGAGCTGGCCTGAATCTGCAGCCTTATCTATCGCGTATGAATATCCCATTACCTGGAAACATATCATATTCATCATCTCTGCTGCGCTGGGGTTTATTTTTCCTGGCATTATTGAAGAACCGGGAAGAAGCTCTGGTAGATGGAGTTCCCCTATACCTCCTGCAGGACCGGATGATAGAATGCGCAAATCATTTGCAATCTTGTTTATTGTTATTGCACATTCTTTAAGCGAATCAGACAAGCATAGTTCATCCTGCTGGTTGGGCATCATTTTGAAGGGATTGTCTGTGATAAAGAATTGAGCTTTGAGCGTTTTATTTATTTCGGATACTGCAGCTTCGGCATAGCCTTTTGAAGCATTTATGCCAGTACCTACTGCGGTTCCGCCTAAAGGTATTTCCAATAGCGAGTCTGCAGCGTGCCTGAGGTTCTGTGCAGCTTTTGCTACCGCACCTGAATATCCTTTGAATTCTTGGCCAAGCCTGATTGGCACTGCGTCCTGAAGATGAGTTCTTCCCACCTTTATTATATCTCCGAACTCACGCGCTTTGCGGTTTAATGCAGATGTAAGCTCATTTAATGCAGGGAGAAGCCTTTTTTCTATGTCAAGATAGCAAGCGATATGTACTGCTGCATGATATGTATCGTTTGTTGATTGCCCCATGTTAACATGATCATTAGGGTGGATTATCCTGTAATCGCCCTTCTTTCCATGGAGAAGCTCTATTGCTCTATTTGCTATTACTTCGTTAAGGTTCATATTAAGGTTTGTGCCCGCCCCTGCCTGAAAAACATCTATGTTGAATTGATCAGATAGCTTGCCGCCCTCTATCTCTTTGCACGCATCAATTATGGCCTTTCCTATCTTGGGGTTTAGCTTTCCTAGAGAGATATTTGCATGAGCTGCTGCTGATTTAAGAACCGCATATACATAGATCATTATTTTGCTTATCTTGATTCCGGATGCATCAAAAGTTTCTAAAGCTCTTTGTGTCTCAGACCCGTAATATGCGTCTTCAGGAACCTTTACGCTTCCCAAAACATCCTTTTCTATTCTAAATTTCATGTTCATTCCTTCTTTATATCTCCTTTTATAGCTTCATTCTTTAGCAGCTGTATTGCTGTTGCAGGATCCACCCCTTTTGGGCATACCTTAGAGCATGCGCCAGCAAACTCGCAGCCCCATATTCCGTCCAGAGTATCTATGCTTTCTATTCTTTTTTTACCTAGCTCGTCTCTTGAATCCTTATAGTATCTGTATGCTTGTGATAGCGGCTGCGGTCCTATGAAATCTTTATTTGTATTGACAACAGGGCATGCATCCATGCACAGGCCGCACATTATGCAGTATGAGTATGGAAGAAATTCCTCTATTTGGGATTGCTTTTGCTGGTACTCGTGCTGAGCGGCATATTGCTCTTTTTTATCATTCCTGTAAAGCTCTGGTTTTATTGAGATGTGTTTGTTAAAGAATTCGTCAAAATCGGTAACAAGGTCTTTGAGAAGAGGATGCGCCTCCATAGGTCCAACTTCTATTTTCCCTTCTATTACATTATTTATGGAATTTGCTTCGCACGCTAGCATAGGCTTGCCGTTTATAACCATCCCGCATGAGCCGCATATACCCATTCTGCAGCTGTATCTGAATGAGAGCGTCTGGTCTCCTTCTGATTTTGCATTTAATAGCATATCAAGGACTGTTGTAAACCTGCTAGCTCCGGATTTGTATGTTTGCTTTTCCAACTTTTTGGTGTGATTATTGAACCTTGTTACAACTAAATCTATTGGAATTTCGTGCTTTTCTGCGAGTTTTACATCTTTAAACTCTGAAATGGAATCGGACTCCATTTTTAACAAGGGACTTCTGGTCGATGTGCTTGCATATACCTCAAAAAATCCTGTTACTCCGAATATAAACAAACCTAATACAATAAGAGGAAGCAGCACATAATAACAGATCAATGGCGCAAATGCATATGAAATGACATACAGAATCATTAAAACTGGCACGCCTATCATTGCAACGTACATCGGTGCTACCAAAAACGATGCTCTCATATAAACCACAATGCTGATATTGCAACCAATCCAGCTGTCCACACTATTATTGCAAGATAAGGGAGTGCTTCATATAGCAGACCGAATGAATGCCTCTCATATTTTGCTGCTGCCTCCAAATACATTTTATTTAACCTGCCATGAACAAAACCATTTGTAGCGATTATTGAAATTCCTTTAGATGTTTCAAACACCTGTGGGATAAAGAGCACCCAAACCAATAAGAACATTATTTTAGAGAGCAGGGCAACAAGCTGTGACGGATAAAAGTATTGAATGGTAAAGATTATTGCAGTTATTATTGCCACAGGTATGAGGATCCTGTAAAAAAGCATGTGAATATAGCTCTCTTTGTAGAAACTCCATAACCTGGCGATTCTGGACTGCCCGCCCCTCATATCATATGTTTCTTTTTCCATTGTTTCACTAGTACATCCTAGGCTGTGGTTTCCATTTAGTTATTTTGACAGGAATGTATTCAAATTTTGGACCCTGCCTAGATATAACCGCAATAGTATGCTTCATCCATTCTTTATCGTTTCTCTCTTTATGCTCTACTACAGAATGAGCGCCTCTGCTTTCTTTCCTTTTTATTGCTCCGGATGTAGCTACCTCAGAAAGGTCGATGAGGTTCCGTATCTCAAGTGCGTCCCTGAGATTCGTATTGAATAATCTGCCCTTGTCCTCGATACGCATATTGCAGGCTTCTTTCTTCAAGTTTTTTATCTCTTTTAGAGCCTGTTTCATTCCTTTTTGGGTTCGGAACACGTACATGTGCTCTTCCATTACATTTTGAAGCTTGTCACGTATATGATAGGGGCTGTATTCACCATCTTTACCTATGAACTTGTTCAGGCATTCGTCTGCGTCATAACCCATCTCTTTTAGTTTAGTTAGCGGTACGTGATTGCTTGAAGAGGCAATTTTTGCTGCTTCCATTCCAACTAACCTACCCCATACGGCGCACTGGCTCAAAGAATTGCTACCTAAACGGTTTGATCCGTGAACACTGACGCAAGCACACTCTCCCGCAGCAAAAAGGCCATGCATATGCTCTCTGAGACCATTCTGCATTATTCTTCCGTTAATATCCGTGTGTATTCCCCCCATTGTAAAATGTGCGGCTGGCCTTACTGGTATTGGCTCTTCTGCAGGGTCTAATCCTATGCTTTTTATGGTTATTTCTCGGATCATGGGGAGCCTGAAGTCGAGTTTTTCCTTTCCGAGATGCCTTAGATCCAGGTCAACATATGCCATTTCAGAGCCTTTCTGGACAAGACCATTGCCTTTGTTTATTTCTGTTATTATTGCCCTTGATACTATGTCCCTGGGTGCCAGTTCCATCTTGGACTTAGCATAATCTTTCATGAATCTTTCTCCTTTAGAGTTTCTAAGATATCCGCCTTCTCCACGTGCAGCCTCAGTTATTAGTATGCCGCTTGGAGCAAGAGCTGTAGGATGGAACTGTATAAACTCCATATCTTTAAGGGGTAATCCCGCCCTGTATGCCAATGCAATGCCATCTCCGGTGCTTGAATAAGAGGTTGTTGTAAAACCGAAAACTCTCGCATAACCGCCTGTTGCTATTATGCATGCCTTTGTCCTGAAGAGTATACGTTCTCCAGTAGACATATCAAACCCATAGAGCCCTGCAACTCTGGTCTTATCAAGTAGCAGTTCAGTTATATAGTATTCGTGGAATACTTTGATGCCTTCAGTGCCTATTAAATAGTCGTATAACGCCCGCATCATGAAAAATCCGGTTTTATCCGCTGCAAAAGCAGTCCTTTTTACGCTCATTCCTCCGAATGCCCTAAACAGTATATCTCCGTTTTCTTCTCTTGTCCACGGAACTCCGATATGCTCAAAAAACCTTATTTCCTTAGGCGCATTTTTTACAAGAAGCTCTACAGCGTCCTGATCTGCAAGGTAATCAGATCCCTTTACAGTATCAAATGCATGCAAGTCATATGAGTCATCATTCTGCCCAGGATAAAGCACCCCAGATATGCCACCCTCTGCCGCTACTGAATGGCTGCGCATTGCATGTAATTTACTTAATATGGCGATTTTTGTTCCTTTTTTGGAGGATTTGCTTGCGTGTATTGCGGCTGACATGCCTGCAATGCCACTTCCTATTATTACGATATCATAGTCAAGTATTTCCATAAAGCTCAGTTGCTCATGCCTTCTTGTTTAGCTTTTCCACCTGCTTCTCTATTTTATTATACCTTATCAAGATTTTTCTTACTTCGGATTTCATCTCCTTTCTGCTCACGTTAATTTTGGCAACTCCTTCTTTTACTGCTGTCTCTGATACGGCCATTGCAACTCTGTATGCAAGGTTTATATAATCTTTCTGAAGGTCGTATTTTGGTATTATATGATCTTTGGAAAGCTCTGTTTTATTTATGCTTGACGCTATTGCATCACTAGCGGCGATTATCATGCTTTTTGTTATCTTTGACGCACGGCATGAAAGAAGCCCCCTGAAGAAGCCTGGGAATGCAACATAATTATTCACTTGATTGGGCCTATCGCTCCTTCCGGTAGCGACTATCGCAGCTCCAGCTGCCAATGCCTCTTCATATTCTATTTCAGGGCCAGGGTTAGCCAAAGCAAACACTATTGGATTATGTGCCATGGATGATATTATTTCCTTGTTAAAAAGCCCTTTTGCTGATACGCCTATCAGAACGTCTGCATCTTTTGCCATATCTTTGAGAGTGCCTTTTGCCATGGAATGGTTAGTCATGTTTGCAATCTCATTTTTGAACTGTCCCATATCCTGGTCTCTTCCTTTGTATATTGCACCTTTCTTATCGCATACTATGATGTGCTTTATTCCCGAATCGGATAAGATCTCAGATATTCCATGACCTGCGGCGCCAGCCCCATTTATAACCACTTTTACCTTTTTGGGGTCTTTTCCTACTAATTTTAGTGCATTTATCAGTGCAGCCCTTACAACCATCGAAGTTCCTTCTCTATCATCATGGAATACAGGTATACCTACCTCTTCAGAAAGCTTTCTTGTTATATTGAATACTTTTGGCGATTCTATGTCTTCTATGGCAATTGCAGCTACGGATGGCTTGAACATTTTTGCGAATTTTATTATATCATCTTTATCTTTTGACGCAACAACTATAGGTATTGCATCAACCCCTCCAAATTTTTTGAATAGAAGAGATTTGCCTTCCAGTATTGGCATTTCGGCTTCTGGGCCGAGAGGGCCCATCTCAAGCACCCTTGTACCATCGCTTATTATCACAATCGTATTTGCGCGGTTTGTATAATCATAGGATTTTGCCGTATCCTGGCTTATTACGCGGCTTACCTCTGCCACTCCAGGAGTATAGCATATTGAAAGATCTCGCTGGTTAAGTATGCTGGTTTTTCCTATAATCTCAATTTTTCCCTTGCGCTTATGGTGCAGCAAAAGAGCCTCTTCTGCAGTAACATCATTCGTCATACAATCTTATTGTATATGCAAGTTAAGGTTTTTATCATTATTATAGTAAATTCATTGATGCCATGAGTGCAAGAAAATGTCCTATTTGCAATAAAAAATTTGACTGCGAAGGAGAAGGAGGAAAATTGTGCTGGTGTTTTGGTAAAAAGGTGACCAGATATAGAAGAGAGATAATAAAGAATATCACAGATACTTGCGTTTGTGACGATTGCTTATTAGAATAATGTATGGGGCTGCCGAGATTCGAACTCGGATATCCGTCATTGCAGTATCGGGCATGACGGGATTTGAACCCGCAACTTTAGGCGAAAGAATAGCCGAATTTCGCCGTGTATCTTTGTTAGCCATAGCAACCCCGATTAAGCACATTTGCCTGCAAATGAACCCCGATTATTCATAGTTATTTTACGCCCAAAATTTATATAGACGCCGGGTGCGGTTTTGCACTAAAATTGAACCCGGCCCAGATTGAGCCATAAGCTTAGCCGAAGGCAAAGAACGGCTTAATCTTGGGTTTTGGCCATTTTCCTGCCTAATTTTGGGTTTCTCTACATGCGGCAAAGTTCTCTACATGACTTGAAGATTCCATGTAGAGAAAATCTCCCTCGTAAGCTCTTAAAACAAGGTATTTTTCTCTCTACATGACTGCACATCAATATTATAGTCGTTCATGTAGAGTTTCATGTAGAGAAACTCTACGCCTTCGCAACCCTCCCGCTTTTGGCGGTCGGGTTGCTCGGCGAAACCTTCTTTTTCCAAAGAAGGTTTCATGGACGCCATAGGCTGATTTTGACCCCCCGCAAAATCAGCCGACTACTGCGTTGGCAGTTTAAAGCACGTTGGAGCGACCCCCTCGTGAGCCTTGCGTAGCTAGGCGATAGAGTGGTGGTTTTTAAGGATTACAGGTTTCCTTGGAAATTAAAAATGGTTATGGCGTCTGATTTTATTTTGCCATTACGCAGCAAACTAGGGCTTTGATGGAACAGATGTTTGCTCATACGCTTTGCACTATGCTGTCTAGATTGGTAGAGAGTGGAGAGCCTGATGCGGCTATCGTTCCGTTTGAATTTATTATGTAATAAATCTCTAGGTAGCCTTTCGGATCGTACGAATAGGTTGCGTTCAGATTAGAGATTCCATATAGCAATCCGGGATTTTGGGTGCCGCTTCCATATTGGTATGCGAAACTCTGTATGGACGGACCAGGCTGCCCTAAATCATTATAAAGCTCTATAATCACTATATTCGCTCCTTTGGAGCGTATTGCGCTGTAATAGCCGCCAGATGTCAGGATATGCTCTCCCTCTTGGCACGAAGAGCACCATGTGGTTACCAACCACAATACTACTGGCTTGCCTCTCAGGTCGCCTAAGGTAATATTTGTGCCGTTTGTCAATGTAATCGGGATGTTTGGTGCAAGCTCTCCAACGGTTGCGTTGGCTATTCCGTACGCGGACTGGTTTCCTGCAGCCTGCACACCACTGGTTTGGCTATGCTGAAATGCCGAAAAACTAAAGAATCCGATGCCGCCGCCCAAGACTAATAAAATGAGTATTCCACAGCACGCTATAGCTGCTATTACAAGCATGGTGCTGCCGCCTATGCTGCGCTTTTTTACTTCGTTAATGCCAAGGTTGCCTTTATCCGTCTTGTGCTTGTCAATGAAATGTGCCATCAGGCCCGCATCAGAATCAAGTTCCTTGTTACAAAATTTACATTTACTCGTCATGGTTTTCATCTCTTTTCATGGTGCGACAGCACGCACTCTTTGAAATATAATGGATTGAAACAACGAATAGGATGGCAGATATGAAATAAAAATAAATGTAATTATTCTCAAAAAATGCGTCTACAGGCACAGAGTAAGCAAAAAGAAAGGGCGTAGACGCGCCGAATAGTGCAATAATTGAAGGCACTATCGGAGTACAGCAAAGCAGGTTTACGAATGTGCTTAAGACCGCCCCTGCGGATGCTTCAGTGGCGGCGTTCTTAGATTTTGATGAATTTCGGATTCCTCTAATAGATATGTTAAGCGTTATTATAAGACCCAACAAAACACTGAAAATTATCGAGAAGGCTATCTGAATTGGCGTGATGAATCTTACGAACGTTAGACTCACAGTGCCGTTAGGCAAAGAAGGCAAGAGAACAAGGTAAAGGGCCGTAAATACTATCGATAAAAAAACCAGTAGCAAAACGTAACGGATATCCTTAAGTATCATTCTAATTGCATTACTTTCATACTCAAGAAACGGCATTATATCCATAATCTATCATATGTTAAGTTATAAATATGTATTTGACACATTTATATTGTGGTTTTATGGCAAAACAAAAGCGGAAAGCAAAGAAGGACATGGCTCATGCACAGGAAATATCGCAAGAAGAGCAGCCCTATAAGGGCGGAGAAATGAAATGCAACTGCGACTGTTGACCATTAAATGTTGATTTTACATGCAAAGAGAGAATAACATAAACGTATTCATTTTCAAGGTGCTTTCAAACGAGGTTAGGCTGGCAATAATAGAGACTCTCCTCAAGACCCCTATGAATGTAGGCGAAATCTGCGAAGAGACACACGAAACGCAGTCTAGGATATCTCACGAGCTACGCTGCTTGGCGGTTTGTGGATTTGTTTACTCTAAAAGAGATGGGAAGAAAATAATATACGAACTCAACAAAGATACAATAACGCCAATTATAGAGGCTGCAAATAAACATGCACGGATTTTTGGAAACAAAATGAGAGGTTGTGAAATACTCTCCGACATCAGAAAGGTAACTATTAAATGAAGAGGTAGTAAGTTTGACAAACAAGGAATACGAATTGGTCATATTGGGCACCGGCGCAGCCGCGTTTGCCGCCGCAATAAAAGCCGACGAGCTTGGCAAGAAGACTGCCATGGTAAAAGGAGGTACAATCGGCGGAACATGCGTTAATGTCGGCTGCGTTCCAAGCAAAAGACTTCTTATTAGTGGAGAGGTTATCAGGAATACAAAAATTCACAATTTAGGAGAGAACGCAATTGTACAACATGATGAGGAGTTCGATTTCGCTAAAATAATGGAATCCAAGAAAAAACTTGTAGAAGACCTGAGATCCAAGAAATACGAAAAGGTGCTAAGCAAGCTGCCAAACGTAGAGCTTTATGAAGGCATTGCAGGTTTCATCTCCGATAAAGAGATAGAAATCAGGCATAACGATAAAAGTACAATTATTTCAGGCGGAAAATTCATTATAGCTACTGGTGCTAGCCCGTCGATACCTAAGCTTCAAGGGTTAAACGAAGTAAACTACTGGACAAATATAGAAGGCCTTGAACAGGAAAAAATCCCAGAATCGCTTATAGTAGTCGGGGGTCGCGCTCTTGGCCTAGAATTTGCCCAGATGTACAACAGGTTCGGGACAAAAGTAATTCTTCTGCAAAGAAGCCCATTGCTTATTCCTGAAGCAGAACCGGAGATGTCAAGAGCAATGGAATTGCACTTAAAAGAAGACGGAATGGAGATACATACAAATGTCAATCTCAAAGGCTTTGAGAGAAATACTACAAGCAATAAAGCTATTGTAAATACCGAGGTTGATGGAAAATCAGTCAGGTTTGAAGCGGCTGCGATTCTCTTTGCTACAGGAAGAACCCCAAACATAAAGGAACTGAATGCTGAAAAAGCTAGAATTAAAATCGGTACTAAAGGTGAGATAGTAATAGATTCGGAAATGAGGACAGAAAATCCCAACATATTCGCTGCTGGCGATGTAACAGGAGAACCCATGCTAGAATCGCTTGCAGCTAGGGAAGGCACATATGCAGCTGAAAATGCATTACGTGGTACTCATAGGAAAATTGATAAAAATGTTGTACCAAAAGCTATATTCACAGACCCACAATTCGCAAGTGTTGGTATAACTGAAAGGGAAGTGCTTGAAAAGTTCAAAGCTTGCACATGTAGGCTAGTTAGATTTACCGATGTGCCAAAGGCTATCATAATGGGCGATACTAGAGGCATGATAAAGATGGTTGCACATCCAGAAACGCATGTTGTCCTGGGAGTCCAAATACTTTCGCCAATGGCAGCAGAGATTATCCATGAAGCTGTTATGATAGTAAAAAATGGGTATAAAGTAGAGGATGTAATAGACACGGTGCACGTATTTCCAACTATGTCTGAGGCTTTGAAAATAGTCGCCCAATCCTTCTTTAGAAATGTTAAAGATACAAGTTGCTGTATATGACTATCCAAATCCTGTCAGAGTTTCTATCTATCAATCAAGCCTCAAGAGAATAACCAAAATAGGGCAGCCAAATCAACTTTCAGACTGGGTCGAGGATGTCGATGCTAATTTGCCTGAATAGATTTTGAAAGTGCCTTCAACGGCATTATCTTGTCGCTGAAAGCGAAGTCTATCTTCTTGTAAAGCTCATCCTTGTCTTTCGCTATATAACGCATCGTAGTCGAAGAACTGGCGTGCCTAGCGAACCTAGAGGCCATCTAGAGATTTATTACATAATAAATTCAAACGGAACGATAGCCGCATCAGGCTCTCCACTCTCTACCAATCTAGACAGCATAGTGCAAAGCGTATGAAATGCCAGATTTGTGGTGCGTGTTAACGGAAGAAATTAAATATTGCCATACCGAATAACCAAATGCCTAAAGTATTTGCTCTATTACCTTGAGTTGTCGACAATTTCCTTTATCTCTTTTTCTACTTCTTCAACATCCTTTTGGCTGACCTCCGGGAATAATTGGGAGATCATAGTTGGTTTCATACCAACTATCTTTACCTTTCCGTTTTCTTCAAGGACATTGATTTTGCACGGCATGCAAAGCGACACTAGCCTATTCTTGTCCAGGAATTGGTTTGCGTACTTCCCAGAGCAGATTTCGATGATTTTCAATGGTTCCTGTCTGAAACCTTTTGCAGCCAACCTTTCTTTTATGTCATAAATCTGGAACAATGACCAACCTTTCTGTTCTACAGCTTTCAAGACAGAAACAACAGCTTCATCAAAGCTATTCTCCGTTTCGATGACATATGTAAAATCTTCTATATCTATAATTACACCTCGCTTGTCATTACGTTACAATTATTTCTCCATACATGCCCATCTGCGCGTGCCCTGGATACACACACAAATACCAGTATGTTCCGGCGTTGTCAAACACTGCGGTATAGTTGTATTCCGAAGCAGAGCCGTTGGAATAATCTGCATGCGGTATTATCGGCATCATGGACACTATGCCATTCATGGCAGACATAGGCATGTATTGATACGGGGGCCCTGTGGCGGTCATTATCACGTTGTGGTATTCGCTTGAGTCCAGGTTTATGAATTCTACACGGACTGTTGCGCCTTTTGGTATTATAAGGGTGGGATCTATCAGCCCGTCTATGACGAAGGCGTTGCCGGAGCTGTTGGAATCGAATGCGGGAGGCTGTTCATGTGTAAGGTTAATCGCCCGCTGCACGCCCATTGCAAGCACGATCAGCGTAATGTTGCCGGAGCTGAATGATACGGTATTGTTATTGGAATACGCACGCGCGTATGGAGGAGGCGTATTTGCGTATGATTCTGCTACGCTTATGCCTATGTGCGCACTAAAATTGCCTGCCCCTCCCATCATACCACTGCTTCCTCCTCCAGTCATCATGCTCATCATGCCTGAGTATTGGGCCATAAGGCTACCGCTGTTTCCTCCCATCATTCCTGTAAATATACTCCCATAGCCATTGCTGCCGGCAAGCGAAACGGCAAGCTCAATGACGATCACAGAAAGCAGCAATGCTATGACAACCAGGACGTATGTAAGGGCCTTTTGATTCCCACGACCACTCTTCTGCGAACGTATAAGTTTTTTCTTCATATCCATCAACTATTTCAGTAGCATCCACAACTACTCCCCGACTTTTTCTGAGGCACTAAATCCATCCCGCATTCCGGGCATTTTCCTTTCTTGTTAGAACGCACCTTCGGGTGCATCGGGCATGTATACGTTTCCATTTTTCTCAC
>JAJZJM010000001.1:288599-366229 GCA_021810105.1 Microcaldota archaeon | reverse complement strand
ATAAGCATATACGAGTTCTTACCTATGCTGGCTGCGCTAGCAATGGCTTTCAGCTCGGTAACTGTGGTTTCAAATTCTCTGCTACTCACAAGATTTAAACCGAAATAGATTTTGAGAGTGCCTTTAACGGTGTTATTTTATCTGAAAATGCGAAGTCTATGTTTCTGTAAAGCTCGTCCTTATCTTTCGCTATGTAGCGCATTGTAGTAGATGGGCTAGCGTGCCTAGCGAACCTAGAAGCTAGGACTATGTTGCCATTCGTCGATTTGGCGAAACGCGTTATTGCGTAATGGCGTAAGCTGTGTGTAGTAAGCCTATGCAACGGTCTTGACCTGTGCGTTGAATACGCCTCTTCTGAAGTCGCGTAAGTCTGGTCAAGACCAGCCTGCTGGACGACTTCTCGGAAGACGTTTCTTACATAATTCAAGTTTATGTAAGGCAGCTCTGTATGGCCGTTGTCATTTTCCTTATAGAAAATGTAGCCTTCCGCTGCCTTAATTTCTTTCTGGTGCTTGTTCATAAACTCTACTGTTTCTTTGAACAAGTCTAACGGGATAATAAGAGAATCCATGTGTCCTGACTTCTCGCTCTTAATCGTGAGTTCTCGCTTGTCGAAGTCGATGTTGCTTATATGCAACTGGCAGACTTCGCCCACCCGAAGACCCATGTGCGCCTGATACTTGAACAGAAGCGCAAACTTCTCGCTTGCGATGCTTCTAAAGAAGCGTTGCAGTTCTGGCTCTGTAAACCCTTTGTTTATCGAGCCGTATCTAGGCTCTTTTCTTCTTTTGAAACGTTGGGCGTACGCCTTAACCATTACAGACCGCGCAGCCTCAAGCTGCCACTTGGAGGCCGTTCTGCTTGCTTCCTGTACACTGCTTAGGAAGTCCTTGAAAACGAACCCCGAACCCGCGTTTTCTGACTTCCTGCTTGATGTCTCGGCTCTGGTTTTGAACCCAGAGCCATAGACGCTAGATTTCAATGGGGCTGCCGAGATTTGAACTCGGATAACCGCGACCCGAACGCGGTAGTCTGCCAGGTTAGCGTACAGCCCCCAGCTATGGCTGTGCGTTTAAAGATTTTAATCCTTGGCATCTTTATGCTTTACATGTAGCCGATTCTTTTTGCCCTTTCCAGTGCATTTTGTTCTGCATCATTAATAATGCCGCTACCGTTTCTTAGCAGAGGATATGGGTTATCTTTCCTGCTCAAATAGAATTCCCGAATCTTTTTTAATGCAGGGTTGTGAGGATTGCGGTTTTCTGCAATTTTATATAGCAATAGTCCTGTTTCGTAGAAAGTTATTGCATCTTTATGGGATTGAATCCTCAGCATCTCGTTAAACGCATATGCGTAGCATGTTGCCGCATTTGCTGCAATATTTGATATGTCGGATCTATCTATGCCTTTTGAAATAGCATCTGCCAAATTTATCTCTATTTTTTCTGCTTGTGAAAGTACCTTTAAGACGTTTTCATCTCTCAAAAGGTGCGGCAGATAATTTGCTGGCTCTGTGAAGGGTCCATATACGAATCTATCCATAAAATTACCATTATTCTGGTGAAAGTTCACATATTTATAGCTTAGCTTCAGGATAAATTATGTTATTATGTTCACTGAAGAATCACTATCTTTTGCTTACAAATTTCCATTCTCTAAATATGCAAAAGAGATAGTGTCAGAGGAACCTGCACCATCAGGCGCTGACCTTAATAGAATTTTGCGATCTGCTGAATCCAGATTAGAAGAGGCGTTTTCAAAGGAGAGGATAGAATATAGAAACCTGAAGTATGGAAAAATCGATTACGTGATAGGATATCCCTATTGCAGGCTGCTCGTAAGCGCAATGGGCAACCGTACAGCTCTATTCAGATATATTTATGCGGAAGCTAACCGTTCCAAAGAGGCACTTGAAAGCGGAACACCTAAAGAGATAATGAGACTGTCTGAAAATTTGGGATTAAAGCTATCTTTGAACAAAAATGATTTTGCAGTTGCTTTTAACGTGTTTTTGAACTATATGTCAGAACGGGAAGATTTCAATCTCTCAAGATTTAGACTGCAGTCCGGACTCGTGGTGCTGAATAGATATGAGCTTTCCGAGCTTTTGAGAAGCGCAATGATCAAGGAGATATCGCGCGGACTTCCAATAAAGGCAGCAGATATTCCGAAGCAGATAATAGAAATTGCAAAGGGAATTAAACCGCCGAAAGTAGAAATGCCAAAAGTTAAGACAGGCTCCGGAAGCATATCTTGGATTGAGCAGCTGCTTAATACCCCGATACCTGACGTAAGGCACAGGGTTGTTAATCTAGTTCTAGCACCATACTTGATAACCGTTAAGGGAATGAGCGTAGACGATGCATTTAAATCCATATCGTCTTACATAGAACGCTGCAAGGAGCTAGATCCTAATACAAACATAAACGACTCCTACATAAGGTACCAATGTGAGTATGCGAAAAAGAAAGGCAGGAGGCCTCTGTCATTAGAAAAGGCAAAGGAGCTTCTCGAGGGGACTGCAAACCTGTGGTGATACTATGGCTATACAAAAAATATGCAATTCCTGTCCAAATATTGCAGTAGCCTCATGCCCCCTATGTGGAAAGAGCTTTTGCGCTAATCACTTTGATAAGGAATCAGGCCTGTGCATTTATTGCAAGAAAGGACGCATGGTAAAGTAATTTAAATCTTCTTCTGCATAAGAATATGCCAAACGGTAATAGGAGCAGGGAAACACCCGAACCCATTCCGAACTCGGAAGTTAAGCCTGCTCACGATATGTGTGTACTGCCTCTGGTGGGAAAGCATGTTGCTGTTTGGCACTTATTTTTGTAGATTTCATGGAAAGGAAAAAAGGGATTGTTGAGAGGATAGCTAATGAGAGGGTAGCCATCCTTTTCTCTATGGCAGAAAAGTGCATTGCTACCGAACCTGAACTTTCAGCCTCATATGTAAATATACTTGAGCATATAATGAAGCATTATCATTTGAAGCCTGATAGCAGGTTAAAAGGAAGAATATGCAAGCACTGCCATGTTGTACTGGTTCCGGGATTTAATTGCACTGTCAGAATTAGAAGCTCTTCGAAGATTGTTGCGTATACGTGCAGCAAGTGCAAATCCGATATGCGCATTTTGTATGGATAATCACTTTGGCTTTCCTTTTAGGAACTTTATCAGGGTCTTATCTATATCCACCATACTCATATCGATTATGGGCACTTTTAGCCCTCCGAATTGTTCTGTGCTTATCTCAAGTATTGGCTTGAATTCGGGCATTTCTGCAAAATAAACCGTAGAGAGGTGATATTTGCCTTTAATCAATTCATCATCCCAGGTTTTTTCCCCCATAGAGTATACAGCATATGCAATTCCGTCGCACCAGTAGAGCATTACAGGCCGCCCATCCGGCCTAACCCTGATTAATACAAGTTCTTTTAGGCTCATCTTCTGGGAAATATGCACAATTATCTCTTTTATTTTTTCTTCTTTGACCTCCATGTTATCACTGAAATGGGCCCGCGGAGATTTGAACTCCGGACATCTGGCTTATAAGACCAGCGCTCTGACCAGGCTGAGCTACGAGCCCAACGGAACTGATTTGATTTTTGTATTTATATATTTTGCTGCGCCCGTCAATCCGAGTCTAATTTCGCATAGCTTTCCCGCAGGCCTCCTGAAGAAAGTCTTATAAGCTCTGCATTTTTTCTAAGTTCAAGTATGCTTGTTGCTCCGGAGTAGCTAAACGCAGACTTTAGCCCTCCGCACAGTTGAGATATCACTTCCTTTGCCGAACCTATATAAGGTATAAAAGTCTCATTTCCTTCTCCTACAACGTCACTTATGTCAAAATCTGATTGGTCTACCTCGAGTTTTTTGCTGTTGGCAGATATCGATGACATTCCTCTATAGAATTTGTATTTCCTGCCTCCTCTAATTATTGTGGCTCCTGGAGCCTCTTCTGTGCCGCCCAGTACCTTGCCGACCATGACTGTTGAAGCCCCTGCAGCAAGCGCCTTTGCTATATCTCCAGAGGTTCTTATGCCTCCATCGCCTATTATCGGAACGCCATAGTGTTGGGCTACATTGTGTGTCCATTCTATTGCGGTGAGTTGAGGCACTCCGCTTCCAGTTACAAGCCTTGTTGTGCATACGCTGCCAGGGCCAATTCCCACCTTTATCGCATCTGCACCTGCGCTTATCAGCTCTTCTGCTGCTGCGCTTGTTGCTATATTTCCAGCTATTATCTCTATATCTAGCTTTCTCTTTAGGGTCTTTAGCGTACTTACCACAGCTTCTGAATGGCCATGGGCGATGTCAATTACAAGGACGTCTGCCCCTGCTTTTATAAGCGCTTCTGAACGCTTTGCAGCATCCTTAACACCTACAGATGCGCCTACCATAAGGCTTCCGTCGCTGCTTTTTGTCGCGTGCCCGTTGCCAAGGTTGGCTATGTCTTTTGCGGTCACCATACCTAATAGATTCGATTTCTTATCAATAATCGGTATCTTTTCAACTTTGTGCTTCTTGAAAACTTCGACAAACTTTTCCGGCTTTATTGTTTTTTCCTGTTCTATAAGCACCATGTCGTTTTTCTTTGTCATGACATCTGCTATCAAGGAATCATCCTTCTGAAACCAGAGATCACGCTCCGTGACGATGCCTACAAGTTTGCCTTCATCTAAAACAGGAAATCCGGAAACCCCGTATATTTGGCTTATTGCCCTTGCATCTCCAACGGTTTTATCTTTCGTTATGGTGTATGGGTCTTTTATTATGTAAGAGCTCTGCCTTTTCACTTTTCTGACTTCTCCGACCTCCTCTTCTATAGTATTGAACCTGTGTAGGATGCCCATGCCTCCGCTCTGCGCCATTGCTATTGCAAGCCTGGCTCCTGTCACAGTATCCATATTTGCACTGATGATCGGAATATTCAGCGTTATCCCTTTTGTCAGTTTTGTTTTTAGGCTGACTTTTTTCCTTGAGCCAAAGCTATTTCTCTTAGGAATAAGAAGAACATCATCAAAAGAAAGCCCAACTTCCGGATGCACTTTCATTTAGCCCCCGTATGATAAAATCTTCATTAAAGGATAAATACCTTTGTATCAGCCAGGCATTGTGTAATTGTTTTTCACATAAGAGGGTTTTGGTGTTTTTGGTGGAAGGCTTCCCGTAAAGTTGTTTATCTCGAATATCCTTATCGGGTCTGACACGTTTACATAGTTAACGCCGGTTGTATTGTCCACAGGGTAGACCTGTGTAAACCCTGGAAGGTCTCCAAGGAAGAATCCTCTGTAGTAGTTTGACACATAGAAAGATGACGGTGCATCTGTTATTGTATTATTTGGACCGTTTGGAAGATATATCATGAGATATTCTACGAAAGGTATGCCTGATAAATCTATTACGCCTTCGTATTGGCTTGCTTGGATAACAGCATTCATCTTTCCTCCGGATTTATTGTACACCTGAAGAACGCCCTTTGTGTTAGGCTGCCCGCTCACGCAGACAGACTGATTTGACAGGCTGCTACCCTCTACAAGATAGGAGCTTATCAGAAGGGATGTAGAATTGGAACTGCTGCAGTAATACGAAAGGTTCTGAGAAGATGTGTTTGTAGGTATCAACGCTGGAAGAGGCACAAGTACAAACTGTGGGTCGTGGGATAGCTCGCACTCTGAAGTGCCGAGGACGTAAGGCTGCGGAGGATTCTGCGCCTGGCCTTGCGCTATTGCGTATGCTTTTGATGTTGCATTTATATCTACGCATGCTAGGAAATCCAATGCTTGCCATTTCCCTACAAGCCCCTGGTCGAAAAGCACGTATTTTGTCTGGTTTGAGCTCATCACCTGAGCCATTGTGCTCGGGTAGTATCCGTCTTTTGGGCCTAGCACGAAGCTGGCAGCTGTAGCGTAATCCTCTGTTGGTGCGGAATTGTCCCCTCTTATTACAGCCGGGGAGTTTCCAAACCAGTTTATCCAGTCTCCATAATCCCACCATGAGAGAATCCTATAGCCAAATGGGCCTACATTCTTCTGCATCCACTGCGTAGCTGCGATCCAGTATGAGGGAACCTGGTTGCAGTATATGTCAGCACCTACAGAGTTGCCCCTGCTATTGAATGTGTTGCATGCATTTGCGGAATTGGAAGAGAAGATATATGATGCAGATATAGACTGAAGTATTGCCCCGGATTCGCCTAGCATTAGCTGATGGTTAACTAGAAGCGCTGCAACCTCTATTATAATAAAGAAGACAAAGAGTGCCCATAAGTATGTGGCTTTCTCAGGTTTGGCTATGAATATAACCGCGAGCAGCATTATTATTGCAAGGATAGGAGATATGAAGAATAAGCCTATTGCGATTATTGCAAAGAAGAATTGCTTGTGATTTTTGTATGCATTATTGAAGTCGTGAGGGCCAAATCCGTGCTGCATTGCTTTTGAGTATTTCTTAATATTGAAGTCGCTGTCTGCAAGTATGAGCGCTTCTCCTATTATGGCGCCAAGCAGCACTATCAGCACTATCCCGAAATGTGGCAGGTATTTGACCTCTGAGAAGCCTGCGAACATTATAGGCAATGCTATTGCTATGTAGAGTATTCCTGTTTCGCTTCTCCTTATTATTACGCTCATAAGCAGCAATAATATGCCTATTCCAGCAACAAGCCAAGCCACTATAGGCACTCCGCCTATACTTGCACCTATTAACCCAACACCCGCTGCGCCAAAGTCATAGAGCAGTCCTGTAGGCTCAAATTCCTGTACAGTCATGAATAGAGGTATGGAAGGAGTCGTGTAGTGCGCGCTTATGTTTATGTAGCCTTTAAGAGACCTGTATAGAGGCGAGACTATTGTGACCGCAGATGCCAGTATTATCACCACAACCAGCCACATTATGTACTCTCTCCAATCAAGTTTTTTGAAGAAAATTCCAAAGCGTTTGAGAAGTTTCGGTCCATAATCTATGAATGCAACCAGAATCAGCGCTAGCAAGGGCCATGCTATTGTTGTCGGAAGTCCCAATACGGAAGGTATCGCTCCTGATAGGGTTGATTTGTATGCAGTATAAGCAGCAAGGAAGATTGCTATGACTATAAGCATTATCACATTCATCTTGTAGAAGTACTTGTTTATGCTGCCCCTCATTATGCTTATTATTCCTTGGAGGATTATGTATATCGCGAATACTCCGGCATCTACAGTATAATAGTGTGCACCCAGGAATGTTGAGGCGAATGCAATTCCTGCAAGTATTGCCAGCCTTGAATTCTTCATGTCTCTTATCGC
The DNA here is from genome assembly GCA_021810105.1 of Microcaldota archaeon. Lineage (GTDB taxonomy): Archaea > Micrarchaeota > Micrarchaeia > Micrarchaeales > Micrarchaeaceae > JAJZAB01. Next base: position 358,938 of record JAJZJM010000001.1, on the reverse strand, counting down.
AAGCACATACATTGCAAAGAAGAAGAATAGTGAGAATATCCCCCATGGCTCAAGGAGCTGCTCTCCAGCTATGAAGGTTGTGAAAAGCACTGGCATTGATGCGGCTATTGAGCTCGCTATCAGAGCCACATATTTTCCATACTCTCTGTAAAGTAGCACGAATACAGCGAAAACCAGAAGTGCTGCCGTGATGGGAGGATAGAAAGATCCTACATAGCTCATTAGGCTTGTGCTGAATGTCTGGTAGTTTTTGGGCCCAAGGTAATTTGCCAGGTCGTACCAGTACGCTTCCAGATAAGGAATTATGGGCTGTATCCTCATTACGGACCCGCTAAGTTCTACAGGCCATGCCGAATGCGCAGTATAGAACTGCTGCCCGTATACCAGTATAGACTGCGCTGCCATCATGTCAAAATATGGGTCGAATTCGAAATAACTTGGAGAGGTTGCTATCCCCTGTATCCTTGTTGCAAACGACAGTATCATCAATGCCAGAAGAATAATCCATGGCCACGATGTCTTTAGATTTATGAACTGCTTTGACTGCTCAGGCTTGTTAAGTCTATTGAGGAGTATCATCTCTTCCCTTTCGTGGTCTGCTGCAAGCTTTTCCTCTTCGGTTTTGTGCAGTTCGGCAAGTTTTGTCCTGTCGTTGGCATCCAGCTGATTTATCATTTTTTGCTCTTCTGTGTGTTTCTTCCTTAGCTCGTGCTCCTCTGCTTTGTGCTTCTCTATTATCTCTCTCGCATCTTCATAATAAGAGAGCCTTGCCCTGGTATCCTCGAGCCTTTTCATGAGATTGGCTTCGGATTCTTTTATGATAGCCTCCTCTTTCTTTATCTGCACGCTCCTGGTCAGCCCTTTTATGTCTATGTTTGAAAATACACCTTGCTGGATGCAGAGCACTATGCCTATTATTGTTAGCAGAAGCGCATTTGCCTCGAAAAGCCCGAGAGAGAATGAGAATGCGTGGAACTTATCTATAAGAAATGATTCTATCCATGTAAGGCCTGCAGGCCCCATCAATCCAAAGATGAATCCTATTACTGTTATCTCAAATATATGCAGCTCTGTTCTTTTGTACAGCAGAGCCAGCGCCAAGAGCATACCTGGTATGAATATGGAGATGAATGCGATTAATATTGTAGCTAATACCAGGACCATTAGAACATCTATAGCATTCTAAAGCAAAGCAATTTAACTGTTAAGTATTGATTTCGGTATTTCTATCGGTTTTATTTTCATTCCGGGGAAGACGGTTCCTGGAGGCACGATTCTCACTTTGACCCCTATTGCGCCATATTTTGGATACGCTGTGGCGTGTGCCTCTCTTACATAATTAACCACGTCTCCGGCTTTTGGGATGTAACCTACGCTCTTTATTATCGTCTTTGCACGAGCTCCCTTTGCTGCGAGCTTTCCGCTTGCGATTATCTCTGCGCCAATTGCACCATTATCAAGTATCTGCTTTAGCATTGACTGTATCACTTTCCTTGCATTTATGCCTCTCTCGAATTTCTCTGCTATCTCCCTTGCAACAAGAAGCGGCTCTAGCATTTTATTTTCAACTTCCATGACATTTATCTGGGGGTTTTCAACTTTGAAACGCTTCTTTATGCTATCGGTCAGAGAATCTATCGTCTTGCCAGACCTTCCTATAACTCTGCCTGGGCTAAGAACATAAACGGTTATCCTTGTCAGTACAGGAGTCTTCTGTATGTCTACCCTGGAGAATCCCGCTTTCGATAGCTCTTTCTCAAGGTACTTTGTTATGTTCAGCTTTATTATAGAATCTTCTAGGAATTTTCTTTCTATTGCCATCAATTCACTTTATCTTCAGTTTTTACATTCTGCTTTTTCTGCTCTTTTGGTGCTGCAGCCTTTGCTTCTTTTTTCTGGCTCTGGTGTTTTGCTTTAGCGTCGGTTTTTTGTATGCCTGCTTTGCTGTTCTTTCTGTTGAGTTCTATGCTCTTCTTCATTCTCTCGCTAAGCCCTTCCTCTGTGCCATATCCTATTGCCATCTCTATTTTTGCCAGCTCAAGATTTGTCCTCCTTGTAGAGCCTCTTCCCATATTATGGCCAAGCCTAAGCTCACCTTTTGGCGCAATTCTTGGCAGGATCATCGTCTTATTAGCTGTAGCATGCACTATAAACATGTTGTCTGGGTCTTCCCCTTTGTTTTCGGCATTTGCTATCGCATTCATCAAGACCTTCCTGACTATCCGTGCGCATTTCATAGGGTATCTGCCCTTTCTGCCACCAAGCTCATGCCTGGACCCCATGTACTTGTTGTATTTATTATACAATACGGGCATGTCGCCTTCGGACACTTTATCGAGAATCGTCATTGCTTGCTGCACGTTTTTGTATCTTATAGTATCGCAGACTATGCTCAGGTCTTTGAAGCTCGCATTTATGTCTTTCATGTGTGCAAATGCAAGCCCTTCCCTGTTTCTATTGAATGAATATTCCATGTTCCCACTTGTCACTTCTTTTCTCCTATGAATTTGCTTCCTTTTGTTGCGCTTATTCCTGGTGCAGAGTGCACTACGCTTTTGGTGCTGTATGCATATTCACCAAGCCTATGTCCGAGCATATTTGCTGCTATTTGGACTATCTGGAAGGTTTTGCCGTTATGCACCTCAAATCTTAATCCTATCCAAGATGGAAGTATCACTGCCTCTCTTGTATGGGTTTTTATTGTCTTTTGGCTGCCGCTCTTCTTTATGCGCTCCACTTTTTCACAAAGCTTTCTGTAATCCATCGCATTCCTTTTTATGCTGCGTCTTTGCCTTGATTTTATCAGCTGTATATACTGTTCATTAGTAAGCTTCTCTGCATCCGAGGGCAATAGTCCTTTAAAAGCGATTCTCTCTGCCATTCAATCATCCTTTTTTCCTCCTTCCGACTCTTCTTGCAGCTATATGCCCGACCTTCCTTCCTGGTGGTGCATTCCTTGATGTCATGCTGCTCTTTCCTTTGTGGTGCTGCTTTCCTCCAAACGGGTGGTCTACAGGGTTGCTCTTGACTCCCCTTATCTTAGGCCACATCGTATTTGTAGCATGCATTATGTAATGATTCTTTCCGGCTTTCATTATTGGCTGCTCTGTCATGCCTCCTCCGGCTACGAGACCTAGCTGTGCCCTGCAGTCATTGTTAACTTGCACTATATTCTTTGATGGCAGCAGCACATTTGTATATCCGCTCTGATGCGCGGTAATGTATGCGGCAGCTCCTGCACTCCTGACTAGCTTTCCTCCGTCTCCAGGAGTTGACTCTATATTATAAATCGGAAAACCTTCAGGAATATCGCCCATCCTCATTGTACTCCCTAGAGAGAATACGTTCATGCCAAGATAAACCTTGTCGCCGACCTTTATTCCTTCAGGTGCAATCATGAATGATGTTGTAAAATCTTCATACCTGACCTCTATCAACGGGGCAGTGTGCCCTGTGTGGTTAAATATCCTTATTACCTCTCCTTCCTTTTTGATAGAGGCGTTATTCGCGTAGTTGACGCGTATGTCAAAAGTTCCTGGTGGCTTTGCATATGTTTTGGAGCCTTTTCCCCTTCTTTGCTGTCTAAGCCTTTTTCCCATATTTACACCAGTTTTAATCTCTTTGCTACGTCCTCTGCGCTGCTTCCCTTTGCAAGCTTAATGTAAGCCTTTTTCAAGTTCGTTGCAGTATTTACCGTCCTTATTCTGCTGACCTTTACATTAAATATCTTTTCCATCTCTTCCTTTATCATTTTCTTAGTTATCCTGGCATCTACGATGTATGTAAGAGTATTACCCCTGCTAACCAGGCCTATGGCCTTTTCTGTAGATAGAGGATATTTTAATATTCCGACCATTTATATCATCATAATTTCATGTTTTTTATTGCGCTGTCCAGTTTGCTTATCGCATCTTCGCTCCATATAGTCAACCTACCTGGAAGACCTCCGGGAGCAAGCTGATTTGCAGTTAAGTTTTCCACTGTGCAGATATCAGTGCCTGCTATATTTCTTGCAGCTTTTGCAGCAGCGCCATTTTCGCCGAGAACCATTAATATTGTTTTCTTGTACTTCTTCTGCTCTGCGCCTCTTCTTATTCCTTTTTTCTTCCTTTTTTCCTTGCCTTTCTGGATTGCGCCGTCCAGACCAAGTTTTTTGAATAATATCACAATTTCTTTCGTCTTATTTACTTTTTCTATCTCTTTTGAGAGTATTAAAGGGTATTGAATGTTTCCGTCTAATTTTACCCTAGCATAATCAGGATTAACTGTTGCGGCTATTGCGCTCCTTATGGCTTTTTGATATTCTTTGGAATTAATCCTCTCTGTCAAAACCTTCTCTATTTTATGCGGGTGAGCTCTTTTTCCTTTTACAGCTGAAGGAATCCTTTTTACCTTTCCTTGTACACCTCCTCCCAATTTTTCTCTTGGTCTTATTGCCATTCCCATGTGCCTTCCGGTTCTGTACGAGCTCATTGCACCGTAGTATCTTGCGGTGGTCTGCATTCCGGCGAGCAGGTAGTGTCCTTGGGGTTGCATCCTTCCTGTGTTCTCCGCATGTATTGCTCTGGAGATGAGGTCTCTTCTTACAGTTTCGTTAAACGCTGCCGGAAGCTCCACAGAGCCGGATTTTTTACCTTCTAAGTTCAAGATGTTGGCATTAGACATTATAATGACCTTTCTGTTGTTGCGATATACGTTACTTTTGCTTCTTTTATTCCTTTTGAATCGACATTTGTTATTGATTTTCTTATTCTGACAAGACGCTTCGCAGGTCCGCCTACAGACCCATCTATTATGATGAAGTCACTCTTTACTTTGCCATAATTTATAAATCCTGATTTTGGGTTTATGCTCTCGACGTCTTCTTTCCTCCCTATCTTTAATATCCTTTTATTCTGTTCTGTCCTGTAATTGAAGCCAAGTTGACCGGATTGCGGGACAGAGTATAGGACCCTGCCTATTCCGAAAGATCCAAGGACTCCTACGTGCCTTATTTTCTGAGTCGCTTTGTGGTTCAGCCTAGCTACACCAAACCTTTTTATTACTCCTGCCCATCCTTTTCCTTTGGTTATGGTTATTATGTCTGTATGCTCCCCCTCTTTGAATATGTCTCCTGGCTTGATTTCCTTTCCGAGAATGCCGTTCGCCAGTTCAAACTTTTTGGCTATATCTTTACCAGATATGTGTGATTCAAACCTATCAGGATGATGCTGTCCTGTAGCCATGCCTTTTGGGTAAGCCGCCATTAGCACGCTTACATCTACGGTTTCTGAAAGTAGAGCCTTTGCGGACTCTGCATTATAATCATCAGATTTCTTGACCCCTGCCCTCTGAGCAGAGTTCTTGTCATGAAATTCCTTAAGAATCTTCTTGTATCCTGTACCTCTTTCCTTTTTGTAAAGGCGAATGCCGTATGCCTCTATTCTTGGCACTTCTATTATTGTGCATGCGCGGGCCTCCTCTTGCTTTCCTGCGATTGCCACTGTTGCATGAGTCATTCCAGCTTTATATCCGACTATGCCGACTATTGATGGCTCTTTCGAGTCAGAGAAGTAATTGCGTACGCGTGGCAAACGTCTGTATGCCCTCCTTTTCTGCCAGTATTGCAGTGATCCTCTAGCCATCAAATTCACTTTGCTTGTTCTTGCCTGAAAATCAGATTAAATTAACAGACAGACATATCTCTTGTTCATATTTATATATTTTTAGTTGTTTTGCCGTAGGTGCGCATTTGCGGAACTGAGACATTCTAAGCCATGTTTCTTGCCCTTTTGCTTGGCCTTAGCTTTATTGTTCCATATCCTTTGTTTGCCAATCCTCTATGCTTTCTTCCCTGGTGAGTCAGGCCGCGATATGCCCTGCCCCTCTGCGCGAGTATCTCTTTATAGAGCGGAGAGTTCTGTACTCCTTTATTGCTCCTGTCCAGAAGTATTATCTCATAAAATTTTTCTGTTCCAGCAGCACCTATAAAATACGAGTTTAGGACTTCGCAATTGGAAAACCTTGTTGCAGCCCTTTCCTCGGCTATGGCTTGGAGAGATTTTGCTCTTGAAAAGAATCTGCCGCTTTTCGAGGGCTTTCTTCCTCCATCGGGTGCCTCTCTTTTGCTTTTGCCTCCCCTGACCCTAACTCTGGCCATAAGTATCCCCTCTTTTGCCTTATAACCCAGCTCTCTAGCTCTTGCTATGTTAGTAGGTTTGCTGATCCTCATTATTGGAGGTTCAGAGTTCCACTTGGTTATTCTGGCTTTGTAGATGTCACTGCGCTGTTTGTACTCCTCTTGAAATGCCTCCTTCATATGATTATACATACTCATCTGAATCATCTTTTTAGACCGAGTTTCCTGCGTTACGTTTAACTTAGGATTCTGCTTTAGTTTAATATGTGGTAGTATCTATCCGTTTGTGTTTATATACTTTTTTGTTTGGCTGACAGATTGCACATATATCTTCCCGCACCAGAAAAAGGTTGTTCATGCTTTAGAAAAGGAGGTTTGTCGGAATAAGAGGATTACAGAGAGTGTTAGTTTGCATTTGATCCATTATATGCTAAAATTCAGGTAAAATGTGCAGAGGTAATATTCAACTTCCTATAATAGTCGCCATATAGTTATATTTAAATATTTGAGATGCGTTAAATATAGTGGCGTTTGACGACTTCTTCGTTACCAGGCGAGTGCATAAGATGGCTGCAATAAATAGAAAACGTGTTCTGAGCAAAAGGCAAAAAATTTCAAGAAGACCTGTGAAGGTAGCTGCGCGAGTACGCAATAGTGGCAGTTCTGGCAGCTTTGTCAGGAAGACCATGAAAGCGCATGCTGTTTCCAAAAGTCAAAGCCGTTTGCGCACACCAAAAACTAATATTCATAAAGAGCGTGCCGCAGATGCTGCGCCATTAAGTACAAGAAAGACAATGCCAGTAATTGCGCCGCCCGAAGAGGTTGGTGCCTCTCTTAATTCACTGTTTCAGAATGACATGGCAATGTCCTTCCTTAAAAAGAATATTAGCAAATGGTCACCTGAAGTGCTTAAGATGCTTACCTCTCCAAAAACAGACGAATACTTGGCAGAGAAGCTAGGAATGAAGATTAACGCAATTAGAAGAATCCTCAACCTGCTTCACGGACATGGACTTACCAATTATTATGTTTCGAAGAATACCGGAGGATGGCTGTCATTTGCATGGTATATAAACACAAGCAAAGTTGAACCTTTCTTTGATTACATAAATAATATGGCAAATGAAAAGACAGTAGTTACAAGTGATTGCAATGATTATTTTATGTGCAATAACTGCTATCCTAAAGAGAATGTGATTTTTACATTCGATTCTGCTTTTGAATCTTCATTCAAATGCACATGTGGCCAGAAGCTTTCAAGGATGAGCAGGTTAGATGTAGAGAACATAATTGACAACAACGAAAAAGAAGTAATGCTCGGCCAAAACGACGATATTTTGTGATTTGCTTCACAATGTATTAAAAACTCTTTTATCTCATTATTATATTTTGTAGCGAGGTAGGGTAGTCTGGAGTGCCCGCTGGGCTCATAACCCAGAGATCAATGGTTCAAATCCATTCCTCGCTATTTTTATACCCCCTCAGTTCCACTAATATTTACATTTGCTTAGCCTTATAATAATATGATTTATATTCTATTCATTAGAAACATTATAGTATAAAAGTAGCGATTAGTGGAAGTATGGGGTGTACCAGTGGTTGAACTTGGATCTAATATCGAATATGAAATGATATGGCAAATATACCAAAAAGAGAAGCAGTCAAATGAGCTACAGCTCATACCAAAGACTCTTTATGAAGATGTTGTAATTTTGATAAACGAACTTAAAAAACAAAAGACCGAAGATACTGACCTTCAAGTCAGTAATGCACAAAGGCTTATAAATTCAATATTCGAAAAAAGAAAACAGAAGATATTGCTATATGTGGCATACGGAAAACAAATGCCAGGGCAATCCCCAAGGCAAGACGAAGAGCTTTATAATGAGGTCTTAGCTGTACTCAAATCGAAACAACTAAGCACGGCGCAGGTAGAAGAGCAAAAAACCCTGATAGCAATACAAAAAATCCCTGAGATAATGCTTCCATCAGGCAACAAGGAGGGCCCTTTTGAAAAAGATCAGCTGGTAAATGTAAAATCCCGCAGCAAGGAAGATATAAATTTTCTGATAAACAACAACATATGCAAGGAAATCACATAAAGTGAATTGTATGAAAATAGTAAAAGAGATAAGGACATTCTGCCCTAGGTGCAATAAGCACACTACACACATTGTTAAAGTATATGCAGGGAAGCAGGAAAGCGGGCTCAGCATGGGTACAAGGAGAAGGATGAGGAAGCTAAAAGGATATATAGGAAAAGTTAAAGGACAGGCAACTAGAATAAAAGCGTCAAAGCGTCAAAAGGTCCTTCTTGAGTGCAAAGAATGCAAATATATGGTTGAAAGAGTCATCGGCACCAGGACAAAGAAAAAATTAGAAATTAAAACACAGTGATAAAGTAATGCAACAAGAAGGAAACAGAGAAAACGCACCCAACATACCAAAGATTGGTGAACTCGTAATCGTACAAGTATCCAAAGTCATGCAGTTCGGCGCGTACTGCAGGCTTCCTGAATATTCCAATATAGAGGTATTCCTTCCTATAAAAGAGGTATCATCGGGATGGATAAAGAACATAAGAGAGTTTATACACGAAGGGCAAAACATAGTATGCAAAGTTGTGCTCTATGATAAAGATAGGCGTTCAATAGATGTATCGTTAAAGAAGGTTACTCCTAAAGAAACAAAAGACAAAATAGGAAAGTATAATCTAGAAAAAAGGCTAACCGCACTTGTTCAGCAGTCGATAAAGGCATCCGGAGTAAAAGGCACGGAAGAAAAGATGGAAAGAATAAGAGTAGAGAATAGAGGGTATTCCGAGTTATTTCAGCACGCAATATCTGAGGACGAATGGTTTGAAAACCTAAACATACCTGAAAAATTAAAAGAGGAAATAAAGAAGATAATAAAAGCAAACATGAAAGAGAAGAAAAAAGAGGTTTCGTATATAGTAACAATGACCAGTTATAATACGGAATCCGGGGCTTCAGAATTGAGGTCGATATTGGAAGACGGCAGGAAAACCGGCGTGGAAATCTTCTATATAAGCGCCCCGAAATACAGGTTCTCAGCAGAAGGCAAAGATTACTCTGAAGCAGAGAACAAGATAAAAAAAGCGCTTAACATAGCAGAATCAAGATTATCTAAACAGGGAGTATTTAAGTTTGAAAAAGAAAAACTGAAAAGAGAAAAAGATGATATACTTGCCCAAATCTAATATCGAATCAGGCACATGGATAAAAACGAAAGGCGTTATAAAGCTAAACAAACCAGTGCTTCTTGTAGGCCTACCTGGCGTTGGCAGCGTAGGGAAACTGGTTGTAGAGCATCTTAAAAACGAATTCAATGCAAATAAATTCGCAATATTATATTCAAATCATCTCCCGCATAGGACAATAATGCTTAAATCAGGAGGCCTGAGGATGGCGAGCATAAGGTTCTACCATATAAAGCCCAAAAAGAAAGGAATGAGCGACATTGTGCTTCTTACAGGTGACGACCAGCCTATAACACCGGAAGGACAGCATGAAGTCAACCTAAAGCTGGTAGACTTCTTCAAGAATGAGCTTGGCGGCAAATACATCTACACTATTGGCGGGTACGCTCCAGCAGAACCAATAACAGGCACACCCAAGGTATTCGGCAACGCTACTGACAAAAAGGTAATAAACTCGTTCAAAGGCAGCAAGGTGCTGTTCGGCAAGACAAAAGGCATGATTTGGGGGTCTGCAGGAATGATAGTTGTGCTTGGCAAGATGAGGGGAATTCCAGGGATATGCCTGATGGGTGAGACTGCAATAATGGACCTAGATGCAGCTGCAGCAAAATCAGTGCTCGCTGTACTATCCGAAAGGCTTGAGATACCTATCAACACTGACAGCTTAGACAAAATAATAAATAAAACAGCAAAGGCGCTAAAAGAGATTGAACAGCAGATGTCTATGTCATTGCAAATGCCTCCGCAGGACGCCTCGCATGGAGGAAAGCCAGATTCTAGCCTTTCTTATATAAGGTAAATGCGCTAATTAAAGCAGAAAGCTGCGCCAGTAATCTAGCCTGGTAGGATCCGAGCTTCCCATACTAGGAATAAGCTCGTAACCCGGGTTCAAATCCCGGCTGGCGCATAGTGTTAATCTAATCGCTATAAATATCCTGCATAAGTTACAATAATGGCAAAATGGCAGACTTAGAACAGATTAAAAAGAAGCTTTCCACAATTCACAAGTACTCTGACTCAGAATTGGATATCATAATGCCTAAGCTGGAGGAGATAGACCGCATAAGAAAGGCAAAGCATGCCGTCATACTCGCCCATTATTACCAAATTCCTCCAATACAGCTCATAGCTGACAAAGCTGGAGATTCCTTGGCGCTTGCATCATATGCAAAAGCCCTTCCAAATGAAATTAGTCTGATAGTTACTTCTACTGTATACTTCATGGCAGAAATGGTAAAATCAATGTGCCCTGGCAAGAAAGTAGTTATTCCGGATCCAAAAGCCGGATGCTCTATAGCAGACGGAATGAATGTAAATGCTCTCCGAAAAATAAGGGAGAATTACCCTAAGGCTGCAATAGTTGCTTACATAAACACTACAGCAGAGGTAAAGTCCGAGGTAGATGCGGTATGCACATCTGCAAATGCCGGCGCAATATTAAGCAACATAGAAGGCAATCCGGTAATTCTATTGCCCGACTATTTTTTTTCAAAGAACATTATAACAGGCATGCGCAATAAGCAGAACGGAAAAAGATATCTTGCATACAAAATGATAGATGATGGCAGTATAATCATGGAGGATATTTTAACAGGAAAGGAGGAACGAATAAAAATAAACGAAAAAGAAGCCCCATTGCTTAAAGACGGAACATGCATGGTCCACAACAAATTTACGGAATTTGATATCCATGAGTACAGAAAAAACAACAGGATAGATGTTGTCATTGCACACCCTGAGGTTCGTCCTTCGATCGCAAATATGGCAGATGCGGTTGGCGGCACCGAAAAAATGATTGAGTACCTTAAAGGAAAGCCGAACATGAAGAATGTCCTTTTCATAACCGAATGCGACATGGCTGCCCCTCTGCGCGAAGCCTTCCCTGAAAAAGAATTTTTCACTCCGTGTAGGTTTTGCGACTATATGAGAAAAAATAACCTAAACAATCTCCTCGATTCTCTAAAAAAAGAAATTCACGAGGTAAATCTAGGCCCAGAAATTACACAGGGGGCTAGAAGATCTATGGAAAGAATGTTTGAACTCACTTCAATGCTGCCATAACAAGCGCAGCATCATGCTAGCAATATAGATACCAGCATAAATACCAGAATGCCCACTATACCGCCGCAAACACTGCATATAAAATTAGAGGTAAATTTATTACCAATACCTCTCTCCTCAAAATGCCCCATTATTGAATCAACAACAGTTCCAGCAAAACCGCCGATTATTATAGGAACCGCCAAAATTGCAATGTATTCAATCTCCAAATTGAGCGGAACACCTCCCAAAGAAAAGTAAGAAAACGGCACAGATACCAGCACCGCGCCAATAAAACCTGCAAATAATCCCAATCCTGTTATCCCTCCAGACATGCCTTTCTTAAGCTTCTTGAATGTAAAGATATCGCGAGGTGCGCCGTTCAGTACTCCTATCTCGCTGCTGAACTTATCCGCAGCTATTGAAGCAACGCTTGCACCGAAGCCTATTGCCATCAAATATCCTATGGTTGTCAAGTTGAATACTGCAAAAGAAATAAAGAAAAGCACAGTAAATATCAAAGGTCCAAGACCATTAGACAATACGTTCCAAGTGCCCCTGGACCTCTCATAAACTTTTATCCTCTTCTTGTAGTGCTTTCCTGTAGTGGTCACTATTGCTGACAGCACAAGGAAATAAAGCATAAAGAGCACAAATATTGGGTTAAAGTCTCCGAATACCAGCAACAACGCTCCCAATAGCAATGCTACGATTACCCCATTTCTGTTCAAAGTAAGGAAAGTCATACATCCATCTTTTTGGAAAGTTATTCCACTATTTGACGATATAAGAAAGCTTTTTAAACCTATATTCGGATAGCTTATTACGGGTTCTCTACTGTAGGAAGGTCGTGAAGAACTGGTCGCCTTGCCAGCGTGTTAACCACGCTGGCACTATTTCTTCTTTTATTGCTTTATTATCTTACATAATCTTTTAATTTATATGTGTTAGCACACAAACAGCTAAAAATATAAAATGAGAATACTTGTTGCGTGTTTTAATGCCAAAGGAAAAAGCAATACGTGAACTTGAGGATCTTCCAGGTATAGGCCCTACAACGGCTGCCAAACTTAAGGCGGCAGGCATAGATAGCCTTGATAAAGTTGCAATAACAGCCCCGCATGAACTTGCAGAGATCTCTGGAATAAGCGTAGACGCAGCTAAAAAGGCGGTCCAGGCTGCACAGGAATCAACAACGCTAACGTACGAGACCGGAGGGCAGTTCTATGATAAAAGGAAGCAGATCGGCAAGATAAGCACAGGGTCAAAGGATCTTGATGAGCTTATAGGAGGGGGAATAGAAACAAATGGCATAACAGAGTCGTATGGAAGGTTTGCAAGCGGCAAAACGCAGCTCGGTTTCCAGATTGCTGTAAATGCACAGCTACCCAGGGAAAAGGGAGGCCTTGACGGAAACGTGCTATTTCTGGATACAGAAGGCACATTCAGGCCAGAAAGGATAGAATCTATTGCAAAGGCGGCAGGCATTAACCCTGAAAAAGCATTGGAAAACATAATGCTTGTAAGAACCCTTACTACAGAACAGCAGATTCTGTCTCTAGAAAGGGCGGATAAGCTCATACAGGAAAAGAACATAAAACTCATAATAATAGATTCTCTAACCTCTCTATTCAGGGCGGAATTCGTAGGCAGAGGTTCGTTGGGAGAAAGGCAGCAAAAACTTAACCAGCACATACATAGGCTGCAGACGCTCTCAGACAAATACAGCCTAGCGGCTTATATAACAAACCAGGTAATGGACAACCCTGGAATAATGTTTGGCGACCCTACAGTGCCAATAGGCGGCAATATCATAGCTCACGCTGCCACTACCAGGCTTTATATGAGAAAAAGCAAAGAAGAGAAGAGGATAGTGAGGCTTGTGGATTCACCTAACATGCCTGAGGGAGAATGCATAATAAAGATAACTCCAGATGGCATAGCATAGCTATGTGGTTTAATGCTATTCCTTATAGGCACAGGGCTATCTCGTGAAGGAATATCAGTGGATGGAGTGAGCGCGGCCAAATCTTCAACTAAAGTTTATGCTGAGGCATACACCAGCAGCATGAACAAGGAAAAAACATCTCACATATCCAGGCTGATAAGCAAGGAAGTGGTCATGCTCAAAAGAAAAGATCTGGAAGAGAACGCATCCAGAATAGTGGGAGAGTCAAAGGATTCAGATATATCTGTGTTGACTGGAGGAGATCCTCTGATTGCAACAACCCACAAGATACTTTTCATAGAAGCAAAAAAGCAAGGTGCCAAAGTTAGAATAATCTACTCATCAAGTGTATTCACCGCAGCCATAGGCAGAAGCGGCCTTGATTTTTACAGGTTTGGTGCGGTCTGCACGATACCAAGGTGGACGGACAAGTATAAGCCGGTATCCTTCTACGAGACAATAGAAAAGAACCATTCCAAGAATAACCATTCGCTAGTGCTGCTGGATTACAACGAGGAAAGCGGAAATTCAATTTCTATTAAAAGCGCATTAGAAATTCTTGAAAAGGCAGAGGCGCATTATGGCAAGGGCATAATCTCTAGCAGCAGCAACATCCTTGTGCTGCTCAGTCTCGGCACTGAAGATGAAAAGGCGGAAAGCATGAAGGTATCAGAGGCAATGTCAATAGAGCAAAACGGCATGGCATGCCTAATAATACCCGCTGCAATCACAGATATAGAAAGGGAGACAATGGAATCGATGAAGGGAGTGCTATGACTTTGAAGCTTATTCAAGAGAAAGGCGCGATATTCGCAGCAGACCAATCTACAACAGACATATTAAAAGACGGATTCATAGGGCTGTTTGAAAATGGCCGGTTATGCCTATGCCCTGAGGAAGCGATGTACCTGATGGATGTAAGGAAGGCAGAATGCGTAAACTCGCAGGGAGAAGCTCTCTCATTCAACCAATTGGCAGAAAAGCAGCCCAAAAAGGTAATAGCAAGGTATTTTACATACAAGGACTGGAGGGATCGCGGATTGATAATAAAACCGGCATCATATAAAGGAAAGGAAAACAGCAAATCTCCGGTTAAAAAATACCCTTCAGGAAAGCTCAAGCTCTCAGGCTATGGCATGACTGGCGAGTTTTTCACTGACGACCTTATCACAATAGCAGACGAAAACGAAGACAGCAAAAGGATATACAATGAGTTGTGGTTTGGGCAATACGGAACATACAAGATGGGGGAGCACGGGACTCTGAATAAGTTAGACATATACGAAACTCTATTCCTAATAGATAAAGGAGTGCTGAAAGTGGATAACCTATCAAAATCGGAAATAATCCAAATAGCATCAAGGAGAAGGAAAGACTTCCAGAAGCTCTACCAGGTCTATGCTGATTGGAGGGGCAAGGGATATGTAGTAAAAACGGGATTCAAGTTCGGCACCCATTTTAGGATATATTTTCCAGGGGCAAGGCCGATAAGGGACGATCCATCATGGATGCATTCAAAGCATGTCATTCATGTATTTCCAAGGGATTCAAAGCTTCTGATATCGGAATGGGCCAGGGCCATAAGGGTTGCGCATTCTGTTAGGAAGACTTTCATACTCGCCATACCTGGAATAAGCAGGAAGAAAAATCTAGACATAGACTTTGTGCTATATCATAGAAAGGGCAAAGACACAGAGAATCCAAAGAACGACGCTCCAAGGTTCGGCATGCTTTCGATAGGAGAGGAAGAGTACATAGGCGGCAGTGAGCTTTCTGCGATAATAAGTGCCTCCATGGAAAGGAGACTCGAGCTTATCATCGCAATCGCAGACAGGGAGACTGCAGTAACATACTATAAAGTAAGGAGAATAGAGCTCCCAAGTAGCAGTTACGAGTACTATGAAATAGACTGGATGCAGCCCTGACTCTATTTATGCCTGAAAATCAGCGCCGATTTACGGAATGTGCGCTCTTTGTTTTGCGCGCCCTTCCCGAAGTCTTTCGTGCGTGCTTGGATCTATTTCTAGAGGTTTTCTTCGATTTAATATAAAGCGCCAATGCGGCTGCACTTAGCACTACAATTACAATCACTACTACTATTATGACTAGCATCGAAGAGGGTACTAATGGGGCTGTTGCGCCGAGCCTCTGCAATACGGTTGTGGTCACTGTTGAAGTGCTCGTTGTTGATAGAATTGCGCTTATGGATGCAATCTTGGCCACTCCTTCCTCTATCACAGCGCCTCCGGGGTTTGATGCGTTATTCGACTGCACTGCCGATATTATTACACTCCATG
Organism: Microcaldota archaeon; assembly: GCA_021810105.1. Taxonomy (GTDB): domain Archaea; phylum Micrarchaeota; class Micrarchaeia; order Micrarchaeales; family Micrarchaeaceae; genus JAJZAB01. The sequence goes on along the minus strand of JAJZJM010000001.1, from coordinate 343,315 downwards.
TTGTTGCGCCAGGAGTATCATTTAACGGCATAAAAACTGTTATATTTACAGGAAAAGTAGAATATGGCTGCACCACTCCGTATAAAGGGCTAGCCGTTATAATGGGCGGACTTTGATTATCTTGCTCTGTTATTGAAGGAAGTTGTATCTTGAATCCTACAGGCACATTTCCAGAGTTCCCCAAATGCATTTGCAGGGTCTGGTTATGGCCTACCTGCACGTTGAAGTTGAGGGACCCTGCCTCTTCACCAAGTTGTGCCGCAGGTAACATCATCATGAAAGATAGCAGAGCGAATCCCACAAAGAATAATACGAATAGGCTTTTACAATCAAAACCAGCTATCTTTTTCATCAAATCAGCAGGAGTTCTCGATCAATATGTTCTGTGTGTATGTTCCTGCAACTGTGGCGGTAGGCACTCCCAATCCGAAGTATATGTCATTGCTTGTTATTGTGTTTACTGTATTTGGAGCAGCCAATATTATCCCAGTAATGGCTAATGAGTTGCTCAATGCAACCCCATTATACGTGGTTTGCGAAGAGACATCCCATATTGTGTTTGAAACACCAAAGCTACTTGAGCTTGATGCCCAGTTTGTTCCGTCAACAAGCACGTTTGCTGCAGCATTTCCTCCAGGGTTGCTTACTACAACCGTATTTGCAGTAGGTACGTTCGCCCCTGGCGCAATACTGCCAAAGTTTATTGTGTTTGTGCTAAGGGATATGTAGCAGAACGGAACTACGTTTGCTGTTGTAGGGACTGTCAATGTGACAGAGTTTGATGGGTAGCATGAATTCTGGAAAAGTATATTAGATGTATATACTCCTGGCGCTTGGCCAGCAGGGATCTGTATCCCAAGATAAACATTACTGTTTGTTGTTGGAGTTCCGCTAGACGGAGCCGGTATCTGTATAAGCGTATTTGCTAATGTATTGGTCAATCCTGTACCTGTTGCAGAATTTAACGTATTGCTCCATATAACATTGCCAAAATATATGCTGTTTGATCCAAGCATCCAGTTGCCTGAAGCTGCAATTAATATGTTAGATGCAGCATTTCCTCCAGGGTCATTCACTGTAAAAGAGGTGCTTGCAGGGTAGTTTGTATCAGGCTGAAGGCTGTTACCCAGGTTTATCGAATTTGCACCACTTATAAAGCACGAGCTAGGTATTGATACCGAAGCAACTACTGTATTTGATGCTGTTCCGGCAAATGTAAATTGGGTAAGTCCGATAGTTGCAGCGAACAAAGCCAGATATGCAGCTGCAAATGTGCTAATTAATCTATATATTCTTTCAGTCTTAATAAAATCGCCAAATAGTTTAGTATGAAAAGGTTTAAAAACATCCATTATATGTTTAGTTAACCTTCGTAATCAACATTCATTTTCTATGGTTATGGTTTGAGAGTAAGAGCCTGCACTCTGGCCAGGAGGAACGGACAAGCCAAAATATATGCTGTTCGAGCCTGATGCAGGTATTATTATATTGGCTAAAGTTGGCGCAGTAGTCATTGCATTTCCAGTATAAGATGAGAGAGATGTTGGGTTCCATAAGGTTTTAGATAATCCGAAGTTAACAGCACCATTAATCCAATTTCCTGCATATACCAGCATATTTGCAGAAACTGTACCATTATTATAGTCTGTTACAACCTGGTTTGTATCAAAAGAAGAGCCAGGATTTAAAGACCCAAAATTTATTGTTGCTGGAGATATGGAGACTGAGCATGTCGATTGGATAGATGTAGGGCTTCCAAATACCGATGAAGGCATTATCCCGTTAGGCGGCCTTTGCCTTATTATCATTCCATTCAAATATTGCGTTGTGGTGCCACCAGCTGCATCTCCAACAAAACCTAGATAATCTCCATTATTCGCTACAGAATAGCTATTTGAAGCATTTTGGCCAATCTCACTCCCATAGTTGCCCGCATTAGGTGAAAGGTACATAGTTGCAGTTCCGTTTATAGATACTATAGAAATCAGCAGCCATTTATTCGACCACTGACCATTATCTGGAGGGGCGGTCCAGCTAGTCCATGAGCTTGAAGACGCGATTCCATACCAGCCTACACCATTTCCTACTCTGCCTATCTGCCCTCCCCCTGAAGAGTTTGTCAGGAAGAAAACATCATCAAGGTTTGCTGTGTCTGTATAATACTCTATTATCATATTTGCAGCCTGCCCATTTGCAGTTGTATAAAGATAATCTCCATTTGCCCCGTTTGCATAGAAAGCATTGGTTCCAAAAGGTGATCCTGAAGGTGCAGAAGAAGTTTGCCCGGAAGTGCCAGCGTTTGTCCATGTCGATAAGGAATTTCCAGGGAAATAATTTTCAAAAACGCTTGCACCATCATCATACTCTCCATAAGACCCGCTTGCTGTAGGTATCTCTCCTATTCCGCTTGTCCCGCTGTTTGAAAGAAGGTTTAATGTGTTTGGCGCAAATCCTAGATAAAGGGAAAAAACTGCATTCGCGCCAATAATACCCGGCATTTTTATCCAGGTTGTCAATACTCCTGAATCGTTGCTCTCTATCCACGATGGCTGCACACTTCCAGTTGCATTGAATATCTCAAAATTGGCGAATTCTCCATTATAGGATAGGTAGCCAGAATATACATCTTCGCTTATGTTGATCATCTGCTGGAACTGTGCCGATGACGAAGAGGATTGATTATTTATTATGCACACCGGGGCGTAATATATCAAACCTGTAGGAAAAGAGCTCGGTTTTTGCACTATGCATAAGGATTTGGTCAGATTATAAGAAGTATAATTGCTGTTGCCAGCGGTTGTTTCTTTTAATTTGTAATTTCCTATGCTGGTTGCAAGCGAATACGTATTGCTGGATGAAGTGCTGGAAATATAATTATTATTTATTATTAGGTTTGCAGACAATTGATTTCCAATCGTTGATATGCTATAATTGACCGGCGTGCTACTCAATGTATTTAAAACAATATTCGCTGACACTAGCTTCAAAGAAGGAGTCCCTTTATTAACGATAAGTATTCCATTGCTAATTACCCCGCTATTTACATCCTTTCCTGTTATTACATAGCTACCCGGAGACCAGCAACTAGAAAGTGATGGCGAAGCCCCGCATACACTATAACTAACGCTGTTTGCCGCAGGTCCAGCGATAACATTGCCATTCTTCAATATCTCAACACTATCTCCCGTTCTCTGGGTAGTTAAAGTAATAAGATTGCTGACTCCATAACTGATAGGGTTGGACTGGAAAATCAACACCGGGGCATCGGAAGCCACAACCGTTCCTAAAGCTGCTACTGGCATCACTCCTCCAGGGGGCTCCGCGCGTATGATTATTCCATCCCAGTAAGTTATGTAAGACGAACCTAGTCCATCTCCAACAAGCCCCAAATAATTTCCATCATCTACAACCGTAAATGCGGTTGAGGATGTCTGTTTGCCATATGTGGACAAAGAATCCGACATGTTTCCTATATAAGAATAAGCTGATGTTCCAGAAACTACAGTATCATATTTGTACCATACTTTTGTAGTCTCGGAGAGCCCCGAAGAAGGTGCAGCCCAGCTCTTCCATGTAGAAGTTGTTGCTAATCCAGAGTAATCTGCGCCTCCTCTCCCGTCAAGCCTTGTCATCTGTCCTTTTCCGGCAGAGTTTGTCAGGAAAAAGAAGTCTCCCAAACCTGTTGTGTATACATCATAAGTTATCACCACGTTTGTTGTCAGATCCAGTATGGATGTGTAAAGATAATCTCCATTAGCCGAATTCGCATATAATGCATTTGTAGTGATAAAATGATTTCCAGAAGGGGCGGAACCTGTACGGCCTGCAATTCCCGCCAAGGTCCACCCTGAAGTCGAAGTTGGATTAACATTATAATAATCAAATACGTTTGTTCCATCATCATACTGCCCATAAATACTGCTTATCTGAGGGCTCTCTCCGACATTGATATTATTCAAAAGGCTTACTGATACTGGGGCAAAACCCATATATACTGTGATAGAATTGCTTGCTGGTATCCCTTTTGATATGTTAAGCCAATAGGTGGTATTAGTTGATGTATGTAACAACGAAGAATTTTTCGGGTTATTTAGCAATGTATTGCTAACGCTGCCCTCCATCCAACTTGATATTATATTGCCAGCCGCATAGAAAAACTCTATATTATCTAGGTTATTTGCTTCGTATGAACTGTAATCCAGACTATTTACAGAAACCTCTTCCTGAAATGGTGCAGGGGTAGCTACTGTTTGTGAATTAGTCAATGTAATCGGCAAGTAATATGATATCGCTGCAGGCACTATTACTACGGTTGGATCTACAGGAGTGTAATTCGCATTTCCTCCAGTCTCAAATGTTATTGTTGCATTCTGGTCTGCTGGAAGAGTGAATGTCTCAGAATAGTTCACGTAGTTGGCATTCAAAGTTCTGTTTATTATTGTACCATTGGAAAAATTTATTTTATATGTAAAATTTGCCTGATTTCTACCTGCCAAAACACTATCAAGAGCTACAGAAATGTTGTAATCGCTCTGCCCGTTCAGTATTGGTATGTGTATTACCGAAGTGGTATTAGGGTTTTTGGCTATGGCTCCGTTTACGCTTATTTTAAGAGTTGGTCTTGTTCTGTGTACGCTTACGTTGTAATAAGTGATTATTCCATAAGTGTTATATGCTATATAATGAAGCGTTCTTCCAGCTGGCACGTAGTTGTTTGATTGCGATATGCTGCCGTACTGTGCTGAAATATTTTCATTAAAAACATACATTCCAGAGTAACTGTTTTTCACTGATAAAGCCGAAATGCCTGCAGAGCGCAAGCCTCCACTATAAAATTTATTCACTTGCGATCTGACACTTTCTAATTGACTTGAATTAATGGCAGTAATATTGCTCATGTTCTGGAAACTCAAATATACTGGAGCAATTACATTTACTGAAGTTCCATTTTCGCCTTGTGCAATTGGACTCTCATTAGATATAAACAGAGCCCCGTTAGGAAGGCTGGTTCTGAGTGTTGTTATTAATCCAAGATTGCTTGCTGGGAGCGAAGTCGATGCACTAGGAATGGATTCTGAATAACTGGCGGAAAAATTAACAATGGGGCTGCCGCCCGCTTCTAGTACCCCTGATTGCGTTTTTGGCAGATAAGTTAATCCTCCAAACGACACATTCCCTATCGTATATGTGTAGTTGCCAGGCGATGTTGAGAAAACAATGCTGTTTGGGGCGATTGCGCTTATATTAATCCCATTAAATGTGACACTCCATGAGCTGTTATTTGGCAACCCAAGTTCCTGAAAAGTTGTCTTTTGCTGCGGCAATGTTACATTCTGAGTAAAATTTATCGTCAATAAACCTCCTGCCGTTAAGGTCCCGTTAGATGGATTCGGTATATAGGTTATTCCATTGCTTGTAGGATAAGATACTATGAAAGTATAGTTACCTGGAGGAGTTGAAGATGAAGTGCTATTGGGAGATATGGAAACAGAGCCCCTTCCATTATATAGGACAGACCATGCCACGCCTTCAGGCAATCCTGATTCTCTGAACATTGTTGAAACATAAGGTATGGTTGTTGACACGCTTGTGGTTAGAATGGTGGATGTACTATTAGGGGCATTAGAGGACTGTGCAGATGATGCCGTCACATTTCCTGTAGATGTTGAACTAATGGTGCTTGTTATGCTGTTTTGTGGATTACTCTGACTCTGAAACAAAACATTAGGAACCATAACGGCATGCGCGGTTATAAACATGGCTAAGACTAAAAATAATAAGTTCAAATAAACTTGTTTCATATGTTTCACTGATTGGCTGCAAATAGTTCTACAGTCAAATATTTAGCGTTTTCTTGAAGGAAATTTGGTTGAAAACCTGTGCCATAGTCCTTTCTTACGCATAGCAATTGGAGGTTCGTCTGTATCAATCGCTGAAACATGCCTTTTAACAAGTGAGAATATGCTTCGTGAGAATCTTGATCTAGGTTTAAGATTATATGCTGGTATGTGCGCTGCAATCCCTTCAGGAACGGCATCATCTTCAGGCAGTTGTGATGCATAGTCTCCTCCATACATGTCCATTATATCATCAAAACTAAGCTCGTATCTGGTATTCCTTATCTTATTTACAATAAGAGAATGCCTTAGCTTGGATCTATTGTATTTATGGGAAAGCCTTACCGCACTAGCACATGAAGGTACGTCAGGAGTTGTTATTATCAACCCCTCGTCAAAATAGTTAAGCTCTGCCTCAGGTTCAAATCCTGGGGCGGTATCAACTATGATAAAGTTGTAATTTGTCTTCTTTAGCCCGTTAACAAAAGAGGACAATACGCTTTTATCAGGAAGTACATCCCACCCTTTTACCTCTCCAGCTATTACATGCATGCCTGTAGGCTCATGTATTGAAACAACGCTGCTAAGAGCGGTCTTCTTTTCCATAGCCGCTTTTGTACCAGAATTTATGCCTTCAAGCCCCAAATGAAATCCAATGCTAGGGTTTGTAAAATCAAAATCTATTACCAAGGTTCTATAGCCAAGACTTCTTAATGCGGATGCAAAGTTTACAGATATTGCAGTCTTACCAACACCTCCTTTTTGAGAAGACACACGTATTATGTATGGCTTATTCATCTATCTCTCCTCTTATTCTCTTCGCCATTTTCACCAGTTCTCTTGTTTTGCTTTCAGGCGCTCTCTGACGCTTCTTTATGTTTATTATTACGAGCAAAATAATAAATATCAAAGCAGCCCCTGCAAAAGCCTCCAGGATCCCTAATAATGTCTGAAAGCTAATCAAAAACGGCTTCTGGGAGGGCGGAGATACTATGGGTATCTTGGTTAACACAACTGCAGGCAAAGTCTCGGTATTATTTAGCCCTCCTGCGCTCAATGTAAGGTAGAAAAGTAAAGTTCCAGTGTAATTGCCAACAAATATGCTAAAACTTCTGTTAAGCAATCTATTCGGAGAGGTATAAACCACCTGTGTAGAATTGTATATTGTCACGCCAGGAGGGCCAGATAGCGAAAATGATACTGGTTGGTATGTACTGCCAGCATAGAAAACAGTGGCATTTATTTTGTTCGTAGAGTTAGAATAAAATGTAGGTGCAGAAATGCTGATGATTTTAAGCACCTGGCTGGATACAGGAGGGGTAGGTAACGTGAATATATTTTGTGGATAATATGCCAATGAGGCAGAGCTAGGGTTGTGTATCGTGTAATAGGCATACAATATCTGCCCGGGAAGTATCTTCTGTACATTCCAATTTACAGCATATCCGTCTGTGCTTCTGGTTATATTGTTGGGTAGTCCATACGCGCTAATCTCTGTAAGGTTTGCAGCAATCGAAAGAGGCAACATTGTTGTAAGAGTGCCATTTGTTATTGTAGACTCGCCATTATTACTAATTGATACAGCACCGCTCAGTTCTGTAAGGTTATTAACCATATAAGACTGTCCAAGCACCTGCAATCCATTTTTGAGATTGCTGTATATGGTAAATGTTACGTATGCTGTTTGGCTTGCAGGCGCATCTCCCACAAAAGAGGCATTCATTGTGATAGGTATAACATAGGTTCCCGGAAGCATTGAAGATGTGGCTCTTATGCTGGCTACAACGCTGCCTTTCTGCCCAGGAAGCAGGGTAATACTGCTTGGAGAAAGCGTAACTATTCCGGTATAATTATTGCTAACTGTAAAATTTATTATTTCTGTTACGTTTGAAATTGACTGTAAATTTATTATGCTAGATAATTGGCCTCCTACCGCTGCAGACAGCGCTACCGGGAGTGAGTTTATGTTTATTCCTGGTATCTTTGGTGTAGGTGTGTATGATTGCTTGCTTGTGCCAGGCCCGGGCCCTGGAGAAGGCGGGTTTGGAACTGAGGCATTAAACTGTGCATATTTGGAAGCGGAGATGTGATGAACACCATTGACATAATAGCTAATAAACGCATTAACAGTATAAGCTCCAGACAATGGTGCACCACCACTTACTTGTGTTGTCAAGTTCTTGCTTTGGCTTGGTGTGAGCGTACCTAGATTATATGTTATATTGGTGATTGAAGGCCCTGTTATGGAGACATTAAAGGTAATATTAGAAGCGGACAATCCTCCTGCATTCTGCACCTTGGCATATAGCGGTACAGGTGTGCCGGCTGTCAAAATTGAAGATGTTGAAAAATTTGCAATTGTCACATTGGCAGGCTGCACTACGGTGACGCTTGCATATACTATGCCAGAAGAACTAGCCATGCTTACTCCAGAAGCAAAAATCAGGGCAAATGCAAAGGACAATACAAAAATCCTATTAATGTTTACCAACAGCAAGCACCTTGTAATGTCTTATTGTCTATATTTACCAATAAAACTCTTTCCATAAACACAAATTCGAAAAGGCATCCAAGCATGTCCTATGAAGAAAAATGCCGTTAATTTAAAATTAAGGCGGGCCCAGGGGGATTTGGACCCCCGACCTACTGGTTAAGAGCCAGCCGCTCTACCAGGCTGAGCTATGGGCCCTCAAAGATTTACAGCATTTGCTTATTTTAACCCTTGTCCTTTAAAAAGAAGCGCTATCGATGCAACTATTATTACATCCAACGCAGAGCAGAACTCGCAAATTCTCCCTACCATATACATTGAAAATAAGGAATAGATGATTCCTCCAATCCCTATAAGAAACCATAATTCTGTAACTGTTCTCATTTTAGACATAGATAGAATAAGCGCAATTACGAACCATATTACCGCATATATGGCCAAAGGCACTCCAAGTATTACAGAATAGGAGCTGGTAATCACATCCTGACAATTAATCAATCCCGCCGTGGGACACACCAGTGCTCCAGGATTATAATGCACATACGCGAGGTAGACTGATATGATTATTCCTATCACTAAAATTATCTGCAATATCGATATCTTCAAATAATCTACCTAATATGTCCACATCAAATGCTTTTCAAAGCCTATAAATCTTTCCAACAAAACTAAAGAATATGCAGAGCAAAAACAATGGGCTTCTCTTTAATCACGCAATAATGATAAAGCCAGACAGGAACATGGCGAACGGCTTTACTACTGTGAATTACGGCCGCCCTAATTATGATCTTGCTTTGGTGCAGCATAGGGCGTATGTAAGCGCATTAGAGTCTCTAGGGGTAAAGGTCTATCTTTCAGAACCGACCGGAAACCCGGACGGGCATTTTGTTGAGGACATGGCTGGAATATTTGCAAAAGAGAATGGAGGGCTGGTTGGAGTAATCGGCAACCCTAACAAAGAGCCAAGGAAGAAAGAGGTAGGTTATTCTATGAAGATAATCAAAGGTGTAGTCAAAGAGATAATCATTCCTGACTTTTTGCAAGCCTCAGCAACTTTGGAATTCGGCGATGTTATAATGTTCGGAAAAAATGTAATAATCGGAGTGTCCACGCGCACCAACATTGCAGGCGCATCTCTCCTTGAAGAAACTCTGAAGAAAATTAACCCAGGTTTGTCTATACTTAAGATTAAAGTAGCAAATGTATTGCATGCTGATACCGGAATGTCGCCGCTAAACGAAACTACATTATTGCACAATCCTGCAATGCCTCTACCAGATTCATTTCCTTTTGATGTGATAGATGTTCCTAAGTCAGAAGGATATGCAGCCGCAGTTCTTCCGGTGAATGAAAACACAGTAATGATGCCGAAAGGTTTTCCTGGGACTAGGAAAATTGTTGATACATATTTTGATAATGTTCTAGAGATAGATACAAGCGAATTCATGAAAATGGACGGAAGCCTCAGATGCCTCAAAATATCATGGCATGAATGAAACTAACACGAAAATCATTAGGTACTAGGCAAGATACTAAACGCTTACCGAAAGTGTTTTAAAGCCGAAAAGTAAATAACCAGCAGGCAAATAATTGAGCTATTTGTCGTCGGTATTTTTATGCCAGATGTAGATTATAGTGCAAAAGACATAATGGTGCTTTCCGGCCCTCAGGGAGTCAGGAAAAGACCAGCAATGTACATAGGCTCAACATCTACTCAGGGCTTTCTTCATCTCTTATACGAAGTTCTGGATAACGCAATCGATGAGGCCATAGCAGGATATGCCAATTCGATAACATTACACTTAACCAGGGAGGATGGTATAGATATCGCAGAGGTATCTGATAACGGCAGAGGTATACCTGTAGATAACATATCGAAAGTAGGTAAACCTGCCCTGGAGGTTATAATGACCTCTCTACATTCCGGTGCAAAGTTCGAAAATAAGGCATATAAAGTGTCTGGAGGGCTGCACGGAGTGGGGCTTACTGTTGTAAATTCGCTTTCAGAATATCTAGAAGCAACAATAAGCAGGAATGGTAAAGTATATCGGCAAAGATTCAGCAGGGGAGCTCCAGTATCCGAACTAGAGATAACAGGAGACTCTGAAGGGAGAACTGGCACTACTATAAAATTCAAGCCCGATGCTGAGATATTCTCTGCAAAAAACTTTGACACAATCCAGCTTACAGAGCGCATCAAAGACCTTACATTTCTTAACCCAGGTATACGCATAAAATTGATAGATGAAAGAGAGCCCCCAAGCAAGGAGACGGAATTTTATTCCAAAGAAGGGCTCCCCGAGTTTTTGGAGTACATAAGGGAGAAGAAGGAACCTATAACAAAACCTATTTTAATAAAGAAAGACCTCGGAGAGACAAAACTTGAGCTTATAATGCAATATGCAAATTCATATTCTGAAGACTTGCTCTCGTTTGTAAATAAGATAAAGACTCCCGCAGGCGGCTCTCATGTAACTGGCTTTCATGCGGCACTTACCAGGGCCATAACTTCATATAGCCAAAAAAGTAGCAAGAAAAAAGGCAGCAGCATAGAGTTGGAGGGGGATGACATAAGAGAGGGCCTAGTTGCGATAATATCTATACTAATGCAGAATCCTGAATTTGAAGGGCAGACAAAAGAAAAGCTCGGCAACAGCTCAATTAAGGCTTTTGTAGAGAATTCTGTCTATTCTGAGTTGTCAAGGTATCTTGAAGAAAATCCAAGCGACGCTGCAAAGATCATGGACAAGGTCTATAATGCGGCTGAAGCTAGAGAGTCTGCAAGAAGGGCTAGGGAGTTGGCAAGGAAGAAAGGAATGTTTGAGGGCGCGGTCCTTCCGGGCAAACTCTCAGATTGCACAGAAACAGACCCAGAGAAATGTGAAATATTCATAGTTGAGGGGCAAAGTGCGGCAGGTTCCAGCAAAGAGGCAAGGGATAGATTCTACCAGGCCATACTTCCTCTCAGAGGCAAAGTCTTAAACGTGGAGAAAGCGAGCGAAGACAAGATTTTTGCAAATTCGGAACTGCATACAATGGTTACGGCATTTGGAACAGGAATAAAAGAAACCTTTAATGCAGATTCTGTAAGATATAAGAAAATAATCTTACTTACGGATGCTGACGTAGACGGCAGCCACATAAGGGTCTTGCTCCTCACATTCTTGTACAGGTATATGAAACCTCTGATAGACAAGGGCTTTGTTTATATAGCGCAACCTCCACTATACAAAATTATCAAAGGCAGGGAGGTAAAGTATGCTTATACCGACCAAGAGCTTAATTCAATAATGAAAATTTATGAAGGAAAAGGCTCTGTGCAAAGATACAAAGGCCTCGGAGAAATGAACCCGCAGCAGCTTTGGGAAACCACAATGGACCCGAAGGTAAGGATGTTAAAGAAGGTCACTGTAGGAGACGCAGAGCTTGCAAATACTATGTTTAGCATATTAATGGGGCTTGATGTGGAGCAGAGAAGAAAATTCCTGCAGGAGCATTCAAGCGAAGTTAAATTCTTGGATGTGTGACAATGGAAGATAAAAACGTGCAGGAAACCCTCATTGAAAAAGAGATACAATCAAGCTACTTGGATTATGCAATGAGCGTCATAATAGGCAGAGCCCTGCCAGACGCGAGAGACGGGCTTAAACCAGCACAAAGAAGAATATTGTGGGCTATGTACGGACTAAGCAATTTCCATGATCAACCCACAAAGAAGAGCGCAAGGATAATAGGAGAATGTATAGGAAAATACCATCCGCACGGAGACATAGCCGCATACGAGACACTCGTAAGGATGGCGCAGGAATTCTCCATGAATCACACTCTGGTTCAGGGACAGGGAAACATGGGCAGCATCGACGGAGATCCAGCAGCCGCGCAAAGGTATACGGAAGTAAGGCTGAATAAGCTAGCAGAGGAGATGCTTGCCGATATAGATAAAGAATCCGTTCCGTTAATACCTAATTTTGACAACACCGAAAAAGAGCCTGCAGTCCTACCTGCAAAGGTTCCCAACCTTCTTGTAAATGGCGCATCGGGCATAGCTGTTGGAGTTACAACAAACATAATGCAGCACAATCTCATAGAAGTCTGCGATGCCATAATCGCGTATCTCAATAATCCCGAGATAAAACATGAAGAGATACTCGAGTACATAAAAGGGCCTGATTTCGCCACAGGCGGCATAGTGTTTTACAACCAATCTCTTAAGGCATCATATCTTCTAGGGCGCGGTTCGTGTACCATACGCAGTAAAGTTGCAATAGAGTCGAAGAACGGAAGGGATGCCATAATCGTAACCGAAATACCATATGCTGTAAACAAAGCACAACTTGTGCAGAAAATTGCAGAGCTTGTTAAGAATAAGCTGGTGCAGGGCATAAGCGACCTCAGGGATGAAAGCAGCAAAGACGGCATAAGGATATACATAGAGCTTAAGAAAGGAGCAAACAGCGACTCTGTTCTCAACACATTATATAAGCACACTCAGATGCAGGTGTCCATACCTGTCATAAATAATGCGGTGATAGAGAGCAGCCTTATCACGTTCAACATAAAACAGATGATAAAGGCATTCGTAGACCACAGAATAAATGTAATAAAAAGCAGAACAAAATACGAGCTTAATGTTGCATCAGAACGCCTTCACATAGTCGAAGGGCTTCTTGTAGCAATAAATGACATAAACGGAGTAATAAGCACGATAAAAATGAGCACAGACACGAAAGAGGCAAGGACCAGGCTCATAGACTCTTACAAGATATCCGAAAAGCAGGCCAATGCGATCCTTGACATGAAACTGGGTAAGCTTACCTCTCTCGAAAGCGGCGCGCTTAACTCAGAAAAACAATCATTGAATGATAATATAAGGACGCTTAAAGAGGTCCTGGAAAACGAAGGCGCAGTTGTAAAGATAATAAAGGACGAGACTGCAGAGATAAAAGAAAAATACGGAAGGCCAAGGCGCACAAAGATAGAGGTATCTGAAGGCTTTGATCAAATAGAAGACGAAGACCTTATTGTAGATGAAGAGGTCACCATAATATTAACAAAAGGCGGATATATGAAGAGAATGAATCCCTCCGTCTATAGGGAGCAATCTCGTGGAGGAAAAGGAATAAAAGCAATAGAGCTGCACGAAGGAGACTTTGTAAAGCAGATCCTCACATGCAAATCTAAGGACTATCTTCTAATAATTACAAGTAAAGGAAGGGCTTACTGGCTCAAGGCATATGCTGTGCCTGAAGAAAGCAGATACAGTCTGGGTAAGGCATCAATAAATCTGATAAAGCTCGCAGACGGAGAAAAACCAGAAAAGATCGTCAACACCAGGACCTTCAACGATAGCTTCCTCAATATTATAACCAAAAAAGGCAAAATAAAAAGGGTTAAGGCAGAAAAATTCTCCAAACCAAGATCCAGCGGCGTTATGGCAATGCCTATGGATGCAGATGATTTAGTATCCGACGCATGCATCTCAGATGGCAAGCAGAACATATTCATCGCAACCAAGTATGGCAAAGCCCTGCGCTTTAATGAATCCGACATAAGGGCTATGGGCAGAAATGCACATGGAGTAAGGGGCATCCGCCTCAAGTCAAACGATTACGTAGTGAACATGCTCCAGGCAAAAGAGGATGATATGATTGCAACGATAGCTGAGAACGGATATGGAAAAGTCACCAAACTTGAAGAATACAGGCTACAAAAAAGAGGCGGAAAAGGAGTAATAAACCTGAGAGCAAATGAGAAGACAGGCAAAGTTGTAAAATCCATAAAAGTAAGCCCCGTTGGCTCTATAATATTGATAAATTCAAAAGGAATTTCAATACAATTCCCCATATCAGAAATCAGAGTGACTGGCAGGAGTGCATCCGGAGTCAGGCTTATGAAAGTAACTAATGAAGCAAAAGTGGTGGACGCCCAGGTAATATAAATTTATTGATGATAAAAATGATATCTGTTCTCGTGTTGGGCAAGTCCTCATACGATTCCTGCATTGACATATGCATGATATCCCGCGCGTTCGGTGCCTCCAATATAACCTTCTTTCCATCCAAAGGGAGCGCTATAGAAGCAAAATTGAAGCGCTCGATAAAACAGGCAAATAAGAAATGGGGAGGTAATTTTTCGGTGTACTTCTGCAATAATTGGGAAAAATTCATAAAAGAAAAAAGAAATTACCTAAAGATATATCTGACAAGATATGGTATGCCCATAATAAAAATGAGATACAGAATAAGTACTTACAAAAACATACTGCTAATTACAAGCTTCTCAGAATCAATCAAAGCCGCATACGATGCTGCAGACTTCAACATAAGCATATCTTCTCAGCCTCACACATGCGGATCGTCTATCGCAATTTTCCTTCATGATTTTTACCAAGGCCGCGAGCTTGCAATGCGATTTGAGAATCCAAAATATAAGGTTGTTCCATCCCAGCATGGGGTCGAAATCAAGCCTAACAAAAGCAATTAGACGCGCCAATACTTTTTAGTCCTTATAAAGCGTTTCTGCGCTTCTATCAAGTCACGGTAGAATAATGAATCATCAACACGCTGCATAAGAAGTATTCTTGCTGCCCCTGATGCCCCGACACCGTATGTATTCAATGCAGCTATGGCTTTTCCTCCATGAGAGCTGAGAAGTCCGGCATCCGCCATTGCCTCAGCAAAAATCTTCTTTTCCTGCGCATTAAACCTCTTTCCCGCAATCCTCTTTTTTACCGCATTGAGCCGTTCTTCAGAATATCTGCATATCATTACGCTATTGCACGAAGGGCAGTGTATGCTGCACTGCCCCCAGAGCTCTTTAACGCTCCTTCCGAAATAGAACCCGCAATAAGTGCACAAAAGCTCTGTCTTCTTGTTCATTATGAAACTTGAGAATGAGTCTATTATCGCTTTGCTTGGGGCGATGGGCATAACCAGCTCCATAGTGTAATATGCCGAATTAAGAACTTCCTGAGCAAGCGGAGATATGTCGGGGTTATTTACCTCTACAAGCCTTAGCGTTCCTTCCTCAATCCTCTGGATAAATGTTTTAAGCACCTCGATATCAAGCAAATTCATCAAATGCCTTATGGTTTCTCTATAAACCGGAGTATCTGAAAGTACTCGCATCAAACGCTTGCTCATTGATTTTGATACGGTTGCCTTTCTGTCTATTACTCCAAAAAACTTAGCTACGTATATGAAATTGTAGCGGAACATATCGCTCTCTTTTATCGCATCTTCAAGCATTGAGTTGACTCTGTGGCTTGGTATTCTGCTCATAAGATAATCCAATTTTATGTCTGAAGTTCCTTCAAACATTATCATATACGGAGAAGAGCGAACTGTAACGCCTTTTCCTGTAAATGAAAGTATCAGTTTTGACAGTATTTTCGAAAGCCCTTCATTAGCCATAGTGCCCAAACCAGAATGCAATATTACCTTATCATCAAGCCTCTCTATAACCACTTTGCCTGCAATCTCGCTCCAAGCCTTTCCCTGCTCAGAGCAAAAGTCTGTCACAGCATTTAAAGTAACCTGATTCATCTTTTCAAATGGGATTTTGGATGGATCCAGAATATAATTCAAAGTCGTATCGGCCACTCTCCACGATACAGGTATGTCTTCTCCCACCCAATCTGGGATTGCTCCATCAAGGCTCTCCGAAGGTTCCACGCTTATAGATTCATCATCTATGCTTACAATCTTCCAAGGCAGCCCTTTAGCTATGAAAACCGTTCCCTCCTCTAGATTTGCAGCTACAAAACGCTCATCAAGCGAAGAGATCATCCTATTGTCGGATACGTTCTTAACCAAAACCTTTTTGCTATCAGGTATGAAGCTCAAATGAGAGTAATAGTACATTCTTGTGCTTCCTGATGCGAATATCTTGGTTCCATCAACAGACACAAGGTGCTGCTTTTTCATGAAAAGCAGCAGGGATTCAAATTCCTCGTCTTTCTGGTCACTGAAGCAGTAAGAGGATCTAATTATACCCTTCACATAATCTATCTCTACCTCTCTCTTATCCAGCGCAATTCCGCATATCTGATTGCAAAGGACATCCAATGGCCCTTTTATCGTAGCAAACTCTTCCAATTTGCCATCCTCCATGCATTTTATGGTTGAGAGCGCTTCGAGCGCATCTATTCGGCTTGATGATATTATGAGCCCTTTCGAAGTCCTTTTCTCGGAATGCCCGCTCCTTCCCACTCTCTGTGCAAGCCTTACTGCCTGCCTTGGCGATCCATACTGAATTACATGATCTATATCACCAATATCTATTCCTAATTCCAAGGAGCTTGTAGATATCAGCGATTTTATTCTTCCTGTCTTAAAAAGATCCTCAACCTCTATACGGTCCTTCTTGTCAAGTGAGCCGTGATGTACGCCTATTCCTCCAAAGCCCTCTACTCTGTTTATTGCTATCAACCTGCTGCCAAGAGCTTCTACAACCTGTCGTGTATTTCCGAATATCAGTGTGGATTTGGAATCCTTGATTGTTTTTATTATATCTTCAAGCCTTGCAGTTGAAGGATCGTCAAGGGCGAAATCAGATATCATCTCTTTTGATATCAAACCGGAGGGAATCTTGGGCAGATGCACTTTAATATCTGTCATCTTTTTAGTTTCTGATGCTGCTATGTGGAATTTTCGCCCTCCGCATAAAAACCTGCCTATCTCTTCGGGCTTGGATACTGTTGCGCTTATCCCTATCCGCACGAATCCTCTGGAAAGCTCCTCCAGCCGTTCAAGCCCTACAGAGAGTTGCGCCCCTCTTTTATTGAAATAAAGCTCATGTATTTCATCTACAATGACAAAGGAGACATTCTTCAAATGACTTGAAAATGCCTTGCTGGGCAGTATGCTCTGGAGTGTTTCAGGAGTTGTTATAAGCAATACCGGCGCATTTTTTTCTTGCTGTTTTCTCTCTGATTGCGTTGTATCTCCATGCCTAACTGATATGCTTATGCCGGCTTTGTCGCACAGCCACGCCAGCCTTTTCATCAGGTCCCTGTTCAATGCCCTCAGCGGGGTTATGTATATTATCCTTATGCCACGCAGCTCTGCGCTTTCATCATGAAGCCTTTTTATTGCAGGTAGCAGTGCGGCTTCTGTTTTGCCAGACCCTGTAGGGGCTACTATTATGCAGTTATCGCCTTTTTCTATTATGGGGCGTGCAACATTCTGCACCAAAGTGAGATTTCCGTACCTCTCAAGAAAATTCGAATATATATCTGCCACAAAACAACCTTTCAAATTAAATTCAAATTTTATTTCTCATTGCCCTGCTATGCAATAAAAGCCCCAAGGCCATTGCCGCTATTACCGCAATTATTAGCACCAGCATATCGAATGTTATGAATACCACCTTGACTTCGCTTTTTCCTGTTGATGAGAATGCTTCAGTTATAAACCCATATTTCATGTAACCTGAGACCTTCCCAAAAGTCACATTCCTAATCATTGAAGTACCATTTCTGCCAAGATATATGTAAGAGCTAGACCCATTGCTGAAACTTACATATGCGCTAGCATTCAAAGGGGCGTTAAGCATGCTTGTAGCACTGATATTCAAGTTATATACCGGCAACTTCAGATAGAATGATTTTAGAGAGGAGATGTTCAGGCTGTAGTTCAAGTTCATCCTTGTGCCTTTGTACTCAGCAGAGACTACTCTATATTGTTTTCCGGAGAATAGCAAGAACTCAGTCCCAGAATCGCCATTGCTTAGATAAAAGGTTACGTTGTGAAGATACTGCCCCTCCTCATTTTGCGGGTAAAGGCGTGCTGCATATTCCTTATTGAATATTGCTGTCAAATAAACGGGACCATTCATTACGACTGTGGTATTGCTTTCATTATATTCTCCTCCCCAGGAATAGAATGCTATAGCGCTCGAATTTGTCTGATTAAAAAGAGTTTGAGAAAGGCTTATGTCAACGCTAGAGCCTGAATTGTACCATCCTTCACCGCTGCCCTTTCCATACTGGGTGGTAAGCCCAAGGAAATACTGGCGCGTCCACTCCGCTGAAATGTTTTCTGGCTTGTTTACAGCAATAGATATGGATGAAGAAGGCTGCCCACTGTTCCATCCTGAGAAAATCTCCCTGGTTCCATTAGAAAAATTAATCAAAGTTTTATCTATCGATATTGTAGCTATACTCCCTGAGTCGTACCACCCGCCTCCACTCACATTACCATAATCTGATGTCGCATTCACGTAATATTGGACATCCCATAAAGCAGTTTCGGATATATTGCCAGATATTGCAACACTACTGCTATTTGATGGTCCTGTATATGCACCCGGGCCTCTACCAGCCCAACCTACAAAGTAAGCGCGAGTTCCATTGCCAACAACTACTGATTTTGGTACAGAAAAGTGAGCTTCGGAGAAGGTTGAATAGTATCCAGAACCTGTGCTATTTCCATACTGTGAAGATATGTTTAATCTATACAGATTGTTCCATAGCAATGACCCATTTGCAACTACTGGCAGTCCAGATCCGACTTCAAAGAAGTTTGCACGATTATTTACCTCCTTAACTCCATAAGTGTTGCTTAAAGAGGTATTGCTATTCCTCCCATATCCGATATAAGCATAGCCTTTCTCAAGCAGGTATGGCACCCCGTTTTTGTAATATGAAATGTTTTTGAACATAACCTTGTACATGAAATTCTGATTTGTGTTGGTGTTCGCCAGTTCTGCATAAGCAGCAGGAGAATTGATTCCAGAGCTTTCAGTGCCAACGTTAGCGGTTCCTATAAGTTGTTTGTTGAAATAGAAGTCCCAAGAGCTTCCATTAAGCACGAAATAGTATCTATTGAATGTTCCATTTGTTCCAACAGAATCGTTTGATCCGATCCCTCCATAGAAATTTGTTCCATTATAATTTGCAGGGAAATATTCCCAGAACCAAGTTGGATAACCCGCAGTTATGTATGTGGATCCGTTGCAACTGGAAGGGCTGCACTCCTGCGGATAATATCCGGAGCTATTGGTTATCTCGTAACCTACCTGTATGAATGCATTATTGCTCAGTGTCTCTCCAATCCAGAAACCATAAGACCCATTATTTAAATACTGAGGGTATACGGTCTCTATGTATCCGCTAGCGCCACTGTTATATTGGGATGACAGCCCTCCGTAAGCCCCGGATTGAAACCAATACTGGGCAGAAGCATAAGGTACGGTTCTCAGAGCCAGTACCAAAGCAAGAATTAATATCAGAGCCAGTCTATACTCTCTCATAATCTATACCTAATACATTTAATTCTTCTATTATTTTATTCCTATCTAAAGCCTTGAGCCCCTTCCACTCTATGATCGCCTTATCTATGCTTATGGAACTGCTCTCAACTCCTTGTTTTATCATATCTATCTCATGTGCATAGTACTTTGGCATTATGTGAGAGAACGCGTAGCCTTTGGATAGTGCAAGCCTTGTAAACTTCTCAGGATAGTGCATGCTCCCTATCCCGAAAGTGCATGAATCATAATCTTTAGCAGAATCCAGAGTCTCCACTATTGATTTTGCAACAATTGCGGCATACCCTTTATCTGACAACGCTTGCTCTGTACCTCCCACCTCTATGAAGAATGATGGGGTTTTCAAAAGAGGGCCATGATGTGTTGCTTCATAAAGAACTGGAAGTTCTGTCGCATTGTTTTTTACGAGATTTCTTAACGCACTAAGCATCCAATCTGGCGAAGCTGTAGAAAGCCTTTTTGGTTGGCCTCCAAGCATTGCCTCTCCAGACCAGTTGCCCTCAGAATGCACTGTAAATGAGGGGACTCCCTTTGCGCTCCTATGGCTGCATGGGAATATTATCAAATCTGTCTTTATGCAGGAATCAAGAAAACTGGCATCCAGTACACCTTCCTGCATGGCGAGCATGTCCACATTCTCGGATTTGAAGTGGGGCATTCCCTCTACAATATCTGCCTCTTCGAATTCAATCTCTTTCTTTATTGCATCTGCTATGTTCTTCGATGTAAGGTTATTTTCAGAATAAACAATGAATGGCATATAATCATACTTTTATTTCAAAACAAATAAAAACATCCTATTCAAATACGCTATTAGGATGGAACGGTAGTACAATGTCATACGATTATATCGCCTTGTTTGTATTCTCGCTAATCTCGATATTTGTGCCTTTCTCTATGCTTTTAGGTGCTAAACTGCTGAGGCACAAATCCCCCTCAAATTCTGTGAAGGAGTCGCCATATGAGAGCGCAGAGGCGACTTTGGGAAGTAACAGGGACATAATGAATGAATATATGCCATTTTTTATGTTGTTTCTTCCAATAGAAATAATAGCTGTTATCATTCTCTTATGGGCATCGGTTTCAAGAAGCGTGCCAGAGTCTAACGGATTGCTGGTGATGGGAATGGCCGGCATATCTCTTGTGTTTGCGTTGTTCGGTTATATCGTGATAAGTGATTTGAATGGAAGAAGAAAATGAACCTCCTTACACTAAAGAGCAGTTTATGAATGCGGAGCAGGAGATGACCCTTCTAACTCAGGAGTCGTTGAAGCAATACAGAAGGGAATACGTACCCGCTATGTTTGCAAAGATGAGCGACCTTACAAAATTGACGTTAAAAAGCTTTGTGAAATGGGGACGTTCAAATTCGTTATGGCCCCTTCAATTTGGGCTTGCATGCTGCGCAATGGAGCTGATGGACTTCGGAGCAGCCCGCATAGATGCGGAGCGCAAGGGGTATCTCCTATTCCGTGGCACGCCAAGGCAGTGCGACGTGATGATAGTGGCAGGATGGGTGACAAAATCCATAGTTCCTAAGGTCAAGCGCCTTTACGAGCAGATGTCAAAGCCAAATTATGTGATAGCATACGGGGAGTGCGCCACATCTGGAGGGCCTTGGTGGGAAAGCTACAACATAATACAAGGCATAGATCAGGTAATACCTGTTGACATATATGTTGCCGGGTGCCCTCCAAAGCCGGAAAACCTTTTTGGCGCGCTTATGAAACTTCAAGATAATATACGTGATAAAATTGATAGATACGCAACCAGAGGCCTTAGTGAAAACCTGCAGGGCAATGAGGCAGAGCGGGTTTGACTACCTGAGCAAGATAACAGCAATAGATTACAATGACCATATTGACGTCATATACTTGCTTTACAACAATGATGCAAAGAAAGACGAAGTGGTCAGGACTACTCTAAAAGCGGAAAAGCTCGAGATAGATACTGTAATAGAATTGTTTAAGGCTGCTGATTGGTATGAGAGGGAACTTTCTGAGATGTTCGGAATAAAAATAAAAGGAAGAAACACAAAAAAGCTCCTCCTGGAGCTGTGGAATGGGGCAGAGTATCCGCTTAGGAAAAGTTTTGTATGGGGAAAAGACTACAAGAGGCTGCAATAATGTCTATAATGAGGATAAATGTTGGTCCGATACATCCTGGTACGCACGGGGTATTGAAATTAGTCGTAGATGTAGACGGAGACACTGTGAAGAATGTAGAGCCGCACATAGGATTTCTCCATAGGGGAGTGGAGAAACTCATGGAGACTAGGATGTATATGCAGAACCCCTCATACACGGAAAAACTCGACTATATTGCGCCATTAAGCTGGGATGACTTGTATATAAACGCAGTTGAGCATGCTCTTGGAGTCCCTGTAAAAGAGCCAGCTCAATACGAAAGGGTCATACTCCTCGAATTCCAAAGGATAGCAAGCCATCTGCTATGGCTTGGGACTTTCGTAAATGACATAGGTCAGCTCTTTACTGCATTCATGTGGTGCTTCAGAGACAGGGCAAAAATACTAAAGCTGCTCGAAGACGTTTCTGGAAGCAGGATGTTCTACGTTAATCTTCGCCTGGGCGGATTCAACAAGAACCCTCCTGAAGATTTCAAGGAAAGAGCATACGCATTGTGCGATTACCTGGAAGATAAAATAAGAGGGTACCCTGACGTGCTGGACGCAAATAGCATATTCATGGAGAGGACAAAAGGCGTAGGCGTACTGAGCAAGAAGGATGCAATCGCATATGGGGTGTCAGGACCTGTCCTTAGAGGTTCAGGAGTGGAAGAGGATGCGAGGATATCCCACCCCTATTATGTATACGACAAAATTAAATTCAAGGTCCCTACTGGCAGCAAAGGTGACTCTTACGATAGATACAGGGTTAGATACGAAGAAATGCTTGAGAGCATAGGAATAATCCGGAATGCGCTGGCAAACATGCCTGATGGAGATGCGAAAGGAATGCAGATAAGGCTGATAGGGCCTATAGCCAAACCCGATCACATTATCATGCGCGAGGAGCTTCCAAGGGGCGAAGGCATAATATATATGGTGCCTGACAAGCAGAAGCCATACAGAATCTCGCTTAGGTCTCCTGCATTCATAAACCTTGCAGTCCTTCCGAAGCTTGCAGAAGGAGGCAGGTTCGCCGACCTCTTTTCTATAATAGGGAGCCTTGACCTTATATTCGCTGAGATTGACAGGTAGGCAAGATATAAAAATCTGAAAATCCCTATTAGTTACGTGTTTCTATGACCAAAGAGCAATTGGAGAAGTTTACATCGGAGTATCAAGCACTGCAAGATCAACTGCAAGGCTTGTCTATACAGAAAGCGCAGTTTAGCGAGCAAAATGAGGAATTCAAGGAAGCTCTCGCTGAAATAGAGAAGGCCACAGGTAAAATATACTCTACTATAGGGGGCGTAATGATAGAGACCTCGAAAGAAGAAGCGATAAAATCCGTTAATGAGAAGAAGGACTCTATAGAGCTTAGACTTTCAATAATAAATAAGCAATACGATGAAGCCTCGAAGAAAGAGAAAAGCCTTAGGTCTGAGATAGAAGCAATGCTGAAGCAAGAAGGAACTCCAAAATAGTGTTTAAATGAAGCAGAGATATCCAAAAGAGACTAGGTCTTCTGCAAACAAATTAGACAGGGAAGGACTGAGCCTCCTAATTAGGAAACCTGACGAAGCAAAGGAGCTTCTATCTTCAGCAGCAATAATGTACTCACATTCTGGAGTCACCCAAATGGTTAACCTTAAAGAGAGGCTGAAAGAGACTAGAACTATCCATCCTGATACCATAGAGGACATATGCAGGGATCTCAATAAGGCAGCCGGACTTTTTGCTCTTATAGGAAAGCCAGAATCTGCTAAAAAGGAATATGCGTTGGCATTCAAGGCATTCTATACAGGCTTTCTCATATATTTAGAAAGAGGCAACATACTAAGGGCTCAAATGTATATCCACAGGGCTTCTGACGCAGCAAGTAGGGCATGGGGCGAAAATGCCAAGTTCGCCACGCTTACATTTTTAAATGACCTGCAAGAACACGGAGAGAATGCGAAATTTATAAAAGAACTCTCAGTTTACACCCAAAACATCCATGACATAGGGCTTCCTGAAGTGGTTTCGGAAAGGGTTGCAGAGCTATGAAAATTGCAATCGTATCTGATATGCATCTTGGATATGAAAGGTTTTCTGAGGATGCACTTTCCCAGGCAAAAGAGGCGTTGCAAAAAGCATCAGAATTAGCAGACGCAATAATAATACCCGGAGATATATTCGACAAGAGGTACCCAAAACCAGACGTAATTTCGCAGGCTATGAAGCTTTTCAGGGAAATTCTTTCAAAAAACTTCGGTGCCGAGGTTGTAGAATATTCCGGCCAGAACAAGATATATACAAAAAAGCCCATAGTTGCCATACCTGGTACTCATGAAAGAATCGCAAAAGGCAAGGAGAATGCTGTCCAGCTTCTCTCTTTGGCTGGGCTGCTTGTAGATACGAGCGAAGCCACCACCACACTCTCCAAAGGAGATGAAAGAGTCTGTATATTCGGGCTTGGTGGAGTCTCTGAAGAGATGGTAAAGCCGGAATTGGAGAGCCTTAACCCAAAACCAGTTCCTGGAGCGTTCAATATATTTATGTTCCACCAGTCTATATACGAGCTCCTCCCGTTCAGCAACGCATTCATAAAATACTCGGACCTTCCGGAAGGATTTGATCTTTATGCATGCGGCCACATGCACAATAGAGTTGAGGCAAAAGTGCATGGGAAGCCTCTCCTCATTCCAGGCAGCACTGTCCTTACACAGCTCAAATCCGAAGAGCAGGGCAACAAAGGCTTCATTATCTTCGATACAGAATCCTACAAATACGAGTTCGTTAAAATAAATTCACGGCCTTTTATAATCAAGGAGATATCCGCAAATCAGACCGACGCGGAGAAAATAATAGAGGAATGCAAGAGCACGATATCTGATGCCGTATCCAAAGGCGGGGTTAAACCCATACTAAAGATAAAGATATCGGGTACAGCATCAAGGGGCTTTGAGAAAGCCGACATGGGGCTTCAGTCTATAGCTGCAAAATATTCCAAAGAGGCAATAATCTCCTTTGATACTCAGTCTCTCTCTATCGAAGGGAGCGAATCCGCAATGGAGGAGCTAAGGGAGGGAAAAGTCGACAGCATGCCTGTCAAAGAGTTGGGCATGCATCTGCTTTCAGAGAAGCTCAGTAAATCCAAAGTCAGAGGTTCCTTCAAACCATCCGAATTATTCACGCTGCTCTCCTCCGAAGAGAGCAAAGAGAAGGTGCTGAAAGCCGCAGGAGAGCTGCTACTAAAAGAAGATGATTAGGCGGCAGCAGACTTGGCAATTCCAAGAGCGCGGTTAACCTGCTCCTTGTTCTTTAAGTCTACCATCTCGTTTAATATTTCGAGATGCTTTGTATTGCAGCGCCTTTCCTTCTTACTTCTGTCCGTAGTCAGTATTGTTACAAATCCGTCCTTCGCAATCGAAGTTATAACCGCTCTGCTTCCCGCGTCTCTTCCATACTTCTTTATGCATACCCTGCCTATTTCTATCAATGCCATTCAATCGCCTTTATCTTTTTCATTATCAAATCCGCAATCTCTTCTGTGGTGATGGAATTCACGTCAATCACCATATTGAATGGTGATTTATCTTCCCCAAACTTTATATTATACATCTTTTTATATAAACGCTTGTTTTCATCATCGCGCAATTTTATGCACCTTTTGGCTTCTGCAAGGCTTATGTGGTCCCGCCCTGCCATTCTTTTTGCGCGTACGTCAGGGCTTGCATCAAGCCATATCTTCAAAGCATTGGCAAACAGCCACGGTGCTGTGTAACTAGTCAATATGACCGAGCCGTTATTAATAATTTCCTTTATTTTTTCATCAGCCATCAAATCGAATTCAGGGTTCTTCTCGCGCTCCTTCAGGAACTTAATTCCTTCAGGAGTGTCCCACCAGCCTACTCCCTCTGCCGAATATCCTTTTTCTTTTGCGATAAGCTTCAGTATGTCGCCGCCGTTAAATTCTGGCAATCCGAGTTTTTTAGATAGGAGCTTCGCAACAGTGGTCTTGCCGCATCCAGGCATGCCGCATATGACTATTGCCTCCAATCAAACTCCTTTATGCAGAAATAAACGAAAATCTCAATGTGCTACAAGTTGCAGCACATACATTCTCTGCTTTATGCCTATATCATTAAGCCTCATTTCACCATTCTCTACTCTACTGCCAAGCTTTACGACTTCCGCAGAGCATCCAGAGCACAGAACACCTCCGAATATCCTGCTGTTCGTTCTCCTGCTCTTTCCTCCGTTTTTGGAAAGGGAGATTCCATTCAGTTCATTTCCGCATATCGCACAGTGCGGTAGGGAATTGGCGCGACGCTTGTAATGGATTACATTTGCTCCGCTGCGTGTAACTCTGTTGAGCCTCCTTAAGCTTCTTGATCTATGCATAGGTTTGGGCATTCTGTCACCAAAAGCAGCAATGAATTTACTTGATTTGATTGCTTATTTAAATTTATATACCTTGCTGTAATCAGCTATTCGCACCTTTAGCGTCTAGCTGCGCCTCCTCCTTGGCAGCGTCCCTCTTTGCTCTCCTCCTGTCATATATGAGTATGCTTATTGATGTTATCATTCCCAAAACGAAAACTGTAGCGAAGAATACTCCTCTATAATCTAGATTGAACACCAGAGACAATATGTTTAGCTTAAATGTGGCAGTGCCAAGTCCTCCAAAAAGAAAAGGGATTATAAGGTAGTACACAACCAGGAAAGACGGAATCAGCACTATGGTGGCTCTCATGCTCGAGCTCATGCTCTCCTTCATCAGCGGCATCATCTCCGACTGTTTTTGGGATATCTGATCCTTAGGCGCATTTTCTTTCATTAATCTTTTTATCTCGTCAGATTTTACCTTTATCTTATCCTGTATGGCCCTGGTTTTCTTAGGATCTACAAGTTTTCTCTGCACCGTTGCCGCTGCCAGCGTATATATTACTCCAGCAACGAATATCTCTATTGCGGATTCTATGCTCATAACAGGTACTGCTGCCATATAAATTACCCTACAAATTCATCAATTATCGCTTTTACCTTTTTTACAGAAGCATCCAGCATTCCATTCCTGTTTTCAATCAAGTAAAACGGTATGCCAAGGTGCCAAGATATATAAGATAATGCCGAAAGATTGACACCCCTCTGCGTCTCTATCATCAACCGGGACTCCTTTTCACGCACTCTAGACCTGTCTAATACTCTTCTTGACATTATCTCCTCTGTCGGTGCGTCTACGTATATTATGCAGGATGCCTTTTTAAGGTCTCCCAAAGAGGATTCCGGAAGTCCGGATACGAAGCGCCCATCCGCCTCAACAGATAGGTGCGTATCTATCAGGTAATCTCCACGCAGCCTTGACAGCTTTCTCAGAGCGCGCCTCTGAAGTTCCAGCATCTCCTGTAATTGCATTTTCCTAAGCCCGTCTCTATCTCCAGAGTATCCGGATCTACGCGCATCTTTAAGCATAATGTCTCCTACTTTTATACTCTGCAATCCTCCGTAATCTTTGCATCTGCTCACTATTGATGTCTTGCCAGAAGCCGGAGAACCTACTATAAATATCAGCATATTACCAATATAGCCAGCATTCATATTTTAATATGTTGCTGCTGACTCGTCCCTCTCAGGCGCGGCACAATCAGAACAAGCTCTATATTTTATGCGGTAATCAGTCTTCCATTCCTCCAGGGCCTCCTCCCATTCCTCCAGGCCCTCCACCTGAAGGGGATCTACCCTTCGAGCTTATTATATCATCTATCCTCAATATTATTTCTGCGGCTTCGCTTGCGCTGTATATTGCCTGCTGCTTTACCTTGAGTGGCTCGAATACTCCCCTCTTCAGCATGTCGCTAACGCTGTTCTTGCTTATGTCAACGCCTTCTACGCCTCCGCTCTTTCCTTTGTGCATGCTTCTTAGCTGAACAAGCGTGTCTATGGCATCCATTCCAGCGCTCTCAGCAAGAGTCCTTGGCACTATTTCAACAGCATCAGCAAACTTCTGTATTGCAAGCTGTTCACGTCCTCCTACGTTGCTGGAGTATGCCCTGAGGCCATTTGCTATGTCTATTTCTACGCTGCCTCCTCCTATCACGTATTTACCATCTATCATTACACTGGATATAGCACCTATCACGTCAGTTATGGAACGCTCTACTTCGTCAACCACTTGCTGGTTGCCGCCCCTAACGAATATGGTAACGCTTTTCGGGTCCTTGCATCCCTCTACGAATACCATGCGCTCCCCGCTTATTTTCCTCTCTTCGACTAGCCCTGCTTTTCCAAGGTCTGGCTCTCTAAGGTCGTCAAGGCTTGTTACTATCTTTGCGCCAGTTGCTCTTGACAGCTTTTCCATATCGCTCTTCTTCACCCTTCTGACTGCAAGTATGCCAGCCTTTGAAAGATAGTGCTGCGCCACATCATCTATGCCTTTCTGGGTAAAGAGAGTGTTTGCCTTGCTTGCCTCTATCTTTTTTACCATGTCCTTAAGCATGCGCTCTTCCTGCTGCAGGAATGCCTGCATCTGTTCAGGAGATGTTATTTCTATCTTTGCATCCGTTTCTGTCTTCTCTATCTCTAGAGCAACATCAAGAAGGGCTATCTTTGCATTTGATATGCTTCTAGGCATACCTGGATGCGCTATCTCTTTGTCTACAAGAACCCCGTTTATGAGGTTTGTATCGCTTATTGCTCCTCCAGCCTTCTTCTCTACTTTTATGAAGTCATGGTCTATTACGGATTTTCCTGAAGCATCCTTATCTATTACCTGCCTTACGGCCTTTATTACTATTTTTCCAAGCTGGGCCTTTGTATTGTCGTCACCTACGTTCTTGGACCCCATAGATACCTGTGCAATTTTTTGTAGTATTGCATCATCGTTCATATCTACTTTCCTTGCAACATTTTCAAGTATTTGTGTGGCATTTTCAGCAGCCATCTTGTAGCCGCGTATTATAGTTGTAGGATGTATTCCCTGCTCTATCAGCTCTCCAGCCCCTTTTAGCAGCTCTCCAGCCATTATCACTACACTGGTAGTTCCGTCTCCCACTTCCTTATCCTGCGTTTTCGCTATATCTACCATTATCTTTGCAACTGGGTGCTCAACATTCATCTCATCCAGGATTGTTGCGCCGTCATTTGTTATTATTATGTCTCCAAGCTCGCTGACAAGCATCTTGTCCATTCCCTTAGGGCCAAGTGTTGTTTTGACAGCGTTTGCCACGGCAACTGCCACTGCAATGTTGGTGCGCTGTGCATCTCTCCCCAATATTCTTGAAGATCCTTCCGGTAGCAATAATACCTGCTGTCCGCCTAATTGATTTTCTGCCATGATAATTCACCATTTATTCCAAATATAAGTACGCCATATACAAAGTCCTATTTTATAACGAGCCAAAATATAGGTAATCGATAATGCACATAGCCGTCATAATATCAGCATAAAAATATTTAAACCTATACTATCTCCCACACCATTGAATACTTCCTCGTGTAGAATGCGTTGCAGTGGTGTTATCCTAACATTCTTCGCAAGGTGTAATCACATGTAACATCATATCCAAAGCCTTCTGATTGCATCAGCAATTAGATCTTTTTAACTTCTTCAGGGTCTTAATTGCAATATTTCTTACATATTTGTCAGAATCATTTTTCAACCTCTCCAATATTTCTACACTAACATTCTCACTCCTTGCCACCTCTCTCCTAACACCCGCATCCTCATCCCTACTCAACCTCTCCAATATCTCCACACTAACATTCCTATTCCATGCAACCTCTCTCCTAACATACGCATCCTTATCTCTACTCAACCTCTCCAACATCTCCACACTAACATTCTCATTCCCTACCACCCCACTCCTAACACCTGCATCCTCATCCCTACTTAACCTCTCCAATATCTCCACACTAATATTCCTATTTCCCACCACCCCACTCCTAACACCTGCATCCTCATCCCTACTTAACCTCTCCAATATCTCCACACTAACATTCCTATTCCTCGCCACCTCACTTCTAACACCTACATCCTCATCCCTACTAAGAATATCAAGCATATATCCGTCTGTTTTTGGGTCTATCGCCATCGTAAACTTCTCACTCCAACTCAACCTCTCCAATCTTCTCATTGATTCCTCAATTCTCTCAGTCTCCTTAACTGCATCATCAGGCATCCTCACCAATGCTCTGGGTATCTCTCCTTCCGCTTCATGCAACACTCTCTCAAGTCTCCTTAAAGCGATTTCAGGCCTATTTTGCTTCCTTTTCACTGCCATTCGATATCACATTATTTCAGATCCTCTGTTTATTTTTTCCAAAGTCTTAATTGCCATATCTCTTACATATTTGTCAGAATCATTTTTCAACCTCTCCAATATCTCCACACTAGCATTCCTACTCCCCGCCACATTATACCTAACACCCGCATCCTTATCTCTACTCAACCTCTCCAATATCTCCAAACTAACATTCTCATTCCCTGCCACTCCACTCCTAACAAGTACATCCTTATCCCTACTCAACCTCTCCAATATCTCCACACTAACATTCCTACTCCCCGCCACATTATACCTAACACCCGCATCCTTATCTCTACTCAACCTCTCCAATATCTCCACACTAACATTCCAATTCATTGCCACATTATACCTAACACTCGCATCCTCATCCCTACTCAACCTCTCCAATATCTCCACACTAACATTCCTACTCCCCGCCACATTATACCTAACACCCGCATCCTTATCTCTACTCAACCTCTCCAATATCTCCACACTAACATTCCTATTCCTCGCCACATTACACCTAACAACTACATCCTTATCCCTACTAAGCATATCAAGCATATATCCGTCTGTTTTTGGGTCTCTCGCCATCGTAAACTTCTCACGCCAACTCAGCCTCTCCAATCTTCTCATTGATTCCTCAATTCTCTCAGTCTCCTTAACTGCATCATCAGGCATCCTCACCAATGCTCTGGGCATCTCTCCTTCCGCTTCATGCAACACTCTCTCAAGTCTCCTTAAAGCGATTTCAGGCCTAGTTTGCTTCCTTTTCACTGCCATTCGATATCACATTATTCCAGATCCTCTGTTTATTTTTTCCAAAGTCTTAATTGCCATATCTCTTACATATTTGTCAGAATCATTTTTCAACCTCTCCAATATCTCCACACTAACATTCCTATTCCTTGCCACCCAACTCCTAACATACGCATTCTTATCCCTACTCAACCTCTCCAATGTCTCCGCACTAACATTCTCACTCCTTGCCACCCCACACCTAATACTCACATCCTTATTCCTACTAAGCACATCAAGGATATCCTTATCTGTTTTCGGGTCCAGAGCCATCTCAAGCTCATCATCCATACTCAACCTCTCCGATTTTATCCGCAATTTCTTAATTCTCTCAGTCTCCTTAACTGCATCATCAGGCATCCTCACCAATGCTCTGGGTATCTCTCCTTCCGCTTCATGCAACACTCTCTCAAGTCTCCTTAAAGCGATTTCAGACCTAGTTTGCTTCCTTTTCACTGCCATTCAATATCACATTATTCCAGATCCTCTGTTTATTTTTTCCAAAGTCTTAATTGCCATATCTCTTACATATTTGTCAGAATCATTTTTCAACCTCTCCAATATCTCCACACTAACATTCCTACTCCCCACCACTCCACTCCTAACAAGTACCTTTTTATCCTCACTCAACCTCTCCAACATCTCCACACTAACATTCTCATTCCCTATCACATAAAACCTAACATACGCATCCTCATCCCTACTAAGCGCATCAAGCATATATCTGTCTGTTTTTGGGTCTATCGCCATCGTAAACTTCTCACGCCAACTCAGCCTCTCCAATCTTCTCATTGATTCCTCAATTCTCTCAGTCTCCTTAACTGCATCATCAGGCATCCTCACCAATGCTCTGGGCATCTCTCCTTCCGCTTCATGCAACACTCTCTCAAGTCTCCTTAAAGCGATTTCAGGCCTAGTTTGCTTCCTTTTCACTGCCATTCAATATCACATTATTCCAGATTCTCCTTGTATTTTTTCCAAAGTCTTAATTGCCATATCTCTTACATATTTGTCAGAATCATTTTTCAACCTCTCCAATATCTCCACACTAACATTCCAATTCATTGCCACATTATACCTGATACCTACATCCTTATCCCTACTCAACCTCTCCAATATCTCCACACTAACATTCCAATTCATTGCCACATTATACCTGATACTTACATCCTTATCCCTACTCAACTTCTCCAATATCTCCACACTAACATTCCTACTCCTCGCCACATTACACCTAACAACTACATCCTTATCCCTACTCAACTTCTCCAATATCTCCACACTAACATTCTCACTCCTCGCCACATTACACCTAACAACTACATCCTTATCCCTACTCAACCTCTTCAATATCTCCACACTAACATTCCTATTCCCCGCCACATTACACCTAACAACTACATCCTTATCCCTACTAAGCATATCAAGCATATATCCGTCTGTTTTTGGGTCTATGGCCATCGTAAACTTTTCATTCCTACTCGACCTCTCCAATCTTCTCATTGATTCCTCAATTCTCTCAGTCTCCTTAACTGCATCATCAGGCATCCTCATCAATGCTCTGGGTATCTCTCCTTCCGCTTCATGCAACACTCTCTTAAGTCCCTTTAAAGCGATTTCAGGCTTAGTTTGCTTCCCTTTCATTGCCATTCGATATCACATTATTCCAGATCCTCTGTTTATTTTTTCCAAAGTCTTAATTGCCATATCCCTTACATATTCGTCAGAATCATTTTTCAACCTCTCCAATATCTCCACACCAACATTCCTACTCCCTGCCACTCCACTCCTAACACCTGCATCCTCATCCCTACTTAACCTCTCCAATATCTCCACACTAACATTCCTATTCCTCGCCACCTCACTTCTAACACCTGCATCCTCATCCCTACTTAACCTCTCCAATATCTCCACACTAATATTCCTATTCATTGCCACCCAACTCCTAACATACGCATCCTCATCCCTACTTAACCTCTCCAATATCTCCACACTAACATTCCTACTCCTCGCCACCTCACTTCTAACACCTGCATCCTCATCCCTACTCAACCTCTCCAATATCTCCACACTAACATTCTCACTCACTGCCACTCCACTCCTAACATACGCATCCTCATCCCTACTAAGCGCATCAAGCATATATCCGTCTGTTTTTGGGTCTATCGCCATCGTAAACTTCTCACTCCAACTCAACCTCTCCAATCTTCTCATTGATTCCTCAATTCTCTCAGTCTCCTTAACTGCATCATCAGGCATCCTCACCAATGCTCTGGGTATCTCTCCTTCCGCTTCATGCAACACTCTCTTAAGTCCCTTTAAAGCGATTTCAGGCTTAGTTTGCTTCCCTTTCATTGCCATTCGATATCGCCTATTACTATCGAAGCAATGTCGGTCTCCCTAGTCACAACATGGAACTTGATATTGCGATAACTTGTAAACTCTTCCGGAGGATTTTTCCCTATATATACTAACGACACCCTATGTGTCTGTCCTGCCGAATCTAGCAGCTGCATAAACTGTTTTACCATGCTGGAATCTGCACCGGCAAAGCCATCGGTTATCACAGTGATATCTTTTTTATTTTCCTTTAACAGGTCCGTCAGTTCCTTTACAGGAGGGTCTGTGCCGCCCCCCAAAAAGTCCACCAGTGTCCTGTAAACTGTCTCGCTATCTCTATACTTTACGGTCTTCGCCGCTGAAGAGAAATTTATCACGTCCACGTTGCCCTTGTTTTTCAGGTATGCCATTGCTACAGCAAAGGCTCCTAGCACGGCATTTGAATTCTCTGTTATTGGGTTTGGCATGCTGCCCGAAGAGTCCAACACAATTATCGAATCCGGCACTTTTTTGCTCGGTACGAATTTTTTGGACGGTGCATACACGTTCTTCTTCGTTATGCCTGAATCAGGTATAAATATCCCAAAGCTTCTATATGGGTTTAGGCTGGATATCCTATCTCCTGTATTAAAATTATCTATGCCTGCTTTTGAAGTACCCTCTACTACGTACCGCATTCCCAATATCCTTATCGGGTAAAGCGATGCCTTTGTCTTGTAGTATTCGACAGAAGCTTTCATTTTTTTCTCTTCACGATCGGTTCTCAATTTCGTACCTATATTCCCGCTCTGCTCATCAACCCATTTCTTGATACCTTCCCAATCGTCTTTTGTCACTTGGTCTACTATCTTACGCATAGCTTGCTCTACATCTTGTTCAGCAAAGTCTTTGATATCAATACCGCCACATCCTCCTAAATTCTCTTCTTCCTCTGCAGCGATATCCATCATTATCTTTGCGAATCTGGAAATATTTTCAAGGTTCGCTTCCCTACTGAAAAAATCGATTTTTCTTAGCGCAGCAACCTTCTTCTGCATTTCCTCGCTAAGTTTGGACTCTTCAATACCAAAATCTACGCCGCTTACAGACTGAAGATATGCGCGCATTATCACTATGGCAGGCATTTTATTATCCTGGTCAATAGTGCGGTATAATAAGTTTATCTTAGGCTCTTTAATCATACGCAGCAGCCACAGATTATCGCAGAAATCATCATATAACAACCTTATAGAATTGGCGTTTGGTCCGCCGAATTTGCCTTCATCATTGTACTTTAGGCTATTCAATTCTAACAGAAGGGTGGCTAGATCGTAAGGGTGATACCTATAGTGGCCCAACTCATGCATGCATAGTGCCTGGAAGGCATCTTTCTCGCTTAGCCCCTTTCCGAGAAGCATTCCAAAGAAGCCTGTGTCTATAGATATCTGCTTCGTTTTCATGTCTATTTCTGAAGTATGCGATCTTGTTACTGTTTGGAAGCACGGCAGTAAAAGTGGAGGACTCCCCATAATTTTAAGCGTCTCTGTCCATGCTTCGTACAATTTAGATGATAAAGGTTCTGGATTAGCGTGCTGAGGAACATCACGCTTAATCACAGTCTTTTTATCACTCATCAATATCTCCTCTACTTCCTTCTAAAATATCTCCAAGCTCTCGACAGAAGCTTTTCCTTTTTCTTCTTACTGGGATTTAGATTTTCATCCCTTCCCACTCCACTCCTAACACCTACATCCTCATCCCTAATCAACCTCTCCAATATCTCCACACTAACATTCCTACTCCTCACGGCAACTGTATACCTCTCATTATCCTCACTCAACCTCTCCAACGCCCCCCTCAATTCTTTAACTCTCTCAGTCTCCTTAACTGCATCATCAGGCATCCTCACCAATGCCCTGGGCGTCTCTCCTTCCGCTTCATGCAACACTCTCTCAAGTCTCATTAAAGAGCGGCTTCTTTCATCAGGCACAACGCGCGTCTCGGCGCTTGGATGCTTTTCTATTTGGGTCATTTAATCTCTATTTATTATTGTTTTTAGGTCGGTGGCAGTCTTCAGCCTTCACAAAATCAAATTTATACGCGTAGTGCATCATATAGGTTTTTAGCATGCCACATTGATGGATGATCATGAGTCCTAACAAGTCTTTCCAATGTCTTTCCATCTCCTTTCGTTAAAGCGTCAATCGCGTTCATAACCTCTGGCTTTGCATCTTCATATCTTCTCAGGATCTGGGCTGCCAGTACTTCTGACAGGTAGAGCTCTAGATTTCTGCCATTCGTAGTAGGTCTATTCGCCGCTGTAAATCTTTCTGTGAATTTCACCCTATGCCAAAGCACATATGGCATAATAGCTGCAATATGCTTGGGCTCCACTACGCTATCTCCCATGAGCCAAGCATATGCGGCTGAATATGTATGCAATGCTCCTGAAGTAGGATCAGTGACCCTGCTGGATACGTGCGTTGTAAGGTTAGAAAATGCGTAGCCTTGATCACTTGCACTTTTACTTCCACTACTAATTTCATAGAAGTAGTGGCATGTTTCTGAGCAACTCGTATGCTCTGGAGTTTTTTCTCCGCAGTTTGGGCATGTAAACTCAGAGTTCAAAAAATAGCGGAATCCCAACGCATCCTTGGATACTGGCATCTCCTTCATTGCCTTGCGTACAGCAGCAAGTTCGTTGGGTTTTGGAACTTTCAAACCTAGGTTATTACTAAGCACCACCCTGAATCTTGAAGATAATTCCTCCATCTTTTCTTTCAGAGAAGCATACATTTCTGATACCGACTCGCCAGGTCCTACTGTAACATCGCTAAGCACTCTATTCATCTGATCAGATATCTCTTTATCATCGATATCCTCTTCATTAAACTCCCTTGCACCTTTCCCAAGCTCTTGGGCAGGATTGACACCTGTTACAACAACCGCGCTGTCTATCCTGTCTTTAATGGGTGGTATGAGTTCGTTATTACCACCATCCGGCCAGTTGGCAGTGCCGAAGAACGGTCCCTTATCAGTTCTCAGAAGTATGCCGCCATATTCATAATATCCTCTACCTACTCCGTCTAAGTAATGTACTTGCGCTCTTTCAGGCAGCCTGTTAAACTCATCAAATATACGTGCTGGCAGAAGCACATGTGGCTTCCATCTTATTCTATCAAGGTCTTTCATTACAGGTACCGCTATATAGCTTTCTGGCGCAGCTTGGTCACTGCCGTGGGCTTCAGCGCGCTGAACTACGCTTAGAGGTACGCCGAAAATCAAAGAGGAAATATCCTCAGCAAGAGAGGTTTTTCCTCTACCATAATTACCGAATAGTATTTGGCTGCCACCTGTGAGTGTTGTAATAATTGTGATGGCAACAGCAGGCGGTAATCTGTTAAATTTTACATCTGGCAACCCAAGGAAAAAGTTATCTCCTATTACAGAAGAAAGATCACTAATTTTTTTCCTTGCCGAATCTAATAATGCAGTCTGATCCGGATTTTTTTCTGAAGGCATTGATTTTTCTACCATATAATCTATAAGTTTTACGCCTTTCCAGATATTTATATGTTTTTTTTGCCGTTTTTCCGCGTAATTCCTGCAAAGAGTCTCTCGGTAAAATTGCCTTTCTCTATGCCTTGCGGGCTTCCGGATTTGAATTCACTCCATGCCCTAAAAGCCTGCTTACAAAAGCGTCAAAATCCTCTTTAATACGCTTCTCTGCCAACACGGGTACAGTTCCAGAGTCGCTCAACCTGTTGAAAAGATCATCTCTTTTTATACAGCCAAGGAATTCAGTCCCGAGAGCAGCTACAACGTCGAGTGTGCTTTGGCTTGGCTCTCCTGATGACATGTTCTCAACAACACCTAAAATATGAACTCCTAGGCGCTTTGCCATAAGCCCGGATCTTATCGAGTTTAATCCTGCTATCTTCTGCGGGGTGGTGACTATAACGAAACCATCAAGGTCAAGGAGCTGCATTATTGTCAATGGCGCATCAGATGTGCCAGGGCTAAGATCAAGCACAAGGTAATCCAGCTCCCCCCAATCTGCATGCTCGAAAAAATCACTTAGCATCTTGGTTATCAAAGGGCCTCTCCATATTATCGGTTTCTTTAGTTCATCTACAAGCATAGCTGTGGAAGCAATCTTTACTCCATCCTTAACTGGCAGTTTTAATGGGGCATGCGGATCTATCTTCTCATCTATTCCGAGAAACATGGTCACATTAGGGCAGTCGATGTCTGCATCCAAAAGACCAACACGAAGATTTTTCTGTGAAAGTGCGTATGCCAGATTTATTGCCACAGTGGTCTTACCCACGCCTCCCTTGGCACTGTAAACGCCTATCTTATGCTTGACATTTGCCATATTTTGCTTTACTCTCTCCTTTGCTCTGAGCACATTGAGAAAGGAGGGGTGCGCCCCTTTGGGCAGTTCCTGTGAAGATGTATTCTCCATAATAAAC
The DNA here is from genome assembly GCA_021810105.1 of Microcaldota archaeon. Classification (GTDB taxonomy): domain Archaea; phylum Micrarchaeota; class Micrarchaeia; order Micrarchaeales; family Micrarchaeaceae; genus JAJZAB01. The sequence continues at coordinate 305,729 of JAJZJM010000001.1, read as the reverse complement.
AATCATCATTCCTGCGCAAGATTATTAAATTCTTACAATGCAATATATCTCTAAACACTAGTTTTAGTTGTTAACAAGAAAAGTGATATAATGAAAATAAGCGAACTGAAAGCAGGAGCAAGCAATGTGACCGTAACGGCAAAGGTTGTACAGAAGGATGAACCTAGAGAAGTAGTTACAAAATATGGAAAAAGGCTAAGCGTTGCAAACATAACTCTAGAAGATGATTCAGGAACAATAGCAATGTCATTATGGGGTGACACAATAGGCGAGGTCAACCAGGGAGACACAATAGAAGTGTCTAATGGCTATGTTAGCGAGTTCAGAGGCACACCCCAGCTTTCCACAGGAAAGTTCGGAAAGATAAAGGTGGTAGAAAAGGGAGATGGATCTGCCCAGAGCGCAAGCCCTGACGAGCAGGACGCGCCAGAAGAAGAGGATATGTAAACAGGCATTCCCTATTTTTTACCTCCTTTCTTCTGTACAGATTCTGTCCAGTATCGTAGTGTTATAAAGAAGAACACTATCCCCAAAATCACACTGAACCATAGGTCTGCAGTCCTTCCCAATATCGTTACCGCAGAGCTGATGCTTGGAGACAATTTGAGTATTCCTCCAAGAAGCGCAACTATTGATCCGTCAGTGACACCTATGCTTCCTGGTATTGCTGTAGCCATTCCGAATATCGTAGATGAAGAATATATGAATACAGTCCCTGATAAAGGTGCAACTATGCCTAGCGCAAGAAGCGAAAAATACAGAGTAAGGGAATTGAAGAAAGCGGCCGGAAGGGTGACAAAGACAGATATCAGGTATGTCTTAGGAGAGTTTAACTTGTTCTGAGATAGGAAATACTCCTCTCCATAAGGGGTAAAATTCTTTATGAATTTGTTGCGCCCCATTACCTTCTTTATCTTCCTATACATCCAGCTGTTTAGCAGGAAGAGGAACGGCAGCAGAAGCAATATGTCAAGTGCAAGTATGTAGATTACGTATTCATGGAAGTATAATGCAGCAAGCAGTGCAAGTATGCCAAAGCCCAAGAAATCGGTAAAAATGTCCATAGTTACTATTGGTATTATTTTTGCAAATTTTATTTTTGTAAGCCTGTTCAGAGTGTAAGCCGCAACAACCCGCCCTATATTGCCCGGAGTTATGGACATAGAATACATTGAGAGGTAAACCGCCATGCTCTTTTTCAAAGGAACTTTCAATTTCAGCACTTTCATGTAGTAATTCCATTTTATGAACCTGAGAAGGAGGCTTGCCACAACAGCTACGAAAGCTAAAGCGTATATGTCGAGTTTCACTTCTGATATGTAGCTCAAAACATTGCTGAACCCTCCAAACCACGCTATCAAAAAGAAGACCAAGATGCTTGCGCCAAAGCCTATCCCTACGAATATAGATATCCTCTTAACTATTTTCAGGTAGCTTTCCTTGTCAAGGTTGGTCTGGTGCGTTATGCTATACCAAAAAGATTTTTTCTTAGGCACGCTATTTCCTCACAGTTGATTCGAACACAGTCTCATATTTCTTCGAAATCAGGTTCCAATCATGCTCCTTAATCATAAGTTCTCTTCCCTTCATGCCTATTCTCCTGGCCTCTTTTTGGTTGTCAATAAATCTCTCAATTCCTCTCTTGATTCCGTTTATGCTTCTCGGCTTTACATATATTCCCCTGCCTTTCATAGTCTCCGGCACCCCACCAACCTTTGTCGCAACTACTGGAATCCCGCTTGCCAGCGCTTCCATTATGGATATCGATGCAGGTTCGTACAAAGATGCTGAAACAAATACTGAAGACATGTTGTAGTAATAAGGCATTTCGTTCTCAGGTATGCCAGAGCATATTCTCATTCTGTCAGAAATTCCAAGGTCTCTCGCCATGTATAGGAATGTGTCCTTAAGGCTTCCTCTGCCTATTATATTCAATACAATATCGCCCCTTTCCTTGGCAAGCTCTGCAATCGCACGGATTAAATAGATCTGCCCTTTCTGGTTTATCAACCTTCCATTATTAAGCACTACGAAAGAATCCTTGCTAATTCCAAGCCTTTTCATTATCTTAAATGCGCTGTTCTTTGCTCTTGGCCTGTATTTACCGAAATCTACGCCATTGTATATCACATTGCATTTGCCGATAAGGTTATTCGGTACCGTTGTTGCAATCGTATCTCTTGACACGCCAGTTATGACATCAGAGTGCTCTATGAGCCTCCTGCCCCATAACATATCGTAAACATACCCTCCATTGTCTGTGAATGGATCTATGTTCTTAGGTATCGCATCATGAAGGGTAAGTGCCATCTTGCCTCCAGACCTTTTTATGCACTTTACGGTATCGCCAAAATAAACATGTCTATTGTTTATGTGGTATATGTCTGCCTTTTGCTTAGATATCGCATCCCTAAGGCCCATAGTTACAGGGAACGGCATTGGGAGTATGGGTACATCTATATAGGAGGTCTTGAGGCGAATCACATTTATTCCGTATATATCCTCAACAGAATCTTTCTGCCCTGCCTTTAGCGCAGCTGATATCACGGTTATATTGTGCCTCTTAGCCATCCTTCTGTATATCTCAAGGAGCACTTTCTCTGTGCCTCCTGGATAGGGGTAAAAGAACGGGTTAAGAACACAGATATCCATCTAAATCACAGAGTGTAACAAAACCTTATGATAACAATGAATATTAATATACCTCCAGATTAAATAGAGGATTATGAAGAAGAACATAGTGGTGCTCCTGCTTGACACCGCCAGAGCATCCGACGTATATGACAACAGCAAGCTGCCTTTCATAAATAGGCTTGCCTCATACGGGACAAAATACACAAATACGGTAGCTCCTGGCACATGGACCGCTCCAACCCATGCCGCACTTTTCGCAAATAGCAAGGTATCAAAGCTTAAACTTGTCTCCCAGGATTTCTTCAAGGGAGGCTCTAAAAAAATAGACCCCTGGATGGTGAAAACAAAATTTCTCGAGCGGGACACTGCAACTATAGCTGAAAAGCTTTCCTGCAGCGGATATAATTCCACATTATTTTCAAATAATCCCTTTCTTACAAGCAACACTAACCTCGCAATAGGTTTCGATAAGGTTTACGACGTCTGGCTAAAATCAAACATAAAGTACAACCCAAAAATTGTCGATAGGTTTGCTTTTATCTTAAATGGCGGAGCGAAGACAAGGTCAAAGCTTTTCAAGGCAAGCTATGCGGTCTCCAAAATGCTCCCGCCAAAAGCTCTAGACCGCATTTATCTTAATTTAAGGCTAAAGATGAGCAGAGGCGTGGCAAAAGCCGACGGCACTCACAAGCTTGACAGGGGGGCAAGCGATACAAACAAACTGCTAACATCGCATCTCAAATACGGCCAAAGCTATTACCCCCAGTTCATATTCATAAACTATATAGAAGCGCACGAGAACTATCCTCTGAGGAACAAGAAAGCGGTTCAGGATAAATGGCTTTACCTCAGCGGCATAGAAGAGATGGGCGATGATATTACAAAGCAGATGCACAACGCTTACGTAAAGAGGCTATCATATCTGGATACACAGGTAAAAGAGACAGTGTCTATACTAAAGAAAAAAGGAGTGCTCGAGGACGCAACTCTGGTAATAACATCCGATCATGGGCAGCTTTTCGGAGAACATGGCGCTCTTTATCATGCGATGCCGCCATACGAAGGAGTCTCAAAGGTCCCTCTCATAGCAACAAACTATAAAAACGGAAAGCCCCTTTCATACCACGAAGAGGTAGAAAGCCCAGTAAGCCTTCTACAGCTCCATCAGGGAATAATCGATATTTCAAATGGCAGATATAGCCGTCTAGATGGCAACATGCGCGCATCAAGGTATGTGATATCAGAGCATACTGGAATAAGCGAAGGCTGGGACGAGCACCTGCTCTACCTTTTGAAGAAAAAATCATCAGCAGCCAAAAAGATATACGCTGCAAAGATGCACTACAACAAGAAAGCAACAGCAATATACAGAGGAGATATGAAGTTAATACATTTCTTTGGGAAGAAGAAGGACGAACTGTACAATCTCGCTCTTGACAGGCTAGAGGAGAATAACATTATAGATAAGCATAGAGAGACTGCAAACAGTATGCTGAAGGGTTCAAGAGTCTGCTAAGACAATATCTCCTTTACAAAAGGTTGGCTGCATACCGAAGATGGCTGGTATCCATCCATCCTGCATATCTGTGCTGTAAAAACATTTGCCTGCCCCATCAGCGCCTGTGAGACTGTAGAGTTGCTCTGTTGCATGAGCGCAATTATCTGCCCCCAGTTCAAGTTCTTAAGATAACCGGGTGAGACGCTCTGCGGGACTCCTATCTGTACGCTCTGGTTGCCGAAATCTATGAAAGGTATTGAGCCTCCTGTATCATATGTGCTCGCTGCCGCATTCTGCAGGGCATTCAGGGTCTGCAATGGCTGGTATGTGTTTGTCTCTATTTCAGCAGGAACGAATGATATGAGCGTGCTGCTGTAAGATGAATTATAGAATGTAAATGTGGGAACCGTCCTGAAAGGCTCTGTAGAGCTTGAACTCGAAGTCATGTAGTTTAGCTTGCTGAATGTCCCAAATCGCATGAGCGCAATTATGAAGCCCCATCTTGTTATTGCACAGAATGGACAGAAATCAGCTCCTACGTATATGACTGCTGGTTTTCCGCCAACCATTGTAACGTTCTGTCCTGATATGTTCTTTGGATAAGATGTCATGAATCCGGCTCCAACCTTGTTGGCAAGAGTCATGTTGGATGCTATACTTTCCATAGCAGAAATTTGTGTAGCATTAACTGGCTGATTATCGAATGCTATCAGTGCAGTCTGCGATCCAGACGAGCTATTGGAAAGTACAAGCACTATGGCTGCGACTATTATTACAACAACTACAACCCCGTATATCATATTCTTTTTCAAAAAGTCACTCCTTTATCGCGAGAAAAGGCAGGATCTTCTTTACCACTCCATTAATCATGTGGTTTATCCTGTTTTTCACTTTTGATATCAAATAATATAAAACTATGCTCAATACCACCCCGGCAATCACATCTGTCAGGTAATGCGCAGCAAGGTAGACTCTTCCAAAGAGTATCAGGACCAGCCATATTATGTAGAGGGCCTGCACATACCTGTATTTTCCCATGAAGAATGTGAGCCCTGTAAGAACGCTGGCATGGTTGCTTGGCAGGGAGTAGCTGCTCTCGCAGCTTACCATTCCATTCAGCCACGTTCCTATTCCTGTGCTACATGGCCTAGGTTCCGCAAGCAGCATCTTGAGAAGGTCTGACACTATGAAAAAAAGGACAACGGCAACAACAAAAGAATAGGCATTCATGTCCTTCCTGAAATAAAGGTAAAGCGCAACGGCAGGCAATATAATATAGAAGCTGCTTCCCAATATCGCCATTATCTTAGTAAGAAGTGGGCTGGCAACCATCTGCGCAAAAGAGAACGCCCACATGTTCAGAGATATGCTCCCAGGGTTGAATAGCATGCAATCAGAGTATTTCAGGCAGCCAAGGATTATATATCTTCAGTGCATTTCAGATCCTTGATAGGTCATCCGGTTAACGCCCTTCTCCTCTGATAATTCCTAAATGCTTTGTTTAATTCGAACCATTTGCCTTACTAAGTTGACCTGGAAATTGATAGCCCCCTCCACAGTTATCTTGCCGGTTTTAGTATCTACCACGCCTCGCACAATTTCCGGAACTAGCTGCGGTGCATTTATCAACACAGTGTTATCAGTATTGCTTCTGGCTATCACGTGTACATGCTGGTCTATAGTCGTAACGAAACCAACATTAGGCCTTTCCATCACCGAATATCCTCCAAGCCATAATATTTTTCCTGGAGCGGATGCGTTTACTTCAAAATTTGTCATGAGACCCCGTCAAATATCAAACGAATCTCCTTCAGACGGCGTTACTATTTCCCCATCGAACTCGCTACCAGCCTCTTTCAATGCGGCCGCATCTCCCAGAGTCCTGTGTATGTTGAATAGCGCAAGTCTCTTCACTCCTGCATACTTTGCTACCCTTCCGGCATCCGTCGGTGATGAATGTGCGGGCATTCTCTTGTGATATTCTGCGCTTGCAGGCATGAAAGAATCATGTATAAGCATGTTGCAGCCTTTTGCTAGCTCTGCAATCCTGTCGGTATATGTCGTATCTGATGAGTAGCAGAAAGAGCTGCCATCGGAATCCACTCTGATTGCTGCTGTTGGGACGAAGAATTGCGTTCCTACGAGGTGGCTTGCATCCGCAAAGGAGAGATTCATGCTGCCAACCGAAAGTTTGCTGCCTCCCCGGATCTCCTTGAACTCTATCGGGAACCCGCTTACTTCTAGGAATCCCTTGTAAAGCGTATCATATAGCCGTTTGAAGGATGCCTCGAACCCCTCCGGACCTATCAACAGCAGCGGCTTCGTGCGTTTATCCTGCCTCATTCTCATCACGAGCATAGGAAGTCCTGCTACATGGTCTCCATGGAAGTGGCTTACAAACACAGCATCAAGGAAATCTTTGTCTGGATAAGCCTGCCAGAACCTTTGCGGTATGTTGTAGCCGCAATCTAACAGTAGGTTCTTTTCTCCCATTGCTAGCATCGATATGTTGCCCTTGAAATCATGGAATGCCTCTCCCGCACCGAAAAATACAAGTTTCATAACAATCCCTTTTTCTTAAATGTTACTTCAGCAATATTCGCCATTGATGCTCCAAGCATTTCACCATTTCTTATGCCAAACCTGTCAGCGAATTCAGTAATCTCCTTTACTACAGTATCATTGTCCTCACTGGACACTTCCAGTTCGGCCATCTGGCTAGACCAGCTTGAGGATCCTTGCGTGCAGGTAACCTGCTCTATAGCAACCCTCTTTTCCGTTTTTCCTCCAATAATTCTGAAATGCACTCCGTTTGAGTGGGAGATGGTCATCCAGTAAACAAAACCATTCATTTCAAGTTCCTGCTGCGCATCCCGCAGCGCATCAAATTCCTTAACATTCTTCTTTGCGCCGACTTTAAATGGTATTCCCTTATAATCTTGAGTCTTTGATTCAGACTCTATTACCTGTATCGGAAGCGCGCGCCTCTTAATTCCCGTATTCCGATCCCACCTTCTCACTCTAGCAACCCTCTCATTAGGTCCTCTATAATAAATGTCGGTAAATTGATACTCTTTCATTATTTCCAGCGCGAATGTGTTTCTAATCGCGTCAAATAATGCACTGCTTGATGGAAACCTCTTTCTGTTTACGAAGAAACGCACTTCCGATTCCACACTCTCATACGCAACAGCGCTTCCATGTGCATTGCCCTTAGTAATTGCCATCTATCACACCGATTTGGCTTTATTCTTTTCATAGCGAAAATGCATTGCACCTATATTGGATATTTCATAAGTGGACACGTTAAACTTAGATTGCCCAAGTTTTTCCATCAGCATTTTCGGGTCTGGTCCTATGGCTATGGCCGCGCCTCCTCCTCCGCCACCACTAAGCTTGGCTCCTGATGCTCCGGCCTCTCTAGCCCTATGTATCGCTATGTCTAGGCCATCGCTTGAAACTCCGAGCTCGGCAAGCATGTGCTGGCAAGTATTCATGCAGCTTCCCAAAGTGTCGAATTTTCCCTCCTGGAGTGCAGCTAGTCCCTCAACGCTAGCTCTTCCTATTTCTGCGAGCCTTTGGTTAGCATAATCTGGGTCTACAGCTCTTCTCTTTGATATTATCCCGACAGTCTCTGCAGTGCTCTTCTTAGGTCCGGTATCAATTACTATAATATCTGGCAGATTGGATATCTCCTCTTTTCTAGCAAAAGGTGTCCTGCCTTTTTGCACGCTAACCACACCTCCATAATAGGATGTGCTTACATCGATCCTCCCTGCCCCAGGGTTACCGTGCGTAACACGCTCACCATCTATTGCTACGTCAAGTATGTCACTTTCCGGAAGCATCGCCTTACCTGCGCGTTCTAATGATATTGCAAATGAGGTGCTGCATGCAGCGCTGCTAGCTAATCCCTTGCCGATTGGTATATCAGACCTTATATGTGCGTGCATTCCAGCAACGTTCACATCATATTGGTAAGCAAGTCTTGCAGCAATGAGCACAAATGGAAGCACATCTTGAGGAATGCCAGATTCTTCTCTGAAGCGTAGCACCGCCTCAGTGCTCTTGAAGCCAATTTCCCTATACTTATTATAAATCCTAAGCAGGTCTTCTCTTGTGAAAGTGAAGCTCTTGTTTAGGTCATCCAGCGATATGATTAAGTCAGAACCATAGGTCGAGGTTATCTCAGTTGTCGCAAACCTATCCACTGCTACCGCTACAGCCAAATAATCATATACAACCGCATGTTCGCCAAGAAGCTTCAACACGCCTGGCGCCTTCGCGCTAACACTCATGTTATCGTACTCATAATATTCTGTTTCTGATACTTATACATTGCTAATAATACGTCTAACGCCGTATCATTTTGGCGACGAAATATATTTTATTGGCGTCCACCTGCACAAAAGAGAATGCCTGCATGTTCGGATGCCTGTATTCAATATCGAATAGAATAGTATGCAATCAGAGTATTTCAGGCAGCCAAGGATTATATATCTTCAGTGCATATCTGCTTCCTGAGGGGCTGTAGCGTAACCTGGCAGCGCAGCTGGCTCCAGATATTTAAACAAAAGATGAGCGGAAAACCGCGATGATGATAATCTGGAATTAAGAAAATTATGAAGAAACCAGCAAATCCGGGTTCAAATCCCGGCGGCCCCAAAGTAATATCAAAAAACCGCCATTGGAAGCCCACCACCTTCAGTGGTGGGAGGATGTCACCTTGTTTAGTATCTCATCGGCATTATCGTTGCTGGCTAAAAAGAAGTGCAATTTACCATCGCCTAATCTTTCCCATTCTTTTGCCAATTCCACCTTATAAGCAGTGTCCTCATTGCTGATAAGATGTTCTCACTTCCATTCTATAGCTAGGATGTTATCCTTCTCAGTAACTGCGTCAAAATCAGACAAAACCTTCAATCTCTTTTACTACCTGCTCGAGCGCTTTCAGTGATTTGAGTGGGCTGATCTCTATCTCATTAGATCCGTTGGAGGTGCTTTCTATCTCCAGGCTATGATCCGCGCCTAGAATAGAGAGCGACTTGGCTCCTAGGGCTTCGAGAGCTCTGATCTTTGTTTTGTCGTAATGCGGGTCTTCTGTGCCGATTATGAACAGGCCGTTCTTGCAAACACCTTTTATCTTGTTATATACATCAATGCCCACCGCGCTTGGTTTTTTGAGAAGTGGGGTGAGCCATATTGACTTTTCTATATCGTTAATGCGGGTATTCAGCCGCACAAGAGCGAAAGTGCCCAGCGACTTGCCCACGAGCACAACGTGTTTGTACCTACCTGTGGAGATTGCAGTCTTGTAGCTTTCATCTGCGTCAAAGTTCATCCATTCGACCTTTTCCCTTGCTCTGGAAGTGCTGAACCTCTCGTTCTTGTAATCATATTCAACCCAGAGCACGTCGTAGCCCTTTCCGAGCAGGGCGACAGTCGCATAGTATAGGAGGGGCATCTGGCACGTATAGCCTATGCCTGGAAATACAATGGCGATTTTGCCTTTATTGCCAAGGCTGGTGAGCGTGTTCTTTATAGGCTTCCCGTCATGACCGATTATGTCCAGGCTTTTCTTCGTTTCCGCCATGCTATCAATTGATATCTCAGTATTTTAAACCTGATGTCACTACCCGGATTAGTACAAGGGCTATCTCTTTATTACAGTCTGCCTTGTGCCTCTTCCCATCATTGCGCTTTCCAATACTCCCGGCGTTGTTGCATTGACTATTCTTCCCACAGCGTTGGTTCTCTTTACCATTTCGTATATCAGTGAAACCTTTCCTTTCATCCCTCCAGTTACGTCTATCTTGTGTGCATCCCCTGCTCCAGAAAGAACCTGGTCAATGTTGCTGCCATCCACGGATTCTATTAGCGTTGCATCTTCATATTTAGTAGGATCCTTGTCATATATTCCGTCAACATCTGTGGCTATTATTATCTCGTCCGGCGTAATCCTTTCAGAAAGGAACCGGAACACCTCCTCTGTAGATGCTATCGCTATGCCCTGTTTTGAATCAAATACCACGTCACCATGCACTATCGGCACAAACCCTCTGCTTAATGCATCTTTTATGTGGTCTGTGAATCCTGAGACCAACTTCCTACCATCAGAATAGGAGAAGCTTGAAGGATAGAATGGAAAAGCAGGTATTCCTAGTTTGGCCACCTCTTCAACTACTATAAAGTTAAGCTCACTTACGGCTGATTTTGTTATAACTGCTCCCTTTCCGCTATCATTGTTTATCAGACCCTCTGCTACCCTGTATTCTTTAGCAGGGACATGTCCAAAAGAGCCAGCTCCGTGCCCTATTATCACGTTTAATCCTTTTTCTTTTCTCGCCCTATCTATCTCTGATAAAAGCCTGGAGATCACCTCTCTTCTTGCACTCCTTGGTTTATTCTGGTCAGTGATGCTGCCTCCTCCTATCTTCACCATATAAAGCCTATCCAATCAATTACCTTGAAAGTATTTCATTGCTTATTAGGGAGGCATTATCACCAAGCAGCCTCGGCCCATCCCCCTGCCCTGCAACTATGAAGTTGCCAACAATGCTCCCCAATTTCTCCATTACCTGCTCCTTATCATTTATTCTTGTTATTATATGTGCATTTGCTCCTGCATCGAATGTATATGCGGCGATCATTCTACCCGCATCATTATTCAATTCATGAATCGCCATCATTATCTCTTTTGAGGTATCATTCATATAAATTATTGGAGGGTATGAATCAAGCATTGTTGCATGCATATTATTGCTGTCCTTAATCGTCTCTATAGCTAATGTCTCGAAATCTCTTTCTTTTATTGCGGTAATCATCCTGTTAACGCGTTCCTCTGCAACAGGTGGCCTCGTTTTGTAAAGGGTGCTGGTCTTTACTGTTATCGCATGCCCTTCGCTTGAAGAGATCTTCTTCTTTGCGCTGCTTACAAGCGTTATTATGTCTATTACATCTGGCCAGTAATCTTTTCCTGCAATGCATTCAGCGCATGAGTCCGATCCATCATCCGCATTTCCTTTATGCCATGCTACAAACCCTCCAAACGCGCTTCTGCAAGCGCTTCCGCTTATCTGCCTTGTTATAATCGAGAGCTCATCCGCAGGCAGTTTCAATCCGAGTGCGTTCGAAGCCGCATATACGAGCGTGACTGCACCAGATGCACTCGAAGCAAGACCGGCAGATGATGGAAAAGAGTTCCTAGATACAATCAATGCATGAGATTTTGCTCCAGCAAGCATCCTTAAATGGTCCAGAGCCCTTGCTGCAAATACGGATTTCTCATTTGCACTATCTCTTATATTCTGCAGTTCATCATTTATGTACATCCTGTCTTCCTTGAGATCGTCAGAAAAAAGCACGCTTGTGGTTGTATTAAGAGTCTCATTCAGAGTCATGCTGAGCGAAGAGTTCATAGGCAGGTTTATTTCCGAATTCCGTTTCCCCCAGTATTTTACAAGTGCTATGTTAGGCGTGCCTATTGCTGTAACAACTGTTCCATCCATCTTATCTATCTCTTAACTACATTCATATATAAAGTCTTTACGAAATTTTCATTCAAACTCTTATATTTCTTCTGGCGCGCACCGCTATCTTTTTGATTGTCCTGCCTTTCTGGTCAAGCATCTCTATAGAGTATCGCGCCCCTATTATCATCTTCTGTCTTACCACTGCAGGCAGAGATTCCAGCCAGAATATAGCCACATCCTCTTCAAGAAACGATATCCTTATGCCTGATGGTCTCTCTGTGCAGTCGGCAACGTTTATCTTGCACAACTCTTCCTTTGGCACTGAAAAACTATTGCCAGTTGCATTTGTTGATGCAGAATTTTGGCATTCCAATGCGTCGTACTCCATGGTTTTTACAAAAACTGTGTCAGGAGACATCTTGATCCCATTATCCTTGCTTACATACGACAACGCTCCTATTCTTGAATCAAGATGCTTCAGCTTGGATACTACAGCGTCACTCTCCACATTCGTGAATACAAGGTCTCTGGCAGCATCCTCGGCAACGTCTGGTGCCTGCTTGAGGTAGAGCTTTATCTGGCATAGCCTTCTTATGCTCTTATCTATGTCTGTTATGTTATGCGCCAGCAGCATAAGCCCTATACCTTTCTTCCTAAAGTCCTGTATCCTATACTTCATATCCTCTACAACAGATGACCTGCTGTCTTTAAGCAGCATCTGCGCCTCTTCAAGGCAGATTACCAGCCTGAGCTCGCCCTCTCCATTCGAGTCGAACATCGATGCAGCAGAGTAAGCAAGGTTAAGTATCAACGCATAGAGGTGCTCTCTTGTTCCAGCCCCTGCACCTGATATATCAAATACAACTCCAGTGCCTATAATCTCTTCTAAATGTAAGCCATTTCTTGAAGAGTATTCGGGCATTGAGAGTACTGATTTAAGGTTCTCCAGTGACGCCTTAATATTCTCTCCGTGTTTTGTGTACTTCACTCCTACATTTGTGCGCTTTCCATGCATCTTTATTATGGACTCGCTTATCTCATGGAAGACGTCTGCAGGGTCAGGATCCTGAGTATTAGAATAAACCTTTCTGAATGCATTAAGCAGGCACTTCTCTATTGGATTTCTGTATGGCCCGGCTGCAGCAGCAGAGGCCAGTATCATTGCAAGAGATTCGTAGAAGCTTGAAACAGGCGTTTCATCTGGACATCTGAAGAAATTGATTGGCGTGCTGCCATCGCACAATTTTATGAGGTTCATTCCATGGGAAAGAGCAAAGCCCCTCCACTCATCAGTTGGCGATATTATGAGCATCTTAGGTCTGGTTGTTTTGAGCAGAGAATCCAATATGGACATAGCCGCTCTTGTCTTCCCTGACCCTGGAAGGCCGCTGATTATGGTGCCAAGGTTCATTACGCTCTTCCCTATCCTTACAACTCTCCCGGAGTCATGAACGGCATCTTTCATGAAGATGCCTAAGTCAACATCTCCATCATAGAGGGGCTCTGCCGTGTGTATTACGTGCCTTATTGAATGCGTCCCTCTAAGGCAGATCAGGCGAGCTGCCAGGTCAGAGCTGAAAGGAGCTGTCCCAATAGAATCCAAATGCCTGAAAGCGTCATCTATGCTTCCGGAAAAGCTGTGCGATTCGATAAGCAGCATTTTCATTGAGATATATTCGCGTATGGCCTTGCTTGTAGCAATAAAGAGTATCCTATATGCATAGCCATTTCTCAATAAAGAGAGGTTGAGAGATTCCAGCATCTCTGTAAGAAGAGCCTCCTCGCTGGATGAAGCAAAGTCCTTGCCCTGCACAGACCTGTTTATTCTTTTACCAAACCCCATATCTGATATGGAATAGCCAATATTCCTGCTTATCTCCCCAAGCCTTCTTTCTATATGGCGCATCCGCGGCTCTATCTTCTCATGGCTTTCCTTAGAGAAAAATACCGCAAGGTATCCCTCGTTTATTCCAAAGTCAAAGATATCAGAGATAAACGAATTGCCTATGCTTTCGGGGCTCCTGTAAAGAGAAAGAGCATCCCCATCAAAACGAATCTGCTCGTACATCTCTTTCCCGAAAGAAAGGCCTGGAAGTATTCCGGGAAGCCTGCTAGCAATTCCATCGTCGTCAGAGGCTACCATGCATCTCCTTTGTGCAAAATCGTATATTATGCAGAATGGTTTGCCGCCCAGCGCCTCCAAAACGATCTCTTGGGCTATCGGAATGTCTGGCAGAGCGACAACATCAAAAATTTTAATCATAGAATCGCAATGTACAGGGTTAAAGATATGGCCAGTACGCCTACAAGGAAAAGCCGTTCCATCCTCCCGAATTCAAAAGCCCCTCTTGTTGCTAACAAAACCGCCCCGAATGCGAAGAAAGCGAGCAATCCAATAGAAACAGCCTCAAAAAAAGGGGACTGGGCGCTTGGCAGAAGAGTGGCCAAGCCTAAAACTGTCATGCAGAGCAGTCCCATCATTGCAAGAAAGTTAAAAATTCCTGGCAGCCTCTTTCTCCTAGCATATAGCATGCGGATAGATTTAAGCACAGATTCACCTGAGGCCCTTCCGGGCCTCAGTTCTGGGGCCGCATATGGCCACAAGCAGCAGCCATACCCGGTATATTAATAGCAGCATAAAAATATATAAATATTTACTAAATTATCTGAAAGTATAGTAAAGTATATATATTTTTACTTGTATAAATATTCAAGCAAATTGCGCAAGGTCGGCGCTATACAAGCAGGTCGTCTGATTCTGGTGGCAGCATGAGGTACACAAGCACAGAAGAGCGTGAGCTCTACACAGCCATAACGAACTATCTTGAAAAGATGGACAGAATGTACGCACCACAGTGCCTGGATGAGGAAAAGGCCCTAGAGATGCAGTTGCGAGGGGTAAGAAGAGCGGCAAGCATAACCGACCTCGTAATAAACTTGGCAAAACTGGGCGACCTAGAAGAAAGATATCCAGAAGAGGCAGGCAAAAATCTCTCGCACATAATAGAGATAAGCATGTGCAGGGATTTCATGGAGCATAGCATAAAGGAGCAGCGTACTCCGCAGGAATAGGCAGTTTTTTGTTTTTTTCTTTTTCTTTTTTTTATTTTATTTATTATGTTTTAAAATTAAGCCAAATCTCCGAAGAGCTTCTGCATCATTTACATGTCTAATACGCTCTGCTTTATAACGCGCTTTGGGCATATCTATTTGCTTTTCCTAATTAGTCTGTAGTAATGGTCAATCCCTTCTGATCTCTCTTCCAGAATGCCCTCTAATTTCATATTGCCAAGGGTTTCAGACACTGCAGCCAGGCTTCTCTCCGCATGAATTCTGTAGTGCTTGAAGTCGTCAGTGTAGTCCATCATGTGTCTTTTGGAAAGGACTCTAAGAAAATCCATAGGTGTTGCATTGTCGCATATCTTATCTCTTAGGAGCTCGTTTATGCGTTTTTCAAGAAGTTTCTGCGGAACTGTTTTCTCACCCATTCTATCCATAACGCATTCATAATTAATCTATTTAAAGGTTCGCCAGGGTAGGGATTTGAACCCTAAAGCCCCGAAGGGCACCGGTTTTCTTTCGCATCACAAATCAGCTCTTGATATCTAAGACTCAAGACCGGCGCGTTACCAGATTCTGCCACCCTGGCTTGCTACTCCTTTATCTGGAAAATTTATTAAGCAGTATCATTGGTGATATTTTGGAATACAATATAAAAAAATTATTCGGAATGATTGGAAAAGTGTTTTTAGATGCGTTCTCAAAAAGAAACACACGTTACATTGAATTGGGCCATGCCATCACAGTGCTTAAAGAAAGGAGAAGAATCAGGGTATACTCAAAAAACGGCCAGATGTCAAGCGAGGCATCCCATTCTCCAGAATGGAGGAGAATGAGGGGTAGCATAAAGATATTTCCCGAAAAGGAGCCGAATCCGCACATAATACTTCTGGGAATGAGCGGATTTGGAAAGAGCACAATGATGAAGTCCATTCTTATAGACATAAACAGAATGGGAAGCGCTGCAATTCTATTTGACGCGCACAACGAACACAAAGAGGCAATACTAGCGATGAATGGAAGGGTCTACGATGCATCTAAATCTGGCATAAACATACTCGAGCTCGATGGTGTAAACACCCAAGAGAGGATATCTGACATAGTCGGCCTATTCAAGAATGTCTATAGCCTTGGCCAGATCCAGGCGATAAAGCTAAGCCAGTGCCTATCATACTGCTACAGGAAAAGCTCTATGCTTGGCCAGAAAGCGCGCTCTCCAAAAATTGCAGACCTAATATCTGAAATAAACATATTCATAAAGAACTCAAGGACCGCTTCAGAAAGGAATAGCCTGATGCACCTCAAAGAGAAGATATACCACCTCTCAACTGCAATAGATTCTACTGTAGAAATATCTGCTCTCAAAAACGGAATAAGCTCCTTCTCTCTTGCAGGGCTGAAGAGCAGAGAGGCAAGGATAATATACATACACGAGCTGCTCAGGAGGCTATACACAAGCATGAAGGAGAATGCAAAGGAGAAGGGCACAAGTCTATTCATAATGATAGATGAGGCGCAGTTTCTTCTGGGCTCTGAAGGGGGCTCTAGGATAGTCACAAGCATGGTGGAAGAGGGCAGGAAGTACGGCGTAGGCCTGATAATAGCTACGCACATATCCTCAAACCTTGACAGGCAGGTTATGGCTAATGCTTCAACGCTGATATCATTCTATGCAAGAGACCCAACAGAGATAAATTACATATCTAATGCAATGTCAGGAGGCAACCAGCTCATGGCGGCATCTATAAAAGCAAGGATGAGGGTGCTAGGGCAGAACCAGGCAATAATGATAAGCGGAAGAATGAGGGATCCTGTTGTGATTGACTGCAAACGCATAAATGCGCTACTCCAGCTACTAAAAGAAAGTAGCAAAACAAAGGAAGAGGTGCACTCGGTTGCAATAAAAGAACCAATAAAGTATGAAGATGCTGAGAAAAGGATTGGAAAGGATGCATTGGATAGAATGATACTGTCTGGCAAAATAAGCATGGAATCAGTAAATACTGGAATGCCTGCAAAGTGGGTCATGGACAAAGGCCAGAAGAGCGTTGAGCATGAGGTCTCAGTCGGAATTATATCCAGAAGATTGGCGGAGCTTGGGATAAAGCACTACATAATGAACAACTCCAAAGGGCCTGACATAGTTGCATACATAAACGGAACTAAGACAGCAATAGAATATGAGACGGGAAGGAAGTCCTACAAAGACACAGCATCAATGATGCTGAATAGGGAAAAACAGTTCCATATGAGCATAATCTTCACAAATGATAAGGCATACTCTTTC
Source organism: Microcaldota archaeon (assembly GCA_021810105.1). Taxonomy (GTDB): domain Archaea; phylum Micrarchaeota; class Micrarchaeia; order Micrarchaeales; family Micrarchaeaceae; genus JAJZAB01. The sequence goes on along the minus strand of JAJZJM010000001.1, from coordinate 288,778 downwards.
TACAAGCAGTATTTCCAGAAGGATAATGTGCAGGTTATGCAGGTAAGCTGCATAGATAGTTGGAGGCCTTCAAACAAGGAAGTACAGGTGCCAAAAAATGGATGAACTTCAGGTAAACAAAGTAATATGATGGGTATTTAAACCTTGGCAGAGATGCAAAATAAAATGGTGAAAACATG
>JAJZJM010000001.1:0-288499 GCA_021810105.1 Microcaldota archaeon | reverse complement strand
TAGATAGTTGGAGGCCTTCAAACAAGGAAGTACAGGTGCCAAAAAATGGATGAACTTCAGGTAAACAAAGTAATATGATGGGTATTTAAACCTTGGCAGAGATGCAAAATAAAATGGTGAAAACATGAGCGGAGGAGAAGGAGGCAAAACGTAATTAAAATAAAATGGTGAAAACATGAGCGGAGGAGAAGGAGGAACAACATAAAACTTAAGGAATTATGTTAAAAAAATAAAATGGTGAAAACATGGGCGGAGGAGAAGGAGGCAAAACGTAATTAAAATAAAATGGTGAAAACATGAGCGGAGGAGGCGGCGGAGGTACATAAAACTTAAGGAATTATGTTAAAAAAATAAAATGGTGAAAACATGGGCGGAGGAGGCGGCGGAGGTACATAAAATAATTAAAATTACTTATTACTCTATTTATTATTTATAGCTCGGCTTAAGAGACTTATCTGTAGTGAATATTCATTATCAAATCTTCTAAATCCTAATTCTCCTACCAATATGCTTGTTATTATTGACAGGCTTGTTTTTATTCCTCCTACTCCTTCAGTCAGCCCTTTTTTTACGCTTTCAGGATCTTCATCATAGATCGGAGTTATGAATATGCCACCATAAGCTGCTGATACATCTCCATAGAATATGTGCCTGTTTGTGGGATAATCTGTTTCTTCAATTATCTTTCTTAGGAAGTTTATCCTTGTAGAATTGAATGCGCTTATGTCTCTCTGCTGTGCATATATCAAGCAGCAGTACCTGGACTTTGGGGCTGTCATTGTTATTGTTGACCTTTCCAACAACTTCTTTTCCATAAGTCTGTAATACGTGTACTGCGCGCTTCCGCTGTTTAGGTTGTGATCCCTGTCTATATTTGCAAATTCTATTCCAGCATCTGCGCTCATCTCCTTCATTACGGCATACTCGCTAGGCAGAAGTTGGTTCTCCAGTTTTCTTCTTGTCTCCTTTGTCTTTCTCCACACTCTCTCATTAAGAAGGTCGAAAAAGCTTTCTCTTAGAGGTATGAAACCATAGCCTTCAAGCATATATCCGACATTCCATATCGCAGGGCAGCCTTTGAAGACTGCCTGCGACCTGAATCCGTATATTATATCTTCTAGTTTGAGAGTGCTTTCCGCTATTATGTATATGAAGAGACCATACCTGCCATGCATCGCAGCAGCAAGTTGCACCCTCGGCTCATTCTCGAATATTTTTTTCATTGCTTCATTATCTGGCCTAGTCCCTAAGAATCTAACAACAGCATAATACCTTGTAAAACCGAACCTCTCAGGGTATATCTCTATAGTCTTCCTTACCCCATAATTCTTTACAAGCTCCCTTATCCTATGGCCTGCTGTGCTCTGGCTTATCCCCAGTCTCTTTGCAATCTCATTTACAGACATCCTGGAATCCATGCTCAATTCCGTCAATATCTCTCTGTCTAGGCTGTCTGGATGCACCAAAGTGTGCGCTTCTTTACCTGAGCCCTCCTCTTCTATTGCACGTATATGAAGATTTATGCTGCTTACCTTGGTGGACGGCTTCCTATGCAGCGCCTCCCTGAATTCACCATCACCGCTTATCGCCCCTATATAGAAAGAGACTGTTCGTTTCCTCTGTTTTTTAGTGTCAAATACGTATTTGTATTCATACACGCAGAACCTGCCCTTTATCAGAGAGAGAACCAGCCTGTTCTTCCTCTCCTTCTTAAGTCTCTCAAACCTCTCTGATATCTCTTTAGGTAAAGTCTGCATAGTATTTTATATATTTAAAGATATAAATAGATTATTATTTATTTTTTTATTCTTGATTTATTTTATAAAATAATCAAAATAGAATAATATTTCTTCATTCTCTATACTCAAAACTCTTAAAATTGCTCTATCCTATGATTTATATTTATATAAGTTCAATCATAAAGATAATTCGTGGTGGGATGGTGGCTTGGAAAAACAATACCAGAGAAAAGCATCTTCAGCTTAATTACAGCGATTCCTTCATTTTCCCTCTCAAAAGAAAGGATGGATCTCTGCGCAATGTAAGAATACATCTAAACGGAATCTTTTTCCTTGTGCCCCCATCACCTTCTCATACCCCAACAGATGTTTCAGTGAAGAGCATTGTTTTTACACCTGCTGAACTTTAAACGGGATGAGCATGACCCCAAAAGGCACGCGAAAGAGCGCAAAATGCAAGTTCTATCTTCTTTCTCCAAAATCTAATATGGATGCAGATGCGCTCGCATCAGAGCTTCTCTCAATAAAACCTGTAGAGGAGGTAATAGTTACGGAGGGAGACTATGGTTTTATAGTCAAGGCTGGCGCATGCAAAGACAAAGAGCCAACCGACTTGATGAAATATATGGCAAAGAGGGGCATAGCATGCCAACAGGCGATGAGCCACTATTCCTACAAAAAATAATCTGGTAACTGTGTAGGAGCAGTTCCTCTAGTCCATCCAGCATTATAGATAATAATTTAAAGCTTTCTTATGAAGTATTATCCGTGATAATGTGGCGCGATCAAAGTTCCGTGAAGATTTGAAGAAAGGTTTTGGATCTATAATACATCCGGGAAAGGATACGCAGGGAAACTATTCGATAGGCAGCGCACTTAGGCTCTATTATTCTGTAAGCATAATACCATTTATACTATTCTTGGTTGTAGGATCGCTGCTATACGGCACGCTTGCTGTAAGCACAAATTGTATGTATTCATCCAGCCAGATAGCAAGCCTGAGCTGCGCTCCAGCCAGATACTTCACAGTCTTTGACGGATTCATAGGTGCGCTAGCGCCATTGATAGGAGTGGTAGCATCTGTCTTCCTTGCGGACGTGCTCTTCCTGCTCATAATACCGCCAATAGCAATGTTCATTGACTCATTGGTCTACCAGCTAATAGGCAGGTTCTTCCTTAGGACCTTCAGAAGAGACATACACAGCACATTTACTGGGGTCATGTTCGGTGCGCTTCCAGCACTAATACTTTACTGGTTGCTTTTCATACCAGGCTTGAGCTACATAATGCTCCCGATAATAACAGTATGGGGCTTTGTTATCGCTGTTATAGCTCTCTCGAACCAGCAGAAAGTCTCAAGAAGCGAGGTATTCCTAGTCTACCTTGCAACTTTGGTGCTTGTGCTGATAATAGGCATAATATTCAGCAGTGCAGTGCTAAGCAGCCTGGCATCACAGCCATTCTATGGTCCTGTATTCCCATAGCAAGCTAATCTTCTAGAGAGTCCCCACTCTCTTTCCACGGCCGTGCTCTGCACGGCCTTCCACAAACCTATTTATAACTCTGCCTAAAATCTAGAATGATTGGATGAACAAGGCCGACGCAATAACTCTTTTTAGGACAGCAATGGTCTTTCTTGTAGCATACCTTGTCCTAATCAGGTTCAATGCATACGCCACAATAGCGATAATCGCAATAATGTTCATTCTTGACTTTGTGGATGGCTATGTAGCTAAAATGGACCTCAAAAAAGGGAAAAAGCTCAGCTGGTACGGAAAGAGACTTGATGTGGCAGGGGACAGAGTCACAGAGTATGTCCTTTGGATACTTTTCACTTTCCTAGGAATAGTCCCTCTGTTCATACTCTTCCTGATAGTGTTGAGGCATTCATTCGCTGATGCGCTGATGGGCGCAAAAGGAACATCATCCAAGATGAAGAGCAGACTTGCAAGGATATTCTACACATCCAATGCATCAAGAGGCGGCATAGGAATAGTAAAGTTCATAACTTTCTCGTACCTCTCATGGGCATATATAACAGACAACTTTTTTGGAAGATACCTGCTCTTCGCTTATGCTCTTATAGGCATACTTTTCGTATACATAATGGTGAGGGGCGCAGCAGAAATATACGAAGCTGTAAAATAACAATGATGTTATGCGGCTTTTCATAAAGGTGCATGGCAGGGTGCAGGGGGTGGGTTACCGTGCATACGTTAAAAGAATAGCGGATTCTTTGGAATTAAAAGGATGGGTAAGGAATAGCGAGGATGGGCATGTGGAAATATCCGTTGAGGGCAGAGCGAATACATTGAATAAATTCGTAAAGCTGATAAAGATAGACTCAAAGAACGGCCCGAGCGTTATGCATGTTGATGTGCAGAAATGCGACAACAGACGTATAAAGAGTGCGGCAGAAAATTCATTTATTGTCCTCTAGACTCATCTCCTTGCATGGTATAAACGCCTTCTTCTCTACTCTCTCTGCTATTGCTCCATCGGCTTCGTATACATATGCCACTATGGAAACAGGATAATCATCAACAAAGTTATTGGGCCTTGTGAACAGCTTTATCTTCTTCTCAATAGAGCATCCAGGCATGGAAATCCCTATGCGTGTCCTTCCAATGTCCAATTCCCTGTCCATGGCCAATGAGAGAGGTGACTTTACAGATACTTCACACTCGCACCAGTACGGGGCGGAAGAGCTGCCGTTAGTAGCAGATATTATTAGGAAAGCCTCATTCTTTGCGTTTGCGCGCAGGATATCAGGTTCAAACTTTACTCCAATCTCTATATCTCCCAAAGCAATCGCCAAGTTTTCAAGTGACTTTAGAATTTATACATGCAACCTTTTTAAGTTTAGCTATGCTTTTTTGTATGCAATGCGGAATGAATCATAGAATTTTTTATGCACTGTGCATAATAGAATTGAAGTGGAATTATGCAAGAAAACAAGCGAAAAAGTATATGTGCAATTAATCCATACCTAATCAGGTCGCAATCTGCAATGGAGTATCTCATGACATACGGCTGGGCAATCCTCATAATCGCGATTGTACTAGTTGCGCTTTTCTCATTGGGAATCTTTAACAGCGGAAACTTCGCACCACGTGCGCAGCCAGGATCATGTGAAGTGCTCAGAACCGCTGTGCAGACCTCCTTGGTAGGGCAATGCAACGGTGAGCTGCCTCAGTATGTGGCGCAATTTCCAGGTTATCCTAATCCTGGTGTAATAATATCAGATTCAAGATTTCCGAACGGAGATAAATCTGTGAGCATTCTTGCATGGGTAAAAACAACCCAAAGTGCTGATTACCCTTTTGTACTTAACTATGGCGAATACGGAACAGCAGAAGAGGATTGGATGCTCGGAATATATAGTGGTCAGGTTTGCCCTGATAGTTGGAGTGATCACAGGTGTGCGGGCCCTCTAGTCAATAATAATACTTGGAACCTCGTAGGTTTTACTTATTCCGGAGGAACAAATGTTGAAGTGTATATAAATGGCATATCGTATACTGGAACTGGTAGCGGCACTCCAAATGTTCAGACAGGAAGTGGCACAATGGCCAATATCGGAGGTGGAACAAGCGGATTTAATTTTACAGGTTACATTGCAAACGTTCAAATCTACAATTTATCGCTTTCGCAGTCTGATATGCTGGCTCTATACAAAGAAGGAATTGACGGAGCGCCGATCAATGTCAACAACCTTGTTGGTTGGTGGCCTCTAAATGGCAATGCCAATGATTACAGCGGCAACGGCAACGATGGTACTGCCACAAATGTAATCTACACAAGTGCATGGACTTCTGGGTACAGTGCACCCTGAAATGATTCTTCAAATTCCATGCCTAACAGGTTTTTATACTTTTTTACCTTACTTATATAGAGAGAATGAAAAAGTTTGATTATTCTAAATTTAAAAGTCAAAAGTCCCAATCTGCAATGGAGTATCTCATGACATATGGTTGGGCAATCCTCATAATCGCGATTGTACTAGTTGCGCTTTTCTCATTGGGAGTATTCAACAGCGCAAACTTTGCACCACGTGCGCAGCCAGGTTCTTGCCAGGTAATCAGAACCGCTGTGCAGACCTCTCTTGCTGGGCAGTGCAGCGGTATGCTTCCAGAGTACGTGGTACAAGTAACTCCTCCTGCCAATAATGGAATTTATGCTGCTCCGGTCACATTAGGCTTTAATTATACAATTACAGTATGGTTCAATCCTATTTCTTTTTCTGGCTCAGGATGCTCCGGATGCAATCCACCAGTCGATATATATAATAGCACAACTAACGGTGGTATCGGAGGTAACCAAGGATATGATTACGGTGGGGTATGGATTTACCCTACTTCCGCACAGTTATGCACTGGCTGGCCGAATGGCTGGGCAGGATGTGGATCAGTATCCTACACGATAAATACTGGGCAATGGTACTTCTTTGCAGCAACAGTTACAAATTATAATTCCATAACTTCATATATTGACAATACAGCAGGCAACCCCTCTTCATTTTCACCGGTATTATCTGAAATAAGAAATAGCAATCTAATGGTTGGTGTAGGAGACAATCCGCCCGGTGGCGATGAAGTCGCAGATGCATATATTTCGAATATACAATTATACAATACATCGCTATCCCAATCTGAAATTCAGGCTCTTTATCAGGAGGGCATAGGCGGCGCACCCATTAATGTCAACAATCTTGTTGGTTGGTGGCCGCTGAACGGTAATGCAAATGACTACTCTGGCAATAGCAACGATGGAGTGCCAAATGGTGTAACATACACAAGTGCATGGACTTCTGGGTACAGTGCACCTTAAACAATAAAGAATAGTAATTAATACCTTATTCAATACAAGATTATTGAAGTCTTATTGGGCGCTTATTTATGGAGCTTAATGAATCTAAATTGATAGAAAGAGAAATAACACTTAGAAATATGATTGTCACAAAGGAGGTTCTCGAGACTCGCAGGTCTATCATGCGGTGGCTCTCACTTGCAATGGGAGTGATAAACCCTGGGGAATCGCGACAAAGTGCAATAACAGTCCTGGATGCGATATTTTATTTCCAATTTGTTCAGAAACATGATCCTACTGTTCAGGAGCTTTCCGAGTATATAACTAAGAATTGGGAACCGATAAACGAAAAGACATTACGATACCATCTTCTGCAGTTGAAGAAAGCCAACATAGTTAATAACTCCAAAGGTGCATATTTTCTAGCAAACGTAGGCGGAGATCAAAAGTACAACGAAGAAGCGTGGCTGAACAGTTACTTTAATTCAGAGGTGCAGCCAATAAAGGATAAGGTCTCCTCGGTTCTGAAAGAGTTAAAGACAAGGCAATAACATGAATAAAAAAGAAGTCCTAGTATACGGAATAATCGCCATAATTATAGTAGCTGCAGTAGCAGGTGCCCTAATATTTACTACAATAAATAAAACCAGTTCAATAAAAGTGACTCTGGAAACCAACACAACATTGCCGATTTACCCATATCAAGAATCCGGTTTTAGAATATACATAAATAACACCGGAGGCGGAGGCATTTCTCAAATGCCTTTAATTTTCTATCTTAATGGCAACCCGCTTGAATCTTATGCAGTAACCCTTCCTGGAGGAGTTGGTACTTATATATCTGCTAATTACATTTATCCGTCGAATGGCACTTTTGAATTCAGCGCAATAGCAGATCCAGGACACACATTCAAAATTGCTGATAGGGCCTCTGCTCAAAGCAGTATGGCAATAAATGTGAGCAGCCCAGAGCGCCCATCTCCTTACACCTCTATACCAAATTTTAACATAACATCCACCCAAGGGACATACCTAATAGGAGACGGCGTCACTTTGGCATATGAGCTCGGCCTTGGATACAATTTTAGCACAGTTAACAACATCTTCGGTCCAACAAAAAGTATAATTACGAAAATACTACAAGATCTATCTCCGGAAATTGCCGGAGTCTCTTCATCAGTTGCATATTATCCCTCAAACGCCATAGGGTATTCTGCGTGGATCGACGGAACAATAAACCCCTACCAGGTTGGAGTAGTAACATCAAGCTTCGGGTTCAAGCAATCAGATATAGAGGTAAACGGCACACCTGTAATATTCTCGAAAATCAGCAACACAACCAGCATGTGCACCTATTATTCAAAAGGATGGACTAGGATCATTTCATATTATAATAACTCTCTAAATGCAACATGCGCCACATTGACTGCCAAGTCATATGAAGACGTACAATCAAACACTATAATATCAATGCTGAATTCCACTCCAGGAATGCTTAATCTTACAAACAAGTTCAGATATGCGAATTCTACATATTATGGCCAGCTTTTCTCATATGCGAAAAATAGCAGTTTCTCATACTCCAACATATTCGCAAACAGGTATGGCGCGTTCATATCGATATTGCAGAGGAATAAACCCCAAATCAACACAAGCGCAACTGAGCAGACCTGCTATGGATTAATTTACAATTCAAGCAACATGAGCATCTGCTCAAGTTTCATATATCCGACTGGAAACAGCGGACTGAGTTACGGCCTTCTTAATCAAACAGTAATAACAAGGAATTACACTGCAACTCTCCTCTCCTTTGTCAATCAAAGCAACCTCCTCCTCGCAAACGGAAACGGGGTAATAATGCTAGAATCTCTAAATCTAAGCAAGAGCAGCACAAAATGGAACAGCGCGTTCAAAAATACATGCACGCTTCCTAACTCATCAACCATCTTCCAGTGCAGTGTGGTATCTTTCAACCAAACGACAAACAAGATAACTCTAAACATAACCAACAATATGCCCTTCTCAGCAAAGCTAAACAGCGCATCCTGTGTATTTACAGGAGAAACCGGAAGCAGCATAATCAATTCCACTCTAAAAGCGAGCTCGCACACGGAAGTTAGCACAACCTGCTACAACATACCAGTGCCAATTAGCACAGCCACAACAACCTACAACCTTATCATAAATTATACCGCAAACGGACAAACAAAATTGGATGTAGGGACGCTCAACGTTAGCAACCTTATAGTCTAAAATCAACTAAACAACAAAGTCTTTCGCTCCTGTTCCTTCTGGAAATGCCCTGCCATTGGTTGCCTCTATAGGCAAGCCTGTCTCAGCTGCGACCCTGTGGATTTCCTGCATGTCCAATACCCTGTCAAGGTAAAGCTCAACAAACTCCTCATTCCCTAACTTCACTTTCCTTATCTTAAAAATCTGAAACTGAAACATCCCGGATCTCTTTACTCTTATTCGCGCACTGCCATCTTTCAATATTCTTCTTGCAATATCATTCATAAGATCAGAATAAATTATCAGGCAACCAATAAAAAGATTAGATGTATTAGCATATTCGTATGTTAAACATAACTTCCGGTTTTGTTAGCTCGTATTACGGCTCAATAAGTAAATTGTTGGCAGGTTACATGAGTTCTCAATACATCTCAGCAGCCTCTCTCATAATCGCGATGCTAATATTTGCAATAACATTGATCATAATTGCAGGAATCTTCTCATACGTGTTCGGATGGGTGGAGAGGAAATTTATGGCCAGGATGCAGTCAAGGCATGGGCCCACATATGTTGGCAAGTTCGGCATATTGCAGAACCTGGCAGATCTTTTAAAGCTGATAAGCAAGGAGAACATAATCCCCTCAAATTCCGATAGGCCTTTTTTTGGACTCTCAATACCTTTGATGGTCGCCGCATTCATCATAATGCTATTTTTTATCCCTCTCACGCAATCTTATGTTGGAATAAATACAAGCATAGGGTTGATTGCAGTTTTCATGGTGCTCTCTTTCGTTCCTTTGCTGGTTTTCCTTGCAGGCTGGACGAGCGGCAACAAATTTGCATCTATAGGTGCAGAAAGATCTGTGGTAATGCTGATAAGCTATGAGATACCTTTCATATTGGTTATAGCCGCAGTGGCAATGCTTGCAAACAGCTATAGCCTAAACAGCATAGTCTCTGCGCAGAGCCACTATTGGTTTGCCCTTCTAATGCCAATAGGCTTGCTTGTATTTTTCATAATAATGCTGGCAGAGATGGAAAGGCCGCCGTTCGATCTAAGGGAAGCGGACAGCGAGCTAATCGCAGGATGGCTTACTGATGTAAGCGCTCCTTACTACGCATTGGTCCTGTTTCTGGACTATGTAAGGCTTTTTGTAGGCTCTTTGCTGATCGCAACTCTATTCTTCGGCGGATACATGGGGCCATCAATACTCCCTCCGCTCGCATGGACTTTGATAAAGGTGGTTCTGATATCTCTATTTGTAGTTGTCATACGATCCACAACTGTGAGAATGAGGATAGACAGAGTCCTGAGGCTTGGGTGGGCGTATTTGACCCCTCTCGCAGTAGTTAATTTATTACTTACATTCGTATTGTTTGTGCACTAGTAAACTATCCACACATGAATGGCGTGGGTTTTCCATGAGTTGAAGAAACATGTCGCACAGCAACAATAGGTTCAACAACCGCATTTTGAAACGGATGGTCGTTTACAAGACTACTGTGGAAGTCGCGCAGAGTAACCTTTTTCTTAATAATGAAATTGGCGAGTTCAGTTGGATGTCTCTCGAATTCCAAGAATCTACTGTGTTTTGCAGCAGTTTGATCTACCTGAAGAAGGATAGCACGTTCCATTCTATTAACCAAACATATTTAGAAGACAAAACGGATATAATGTTGCACGAAGTACATCCCGCCGCTAAATGGTTTGGGCTTCCTTTTGTGCAGAATAGGTGAATACATGGTAATGATAAAACCTCTTGCAAATGTCTTTAAAGAATCGTTAAACCCTCCAGCTACCTTGGAATATCCGGAAAACAGGGAGGCTGTTACTGACAATTACAGGGGTGTACACAAACTTGATATGAAGACCTGCGTAAGCTGCGCAGCATGCGCGCGCATATGTCCCAACCAGACAATAGAGATGGTGGACACAGAGACAGATAAAGGAACAAAGAAGATGCCCCAGATAAATCTGGAACGCTGCCTTTTCTGCGCTCTCTGCGAAGAGGTTTGCCCTACCGAGTGCCTAATCCTTACAAAAGATTACGATTTTGAAAGGTTCGACAGGAGAGAATTCATAAAAAGACCTGAAGACCTTAAGTAAAGCCAAGCGCTGATAATATGGTTTACTTCATAGTTCTGATATTGGGCGTGCTTGCGCTCGCAGCTTCAATATTCGTATTCATCTTCAGGAATATACTTCACATAGCTGCCGCGATATCTGTCCTATTTATTTTAAACTCTGCGCTTTTCCTAGCATTAAACCAGCCTACGCTAGCAGTGATACAGCTGCTTATAATGGTTGGAGGCGTTTCCACTTATCTTTTTGTCGGAGTAGCTGCAATAGGCTATTCAAAATTCAAATACACAAATTGGCCAGCTCTTGTAATATCTGCTGCAGCAATATTTGGCATCTTGATCTACGGGGCATACAATTCCGGCAGCCTCGCCATGCTCGCATCTCATGCAGCACCGCAGGCATACGCAGCTAACTCCATAGCCCAGTCGTTTTCTTCAGGCTCCTCTGTTTTTTCGCTGTATGGTATAATGATAATGCTTTTCGGTATAGGTATAGGCGCAATAAAACTTCTGAACAGGCTAAGATGAGAAAATGCTTGATTATTTTATAATAATGGGTCTTGGGCTTCTCTCAATAGGTATTGCTGGAATAATAGGCTCCCGCCACTTTGTAGTTATAATACTCTCAATAGAAATAATCCTTATTTCAGCATCGCTGCTGGCGGTCTCATTATACGGGTACTCTTACAGCCCTATGATCCTTCCCCTTTTATTCATTATATGGGCGATAGCCGCCATAGATGTAATAGCGCTTGTTGTGCTTTACAGGTACACTACGCTTTTCAAGACCGACCTTGACGTGTCAAAATTATCAAAATACGGTGAGAAATGAGATGGACATATTATATCTTATATTGCCGCTTCTGATTGGGGGTGCAGCCTCTCTCCTCCTTGGCATAAACGAAAATGGCAAAAGGTATTCAAAATATGCTGCATTCGCAGGGGCCTTAGGTTCTTCCATACTTACTTTAATAGCACTCGCTTACCCTGCGATGCTCCAATACGGTCAAATCGCATGGTTTACCGCATCAGGCAGCATATCATTTCCATTATCCTTCTCTTTCGGTTACATAAACCAGGTGCTTCTCATACTGGTGGGAATAATTTCCCCGCTGATATTCCTCTATTCCATTGGGTACATGGATGAGCCAGGAGAGCAGGGCAGATACTATGTGGAATTAAGCTTATTTGCAGCATCAATGATTCTCCTTGCAGTGTCTGGAGGATTCATAACGTTTTTTATAGCATGGGAAGGTCTTGGGATAACAAGCTACCTGCTGATAGGCTTCTGGATGCAGAAGGATGCTCCGCCATATGCAGCAAGGAAAGCGATAACAACAATAGTGATAGGAGACATAATGATGCTTTCCGGGATTCTGCTCATATGGGCGTCATTAAACACTTTCAACTTTGCTGCAATAATCTCCGCAATAGGTGCTATGGCAGCCGTCCCAATTTCAATAATTGTGGCGCTAGCGCTGATTATATTTGGTGCATTTACAAAATCTGCACAATTCCCATTCCACGAATGGCTTTCCGACGCAATGGAAGGTCCTACTCCAGTATCCGCATTTCTTCATTCGTCAACAATGGTAAAAGCTGGGGTTTTCGTAGTAATAATTCTGCTGCCAATAATAACCCATGCCAATCTTTTGTGGGTCCTCCTGGTTTTTGGGATAATAACAAGCATAGTTGGGGCATTCAATGCATCAGGATCTACCCACCTGAAGAAAATACTCGCGTATTCTACAATAGAAGATCTTGGATTGATGTTCGTCGCTTTGGGGCTTAATGCGGTTTCGGCTGCAGTGGCGTTTTTCATAGTACAAGCAATATACAAGGCCCTGCTTTTCATGAACGCAGGCAGCATTATGAAAGCCAACAATGATGAAGTTGACATATACCAAGTGTCATCATTCAGTAGGAACCGCCTGTTATTTGCTGTAGGCATTATAGGTGCAATATCATTAGCAGGAATATTCCCCGCGAGCGGATTCTTCGGGAAGTTGCTAATAGACTCTGCAGCATCTTCCAACGCAACTGTCTATATAATATTAACAGTCTTGGATTTTGTTACAGGCTTCTACATCTTCAGATGGCTCTTCATACCTATCGGCCACATAGGCAAAAACGGATCCGCAGCCATACGCGCAAAATACTCTGCTCTGAGCAAAGCAATGCTGGTTCCCCAGGTGATACTTGCCGCTATAGCTCTGCTATTAACGATTTTATTCCTATACGCGCTCACAAGCGTAAGCATACAGGCAGCAGTCATACTAACCGCAGCGTCGCTTTTCGGCATACTCTCTGCATACCTGCTTTTTAGAACTTCGCCAAACAACCTATGGGAGAGAAGCCGCTCGCGAGAGTTTCTATCCAAGGGATTCTTTGTCAATAAGGCATATGCTTACATAGCATCTGGCATTGCCGCAATTGCAATCGGCATCGAGTCTATAGACGGTGCGATAAACAGGCTTGTATATGTTGGGGCTGAAGGAATCCTAAGGATTGGAAATTCTATGAGAAGGACAGGTAATGGTATAGTAAATACATATGTTGCAGCACTGGCCATAGGGCTTGTGCTCTTAATCGCAATCTTGGTGTTCGTTATATGATACCTCTTATATTGCTCATAATAATACCCTCTGCATTCTTCGCAGCGATAGCTGTATTTAGGAGATACGGAAGAATTCTCTCAACAGTATCGGCTTTGGCAGGTCTGGCACTCATATTGTTTATATTCGGATCAAGCCTAATTTCGGGAAGCGCTGCAGTAATATCGCAGTCATATTCGTACATACCCTCTTTGGGAATACAATTCACGCTTTCTGTTAGCAATATCTCGCTCGTACTGCTTCTTATGGCTTCAATAATACTCCTAGCCACTTCTCTTTCTGGAAATATGGGGCTTGAAAAAGAAACGTTATCAAGCCTTCTAATAGTCCTTTTCCAGATAGGGGCGTATGGGCTTTTTATATCTGGCAATTTCTTCATATTCTTCATATTCTGGGACATAGGCGTAATAGCGCCTTTCTTCATGATAAACGTATTAGGATCTGCAAACAGGAGGATTGCATCATACAAGTTCATACTTTATGAGCTATTCTCCAGCGCGCTGCTTCTTACGGCAATAATCCTTGTTTATTTCTATTCGCCAGGCCACACTCTCAACATATATTCACTGGCCGGCCTATACTCTTCCATGCCAATATACATCCAAGAGACCATCTTCTCCCTTTTCTTCATAGCCTTTATGATAAACATGCCACTATTTCCCCTTCATACATGGCTGCCTGATGCTCACTCAGAAGCGTCTACGCAGGGTTCTATGATGTTATCGGGAATACTGACAAAATTCGGCGGGTTCGGTATGCTTCTAATATTCATTACAATGCCGATAGCAAGATCTTTTTCGTTGTATATAGCAGCACTAGCCACAATATCTGCATTCTATGCCGCATTCCTGATGATGAGGCAGCGCGACATAAAGAGAATTGTGGCCCACACTACAATAATAGAAATGTCAATAATAATGTTTTCTATAGCCACAATGACTGCGATAGGGTATGAGGGCGCTTTATACGGGATGCTATCGCACGGCCTTGTGGTTGCTCTTATGTTCCTGGCAGCAGGGGGGATAGAACACATGTTCCACGAAAGGAATATAGGTGTGCTGAAAGGGCTTTCAAAATATTCAAAGACGACATCATACGTTTTTCTTATAGGAATATTTGTAATGTCAGGGCTTCCACTTACAACTGGTTTTGTCTCGGATTTGTTGATATTCATAGGAGGTATAAACGCATTCGGCATTTACGGCATAGTGCCTCTTTTCTCGCTCATATTGCTGGCAGGATTCATGTATCTGGTTATAAACCGATCTTTCTTTGCAAACAAGCAGCCTACGAAGCCTTCCGAGCATCTCCCTCAAGCTGCAAAGGCGGGATACGCGATCTTGCTATTATCAATATTTATATTCGGAATATTACCTTTTATTGTGTTGAATCTTGTAAATTCAAGTATTTTATGAGGAATTGATATGAATGTAATACCTGCCATGCTGTCCCTGCACCTTGCGTTGCCCCTAATTATTGCAATATCTATAATCTTCTGCTCTTTGACGCTGCTTACAAATGAGAGGAAAATGTACAACGCAATAGAGGTTGCACTATTCGGTATAGCCGCCATTATCTCGTTCATTATGCTATGGCAAAGCTACTCTGGAATATTCCTGC
The DNA here is from genome assembly GCA_021810105.1 of Microcaldota archaeon. Classification (GTDB taxonomy): domain Archaea; phylum Micrarchaeota; class Micrarchaeia; order Micrarchaeales; family Micrarchaeaceae; genus JAJZAB01. The sequence continues at coordinate 273,402 of JAJZJM010000001.1, read as the reverse complement.
ATATACTTCAGGCAAACGCCTTCTCAGAGCTTCTTTTCGGATCGCTCGCATTTGGCGCCATGCTGGTTCTCCTTCTTACTGTAAATGCAAAGCAGCAAAAGGAGATGCGGCTCCTGATGTCATTGGTCCTTTTCGGAATCTTCATGGTTTCATTTGCTTATTCGGTGCTTGCTATAATAATCGGACTTGAGACAGTAATAATCGCAACAGTTTTTATGATACTCTCTAACGGAAAAAGGTATATAGAACCCGCAATGAAACTTTTCATACTCGGCGCAATATCTACTGGATTGTTTGTTGCCGCTTTGGCGCTACTCCTTCCCTATAATCCCTCATTATCGATTACTACATCTCTCACCCAAGGTGCAGGCAGATTCATAATAGGATTGTCTCTGGTGCTTTTTGCAGCCGCGCTGGCTGTAGAGACTGGTGCGTTTCCGTTTAACCTTTGGATACCTGATGTGTATGACGGCTCTCCAGGAAACATAACCGCTCTAATGGCGGGAATAAACAAGAAGGTGGCGTTTGTAGCAGTGCTCGAAATATTTATCATAATGTTCTCTTCTTATGGAATGTATGGAAACGGCAATCTTGTTTCCACTGTTTTCTTCGTTCTCTCGATATTTACGATGTTCTTCGGAAACCTGATTGCGCTAATTCAGAAGAATGTAAAGAAGATGTTTGCATATTCCTCAATATCGCAAGCTGGTTACATCTTTATAGGAATATCTGCCGCCACAAAGTTGGGAATAGAGGGAAGCATATTCTACATAATAGCTCACATGCTAATGATAATCGGAGCGTTTTCCATAGTGTTCTGGCTGGAATCAAATAACATAAAAAATATTGACGAATATGGTGGGTTGAAAGACAGGAACCCATTTGCAGCAGTGGCATTAACTATACTCATGCTGTCCATGGCTGGAATACCTCCGCTTATTGGATTTGCAGGCAAATTTATCCTGTTTTCAAGCGCGGTTTACTCTAATGACATACTCCTTGCAGTTATAGGAATAATAAACAGTTTCATATCGATATACTACTATGCCAAAGTCATAAACCAGATGTTCCAGAAGAGAATGTCTCCGAGGATCCAGATGCCTGCGAACATTGCCGCAGTGGTGGCAATATGCACAATCTTGGTGATAATTATCGGGATATATCCCCAGATTCTTCTAGGTCCGTCTTACCTTGCAGCTGCATATGTAATATGACGTTTGGAACTCTCTCAAAGTTCAAAGATTCAATTGGGCTGTTTGACGGGCTTCTTGACAATGCCAAAGACTCTCCTGGCTTTATATCTAGCTTTTCGCATACCTGTTTTGGTATCAAGATCTCGTTCATGTCATGCCTGCTGCGGCATATCTCCATTCCTAAACCTAACTGGTCATCAGGCAAAATTTCCATAAGCCTGCTTATGCTATAAGATAGCAGAAGTTGTCCATAACCTTTACTTGTCATCTTCTTTATGCTAAGGACGATGTCTGCACACCTTGGATCTACAGTAAAACCGTAAGGCGCATCATCCAAAATTGCTCTTCCTCTTATCGGGCTTATAAAATGGAACCCTTTAAACAGCTCCGCTTTTAATCTAACACCCGAATCCGAAATCTCTAATGGATCATGTCTGAATATATTCGATATGGCTTTCTTTTCAGTATCAGGTTCATCTCTCAATAGTCTGGAATTTTCAGGAAGACCGACTGCCAATCTGCGAGGGTTTGGTATATCAACCTCCACAACCGTTTTTAACAGCAACCCGGGCCCGTTCAACATGATCACCATTTTCACTTTTACTCTGTGGTATTTATTCTTTTTGTACAACCTGTTAATCAACGAACAGAGTTTTTATAAAAAAAGCGTTTTATTATCAAGCTTGGCCTATCCATATCTCCATGCTCCTCGAGAAATCTGTCTATTCCGAAAGTTCTGGACATCTTTATCATCATGTCTATGCCCCTACTGCCCAGGGTTGAGTAATACCTGTGTAGCTGTGCATGGAGGGCCAAATCCACTCCATACCTTTTCCTCCAAAGCCTTTCATAATTTGATAGCGGCGTGCCTTTGTTTATGTTATTTATTATGCATTCCGCTGCGGTTTTGGCGCATAATGCGCCGAATATTATGCCTCCGCCTGTTGTGGCTTTAACCTGTCCCGCAGCGTCTCCTACCAGGAGCACGTTTTTCTTCACAGTTTTCTTCCTGGGTGATATAGGTATCAAACTCGCAAGACCTTTTGATCTTCTAGCATTTTCTATTTCCACATTTATCTTTGGAGTTTTAATGAATTCAGAAAAAAGGGAATAGCTGTCTCTTCTTTCCCCCATCCATTCTCCTATTCCTATCTCAAGGGTTGATTTCGAATACGGTGCAGTCCATCCGAAAAATCTTTTAGATCCGCCAGAGAAGAAAAGTTCTACAGAGCTTGAGTCGGGTATTGTAGCATTCTCATATTCGGCCTTGTATGTTAATATGTACTTTTGAATTTTCGGGAAATCAAAAGCGCTAGCCACATTAGATACGGCACCGTCAGCCCCCACAATTATCGACTCATTGCCAAGCTCTATTATCTCTTTCCTACCAAGTCTATGCCCGAGCCGCACATCCGCGCCAGCGGCCACCGCCTCTCTGTATAGTATTTTGGCGAGTAGCTTTCTATCCAATACGTATGCCATGAGCTTTTTGGCATTTAATGACATTGCCTCCTTCCTTCCATATACGATAGCTCCTTTCAATGAGTTTACCACTGCGTCAGAATAGTCTATGCCAAGCAGCTTAAGTCCTTCTATGGAAAGTATCCCGGAAGCTTTGTCGGCATGTTGCCCTATCTCCTTATCTGCTTCGAATACCTCCACATCTATCCCCTTAGATGCAAGTTCGCTTGCCAAAATAAGCCCCGCAGTGCCGGCTCCCACTATTATGGTCTTATTTTGCATAATTATCGCTAAATTACAGAATTTATAAATCTTCGTATATAAATAAGCTAAGGGTGTTTAAACGGTAAAAGAAAAATCAAAAGCGCAAAATCAGGGAACTATGATCGCCTCCCCGCAGATAAAAATAGTCAACATTGTTGTAAGCGCAGACCTGCACGCGGAAATAGACCTGTACGAGTTGTCCAAAAAGGTAAAAGAGGTTGACTATGAGCCAGAACAATTTCCAGGGGCGATATTCAAGATGCCAGAGTTTCACGTATCAATGATACTATTCAAAAATGGCAAGATGATCTGCACAGGCACAAACACAGAAGCAAACATAAAAAAAGTGCTTAATTACGCAGCAGGAATAATATCGAAGTACGTGATAGGGCCATCTCCTCAAGCAAAAGCATAATTCACGCTCCTTTCAAAGTTTTCTTTATAGAAGCGTCATACCTTTTGAGAAATGCATCCCAGGAGAACTTCGTCTTAGCTTCGTGCAGGCCGGCATTCGCTATCTTTTCCCTCAAAGATACATTATCCACAATCTCCGCCATCCTTGATGCCATCTCGCTCTCGTTATTTACAAGAAAACCGGTTTTCCTGTTTGTTACTGTATATCTGGGACCTCCCTCATTCACAGATATTATCACTTTTCCGCTGGCCATCGCCTGAAGGGGCACTACACCCATATCCTCATTTATCGGGGAGTAAAGGACTGCCGTAGATCTTGAATATAATTCAATTAGCCGCTTCTCAGGAACGTCAGTAAATATCTCTACATTTCCTATTTTCTTAGAAAGGCTAACTATGCTCTTGTAATAGTTCATATAAAATGGATCTGAAGAAAGCCCGCCAGCCATTATTAGTTTATATCCCTTAACATTTCTGCTGAAAATCTGGAATGCACGGAGCACATAATCCTGCCTCTTATTTGGAGAGAATCTTGAAGGATAGAAGAAATATTTTCCATCTCCATCATCGCTGTACTTAGAGCAATCAACTCCGCTCCCCACCACAATCGCGTCCCTATCGTAGTATTTCCTTATTCTAGACAGCGTATTTGGGCTGTTCGTCACAATCTGCTCTATTTTTTTAACTACTCCCTGGTCAATCATGCGCACAATTTTTGCTCCAACAGCATACATTGGCCTGTTATGTGGTTTGCGCAGTGACATCCTGAATTGGTAAAGGTCGTATATGTCTCTCAAAGGAGTGTGGCAGTGCCACATTACCCTCTCATTATTGTTCCTTATCCAATGGCTCGGACCCAGGTGGGCGTTGATTATATCGTAGTCCTCTCTTACTTTTATATTGTAGAAAGCAAGCCCGTAGTCCAGCCCCTGAGAAGCCCTGCTGTAAGGAAGAAGCCCTCCAAATCTGCCCTTGCTTATCACCCTTATGTCAAAATCCTTGAATTCCTTGTATGTCTTGGCTTTGTTATATTCTGCAGTGTATATTATCGGATTATATCTCTCCGCAATCTTAAGTATCGTAAGTTCCGCTCCTCCCATCAATGTCAGGTTGGATTGAGCTAGCAGCATCTTCAAAAAAGCACCTATAATTGCTTTCGCTTGAATATATAAATACCAAATCCCCAATTTCATAAGTGAGTATTTATGGATCTAGGTGAAGGGCTAAGGCAAGCGCTCGCCAAGCTGCAGAAGGCTTCGATAATAGACGCGAAGACAATAAAGGAGTTCAATAAGGATCTCCAGAAGAGCCTGCTCAGCGCAGACGTAGAGGTCAGCCTTGTATTCGAGCTTACTAAAAGGATAGAGGATAAGGCTCTAAAAAGCAAGCCTCCCGCCGGTGTGGCGCCAAGAGACTACATAACAAACATAGTCTATGAGGAGCTAATAGCATTGGTTGGCAAGTCATACGAGCCGAAATTCGGAAAGAAGAGGATTCTCCTTATGGGGCTGTATGGCTCTGGCAAAACCACTACCGCAGCCAAGCTGGCAAAATACTATCAAGACAGAGGCTTAAGCGCAGGCGTCATATGCTGTGACGTATCTAGGCCTGCTGCATACGAGCAGCTGGAGACTCTCGCAAAGCAGGCGAATGTCTCTTTCTTTGGAAAGAAAGGTTCGAAAGAGGCGGCCTCCATAGTAAAAGAGGGCATGGATGCGTTAAAGGATAAGCAGATAATAATATGCGACACCAGTGGCAGAAGCGGTCTAGATGCCGCTCTAATAGATGAATTAAAAAAGGTAGCAGCGGTTTTCAAACCTGATGACAGTATCCTTGTAATAAACGCCGACATAGGCCAGGTTGCTGGAAGGCAAGCGACAGAGTTCAATAAAGCAGTAAGGATTAGTGGTGTCGTAGTAACCAAGATGGACGGCTCTGGCAAGGGAGGAGGCGCTCTAAGCGCAACCAACGCAGCAAAAGCTCAGGTAATGTTTGTAGGAGTGGGAGAGAAGCTAAGCAACATAGAGCCGTATAATTCGGAAAAGTTCATAGGCGGGCTTTTAGGGATTCCAGACATAGGGGGGTTGGTTGCGAATGTGCAAAACGCGATAAAAGAGGCGCAGATCAACCCTGAAGATATGGAGATAGAGCGGCTGAATTTCAACACATTCTACAGCCAATTAAAGGCGATGGGCAAGATGGGACCATTAAAAAACGTATTTGGAATGATGGGTGCCCCTGACATGCCGAAAGACGTGATAGAAAAGGGAGAGGAGAAGCTCGAGAAGTACAAGTCTATAATAGGCTCTATGACTAGTGAGGAGAGGGACGATGACAAAATAGTCCATAATCCATCAAGGATAAAAAGGATAGCAAAAGGGAGCGGAAGGACGGAGAAAGAGGTGCACGAGCTGCTTTCCGACTTCAACAAGATGAAAAAGATGTTTGGAATGGTAAAAAACGATAGGGGCTTGAGAAAAAGATTTTCAAAATTCATGCAATAAAAAATAAAAAAAGAAAAAAAATAAAAAACAAAACAAACACAGAAGAGAAAAACTATCTCTTCTTACTTGACTTTTTGGACTTCTTTGCTTTCTTTGCCATTCTATCCACTAACCAACAATCGCATAGACAGTATTTAAATATAAAACTGGAAAAATAAACATAACGTAAATTATTTTTACTTAATTACGCTTAAATCACTTTTGTAAAAGGTCATATACCATGGTAGAAAAATCAGATTTTCTAGAGGACAAACTAGAAGAGCTTTCAGAAGAATACGCTAAAACAAAGCATAATAAGGCTACAAACCTGCACCTTGGCATACTCAGAGCCAAAATTGCAAGAATAAAGAAAGAGATAGTAGTATCCAAAAAAAGAATGCACGGGACTGGGTTCTTTATAAAGAAAACCGGAGACGCAACAGTGGCTCTTGTAGGCTTTCCAAGCGCAGGAAAATCATCACTGATAAATATTCTTGCCAATACGCGTTCCAAAACAGCCCAGTATGCTTTTACGACAACCGCAATAATCCCTGGGACTCTGGTATACAAAGAGGCTCACATCCAGATATTTGATATGCCTGGGTTGATAGAGGGTGCCCACCTGGGGCTTGGAGGTGGAAGGGCTGTGATGGCAGGCTTGATGTCTGCAGACCTGTTATTATTCGTTATTGATATAAACATCCAGAAACAGTTCGAACAGCTTATGATTGAACTGGAAGCCATAGGGATAAAGGTGAACAAAAAGAAACCCTCTATACAGATAAACGAAAGGCCCACAGGCGGCATAGAGATAGAGGTAAACAAATCTGGGCTTCCTGAAGAAAACATAACTATAATATTGCAAGGGCTAGGCATACATAATGCAAAGGTATCCCTCTGGGATAAAGCCGGTGAAGATGAACTCATATCTATCATATCCGGCAAGGCAAAGTACGTAAATGCCATAGTTGCGTTAAACAAGTCTGATACAAGGAAAGACTACCAGAAAGCCGCAGCCGAGTTCTCCAAGAAGTATTCAATAAGGACGCTTCCTATAAGCGCAACTCAAAAAATGAATATAGACCAGCTCAAAGAGGAGATATATGCCGGACTCGGCATAATTACTGTATATTTAAAGCCGAAAGACGGCAAAGAGGATAGGATGCCTATGATATTGCAGAAAGGGGCTACTGTAGGCGATGCCGCAAGAAAACTACATACCGAGATTGTGGATGAATTAAAAAGCGCACAGATCTACGGAAAAAGCGCAAAATTCACAAATCAGAAGGTTGGTATAACCCATATACTTGAAGAAGGAGACACGATAACATTCATAAAAAATAAATAGGTATAGTCAGATACATTATTGCGACCTGGGATACAATGGCAATAAAATATTGGGAATTTGAGGATGCTCCATTAAAGGAGAAGCTAAAGAGCCCCAGCATAAAAGACATAGCCAAGATATTCTTTGATAACGAAACCGAGGCATACAGATTCTCCCTTCTGCTTCTAGAATCAAAGAGGAGAAAAGGCATAAAACTAAAGGATGTTCCGGAGAATATACCTATAGCAACAGCAAAAAGGTACCTTGATTATGCAGTTCAGGTTGGGCTTCTCAAGCACGAGGATGGCACCTATCTTCTTACCGATAGGTATACAAGGCCTTTCAAGAACATAGCCGCATACATAAAAGCATGGATGGAGAGCGAAGCCGAGGAAGACCTTTCTGTACAGTTTGCAGGCGCCAGGAGAGAGAAGCAGTTTAAAAGAGGCGGGAGGAGCACGGGCGTCCAGCCGACATCCGCAGAGAAATCTAGCTCTTCTGAACAGACAGCATAATTACGGGCCCAGCGGGATTTGAACCCGCGACCTTCAGCTATCTTCTTTTTCAATATAGAAGGCTGTCGCTCTATCCAAGCTGAGCTATGGGCCCTAATAGGTAGATATCTAAGCAAAAAACTAAATACGGATTAGCCTGTCTTGTTTTTGCCTATCTATCCTGAAAAAATCCTTTGTGTTTCTGGTAAGCTGCGTTGCCGCTTCTTCGAATGTTATCCCTTTTACGGTGGCAACATTCCTTACAGAGGTCTCCACATCAAGCGGTGATTTTCCTACCACCGGAGCATCGCTCTCAGCCATTAGGTTCTTTATCGGGATTGCTGCTATCACCCTTTTTCTTTTTGAAGACTCTATGGGTGGCACAGATATCATATAGCCTCTCTCAACCGCAAGCTTCGCATCTTCAGCATCGCCTTCAAAATAATGCAGGTGCACTCTTCTTGCGCGAGTTTCATCAAGAACATCAAATACATCAGATAATGACTTGCGAGAATGTACAGAGATGGGCAGATCTAGCTCTATCGCAGCCTTAATGAATTTAGTTAGTGCGCTTTTCTGAAGGTCTGCCATGCCCTTCCATTTATCATCCTTGTAATCAAGGCCTATCTCTCCAATTCCGACAATCTTGTTCCTGTTTTGACGTATAAGCCCTATGTTGAATTCGATTGTCCTCTCAAGTTCAGACTTAGGCAATTTGACTATGTGTTCTGGGTCTATTCCCAATGCAGCAAATATGTTCCTGTTGTCTGCAAGCTCCAACGACCTCATATTCGAGCCTGTATCGACTCCATCTGTAATAATAGATAAGACACCTTTGCCTATAGAATTTTTAATAAGAGCATCATCGGGAATCAGGTCCAAATGGCAGTGCGCATCAGCAAGCTCTGTAAGGCTTCTGAAAAGCATATCTTTCTGCTGCTCTATCACTTTTGTTGCTATAAAACCACTCTTTTAGCATAGGTATAAATACTTTAGATTTTAAATGCTTATCGAAAAGTGCATTTCCTTGCCCAGAAACAAAAAATCAAGAAACACTCGTAAGTATGCCAGAAGCGGGAAGGCGCAATTAGCCGCAAACATCGTTTTAGGCATAATAATACTAGCTCTTTTAGCATTTGCTTTTATGCAGTACTCTACCATAAGCGGCCAAGCGAATTCGATAAAAGGGCTCGAGATTCAGATAAAAAGCATGAATTCCACAATATCTGCCCTCAGAGCAAACTCGACAGGAACACCACTCACAGAAACAAAACTCACTCTGTATAATCTCTCAAACCAGCAGATGCCACAGCCTCCGCTCAGTCTCTCTGCATATCCAGTAGTAACTCAACAGCAGCCTTTTGGCAAAAGACTTACAAATATAAATTCGCCATTAAACTCAACAGAGCTTGCAGTGATAAATGATGCACCGTCATCATATTTCGAAACTGCTGGGGAAATGCTGCTCAACGGATCACTTGATAATTATGTCGGCGTAGGATCCGGATTGCAAAATGTGAGCTTATTTACAGTAAACGGAAAACCATCTGTAATATACCTCGGAAGCATAACCTGCATATTTTGCGGCGAAAACAGGTGGGCCATGGCATTGGCGCTAAGCCGTTTCGGAAAGTTCAACTATCTTTTCAAGGGGTACAGCAGCTTCGGAGACGGAGATCTCCCAACTCTCTACTGGAGGCCAATGACATACAGCAATGCAAGCGGAGCAATGGACATAGGCAATTTTTACAACAGCAGCCTGATAAATTTTATAACATTGGAGGATACCAATCCTATAACCGATGGATTTAATCTGCAGTCTCTAGGACAGATGCAGAGCGAGCTGCAGCAGATAAATAATACTCCGTATATAGATGCATTCAATCACATACTCCAGATAAATACATTCTCTGGTACTCCGTATACTATATGGGGAAAGTATGTAATCGGAGGGGCTGACGCTGTAGATTTCGGAAACACCACCCCGTCATCTACACCATTTCCTCTTACCAACATGACTCATGCGCAGGTGCTAAGCCAGCTCGCAAATCCATCCGACCAATTTGCATGGACCGAATACGCAGGCGCTGATGTATATATAGCTACAATGTGCGCAAGCTTGAACAACTCGGCCCAGGCTTGCTCTCTACCTGCAATAAGAGGCATAGAATCCAAGATCGGCGCCACTCCATGATTACTTACATAAAGAGGCTACCAAGAGCATTCAAAAAAATATACAGCCCTAAGTATATCGTTTTCAACGTAATAGCCGCAATAGCTTACTATTTCGTGATAACGTATTTCATAAAAGCACAGAATTACGGTATAATACTAATCCTGGTTCCAAAATACCTATTTTATCTTGTGATAGCATCCGCATCAATAATGCTCACGACAGGAATCTACACTACTATAAATTCCCTTCATAAAAAGGGCAATGCCGCAATTACTTCGCTCGGTACAGTCGCAAGCTTGTTTACAGGGCTCATACTCGGATGCGGGTGCGGAGCTCCTGCACTTTTTGCTATAACCGCTATTGGGGCAAGCTTGATAGAAGCATCTGCATTTGCATCAACCCTGGTCAACTATTCAATGCCCATATTGGCAGGTGTAGTCGTCTTGAATATCCTGCTCGTATTATATTATGCTGGAAAGGTTAGTATGCTCAAGAGAAGATAGTGTTTTATAAATGTGAGCGGGAAAACCCATGATTTAAATCGTGGGATGAAAGCGAACCGCAACACATATAAGATTTAATGGTGAAAAGGATACGTTCATCTTGAAAAAGACGTACAAATACAGGGCATATCCGTCGCAGTCGCAGAAATCAACACTCAACCGTCAGATGTATCTATCGAAACAACTCTACAACCTTCTTCTTGAACAATCACAAAAACACTTCAAGGAAACTGGAAAGACCTTCACGAAATACGACATGAACAAGTGGATTACAAAACTCAAAAAGAAGAACCCAGAATTCAATGAACTATATTCCCAAGTCTGCCAGAATGTCGCGGACAGGGTCTCAAAGGCATACAAGAACTTCTTCAGAAGGATAAAGGAAAGAAAACAGGGAAGGAAAGTCAAGGGAGGTTTCCCACGTTTCAAATCATACATCTCTTCATTGACATACCCACAGTCTGGTTTCAAACTCGAAAAGAAAAAGGTTTCCGTTTCAAAAATCGGCATGGTCAATTTCGTCAATCATAGGGAGATAGAAGGAAAGATAAAAACACTTGCGATAAAACAGACAAAATCGCAGGAATGGTATGTCACCTTCTCGGCTGAGAAGGATGATGCACCTCTATTCTCCAATAACAAACCACAAGTAGGGATGGACTTGGGACTAAAGGAATACGCAACTTTGTCTGATGGAACAAGAATCCCAAATCCGAGAATCTCGAATAAATCCATCGGCAAACTGAAAACAATCCAGAGAAGGCTTTCAAACAAGAAGAAAGGAGGCAAGAACAGGAGAAGGACAAAGATAAAACTTGCAAGGATATCGGAACATATCGCAAGGCAGAGGGACGACTTCCTTCACAAGACCTCATATCGTCTTGCCAATTCATACTCATTCATTGCATACGAGGAACTGAAGATTGCGAATATGGCAAAGAACCATAATCTTGCAAGACAGATAACGGATGCTTCTTGGGGCAATTTCACCCAATATCTTTGTTACAAGGCTGAAAGTGCTGGTTGCAGAGTTGTAGGTGTGAACCCAAGGAACACAACAAGGACATGCAGTAAATGTGGAAACATACAGGATATAGGATTGAGTGAAAGGACATATCTCTGCCAAAATTGCGGACTGAAGGTTGACAGAGATTTGAATGCCTCAATAAATATCCTGACTACCGCAGGACATGCGGGAAGTAACGCCTCTGGAGACGCTGTAAGACCTCAATTACAGGAGGCAGCCGTCAGTGAATCAGGAACTATACTTGGTGGTTCAAGATGACCAATCAAAAAGCCACCATTGGAAGCCCACCACCTTCAGTGGTGGGAGGATGTCACAAAGTTTTATCTAATAGCTATCAGGTCATCCAGTGGCAAAAAACAAGCAAAAACGCATAAAAAAAGAGAAAAGGATCAAAACAGCAAGACCAGAAAGAGATAATCAAGCAAAAACCTCCTTGCATACAAAGAATGAATACCTAATACAAAGGGTATTTGATTCTGCAGATGCTGCTAAGATCCCGCAATCCGCTTCATTGTTCATAAGCATGCTTTCCAACATAACTCCCTCTATAAGTGAGCTTACAAAACGGGAAGGCATAAGGGTGGGGAGGGCACTTTATAACGCAAGAAGAAGACAGAAGCACTACCTGCTACATGAAGAATCTGTAGCAGATTTAATACTCTTTTTTGAGCGAGCAGGGCATGACAGGATGACATATAGCATATTCCCGGACAGGTTCACCCTTAACATGCTCGACATGCATAAAGAATATATAGGCATGAAAGTCCATAGCTTCGAAGCCGGCATTATTTCCGGGTTCCTTTCAGCATCAAAAGGCACGCATGTAGAAGTTGAAGAGCAGATATGCTCTTCAAACGGCAACGATAGCTGTACATTCGTCACAACCTACACAAAGCCGGAACCACAGCCAGAAGATTCAAAAAGGGCGATAATGCTATTTGCAGGCCACATAATAAAAGAAGCTCTCAAAGAAGAAAAAATCGATAACATAAAAGAGGCATCAGCATATTATGCGCTCTCTTCCTCGGTAATAGCATCAAGGAAGTATGAGAAAGAGATGAAGCACATATCCGCATTTATAGGCAGCCAAATAGCGCCTGGAATATTTCCCGAGCCAAAAAACGCAGGAAAAGAGCAGGCAAGAAGACTTCAAAAAGCACTGGAGCTTACAGGACCCGGAAAGCCAAGTGTTAAAAGCCTTAAGCCGATTAAAATAGATATCCGTTTTGATGCAATGCATTCAAACAGCGGGCTAGTAGAGCTAAACTGTGCGCTGTTGAATGGAATGTTGAGATATCATGCAACGAAAGCAGCAAAACTTACAAAAATTCATACAAAAGCGGGTTATATTATAAAATATAATTCAGGTTAAAATACAAAAGTGTAGAGTATGGCGTTAGAGTTCATGGATAAGATATCCAGGTTCATACCTGTGATAAAGGGGCCTAAGACCCCTCTTTCTCTCAGGGAAAAAATGTACTGGACTGTAGGCATACTCGCAATCTACTTTGTGCTCTATAACACGTATGCGATAGGCGTAAACCAGCAGGCTGTAACGCAGCCGCTTCTTCAGCTGGTCAGCATAATATTTGCAGCAAGAATAGGCAGCGTAATAACCGTAGGAATAGGCCCGATAGTGCTATCCAGTATAGTGCTTCAGTTAATCGTAGGTTCTGGAATAATAAACATAGAGATGGGAGATACTGCGCAGAGGGCAAGGTTCCAGACTCTTCAGAAACTTGCCGCTATGGTAATAGCAGTAGTGGAATCCGTAATATTCGTATATACAGGATATGTGCCAGCGGCTTCTCCAGCTGCTGTTGGTATAGTCATGCTGCAGCTTGCTTTAGGAGCGATAATGATAATCTATCTTGACGAAATGATGACAAAGTACGGCATAACTTCTGGAATAAACATTTTCATAGCAGCGGGCGTATCTTTTGCCATAGTCGCAGGAACCTTCGGCATACTCCTCCCTGAAGCCGCAGCTGCGATTCAGGCAGGTGGCGCAGCTGCCCTTCCAAACGCTCTGCTCGCATTCGGACCTCTCATATCTGCCATACTTGTCTTCTTGATCAGCATATACGTCTACGAAATGAAAGTAGAGCTGCCGCTATCATTCGAGCAGTTAAGAGGAATAGGCGGAAGGCTGCCAATACCCTTCTTATACGTTAGCGTGCTTCCGGTCATACTCGCATCTTCTCTTGAACTCAGCATGACTGTATGGTTCAGGTTCCTTGCAGGCGTGAAAGGCAGCCTCGCAGGACTTGCTAAATTCATTGCACTTTACCAGCCTGTAGGAACGGCCGGAGGTGGCACTACTCTTCAGCTAAACGGGGGCATAGCATATCTAATATCTCCAACATTTCCATTGCCATACTCTGCAAATTACGGCGGAATCGGAGGCTATGGCACCTATTTCACCTATCTCGCAACGCACACAACACAACTCTTTCTTCCATGGGGCGGCTTTGTACTAGTGCCGGAATGGATGCACGTGATAATATACACTGTAGTGCTTGTCGCTTTGTGTATAGTTTTCGGCAAATTCTGGGTGGAAATGACAGGGCAGAGCCCAAAAGCGCTTTCCGAACAGCTTGGTGACATGGGATGGCAGATACCTGGCTTCAGGAGAGATCCAAGAATAGTGGAGAATGTTCTCAATAAATACATTCCGACCATAACCGTTCTCGGAAGCATATTCGTAGGTTTGCTGGCAGCACTCGCTACAATAGCAGGCGCAATAGGCACAGGAATGGGAGTTCTTCTTACAGTCGGAATAATATACATGCTATTCCAGCAGCTTGAGCAGGAAAGGCTATACGAGACATATCCTATACTTGAAAAAATCGCAAAGTAAGATATTTAGTTTTTCTATGTGCTACATGTGCGATAGAATGGTCAATTCCAAGGCGCTTTGCAAAGGATCGCCCAATAAAGATTCATCGCTATCTGATATTCATAATAGACTAGCGCCAGCGCGCAACCATTTCGGGTCCCAATCTGCAATGGAGTACCTGATGACATATGGTTGGGCAATCCTCATAATTGCGATTGTTCTTGTTGCGCTTTTCTCATTGGGAGTATTCAACAGCGGAAACTTCGCACCACGTGCGCAGCCAGGTTCATGTGAAGTGCTCAGAAACTCTGTGCAGACCTCCTTGGTAGGGCAATGTAACGGCGAACTTCCAGAGTATGTGGCAGAGTTTACGCCCCTATTATCAAATTACCCAAGGGTATATGCTGTAAGCTCTTTGATACCTTCTGGGCTTAACCCGCGAACAGTGACTTTGTGGTTTTATCCCAAAAATACAGGCACAATCTTCTCATTTAATAATGGTTCATCTTCTGCTTGCCTTCAGTTTGCAATAGAGATTAGACCAGGAAATGATTTTTACCTTTCAACGTGCAACGATGATTTTTACCCTGGATTTTCTGTATCATATAATACATGGTATTTTGTCGCTGTAACTGAAACGGTAGTAAACTCAAACAGGATAATCAATGTCACCCTTAATACGCAAACAGCCACTCAAACTTCTACAGATCTTAATAATGGAAATGAAGATGTGATAAACATTGGCGGCTGGGATGGCAGCCACACTGGTCAAATGAATGGTTCTATTGCCAATGTCCAGGTTTATAATGTTACGCTTTCACCAAACGATATCCAAGCCCTCTACCAAGAGGGAATAGGAGGTGCTCCGATCAATGTCAACAACCTTGTCGGATGGTGGCCACTGAACGGCAATACGAACGACTACTCTGGCAATGGCAATGATGGCACTGCTATAGCAATAAATTACACAAGCGCATGGACTTCCGGCTATAGCGCACCGTAAATTTACCACAAGTCAGAGCTCTCCTACTCTTCTCTTTTGGGCTCTTCTCAGCCTCTTTCGGCGTTTCTTTTGCCATTTCCAGCGCATTCTTCCTTTCTTTTTCCATTTTCTAGGAATGCTTCCCAAATTAGCACCACAAATGATTTTAAAGTGTTAAGATATATAAACAGATTCAAATAAATAACTATGCATAAAAGGATTTGTGATATCTGTGGTAAAAAAAAGCATAGTGGGTTTCATAATAATACTGGTTATAATGACTGCAATAGCCTATGTGGAAACAGGATTTAATGTAAAGCACATAAGCCTAACAACAATAACCACAACACAAAACTACACTCAAGCCGCCAATTCAACAATCACAACAACGATTATATACAACTGCGCAGGATACCAGCTTAACAGCACAGCATTCAATAAGACATACACAGCAAAATGCATTCTCGCCACTAATTATACGGGTATTTGGGTCGCAGCTGGAAACAGCAGTACTGTCAATATAAAAATAGTTGGGGCAAATAACCAGACATATGTTAACCAGACCCTTACTTATGATTGTGTAACTTTCTTCAAGAACCTTACCGCGCCTCCACAAGTTTATACTCTGTCTATGACTACGGGTCTTGGCGGAGGGGCCTGCGGTTCTGCTTTGCTTAAACTTAACATGAGCACGATACCGCCACCAAAAACGATTTACACGATGGTGTATAACGGCAACTTCTCCTCGGGAGAATTTACAGGGTGGAATGTAACTGGAACTGGTTTCGGAACCGCTCCATTAAATCTAACACATGCAAATAAAAGCCGCTGTTATATAGGAAAGTTCCCATGGAGCAACTATAATGCAACTTTCTTTGCAAGCACTTACCATTGCGGACTTCAAGCAAGCCCAGGCAACCTTACATCAAGTCCTTTCATAGCAAACAAACCATTCCTCAACTTTAAGATAATCAGCCCGCAGAATGAAAACCTATACGTTGAGGTGCTTTATAACGGCTCACCCAGCATAATCGCCCACTATAACACATACAATCTTTCATTTTCAAGCGGCATGCATAATACAACAGAGTCTGCATTCAGAAATGCAACAATACCTCTTACAACTGTGATAGGAAAGGTTGTGCAGGTAAGGGTAGTTGCTGGAGTGACTGGACAGCAGAGCTACATCTCTGTAGGCCAGTTCTATATGTCATCAACCCCAAAGCAAGATCCAGGAATACTTTCAGGGCCTTATGCCTATGGTCCTGCCTGAAAGCATCCTTACCGCATAATTAAGTTTCTTTACCCTCTTTTCTTTCTTCTTTCTTTTCAATAAGCTTTTTTCCGAGTTCTTTCCTGTTCTCCATCTCCTGGGTTATCATCTTTATATCTTCAGGGCTAAGGACTTTCTCAAGTATGTACCTTGAGTATTCTGTAGACATCTGGGCAACATCCATGAGCATGACCTGCAAATCCCATAAGTTCAGCTTTATCTCTTTCTGCGGCTTTAGCACCTCCACCCCTATCGGTGCATACTTGAAGACTATAGGAACAAGAGATCTTATGCTGCTGAAAAGAACATTTACAGATGCGCTGGTTATGTAATATTTGTCCTTTTTTATCGGCTCCTCTATAGTCCCATAGCAGTATACGACTCCGGGCTCCTTAAGCAAGCGCTCATTTATCAGGTCTACCAGAAGTGGTTGCAGCTTCTCTTTATCCTCATTCTGTATATCAAAATAGAATTTAGCAAGTATGCCTCCGGCTGCTATCTTTTCCTCTGTCACATTATCCATTTCTGATTTTGCCATACAATTATCTCTTTTCAATTGCAACCAATGCTTCCTCCATTGACATTTCGCTCTCCTCTCCGCTGACTAGGTCTCTCAATTTTATTTTGTTTTGAGCCTCTTCAGCATCGCCTATTATTGCTGCAAAGCCGAATCTCAAAGAGTTTGCATACGATAGCTGATTAGATATATTTCTTTGGGAAAGGTTTATATCTGTAGGTATGCCTTTTGACCTAAACCAGTTTGCAACCTTAACCGCATACTGGTAATTCTCTTTCTTTATGTTTATTACAAAAAGCTTGGCGTATGTGATTTTTTCAGATTTTTCAAAACCTAGGATATCCAACACCCTGTTTATTCCGATGCATGCGCCAACTGCAGGCAGGCTTCTGTTACCGTAGAGGCCTATAAGACCATCGTATCTTCCTCCCCCTCCAATAGCTGATTTCTCTTTTCCAGAAGCATCTGAAAATTCAAATACTGCCCCCGTATAATAGTCAAGTCCTCTTACTATCGAAAAGTCAATCATTACATCGCCTTTTAATTGATATGCTGGGAGCAAATCAATTACCCCCTTTAGCTCTGTCAAAACCTCATCGTTCAAGGAAAGGGCTGTAATATACGCGAGCTTTTCGCTGTTTGAACCTTGCATATTTACGAGCGTATCTATCCTGCTTATAACGTCTCTCGCAAGTCCCAACTCCGTAAGCATCTCAAGGGTTTTGTCTCTACCTGCCTTTTCAAACTTGTCTATAATGCGCATCACGTCTATGTGCATTTTCGGATCAACGCCAAATTTATCTAATATTGCATTCATGACAGACCTGCTGTTTATTCTTACAATATATTCTATTCCTATCTCGTCAAATGCCTTTCCTACTGTGGCTATGGCCTCTGTAGTTGTCTGTACAACATCTCCGCCAACAATATCAACATCTGCCTGAGTGAATTCTCTGTATCTTAAATGCTGCGGCTCCTCCCTCCTCCAAGCCTTTCCTATTGCATATCTCTTAAATGGCATAGGCAATTCTTGGTGCATAGCCACATATCGTCCCAGAGAAACCGTTAGGTCATAGCGCAAGCCCAGGTTATCCTCTGTTGTCTCGAATATCAATTTCGATTCCTCTCCCAATCCGCCTTTGGCTTTCAAAATATTCAAAGATTCAAGCATAGGGGTATCTATAGTCAGAAATCCGAATCTCTGGAAAACCTTCTCCACTCTGCATATCAGCTCATTTCTGAATAATGCAGCATTCGGAAGGAGGTCCTTCATCCCCCGCGGTAAAGCCAATTCAGTCATAAAAACCGCTTAAAGATTCTTTTCAATCCATCTCTTCAGGGCCTCTTTTGGCACTGCACCCACATTCATGGCCTTCAACTCGCCATTTTCTATAAGGAGAGTGGTAGGTATGCTCATTATGTTGTATTTTGTGGCAACCCCTTCGTTTTCATCAGCATCTATCTTTACAAATTTCACCTTTCCTTCGTATTCAGAAGAGAGGTCTTCGAATATTGGGCTGAACATCCTGCATGGCCCGCACCAAGTTGCCCATATGTCTACTACTACAGGCATCTGAGATTTCAGCACTTCTTTTTCAAAGGAAGCTTCGTTGATGGCACTAACGCTCATTTATTCACCGTGTATAATAGTCATTGAAAGATTAAAAATGTGAGTGTGCCATCCTTTTATGCGCCTGCATGTAAAGGAAAAGGATAGTCTTTTATTCATAAACGTACAATACAGCAGCATATGATGAAAATGCACTACGCTGAGCTCACGCGGTGAAGACGATCTTGAGTGCTGACATGAAAATAGGTGCATATTGGTGAACATACCTAGAGCCGCTATAAAGAAGCTAGTAAAGAAAAGGAAAGGGGTCTCTCTTACAGATAGTGCGGCATCTTCTATATCTTTAATACTGGAAAAAAAGGCATCCAGAATAGCCAAATACGCGCTTGCTAGGGCAAAAAGGGCGGGCAGAGAGACCATCTTAAAAGAGGATATAGAGGCTTATAGGTTGAAGTATGGGGATTGAATGGCGGAAGAAGCTATAGAATTAGCTAAAAAGCCTGACGGTAAAATAAAGATTGTGGAAAGGATAAAAGGAGAGACAAGCAGAACCACACTACTCGATCCTGTCAAGGGTGGCGCAGCTCTCAAAAGCGTTTTCAATAAAGATAACGAACTGATATTTCAAGAGCTTGTCAAGCTGCCGGATGGCGGCATGAACGAGCTTATAGACCAAATAATAAAGGATAAGAAATGCGTAACAATATCGCGTCAATATATCGAAATAAAGCTCAACAAAAAATGCCCGAAATGCGGCAATTCTCCGCTGTCAAGGCACCTGGACAAAGTAGAGCTGCCTTCAGAGGTGCCTGTAATCCCCTTGCTCATATGCGATTCATGCAAAACAAGGTCATACCATCTGACAGATGAATATTTGAAAAGGCTCGTTGAATCTAACCCTGGACTATTCGAACCTGATGAAATCGCAGAGAAGGGCAGAGACGAAAAGGCATTTATGGAGGAACTAAAAGCAAACATAATAAGAATATTTGCCTCCCAAAGGATAATGAACGTAAAATAACGGGTGCTATGATGGCGATACTTTTATCGGAACTTTATGGAAAGCAGATAATAACGAATGAAGGAAAGAAAATCGGCCTTGTAGAAGATGTAATCATTGACTTCGATAAGGGATCTGTAGCCAATCTTCTGCTAGTAAAAGCCGAGAACCTGTTCAGAAGCAACAATACCGCAGCAGTACTCGCAAAAAGCAGCGTTAAGTACGAAAGAATAAAGAGCGTATCCGAAACTATAATCATCAGCGCGAAATAACCGACATCAGTCTGTTGTTATCTCTCTAGATAGGTTCGACCTGCTCTTTACATTTATTCTAGATCCGCAATACTGGCATCTTGCAGAATTATCCAGCTGCTTTGTCTTTTTACCGCATTTTGTGCATACGTATGCCATAATATCACTTATTGGTATTGTTCTTAAGCCATGCTATAAAATCCCTGTGTAGCTGCGAGCTTCCTGTATCTATCACGCGGACTTTTATTGCTCCGTTGTAATGCTCATCGTTGAGCTCTATAACCGGCTTATACTCCTTCATTTCAAGATAATGCACCTCCATCCAATGGATCTTTCCGCTAAAGTAGTCTTTAGCCATCTCGTCAATCATTGGAGGTGATGCAAAACTGAAAAGTATGCCATTGCACCAATAGAGCGGCATTGTTGCGCCTGGTGTGACGCGTTCTCTCAGAAGGTCATCCAGCGGCACTTTTGATATGTCATGAACTACAAGAGTGTGTATCGGGTCATATGTTATTTTTACCATGTCTATCCACTTATTTCTTGTTTGCGAAGCCTTCAACCAGCCTTTTCGCCACTTCTCCTGCTGCTGTTGTCATGCTGTATGCCCCTCCCGCATATATTGCGCCGCAGTGCTTGCACTCCCATATGCTTGTGCTTTTTCTTCTTACGCTTTCTCTTCCGCACATCTCGCACTTATAATCTGCGCTTTTAGTGGCCTTTACAGCTCTAACTCTTTTTCTTATGCTTGCTCCATACCTTATGTTTGAACTCGCCATATGCTCATCTTGTTTTTTCTATCATCTGCTTCAACGCGCCATGCCTGTTAAGTGCCGCTTCAGCCGCATCAAGGATCTCTTTCTGTGTAAAGCTTCCTCCCAAACCTTTCTGCATGGCCCTTACGTACTTTCCATCTGTTGCTATGGTTAGCCTTGCATCCGCAGCCTCTTCCTCTCCTCCAGTTGGGTCTATCAGAATCTTGTCTGCAACATTTGCAACAGTCACTGATGTCACAATATTATCAATCTTAAGTGCTTTTATCCTTTTCTCTCTCACTACCTTCCCATCGACATACTCGGGCACCTTGGTATTCAAGAGGGCACTCATAGCCGCTATTTCGCTTGCATCGAACAGGTTCCCATCGTAATTAAGCACATATATGTCTACAAAAACATTCCAGGCCTTGCCCTCTTCCAGGAATAGGCTTGCCATGTCTACGCATTTTCCTGCCCTTATGCCTCTGTCAACTACCCTCGCCAGTTCTATCGCTTCTGGGCTTGGTGGCCCCATCTCAAAATCTGCTGATGCGAGAGGGAGAAGGTCTGCAGACATCGCTACAGTTCCCTCGTTAGGAGTATCTTCCATTGGCTCGCCAAGGTCCAATTTGACTCCAGCAAGCACTCTGGTCGAGCCTATATCAACCTGCGCAGAGCCTTCCGCATTCTGCAATATTCCTGTTGTTATCTTTATGTCCCTAGAGTCGTTAAAGCCTCTTCCATCCTCTCTAAGATTTGTTGACATAAGCTGTTTTATATAAGCGGTTTTCACTATATCTATTGCTCCCATTTCATTCACCTTTGTATTTAGAATCTATATTTTCATATATGCTTTTCAGCGCATTTCTTTGCACGTTTCCTATTTCCTTTCCAGCATCGGCTGCCATCTTGAATGCTCTTTCAAGTTCATCCTTTGTGTACTCTCCATCCATCTGCAGCAGCAGAACCTCTCCATTCCTTGGAGATATTGCCATTGGCATGTCAGAGTCTGAATAGTTGTCCTCTATCATGTCAAGGTCGAGGACGAGATGCTCTCCAATCTTTCCCACAGATACCGCATAGACCAAGTCTCTCATATGCAGTCCCGAACTTGCAAGCGCTACCGATGCCGCAGTTATTCCGGCTGCTCGTGTGCCGCCGTCGCTCTGCAGTATCTCTATGAAAATGTTTATCTGGCTTCCCGGAAATTCATTCAGCATTAGCACCTTTTCGAATACCTCTTTTGTAACCTTAGATATTTCTGTTGCTCTTCTGTTAGGGCCGCTCCTGTTGTGCTCTGATAGGGATGAGAATGGAGCCATAGAGTATCTGCATTTTATTATCGCCTTTGAAGGATCCGCCATGTGCTTAGGCTGCGCTTCTACAGGCCCATACACAGCAGCCAGCACCTTATTGTTTCCCCATTCTAGGTATGCAGATCCTGTTGCGTTCTTTAGCACATTCGCCTCTATCTTGATCGGTCTTAATTGATTAAAATCTCTTCCGTCAAGTCTTTTTCCATTCACTATTAATTCCGGTTTGTTAGCTTTCGAAGCCATATCATTACCTCTTTTCTACCATCTCTTTTATCCTGCCTGTTAGGCCAGAGACATGTGCCTCCTCTTCAATTCTAAGTATAGCTGCAGTTGCAAGAGCAATATTACCGTCCTTTATCCATACCATCCCGTTCATGCCCACTGATATCTTCGATGAGGTTCCCTGCGAGATCTGGTTTATCATTGTATTATTCTTGCCTATCAGCCTGGGTATCTTTGAAGGCTTTATGGAGATTACAGTTCCTCCTTGGAGTGCCTTTGGATAGCTCAATATTATTGTCCTCCCGTCCTCTATGTCTTTTACAGTAGCTTCTACAATATCGCCGAGCCTAAAAGAGAATCTCTCATACTTTCCTCCTATTATGAGCGATCTGTAATGTGATCCCAGATCTACTTCATATACGTTATTCCTCTCGGAAGAGATTACCCCTATTACTGTCTCTTCAACTTTTGGCGTCCATCCTCCTTCGAAAGGTATTATTCCTGTTCCAGAAGAATCCTTAAATCCAAGCACCATGGAATATGTCTTGCCGTTTTCTATGTACGAGTTTGGCGCGCGTATCGGCGTTTCTGATAACAGATCTCCCGGATATATTACCTCTTGCATAATATCATCATTTTTCTATAAGTCTTGTTTCGACTCGTCCCTGCGTTGCTTTATTAATCCTGTCAAAGAATTCACCCTGCAACCCGGCAGGAAATTCTACGGTTGCCTGCAGGCTTCCGTTCTGCAGCCATTTCTCGGATTTCAGTCCGTATTGCTTTAGCACTCCATAGCATCTGTTGGTTAATTCTGCTGGTATTGTAACCTCTACCTTAGACACCGCAAACTTTATTGGTATTATCGCATTTATCTTCTTAACTACATCTTCGACCTGTTCACTCGCGCTCTTAAATGGGTCTATGCTTACTTTTCCGTCTTTCATCGCATTCTCTATCCTCAAAGGAGGGTTTGGCGCATTTGTGCGCGGGTCTATAGAGTTAGTGGCAATTATACTTATTATCTGTTTCCTTTTTTCCTCTATAAACTTGCTTCTCTGTTCTGTTGTTATAGGAACATCTCCATGCTTGAGTATCACATCTACAACTTTGGCGACATCTGTAGTTCCAAATACTTTCTGTATCTTATCCGGACTCTGCCTTTCTCCCTTTCTTGCGTCCTTGAATATATCATTGGAGTTGACTATCCTCAAAGGATCTCCGCCCTTCCCGGATATGTAGTCAAACGCCATGTCAGAATCGACAAAGATTTCGAAACGCAGGCCCTCTTTTTCGTATTTGGCTATTACAAGTTTAGAATGAGCCACATGCATCACTACAAATAAAATTGCGCACCGCAATGAGATCAGATGAACTTTGCAACTTTTTCCATAGGCATCATAGAGTATCCATCCTCTTTGGTTATGGTTGCTATATCCAAGTTCTTCTCATCTATCGCTTGCTTTTCGCTTACCTTTTTGATAATCTTAACTCCGAGCGCTATGGCATCATCGACTGCCATCTCGTATTTATAATCTTTCACAAGCATCTCATCAGCCAAGCTCTTTCCAGAACCTATTGCATCGGCCTTGAAGCCAGCAACAGTAGCCGCGGGATCTATCTCGAACAGGCGAGGCTCGTTATCTATTCCCCCTATAAGGACAGATATCGCGTATGGGCGTATCCCTCCGTATTGGGTTGCCATAAGTAGTTCTTCGGAAATATCCCTTGCTATAGTCTCAACAGATTCTGTCTCATTATATACCATCCTATGCGTCTGGGTCTTTGATCGCATAACATTTACCAGGTGAAGGCCATCTGCTACAATTCCGCTGTATGTTGCTCCTATATATGAATCTACCCGGAATACTTTTTGCATGCTTGAAGGAACTGCAAGCGGGGCGGTTATGTTCTTATGCGCTACAAAAACTACACCATCTACGGTTGTTATTCCTATAGAAGTTGCACCTCTTTTGACAGCCTCTCTCGCATATTCTACCTGGAAAAGTCGTCCATCAGGAGCAAACATGACTCCTCTATCATATGCTTGTATGTTTGGATACATATATCACACCGAGAACCAATACTAAAGCAAAAAGTTAAGTATAATTCGTAATATTATTCATATCTATAAGCTTAATAAGGTTTCCGCTAATCGCAAACCCCGGAAGTCGAATTCTGTATCTGCGTCCTGCGGTTTTATCAATCAAAAAGCCACCATTGGAAGCCCACCACCTTCAGTGGTGGGAGGATGTCACAATGGAACTAAATACAAAAGGCAGTTATGTGGCGTATTTCCTGCATGTGCTTTATGGTTTCCAGCAGGCATTGTTAAAGTTCGCATTTTTAGTTGCGCTGGAGTGCTACTTTAGTAAAGCCTTTATCGTGCCGGATGTCTTCAGGGTATAAAAGTAAGAATCCATGCCTCCAATCCTCTTAATCAAAGCCAAAGCCGCAACAACATTCCCGCATCCATAGAGGCTAGTTCTTAAGACGAATGTGTTCGCGTTCAGTACCTTGACTACCCGTGGCCTTACCCTGTGGTAGGAGAGAGAGCCTATGCAATCTAGCAATTCTTTATACAGAGCATCAGAAAAGGCGCTAGCATCAATCTTATCAATGCTGGCTCCGCATTCCACCAAAATATACCTGTGCTTTTCCCTAATCATAAAGTATCCTCTTGTTTATCTCAGACAATCCTGTTCTTGCAAGCTCATCATCAGCTCCCAAGAGCTTAGCAATCTCTATGAGTTGCATATATGAACACATGTTCTTTTGGGAATCCGCAAGCGTAATGAAAGAGATCCCGAGGCCCAATTTTTTTGAATATTTTAGAAGGACTGACATCTTTGCCATCAGTCTAGGCCTTTGGAGGCCCTTAGCAAAAATTATATCAGAAAGGGGGAATACAAGAGGGATTGAGTTGTCAGAAATTACATCTAGAAGCTTCTTATCCAATAAGTAATCTGTTATCCAGACAGCACCTGCCCCTTTTTTCACAGCCCCAATAAGCAGATTCCCTGACCCGTAAACTATATTCCTCTCTCCCCGCACAATTCTTCCAGATGCTGCATCCGTAATAGATATGTCTCCTGGCGCCTTTGCAATTCCCTTGAATCCAAGCTTCATGCAAAGCTTTTCATCAAAATTGCAAGAGCTTCTGACAATATCATAATATTCCAAATAGCCACCCCAAATCATGCTTCGGGATTAAACATACCTTTCTCTATTATGTCCTTAGTCTTTTTGGCAGGGCTTAGCAATTTTATTAGTTTTGTATGCCCCCGTATTCCCTTGCCTGATTCGAATGAGGCTATAAGCCCTTGCATCTCCAGCTCCGAAAGATACTTCCTATACCATCTTTCGCTTTTCGGCTCTTTCTTCATGCTCTCAGACAAGGATTTATATCTATTGTATATCTCTCCGCTGAAAAGATATGTATCGACTCCATCTACCAATTTTTTATACGCGCCTCCGCTTTGGGTCATAAGTGCTATCGAGTAAAGCACCAGCTTCTGATGCTCTGGCAATGTGCCTATCAGCTCATAGACTATCTCATCCTCTGCATATTTTGCAGCATCCTGCGCTTCCTTCATTGTTATCTGCGTAAGACCTCTCTCATCAGCTATCTCCCCTACTTTCGAAAGTATCTTCAGCCCAAGCCTTGCATCTCCACCCTCTTTTGCTGCTATAGAGGCTACAAAGTGCAGTATATCGTCATCTATGACTCCCTCAGCGAAACCCTGTTTCGCCCTCTCCTTTATTATCGCATATATCTCGGTTGCGTAATAAGGGGGAAATACGAGCTCTGTTTCATATAGTGTAGAAAGGCTTCTTGGGTCAAGCTCATCTTTGAAAGAGATCTTGTTTGATATTCCTATTATTGATAAGCCTCCGGCCTTTATGTCGCTGTTTATTCTTGTCATGGTGTATATCAAGTCGTCCAAGTCCTTTACCATGTCTACCTCGTCAAGCACAACTACGAAAATCTTGCTGTCTTCCTCTATCCAGCTTCGTATCCTTTCATACAGGTCTACAGCACCGTATCCTCTCTTTGAATATGTGGGCAGGTGGTCGGATATTATCTTTGACAAAACCTTGAACCGCGAGCTGTATAGCCTGCAGTTCATATATGATATCCTCGCTTTTGTATTCGGTATGCCTTTTATCTCTTCTATCACGTAGTTGGCACAGGATGTTTTTCCGGTCCCGGTTTTTCCATATATAAATAGATTCCTGCCTCGCATGCCCTTGAGTGCCGGAGCAATCGCCTTCTCTATGTTGTTTATCTCTTTTTCGCGGAAGACTAGCTTCTTAGGTGTATAATGCGGCGATAGAACCTCTCTGTTGAGGAATATCTTTGATTCTCCGAGAAGGTCATTAAGTGTCTGCATGTTTCACCCAGATGTTGGCTTTTAGTAAATATTGCATAGGCACTTTAAAAATACTGATGCCGACTTGGTGAGATGCAACTACAAAGCGAAAGTTAGATCATCCCTCTCTCCCTAAGCTTGCTCATATCTATCTGGCTGTACCGCCATACAATATAACCCCGCTCATTTCCCTGTATGTCCCAAGGTTCTACTATGACTACGTCATTGGCCTTTATCCAGAATCTTCTTCCCAGCCTGCCAGGCATAGAGCACAGCCTCTGATTGCCGTCTTTGCAGTCTACAATGAACTTAGATGCGCCTGCCACTTTCATAACAATCCCCAGGACTTCGCCTTCCCCAGGAAGCTTAAGCTTGTATTCTGTAGGTGCACCGCGCCTCTGGTCTGTTTTCGGTCCTCTGGCCATTCACTCACTATTTAATAATTTTTCACTCCGTACCTTGACCCGCACGCCTCGCATATCAAATAGAACATGCCACGTCCAGCGCCTTCGAGGCGGGTGTCTGGTTTGTGGCATTCCCTGCATATTACATAAATCTCGAAATATCTCTGTATGCGCTTGTCAAGATCTGCCTGCTGAAACTTTCCGTTTATTATAAGGCCCTGCTGCTCTACGCTTGCAGGAACTCCGAGCTCTTTGCTGATGTATCGTGCAAACTCCTGCTGGGAGCGCCTCGCCCTATCAGCGATGGTACCTATGTTTCTTATTATCGTCTTGTTGCCTTGCATGAATGAATCGGCTTTAGGTACTGTGAAATCAGAGCTTTCGCTTGCAAGGCTATGCACGCTAGCCATAGCTCTGTCAAGAAGCTTCATATATTCCTCATCTCCCAGGAAAGCACCAATGATTGTATAGCCATTCAAATATTTAAAATGATACGAAGGGCGCAACTCATAGATAGCCTTCCATACTGTCGTAACGAAGCATGTCTGGCAAAGCACATTTTCTTATTCCAATCCCTCTCTTTTCCAGCAGCACTTCTGCGGCAGCCGCAATATTTATCACCGCATAAGCATCTATCATGGCAAAGCGCATAGCATCTCCCCAAGTGTTATCAGGTATGCCTGCAAACTCTCTCGCACCCCTGACGGATATCCCGTTTTTTTCCATATGCATCTCGATAGTCGATATTCCTGCAGCTATTGTGGCGTGTTGCGGACCCATCTTGAAGCTCGCATTTTTTCCATCGCCACCGCACAGCTTTGCTATACTGTTTGCAAGCGATTCGAATGCACTTTGATCCATAATGCACTGTATCCTTCTTTCAGGGCAATAAACGTCTATGAACCGACCCGAAGGTTCATTAAGAATCCCATGATGCAGCATGACTCCTCTCTTTCTTATCTCAATAGGCCAATCCTCAGGAGGCTTCGCCCGCGAAATTGTGGTCAACGACATTTGCTCATAAGAGCTGAACAAAAGTCATTTATAATATTTTTGTGCAGAACGTCAGTTGTTTACATTGCTATTAGGCCCATATTCCAGAAAGATATTTATACAGCCAATTGGCAAATAATAACGGCAGATAGGCTGGAGGCTAAGGGTCTTCAATCCGCAAATCCCTTTTGGCGGGCCAATGCCGGTAGAGTGCTTTGCATTTATGCATGGCCTGTACGGAAGCGTAGACGTCCTGCCCCATCTGGTGGTTGCGCGTGTGAACCAGGCCAGGCCGGAAGGAGCAACCTTAAGCATACGTTAACCACGCTCTTGGGATACAGGGCCGAGCAGAAGTGCAGCAAACCATGTATATATGCATGGTGCAATATCGGCTTCTGCTATGTAATGATTGCATGGAAGCGAGAGTATATCAACTGAACAAGGGTATGGAAGATGTTCCTAAGTATCCTGTGGGCTGTCTGCGCGTAGCAAGAGATGGCATAGTTAATGAGCTAAAGAAAGATAAGCAAAGCAGCAGAACTGCCTCAAAAAATGTCTCTTTATTCTCACTGGAATCTTATGCCGAGCTTAAAGCAAAAGGTTTTAGAATTAGGCGTGATACAAGCAATTCAAAATTTTTCCATAGAATAGGGGACGTACCTATGCCTGGAGATTTGGGGGAGAACATTACAACAGCCGAATTGAATTATGCTGGAGTGAAAATCGGAAACGTTTATCAGATAGGGGAAGAGGTACGATTGCAGATCACGGGTCCTATGATGCCATACAAGGGTGTTTACAATGTTTTTGGTCCACATATAGGCAATGAATTATTTGACGCAAGAGTTGCGAATGGCGACAGAACGAGCCTTTTGTGGGGAAAGAGCGGTTTCTACGGAAGAGTGCTGAGAGAGGGAAGTATAAAAAAGAACGATGTAATAATTAGTTTATAGGTGCCGGGGTCGCCTAGTGGTAGGGCGGCAGCCTGCTAAGCTGTTTAGTCAGAAATGGCTTTCGCGAGTTCGAATCTCGCCCCCGGCGTTTTTTTCTATTAAAGCCCCAAAAGCAAATGTATAAAATAAAAAGATTTCTTAATAATATGGTATTTATGACAATTAAAAAGTTGTTCTATCTGATTTTAGTTCTAACCTCTTCAATGTGGGTTGCCACAAATGCATTAACAGTGCCAACAAATATTACATATTATCTGCCAATTACTCTATCCAACAGTCAAGGTAACGCGATAGCAGCAAATACTCCAATATCCTTAACAGTTAACGCGCTGCAGTACAAGCAATACTATCTTCCAGAATTGCAGAATGCAAAACTATTTTTTTCGAACGGCACCACAATTAACTCGTGGCTTGAAGGCAATGCATCAAATGAAATACAAAGCAGCAATCTTTACATGTCAAATAACATCATATACTGGCTAAATTATGGTTGGCCCTCTACATTCCTGCCCGCAAACACAGGTACAGCAACCACAAACAGTATCTATTTGGGATGGGCCGGTAATGTGCTAACCGCTGCAAATACTCTCATAAATGGTTTGAGTACAGGAGAATCCCCTTTCCTGAGCAGCTCTTGGGGGGAATATGACAACGGCAAAAACATATTCTCTTATTATACTAACTTTGCAGGAAATTCCCTTCCAGCCAGCTGGTATTCATCTGGAAATGTGATTGTGGATAATGGGCTGACTATAACGGGAGGAAGCAGCTCTTCAACAAGGGCTGGGATAGGCGGCCAATATATGGGTTTACCAAGCAACCCGCTCTTGCCGCCTGTAGCGGTTGATTTTTACGGAGGCATAGAAGTATTAAGCGATTCCATTACTGCGTATCCGTATATTGGAATAGTGAATAATTCCTATTCTGTAATTTTCCAATCAAATATACAATCGAGCCCGCAGTCCGTATTTCAAGTCTACAATGGGATCTCTGGCGGTGCACTCGTTTATCAATATAGCTCAAATAGCCCGGATTATTTCAATAGCCCTTCGTTAATGAGCATAGAATTGAACAAGAGCGGCACAAATTTCCTTGCAAAAGGGATAATAAACTACACAAAAACCACCACGGATCTGACTGGAAACAACCTTATTTTTGCACCAAATGCGCTATACTCTGATTTTGAAGGCTACATAGGCTCTGCAAATACGGTGATTGAAAAAATGGACTGGGTCAGGGTTCGCCAAATGCCTCCAAATGGGGTCATGCCATCAGCATCTTTTGGAAGCATTGTAAAGCCTTTTACGGTTACAATATCTGCCCCTTCCAACGCATCACTGGATGTAGGTCAGCTAGCCTGCTTTACCGCAGATGTATCCGGAAGTGCAAGCCCATTTACATATAACTTTATGATAACCCGCGCTGCAGATCATACTGCAAACGAAGCGCAGAATTCCTATGCAGACGTGGCTTCAAACTCGCAAACCAATTGCAACGAAGTTCAAAACTATATGGTCGGCATATCTCCTCTAATAGAGAATGTTACAATAACTAATTCAACGCAGATTACAAGAGGGAGCCCATATTCAAGCGAATTTAACGTCTATAACGCACCCACTGTAACAATAACCCCAATAAATACTACTATAGACGTGGGGCAATATGCTACGTTTGAAGCAAATATACCTGCCAATGAAGGAGTAGGGCCTTTTACAGTAAATCTCATTGCTGCCGGAAATACCTTAAATACAAAAACGATTCCTATTGGAGGAGGAAATGTAATCCTTGCATACAAAACAACAGCAACAACTCCTGATACATTCAATGTTATTGCAGTAGATGACGGTACGTCATCGCCATTTATGTTCAATTCTATATCTAACACCATAATCGTCAACAACGATCCTGTGCTATCTCTGGCATCATCCGCAAATTCAATAAATGTAGGAGGTGCAATCTTGATATCCAATTCAATCAGATCCGGCACACAGCCATATTCGGCCCTAAGTTTAAGCACAAATGCGCCTGCTGGGGGTTATGCAATAAGCGGAAACTCAATAACTTTCAACTCGATAGGGACATTTAGCATAACGGGTTCCATTACGGATGCAGTAAATGCTATTGCATCAAACACAGTCTCTCTTACTGTTAACGGCATAATATCGGGAAGCACAGGAAATATTATAGTTGTGCTATCTGCGAATACACCTGCAAATGTAGTGTACCAGAATGCAAATACGGTGTTGACTCTGATTCCGCACAACAATGTGAATGCGGGTTTATTCTTGAATAACGTTACATCAACCATTGCATCGATGCCATCTCTTTCAGGATTCAGCCTTTCAAAGATTGCAATACTAAATTTCACAGTTACAAGCGGTGCAAATTCCATATCTTCTGAGAATGTCACCATTGGCTATCCGTGCTCCATAGGAAACAATGTGCTCCCCTACCTATTTACAGGGGGCACTTGGAATGCAATAAATCCTTTTACTGTAAATTCTGTTTCATGTTCAATTGCATTCTCAATACCTGTGGATCCTGTATTTGGAATCTTTCAAAAGACGGCATTGCCCGCTCCCACAGCTGGCGGCGGCTCTCCGCACATTATCTATAATGTTACAGTATCAGACAATGTAAATGCCACAAAATCCAACGAATCCGTCCTTGATGCTTATATCGGAAATGTAACATACAGCTACAACCAGGATCAACTCCCCGCACATATCTCACATCAATATTCGCAGCCCATCCAGATCTCATTCGCGTGTGGTTTTATTGCTGGTTCGTACGTATACTCTTATACGGGTACGGTTATAGGTCTCGGGTCAGGATATCCATGCAACAGCAGTATACCCATATACTCAGGAGGCAACTACTCAATAATATATTCGTCTAAAGCACTCAAACAACCCAATACAACTACGACATCTTCTTCCACCACCTCAATTATTACCACAACAATCCTAACAACAGTCCTCCCAACAACAATTCCTGCAGTGGCTCACACAACAACATCCTTGCAGACAAACGTGTCGCAGCAAAGTAGCACATCCTATCTAATCATAACGGCAGCAATACTCTTTATTATTATAGTGCTGCTGTTATTAATAAAATCAAAAGCAAAAAGAAAGAGATAAACCTGCAATATCTTAAATATTTACTATTAAGTATTAAAACCTGATTAAATGGCAACTGCAAAACTCTGGCGGAAAATGCTTGCAGAAGGGCTTGGTACGTTCCTGCTGCTCTTTGTAGGTACTGGAGCAATAATATCCTCTCTATTTATACACAGTTCAACTGGCATTGGGCTTCTAATGTCTGCGCTTGCACATGGTCTTGCGCTTGGCATAGCTGTCACTGCTGCGCTTTACATATCTGGAGGTCACATAAATCCTGCAGTTACTATAGGCATGCTTGTTGCAAGGCGCATAAACGTAATGGATGCGATAGCATACATAATAGCGCAGATAGCCGGAGCTGCGATAGCAATATTGCTTCTCATGGCCATGCTGCCAGCCGCTTTAGGCGTATCTTCAATGTGGGGATTGCCTGCTGTTGCATCATCGATAACCATAGTCCAAGGGATTTTAATAGAGGCTGCAATAACGTTCTTTCTGGTATTCTCCGTATTCATGACAGCAGCTAATCCAAAGGTAGGTTCAAAGATTGGAGGTTTGGGAGTCGGTCTCACTCTCACAATATTGGTGCTGTTTGCAGGCCCTTTTACAGGAGCAGCAGCTAACCCTGCGGTTTTCATGGGCCCAGCGATAGCCACTGGTAATTTCACAAGCTGGTATGTCTACTGGATAGGCCCTGTGTTGGGAGCAATTATATCTGCGCTTATATGCGAATACGGACTCTTGCGGAACAGGAGATAATCTTAGATCAGTATTTGATCTGCGTAAAATAATGCCAATACAATAATAGGCGCAAAAGACCCAGAGGAATACATGTAGTAAATTCCTATATTCAACCCGCGCACTATACATAGAAATAAATATCTTCCAGAAGATTCATTTTGGGTGGAACATACGGCTACTAGAATAGAAAGTGGTAAATTTCAAATTACGGATGAACCCACACAGTCCACGTCTCCCACCTATAAAGAACTCAACACTCTATTTAAACTTCTTAGGGGTAAAGGCCACAAATACGAACATTATGAGTCTAGTTTTGAGAAGACGGTAAGGGATGCGCTTATTGATGAAAGTATAACCTTTCTTTATGAACCATTAAAATTTAGGATTCCTAAGGAGGATAAAATAGGTACATGGGAGTATACTTATACTCCGGATTTCTTATTGAATATTAGGATTGAAGGCAAGCCTGTGATTATAGAAGCAAAGGGCAGAAAATATTTTGATGAAAACATATTCACAAAATACCCTCTTTTTCTAGAGCAATATGGCAAAAGATTTTATTTCATAATAATTACAGACATGCCAACAGAGAATATCTTGGAAGGAGTAAGAAAGTATTCGGGAGATAAGAAAATTGCTGATGAGATATGGGATGTTAGCCACATCCATCAAGGCGTAAACTGGGAAAACTTCAAACAGGAAGAGAGTGCATTTATAAAAGTGAAAATAGAAGCGCTAATAGCCAAATCAGACATTCACCTCCTAAGACTGGATGCGAAACGAGGGGGCCGCAAAAACAAATTAATGTACGATGATGTCACACCTTGACAGATCTCCTTTCTTGTCAAAATACACCTCAGCATTAAACCTTTTACCGCTGAGTAGATAAGGCAGCCATTTCCTATCGTCTTCCCACATCTCGCTCCAAGGAAGGTCCTCAATATCAAACCATTTCAAAGGCCCCTCGTCACTTTCTTTAAGGCTTCCTGAAAATGACCTAGAAGAGAATATATGCCCTTTCCATGTGGCCTCTCCACTGCCAAAATCATAGAAATTTATTATTCCATGGTAAAAAATCTCCTTGAGAGAAAGCCCACTCTCCTCAAAAACCTCCCTATTTGCGCATTCTTCAGGAGTCTCTCCAGGATCAAGCTTCCCTCCAAGCCCGTTCCATTTTCCTTTGCTTATTCCGCGCGTGGCCTTCTTCAGGAGCAGATTCTTCCCGTCAATTATCTCAACAAGCGTGCCTTCATTTGCTTTCGCCATTGCCTACGCCATAATCATGTTTCAATACCATCCTCTTACTTTCATGGCCTTGGCTACCCTGTCTATGGCTATTATATAAGCAGCCATCCTTGGGTTTATCTTCTCTCCTTTGTCTGCATATGCTTTCTGCATGGCCATGGTCTCTTTGAATGAGGTTGTTATCTTCTTGTCGAGCTCAGCGTCAAACCTCTCCGTCTCCCAATAGTAGCCTGTCCTGTTCTGTACCCATTCAAAGTACGAACCGATAACCCCTCCGGAGTTTACAAGGAAGTCTGGAAGATCCAGTATCTTCCTCTCGAAAAGTATGTTAGTTGCTTCTGGTGTAACAGGGCCGTTAGCAAGCTCCAGCAAGAGCTTGCAGTTTATCCTGTCTGCATTGTCCTCTTTAACCTGGTTCTCTATGGCTGCTGGTATCAGTATATCCACTTTCAGTTCAAGAAGTTCCTCGTTTGTTATCTTCCTGGCAGTTTTGCTCTTATAACCCTGCACGCTGCCGGTCTTTTGCTTTGCCTCTTCTAGCTTGTCAAGATCAAGGCCTGTTGGGTCGTATACTCCGCCTTCAGAGTCGCTTATGGCAACTACTTTAGAACCAAGGACTTTCTTTGATAGAGTATATGCGAATTTGCCTGCGTTGCCAAACCCTTGTACTGCTATGGTCGCTTTTTTTGGATTAAGTTTCAGCATTTTTGCAGCCTCACGCATTACAAACATTCCCCCAAGTGCTGTAGAATCCATCCTACCCTCGCTTCCCCATATCTCTACAGGCTTTCCTGTTATGACTCCGAATTCGTTATGCCCAACCATATTTGCATACTCATCCATTATCCACGCCATTATCTGCGGCGTAGTATATACGTCGGGAGCTGGTATATCAACATCCGGTCCTATGTCTTTGAATACCGCTCTGGCGTATGCTCTGGAAAGCGCTTCAAGGTCTTTATCATTCATCTTCTTAGTGTCGCAGATAACTCCCCCCTTGCCTCCCCCGAAAGGGATTTCTGCAAGCGAGCATTTCCAGGTCATCCATGCGGATAGCGCCTTTACTGTATCAACGCTCTCTTGAGGGTGAAAGCGTATCCCTCCCTTAGCCGGACCAAGGGCATCGTTGTATCTCACTCTAAACGCTGTGAAAGTCTGGGTTTTGCCGTTCGACATCTTTACAGGAATGTTCATTATGAGTGTACGCTTCGGCTCCTTAAGTATGTCAAGTGCCTGCCTGTCAAGCTTCATTATCCCGGCCGCTTCCTCTAGTTGATGTTGTGCTATCTTGAATGGGTTTAGTTCTTCTGCCATGTTTCCACCACAATTAGATAAAATTAATATGCAGAAAAAGTATTTATTAAGTAGCAAAACAAATCATTTCCAATCAATAAGGTTTTTATACTTGCGTATAATTACTTAATCAAGGTGAAAGTATGGTATATAAAGGAAATAGAAAAGCGCAAAGCGCCATGGAATATCTTATGACGTACGGTTGGGCAATACTAATCATAGCAATAGTCTTGGTAGCGTTATTCGCTTTGGGAATATTCAACAGCGGATCATTCACAAACACAACATGCATTGCA
Organism: Microcaldota archaeon; assembly: GCA_021810105.1. GTDB lineage: Archaea > Micrarchaeota > Micrarchaeia > Micrarchaeales > Micrarchaeaceae > JAJZAB01. Next base: position 237,918 of record JAJZJM010000001.1, on the reverse strand, counting down.
ACATCGGGATTTGAGTGCACTTCGGTATCCCTGACTGCTAGCGGATTGACAGCCACGGTTGGACAGGCAACTGGAGCAACTTGGACTACAGCAAATGTATTCTTCTTAGGTCCAGGGGTTACATCTCCTCCAAGCACTGTAAATAGCGTAGCCGAAAGCTCCATATCTGGAGGATTGACAACAGGCCAGACTGCAACAATAACTATAGGTAACTACATATCTACTTCAGCGGGTGGAGTTACAGCAATGCCATCAACAGTTGGTCAAACCTTATCTGGGCAGCTATGGGTTGCATACACAACAAGCTCTGGTGGATCAACACTCTACACAGAGGTAGCAACAGCAAACCTGAAGGTAACTTGATAAGCCTAGCACAGTAGCAATAGCGGTTTAAGCCAAGGCATTTTTTGCCTTGGCATCTTCTCTTTTTCTTTGTTTTACAGAATGATTAGCAGAAAGCCCACGACTTTCAATCGTGGGATGAATGCGGATTAGACAGATGTATATGTATATAAATGTTGATGGTGTATCGCATATCAAAGGGATTAAGTGGAATACGAACACAACAGAACAAGTGTGGCGATGATAAACTACCACATTGTTTTCTGTCCAAAATACAGAAGGTCAATTCTAGTTGGTGCTATAAAAACAAGGGCAGATGAGATTATGGAAAATGTGGCTATGGAAAATGGCTGGAAAATAATCGCAAAAGAGATTATGCCAAACCACGTGCATCTTTTTGTTTCTGCCGACACAAGAACACGACCAGAGATAGTAGCAAAAAGGTTTAAGGGCAGAACTTCGAGATACCTGCGAAAGGAGTTTAGGGAGCTTTTGAAGATGCCAACATTGTGGACAAGGTCATATTTCATTTCAACTGCAGGAAATGTTTCTGCAACAGTGATAAAGAAATATATAGAACAACAATGGGATAATGTATGAAACAAAATATGCTAATTATCTTCGGTGTAATTGCAATACTTTTTGGGTTTGTAATCTCTATTGGTAGTGCAATTTCCTACCTTAACAGAGCGTGCAGTTGTCCTGCACAAACTGTAGGGCAACCGATAATACCTTGTTGCACAGATTTATCTGCAATCTATAACATATATCTTGGCATAGTTCTTGTAGCAATTGGTCTAATTTTATTAATGGTAAAACTGTTTTATAAAAAGTGACACAATGATTCTAACATACAAAATCAAGCATAACAGGAACTTCTCGCCAGAACTCGATAAGGCAAAAAGAATTGCTGAATTTGTTCTCACCCACAAAACAAGGTCTTCAAAGGACGTAAAACAATTCGGTCTAAAATCTGCAATTGCAAATCAGATTTTAAGGAAATACGGGAATAATAAAACCATAAAATCGGTGAACAGAATCAAATTAACAGTTCCTTCACAATCCATAAAATTTAATAAAGAAGAGAGAAAAATAGAGATTCCTTGTTTGAAATTTTATACACAATATTCTTTCAGAAACGACTTTGACAAAATCAATCAAATAGAACTTGACAATGAGTATGCTTATATTTCAGCAGATATTAAATCTCAACCAATAATAGAACCAAAGACATGGCTCGGTATTGATAGAAATACAACGGGACATGTTGCTGTTGTCGGCAATGCCGATACAGGAAAGGTATGGAAGCTTGGAAAGGAGGCATTGCACATCCACACCAAATACAAAAGTATCAGGAAGAATTTGCAGAGACATGGAAAGTATGGCTTGGTCAAAAAGATAAAAAACAGGGAATCAAGGATAGTAAGAGACCTCAATCATAAAATTTCAAAGGAAATTGTTGAGATTGCAAAAGACCAGAATGCAGGAATCAAACTTGAACAGCTTCAAGGGATAAGGGGAAACAGAAAACATTCAAGGAAATTCAACTACAGTCTGCACAGTTGGTCGTTCTACCAGTTGCAGACTTTCATCGAATACAAGGCAGAATTATATGGAGTGCCGCTAACCTATGTAGAGCCTAAAAACACATCGAAAGAGTGTTCAAGGTGTGGAAACATAGGAATTAGGGATTCAAAGAAATTCGTGTGCCACAGTTGTGGACACGTTGACCACGCAGATGCAAATGCATCGTTCAATATCGCTTTGCGTCAACCATTAGAATCTAACGTAGGTCAATTGAACACAGACAGGGATGTGTTCAAGGGGAACACTGATATCCCCAGAGGTGCAACTCTATGAACGGTAGAGACACCGAACCAAAAGGAACCCCATCACCTTCAGTGGTGGGAGGATGTCAGATACACTATTTAGTGACAACTTCGCAGCCATCCTTTTCTATAATCACTTCCGCCTCAGCTTGTGATACAGAGCCGCCGCTTATTTCAACTAGCGTAGGGTAGGGCATCAGAGCCCCATTTCTTGATAGCTCTGATATCCCTGCATATGTTGAAAAAGTAGATCCCAATGCGCTTGCCAACCACCTTACCGCAAATGGCTCGGTAGGGTGATTTTTCTGTATAAGGCCTAGCAGGGTTCTCGCCTCCTTAGTTCTCACCTGCACCCCGGCATCGTATGAGTATATCTCGCAAACATCGCTCTCGGTAACCATCCCTTTGCCAGTTGTTGCAAAAGGCTCTATGGCTACCAGCATTCCCTCTTCAAGCACTGTCTCATCACCATTATCGTAATTCGGCACAAAGATGCTCGAATGAAGCTCGTGCAGCCCTACAGTATGGCCTCCAAGGTTGCGTATAGGCTGATAGCCCTTTGCAATTATGGCCTTCTCTATCTCCTTTCCTATGTCTCTGACCTCCACCCCTGCCTTTGCTACAGATATGGCTGCCTTAAGCGCCTCTTCAGAAGCCTCCAAAAGGCCCTGCATATTTCCTGATAGGTCAACCGTAAGAGCGCAGTCCCCCAATGCGCCATCCTTTGCAGCTCCAAAGTCTACCTTCACTACGTCCTTCTCTGAGAAGACTTTGGCATCATCTATGGATGGGGTGTAATGCGCAGCCTCATTATTTATTGAAAGATTAAGGGGGAAGGCGATCCCATATTTGCTCTCTTTTACATAAGACTCAACAGATTCTGCAACATCTATAAGCTTAACCCCTGGCTTTATCATCGCTTTTGCTTTCTGCAGGGCTTTATACGAAATCTGCCCTATCTCCTTCGCAGCATCCATGCCTGGGAATTCTCCCCTCTCGTTTCCGTCTCTTGTTTCCATATCATCACAGTTTTTTCTGGGAGCCTATGCCTTTGAGCTCTTCTTCATCAAAATTAAGCTCCCGCAATATCTTCATTGTAGCTGGTATCACTTGGTTGTTTATATAGTAATCGGGATCATAGTCTTTTGCAAATTCCTCAAGCTCCGCCTTATCTGATATTGAGGACCCGTGTTTTGTTATTACATAGCTTATTACCGCATGCTCAACCTCATCCTTCCTTTTTAACCCCATCTTAACCGCCTTTTTTGCAGCCTCAAGCTCAGGGGATGTTGAGTCATAATTGCCAATGCTCTTCCTGAGCTGAGTGCTTATTGCCAGTTCGCTCAGCTTCATCTTTCCCTCTCTGAGCTCCTTTATTACGTTTTTTACTATATCTGCGGCAAGTTTAGGGCTTCCCTCCTTCAGTATCGTCTCCAGCACCTTTCTCTGAGTCTCCCTTGCAACTTTCGACCAGTCTCTCCTTACGAGCTCGAACCCTCTTATCTTTATCCTTCCAGATTCTGATATAAGCGCATACTTCTTTTTCGCTCCAGTCTCTCCGCCCTTGACCTTTTTGCCTACGAATACCCCTCTTGTATAGAAATCTTCCAGTTCAAGCTCCATATCTTCGGGCAGCTTTTCATTGAAGCCTTTAAGGAAACGGAGCGTTTCCTCCTTTGTTTTATCTCCAAGAAGCAGTACTACTGAGTCGGTATCACCATAGAGCACACGGAAGCCCTCCCTCTCAGCTGCCAATATGGTGTCCTTTATGTACTGCCTGCCATAGGCTGTTACGCTACTTGCGCATTCTCTAGAATACCAGCGCGATCTTGCATATCCCAAATAGCCATAAAATGAATTCGACAATATCTTCAACGCAGAAGACCTTGCACCAAGGAAAACGTCGTCCATGTTCTTCTTATACTGTTTTTTTATCTCCTTCCTCTGTTCAACTAGGTACTTCAGGATTAATGGCATTATTCCCCTTCTGTTCTTGTCGAAGCGCGTTCCTATCGGAGATTCGTAATAATCAGGGCAATCAGTGCATACGGTTGCAGTATCTATGTTGTACGAAATTATTATCGACGGGTACAAACCCCTAAAATCGAATATAACAAGCCTGTCATATACCCCTGGGTCTGGTGTTTTTACATATGCTCCTTCTATTGGGACTTTGATTCTTCTCTCTATCTCTTTTTCATCAGGCTTGTTTGGGACGATCTCACCCGCATTATGGGCATTTCTCATAAGCAGGTAATCTACAAGCTGGCCGGTAGTCGACACTGCGGTATCGCTCAGCATGTCACCCGTGACTCTAGAGAGCTCTATCGTTATTGGAGCGAAGGTCTCGTATACCTTCTGCAACGCTTTTGAATCGCTAAGATTGTACACCGCAAGTTTGTCAAGTTCCTCTGCTGTCCCATCCCAAAGCTTGAATATGCTTACCTTGTCCACATTGGTCTTTACATCTCCTGTTATGGCCTCATACACGTTTTTTAGCGTGTGGCTGCTCAGTTTCAATATGCTTTCAGATGCGCCAACTATGGATACGAATTTCACCACATTGTACATGTCGACGTGCACTCGTCCAGGTATCTTTACGCGCTCTAAAAGCCCGTGCTTTTCCAGCCTTGTTTCGCCCTCGAACCGCCCTATTGAAAACCTCACACCCAGCACCTTTGACCTATCTATCAAATACTTTATGTCAAAGTTGGCGGAGTTGTAGCCTGATATTATGTCAATGTCAAGTTCCTCTATCTTCTTCATGAACATAGAGATGAGTTCAGACTCGTTCTTAAGCGTGATTACAAAATCTTCCGCAATTTTTTTATAAGTCATTACAGAGCTTCCCTCCCTCCCGTGCGATTTGTATGAAAAACTTATCATTATTACAGGGTCGGATGAAGCTCTTGGGATTCCAAGTGGGTTGTATACTTCAATGTCAAACCACATAGTATTCAGTTCGGGTATTTTTTTTAGTTCAGATGGCTTTATTGATTTGATAAGGGTTTTGCCATTTTCCTCATATACCTCAAAAAGGTAATTTGTTATTGGTGCAAGGTCGTTGTCTATGGCGTATCTTTTTGCAAAAGGTATGTCATACTCGTAAGTTTTTCCATATGCTGACGCCGATGAGCTTAATCTAGGTATGTCGAGCGGATTGCCCGTTATTATCTTCATAAGGTCCTTCTCAACACCGGCGACTCTTTTCTTAACGTTTTCTACAATCACTCCCTGTGATCCCTGCTGCCCTCCGGATATCTTGGATAATATAAACTCGTCCTTGAGACTGCTTTCTTTCTCAAGGTAAAAATAAGGCCTGAATCCTCGGTCGAAGAGCTCATAAGCATTTCCGTCGCTACTCTTCACAGTCAATCGTATTATTCCCGCCGCGTCTCTAATCAAATAGTCAATATCCAGTATAATGCCTTCTATCTGCAATCAAGCACCCAATAGGCAGGAAAGGCATAGTTTGAGTGGAACTATTTCTTTTCCTCTATTTTAGTCTTACTTATTACGAGAGGAGGTATAAGACCCAGCGAGTAAGCCATTAATGTGGCAGCTGCACCGCACCTAAAGTTAAGGTTGTCCAGCACAATCTCTGCAACTTCTGGAGGCAGAGTTTTATCCTCCTTCCACTTCTTTGCAATAGACGCTACAGAATCCTTTGAGTCCTTAAGTTCTACACTGCCTGAAAGCTTAAGCTCCCCGACCTTCTTTGAGCTTTCCGCATCTCCGTCAAAATATGTAGCGGAAAATTCATATCCCACTTTCAATACATCGCTAGATGCCTCTACAGTTGCAAAATTATAGTTCAATCTTGGATATCTCTGCTTGAGCAACGCGTCAGGCGAAGAGATAGTCCCTTCAGTCTTGGATATCGCAAATCCAGCCAGTGTCATCATTCAAATCACCAAAATCGTTTTCTCATAAAGGTATTTATAAGGGTGGGTGGATTCTTCAAAACACGGCAAAAAATAAAGCTTAAAAACAGGGTGCCGTTTATTAAAACCGCACAACAATAAAGCTAAATAACCTTCAAAGGAAAATAAAAATGTGAATATATGCGTCTTTGGATACCTTTTCTTATAATCGCATTTTTTGCCATGTCGCAGCTTAGTTTTGCATCTTATAGTGTAACCAATGTCAGTACGCAGGTAACATTAAATCAGAATACTAGCGCTTCTGTAAGGGAAATAGTCACCATAGGGCTGACCAATTCATCAATAAATAGTTACATAACAGACAGGTCTGCGTTAAACCTTACGCTTAGCAACTGGCAAGCAATAATAGGCCCTACGTTAACGCAGCACATCATAAACCCGAAAAGTGGCGTGCATAAATTCGAACTGCTACCTGGGCCTGTTACAACAACCATAACTGGTGGGCACATAGCACAGATAATAATGCTTTATTCTGTGTATAATGTCACAGATGTGGTCGAGACGGCGCCAAGGGTTTTCTTTTACACGTTTAATGACAGCGTATTCAATTTCCAGCACGAGCTGAGCGGAGAGGCGCTCCCTCCTAATACCCAACTTACTATAAATCTGCCCCACGGAGCGAAGATAACATCAATATTTCCTATACCAGACAGCCCTGCAAATCTTGTCATAAGCAACTATACCAATTCAACTTCACTGTCATGGTTTAACCAGGAGCCATTGTCAAAATTTGCGCTCTCGTTTACTATAAGACAGAGCCTGCAGGCAGAAGTGCTTCAATTCTTCTCTGGAGTTTACAATGCATTAGGGGTATTCACATATATCATAATCGGTCTGGTAGTGCTGATTTTCATACTCTATACGTACTTAAAAGTAGATAAGTGAGATAGTGCACGAATATGAGAGGAAGGTCCTTGAGTTCCTATCAAGGAATGGAATGGCAACTATGGAAGAGCTGGAGGAAGCCATAGCGATGCATAAGGACAGCCTTATGTGGGCTATAGAATCCCTCTCAGCAAGGAAGGAGATCTCTGTAAAAAAAGAGGAAAGGTACGCGGCAACTCTTAGCGATGAGGCGAATGGATATTTAAAAGGATTTCCAGAAGAAAAGCTCATACATGAAATCGGCCAGAAAGGCAAAATTCCAGCATCAGAAATAAAAAACAGCATAGGGATTACCTGGGCAAAGAGGAATGGATGGATAAGCATAAGCAACGGCGTTGTAACGTTAACGGATGCTGGAAAGAAGCAACTTTCAAGCGGAAGGTACCCTCAAAAAGATGCATTAAAAATAATAGGCGAGTCCAAAAATATGGCTGCCGGCGATGTCAAACCAATAAGCGCAGAAATATCCGAACTTTCCAAACGAGGTCTTGTTACTCTAAAACAGCACAATCTAATAAGCGAGATATCCATAACAAAAGAGGGGAAAGGGGCGCTTGAAAAAGGAGAGAAAGCCGGATTGGGGCAGCTAAGCAGGGAGGTTATAAAGAGCAGGAAATGGGAATCTTTCGGCCTGCAGCAATACGACATAAAAGCACCTTCTGAAAAAGCCTATATATCAAGACTTCATCCGCTTCACGAAATTACCGACACTATAAGGAAAGCATGGGTAGAGATGGGCTTCAGAGAGGTAAGCGGTCCAATAATAGAATCCGCATTCTGGAATTTCGATGCACTATTCTCTCCGCAGGACCACCCCACAAGAGAAATGCAGGATACCTTTTTCTTGTCTAATCCCTCTACATTAAAGATAAAAGACATGGAAGCGCTTGACTCTGTAAAAAAGATGCATGTAAAAGGATGGAGGGAGAGATGGAGCGAGGAGGCAGCCGGCAGGGCGATACTAAGAACCCATAATACAAGCGTATCTGCCAGATGGATAAGAAATGTGGCAAAAACACAAGAAAAAGAGATGCCTGTAAAGCTCTTCTCAACTGGCTCTGTATTCAGGAACGAGAGCGTTGATTACAAGCACATGGCAGAACTGCACCAATATGACGGTATAATAATAGGGGATAAGCTAACCTTCGCCAACCTTATAGATACCCTCAAAAGGTTTTACGCGAAAATCGGGCTTGAAAATGTAAAGATAATGCCGTCATATTTTCCATTTACAGAGCCAAGTCTGCAGGCTCTTTACTACGATGAAGAGCACGGAGACACAATAGAACTTACCGGAGGGGGCATAATAAGGAAAGAGATAACAAAGGCTATGGGCCTTGACAAGGATAAGACGGTTCTAGCGTGGGGCGGCGGCATTGACAGGTTGCTGCTTAACAAAAGAGTATTCGGAATGGATTCTCTTCTCTCCCTATACAAGAATAACATTGGGTGGCTGAGAAACCGCGGAGAAATCAAAATATAGTGTTATTATGGCATCAATAACTTTCTACTTAAAGGAATTCGAACATAACGGTTTCGATATTAACTTCTTGAAAGATACCCTCCCTAAAATCGGCGTAGAAGTAGAAAATATTACCAAAGACCAAATAAACGTCGAGATAACCCCTAATAGGCCTGATCTACTTGACCAGCAGGGGGTGATAAGGGCATTGCAGTTTTTTTCCAACGAAAAGTTACCTGAAGATGATTATAAAATAAGCGGAGAAAGCAAAGTGGTTATAGAAGTAACAGCGAAAGCAAGAAAGATCAGGCCTTTCATAGGCTGCGTAGCGATCAAGGAAATTAGCCTTAATGACCAAAAACTTACATCGATAATAAACTTTTCAGAAAAGCTAAGCTCCACTTACGGAAGAAAGAGGAAAAAACTTGCAATAGGCATGCACGATCTAAACAAAGTCGAGGAGGGAGGTTTGACTTATGATGCAGGCAAAGATCAAAAGTTCATACCCCTTGGGCATGAGCGAGAGATGACTCTTCAGGAAGCGCTGAAAGCAAGCAGTAAAGGGATCGAGTTCGTGAGCGCTGTACCTGACTCGGGCAGCAAAGGCATACCTTTTTTGTCTGACAGGAAAAAAATACTATCAATGATTCCTATAATAAACTCCGAAGCAACAAGGGTCACCGAGAAGACCACCTCCCTACTGATAGATGCAACAGGAACATCAAGAGCTGCAGTTTCAGACGCGATAAATATGCTGGCATGCTCCTTCATAGATATGGGGGCAAAAGTTTATTCGTGCAGGATAAGACGCAATGGCAAGGAAGAAACTACTCCAAATTTCTCAAAGGAAAAGATAAAAATAGGCTGCGGCGCAATAGAGAGGACGCTCGGAGTAAAGATCCTTCCGGACGATGCAGCAAAATTGTCTATTAGAATGGGATATTCTGCCTCCAAGCAAGGCAAAGGAATAGTTGTAGAACCGCCTCCATACAGGACAGACATATTCAATGCGCAAGATGTGATAGAGGATATCGGAATTGCATATGGATATGATAGAATAAAGCAGGAAAAAGTACCAAGCCTGATCGATGGCAGTTTTGATGGCAGCATAGAGCATCAAAACAGGCTCGCATTGGCTATGGTTGGGCTAGGTTTTATGGAGGCCGTAAACTCAAAGCTTACAAATGAGAAGGCCAACTTCGATATGATGGAGAGGAAGTACGATAAGAAATCGATTGTAACAATAGCAGAGTCAAAAACAGAATCAATAACCATGCTTAGGACGGATCTTCTCCCCCAGCTATTGCAAAATCTTTTAGAATCTTCCAGCGAGCCAATGCCGCAAAGGATTTTTGAAATAGGGGAGGTATTCCGCGTTGATGGAGAGGAACCAAAAACATCAACAAGGCTTGCGTTTGCAGCAGAGCATTCAAAAGCTAATTTCTCAGAAATAAAATCGACAGTAGAGGCGATCATGACATACATGAATATAAAAGCTAAAATAGAGGATGCAGAAGACGGTGCATTCATCAAGGGAAGAACCGCTGCCATACTGGCAGGTGGTAAAAGGATTGGAGTATTCGGTGAGATGCACCCGCAAGTACTGAGCAACATGCATATAGAAGAGCCTGTAATTGCAGCAGAGATTGAAATCTGAAAAGGTTTTTAATATTAAATTTGTATTAAGTAACGGTAGAATGACACAAAGCACAAAGTACCTGCGACATGGAAACAGAAGTATCCAAAAGCCTATATCCTATTTCATACCCGCAAAAAGACTTAAATCACAGTCAGCAATGGAGTACTTGATGACATACGGCTGGGCAATCCTCATAATTGCGATTGTTCTTGTTGCGCTTTTCTCATTGGGAATCTTCAACAGTGCAAACTTTGCTCCTAGGGCGCAGCCTGGATCTTGCCAGGTAATCAAAACCTCTGCACAGACCTCTCTTGCTGGGCAGTGCAATGGAATGCTGCCGGAATATGTAGCAGATACGGCTAATGGAGATTTCAAATTTTTTATTTCTAACCCACAAGTTGCAAATGGTTATACAGTAAGTCTTTGGTTTATTAATAATACTCAAAGTAGCTCGTGTTCAAGTACATTTGGCATAGTATTTTCAAACGATTTTAGCATAAGCACTTATATACCTCAATGCTATGGCAACGGTCCTGGGTCTCTAACTATCTATACTCAAAATCCTTCAGATCAAAATCTGGGCCAAAATGCACTTACAAGCTTTGCCTCTTGGCAAAATCTTGTGATGGCTATCAATTTTACAAGCAATAGCGTTAAGGTATATAGAAATGGTAATCTTCAATTTGCTATAGATCCAAGTAGTTCATTGGGCCCTACTTCAATTAATAGTATATCTGATTCTGGTGTAATATTATCTTCTAATATTCAAATGTACAACACCACGCTCTCATCAAATGATATTCAGGCACTCTACCAAGAGGGAATAGGAGGTGCACCCATTAATGTCAACAACCTTGTTGGTTGGTGGCCTCTCAATGGCAATGCGAACGACTACTCAGGTAACGGCAATGATGGCACTACCACAAATGTAATCTACACAAGCGCGTGGACATCTGGGTACAGTACACCTTAATCTGATTATTTCAAAATCCCATGCCTAACAGGTTTTTATACTTTTTTAACTTACTTCTATAGAGAGAATGAAAAAGTTTGATTATTCTAAATTTAAAAGTCAAAAGTCCCAATCTGCAATGGAGTACCTGATGACATACGGATGGGCAATACTCATTATAGCAATCGTTCTTGTTGCGCTTTTCTCATTGGGAATCTTCAACAGCGCAAACTTCTCTCCACGTGCGCAGCCAGGTTCTTGTGAAGTGCTCAGAAACTCGGTGCAGACCTCCTTGGTAGGGCAATGTAACGGCGAACTTCCAGAGTATGTGGCAGAGTTTGAAACTTCCCCCGCATATATCTCTATCACAAATGATCAATACATACCTTATAGTGCTACTGCAAGTAGGACCATGACATTTTGGTTTAGCGGCACTATAACGAGTTCATTTACAACTTTATTTACGCAAACAAATGCCTTAGGTGTATGCGGCCCTTTTAACTTAGCGATCCGTGCCTATGCGGGCTACTTTTTACATACTTGCCTAGAGTCTGGAGATACATATTCGCCTGGATTTAACCCAAGCTCTGGCTGGGGTTTTGCAGCTGTAGTTTATAATAGCACTACAGGAACTGTGACATTTTATTATAATAATAAAAAGATGCTAGTTTCGACTAGCGGTTATGATGTATCTCCAATAGTTGTCAACACTGCACCGGAAGGACAATTTAACATTGGAGGTTCAGATAACACCGGATACGGTGAAAATACAATTAACGGGTATGAATCTAACTTCCAAATCTACAATACCTCTCTATCGCCATCAGAGATAACTGCCCTTTATCAAGAAGGAATAGGTGGAGCGCCTATCAATGTTGACAATCTTGTAGGATGGTGGCCTCTCAATGGCAATGCAAATGACTACTCAGGCAACGGCAACGATGGCACTGCCACAAACGTTATCTACACAAGCGCATGGACTTCTGGATACAGTGCGCCTTGATTAATAATTAGATTCCGTGGAACCAGAATCCTTTCTCGCCTTTCTTAGCTTTCGGTCCTTTTCTTCCAAGGAGTCTTTCCTTTATTGTGAATTTTGTATTTGGAGCCTGTGAAGCATCTCCCTGTATGCTCTCCATGTATTCCTTCTGCCATTCTCTGAATTTATTCAGCTTCTCAGAGTTCACCTTCTGCATTTTTTCCTCCCAGCCCTCTCTCATATCTGCCCACTCCTCTTTTGTGTATCCATATGGCGGGTGTTCTCTTATGGTTGGTGAGAAGTATGCATAGTTGTAGAACTCCTTTACATAATCATAATCTCTCTCGTCAATCTGCGATGTATCTACATGAACACCCTCCTTTGCGAGGAAGTCCATTATCTCCTGCTGGCTTATCTGCTCTCTCCTGTTTTTTGCGCCTTTTGGGTTGTATATCATTGTTATTCTTGATTTGGCAAAATTAACACTGACTTTTATTATGGGTTCGAGCAGAGACAACCTATACTGGAGTCGCGCAGCATGCTGCGGGTCAATCATCTCCTTCTGGCTTATGTTCCTGAATACCACACACTTTATTATCCTGTATGGCATCCTGTATCTGTTGCCCTGTTCATCAGTAAGCCAATCATCCTCAACATGACCTTGCTGCAGCTCTCTCTGCAGGTCTTCCTTATATTTGCTCAACGAAGGTCCTGTGTCTCGTCTATCCATTTTAAAAACCTAGGGATTCAGCAATCGCACTTTCCGCCACAACCGCAGCCCTCGCCTTCAGATGCGGATGATTCATCATCTCCACACCCGCAAGAGCCGCCATTTCCGCATCCGCAGGAATCTTCGCCTTTTGATTCCACAATCTCCATGCTTTTAGGAACGTCTGAGGTCTTTCCGCTGGCGTTCTGTACTACTACCTGCTGCATTGCAACCTTTGGCTTTATATTAGCAAAGTTTGCCAGGCCTTTTCCGCTGTTTACAGGAAGGGCAAAGTAATCTTTCATGCTGCTGTAAGTCCTTATGTATGCAGGGCTTGCCTCTATCTCTTTTATGTTTCTTGTATACTTGTCCTTTGAATAGTTCCAGCCTGGATGGGTCTTTTCCCATTCCATTGCAGGCATGCTATACTGCCTCTGCACCTTGTCCCTGTACATTTCAGGGAATACGTTGAATGAGCAGAATGGTAATACCTCTCCGTTAGGCTGCGCGTAGTGTATGTCGCACTTCTCCACTCTGTGTATGTCATATGTGTATTCATCCTGGAAGTGCATCATTCCTATGAACAATGTCTTCATCTGGAGCTTGCCCATAGATGCAAAGTCGTGCTTCAGGAACAGAGAAAGCAGCATCTTGCTGAAGTTGACAGACTTCGGCTGGTTCTTCTTGTTTATGAACCTGCCTATCTGCGTCAATGCCCTTAGCGCTATTAGCCTTCTCTGCAGCTTAGATTTGCCCTGCATCTTATCTACTGTTTTCTGGAGGTGCTCCAAAAGACCTTGCGCGTCTACGAATTTTGTCAGTGGTATTACTTTATTGTCGCTGTCTATGAACAGATATGCGCCAGCTCCGCATGCAAAGTGTATGGACAGGTCATACTTGTATTCTCCTGTCAGCGCCTCTATGAACTTGTTTATTCCTCCTACATAAGGCACAGAGAACCATGCATCCTTTCCTATCACTCCATTTGTCTGCTCCTCTATAAGCTTTATGGCTCCTGGTATAGTGATCCTCTGTTTCTCCCTTAGCTTTGAAGGCATCCTTCCTACCAGAGAGACTGGCTGGAAGTTTACAGCTCTAACTATGTCTGAGTTGTTCATAGCGAAGTTTATTATCGCTCCAAGCTCATGATCGTTTATCGTCCTTATGACTGTTGGCACAAGCACTACCCCTATGCCGGCTTTTCTTGCGGCATCGAGAGCCATTGGGGTTTCCCAGTGGTTCTTTGGGTTCGCTCTGGCGCTCACTCCGTCAAAGCTCATATATAGCGTGCTCACTCCGGCATGCCTTAGCTTTATTGCCAAATCAGGATTTAGCCCAAGGTTTATTCCTGTTGTGTTGAGCTGTATCTGGTCAAAGCCAGATTCCTTTGCCTTCTCCACAATCTTTATTATCTCAGGCGCCATTGTCGGCTCTCCACCAGTTATCTGCAATGCGTTTGCAGGTATCGGTTTCTGTGCCCTAAGATTCCTGAATATTTTATCCAATTCAGCAACGCTTGGCTCATAAATGGCCTCTCCCTCCTTTGCATAGAAGAAGCAGTACCAGCATGAGAGGTGGCACCTGTTTGTAACTACCACATTAGCAAGGCCTGTGTGGGACTTGTGCCTTTCACACATTCCGCAATCGAATGGGCAGTTTGCCCCTTTTGTATCGCTTATGTAGTTAGGATTGTCGAATCCCCTTCCATAGTAATTGTATCTCTTCATCTTCATGTACATATCATAGTCTTCCCAGTATTTCTCAACCGTCCACTTGTGCTCTGGGCAGTATTTCCTTATCATTACATTATCGCCGTCCCTGTACAGAGTTCCGTTTATTATCAGTTTGCATTCAGGGCAGACTGTCATGGTCTTATCTATCACAGGCATCTTTTCTATTTCCTCCATTGTCCTATGATATACTGCAAGCACTGGATTCAAGCTGTCCTTCTGCGCGTCAAACTTTGCTTCCGGTCTCTTGTTGTTTATGTTGTTTACTATGTTCTGCTCTATCTGAACCTCAACCTCTGAAGGTTTTGGAGCACCTGGGTTACCTTGATTTGGCATATATTCACCATTAATAAGTAGAAAGGGCATTCGAAAGTATTTAAAGCCTTTCCGTTTATGATTTTACCTTCTTTCAAAAATTGTCAACCACACTTTCCAAGAGTGTTTTAGTATCTCTGTCTCCTTTGCTTCCTAAAGCCATTATCCCTGTCGCCCCTCCCGCGAAAGCCCCTACTATTCCTATTTCTCTCACGGCTGAAACTATTCCTATTATCCTCTTTCTTATGGGTAATGGGCTTCTCTCTTATCCTTTTTATGCTTTCATTCAAGCTCTTTTTCAATCCTTCAGCAATGAAGTTCTTAGAGAAACAATCCGCTTTTAGAGCAATGCATATTTTTGTAGCGTATGCCCTGGCTATCTTGCCCTTTATCTCCTTCTGTGCATTTGTTACATCTGACAGCTTGAAGAGTATGCCATATTTAGGTGGCCTGCTTCCGAATTTAATATGTTTGAACAATGCCTTTTCTGCGCCAAGCAGCTGCACAGTTCCGGCAGGCATTGTGGCAAGCCTTTCAAGCGATCCTGCCCTGCTCAGAAGCTCTGCCGCTATCATATGGTCTGTAAGATATGTGGTGTTTGGAAGTATCCTGTTTGCAGCAGCTTTTATGTACTTATCTAGCATGTCAAGAGAGTCTGCCATGGACAGGATCTGCTTTGCGAATCCCGCAACAACAGCCGCCTCCTCTTCCTCCATCTTCCTTCCCATGGTCGATGATATGCTGCTTATCACTTCATCAGGCTTTCCTCCTTCACCCAAAGCCTCGCTTATAGCCTCTCTGTCTATTCTTCCAGAGCACAATTCTATTACGAGCTTTGCAAGAGATTTCGGATTTCCCATCTTTATCTCAGGAAGGTATAGTCCTTGCCATTCGCTTAGCCTTTCAAACGCCAGATTATAAGATCTGGATGTCTCTATCTGCGCATTCACCGCCTGCATAAGCGCATACTCCTCGCTCTGGTATGCTTTGCTTATGCCTGCCTTGGCGCTCTTAAGCATCTTCTCTCTTAGTTCCTCAAATCCTCTCTCTGCCAAAATAGCACCTATACGAATAATATGAATACATGGAAGGCAAGCGTTTTAACTCTTCTTGAAATTTGCTTCCCAATAGAATATAAATAATTTCGCTGCATAAAAATACTATGCATACAAAAACCGAGATCCTAGACAACGGATTGAGAGTTGTGGCGGCGTCTCTTCCTGCACTCGAAACAGTGGGCATATCTATCGGTGTAAAATACGGCTTTGTTGACGATCCAAAAGGAAAGGAGGGAATCTCACATTATCTCGAGCATATGATGTTCAGGGGCACAAAGAAGAGGACTTGGAAAGAGATAGACGGGACTTTCAAGAGGCTTGGCGCTGTACACAACGCATTCACAGAGTATGAAATGACTGTATACATAGCGCAGGTGCACAAGAGCATGTTCGGAAGATGTATGGAGCTGCTATCCGACATGGTAAGGAATTCCACTCTCTTGCAAAAAGAGTTCATTACAGAACGCGGCCCGATCTTAAATGAGGTAATGATAGAACACGACATGCCTATGGAGCTGTCAAAAGATTATCTGCTAAAAGTCCTCTTCAAGAAGCACCCTGCGAGGAACATGGCATATTCTGACGAGAAGGCGATAAATGCGATAAATAGGAATGATGTAAATAGAATTTACGGTAAATACTACTTCCCAGGCAACATGGTTCTTTCAATGTATGGTGGCCTGCAGGAAAAGAAAATGATATCGGAAGCCAAAAAATATTTTGAAGGTTTTCATAAAGAGGGAGCATCTCCTTCAAGGGAAATCTGCTCAGAAAAGCAAGAAAGGTCTGACATTGTGACCTCAAGAAAGGGAATAAAGCAGACAAGGATAGGGATAGGGTTCAAGACGTCCAATGTTGTAAGGGGGAGGCAAGAAGAGACAACAGCATCAATAATTGCAGGCGAGCTGCTCGATTACAGGCTTTTTCAGGAATTGAGGGAGAAGCGTGGTCTTTCATACGAATCATCATGCAGTGTTACTAACAGGTCTACTTTCGGATTCATAGGCGCGGATGCTGGAGTAAAAGCTAGCAATCTAGAACGTACAAAAGAAATAATCCTGAAAGAATTTGAAAAGGCACAGAATGGGGAGATTGAGCAGAAAGATTTCCTCCGCATAAAAACAGGAGCGATAATAGAGTATACTACAATTAAGGAAAGGAGCCTTGATATGTCAATAGGTGCGGCAATGTCCTCTCTCGTATACAACAATCCGGAACTCCCCATAATGCTTCCAAAAATGCTTGCCAGTGTCACTCTCGATGATCTACGCGCATATTATTCCAAGTACATAGATGTTGACAAATACAGCATGTTTATATTAAAGCCAAAATAACTACATTTTATAATGGCTATTGCTAATGTTAAACAGATGGTAAAATGAAGATTGAAGAGCTTCTATCATACGCTAAAAGCAAAGGTTTCTTTTGGCCGAGCGCTGAGATATACGGCGGTGCTTCCGGCCTGTTCGATTACGGCCATCTAGGGGCTTTAATGAAAAGGAGATTCGAGAATCTATGGCTCTCTTACTTCCTAGACCAGAACGAGAATTACCATCTGATAGACGGGTCAACACTGCTTCCGGAAAAACCTCTGGTGGCATCCGGTCATGCATCGAGGTTCAACGACGTTCTTGTAGGGTGCACAAAATGCCATTCATATTACAGGGCGGATGTTTTGATATCTGAGAAAGGCATAAGCGTATCCGAAGGTGCTGGAGCCTCGGAAATGGGAAAAATTCTCAAAGACAACAAAATAAAATGCCAAAAGTGCGGTGGAGAGCTAGGCGAGCCAAAAGCATTCAATATGATGATAGAGGTAGGGCTAGGCCCGGAAAAGTTGGACAAGGGATATTTAAGACCAGAGACCGCGCAATCGACATACCTGAATTTCTTCCAAGAATATAATGCATTAAGGAAGACTCTGCCTTTTGGTCTGGCAATAATAGGCAGGGCATACAGGAACGAAATATCTCCCAGGCAAGGGTTGTATAGAATGAGGGAGCTTATACAGGCGGAGCTTCAGATATTTTTTGACCCGAACGGATGGAAACTTCCGCAGGAAGGGCTGTCAGGCAGGGTGCTTAATGTTGTTACATACAAAGACAAAAAAGAGCAGAAGATATCTGCAAAAGAGCTCTCGGCTTCATACGGAATTCCTGACTTTTATGCTTACCACATGGCTTTGATAGATAGGTTCTATATAGATGTGCTCGGAGTGCCCAGGGAGAGGTTTAGGTTTTTTGAAAAAGGAGGAGAAGAAAAGGCATTCTACAACAAAGTTCATATGGACCTGGAAGTCAAAGTTGAGAGCTGGGGAGGTTTCAAGGAAGTTGGAGGGCTTCATTACAGAGGAGACTATGATCTTACATCACATTCCAAAGGTTCAGGGAAGGACCTATCTGTGCCGCAAGACGGGAGCAGAATAACGCCAAATGTGCTGGAATTAAGTTTCGGCGTAGACAGGAACATATGGATGCTGCTAGATGTATTTTACACAAACGAAGGCGAAAGGACAATCTTGAAAATACCTAAACCTCTTGCGCCTTACCACGCTGCTGTGTTTCCGCTCCAGAAAGACGAAAAACTGCAAGCGATGTCGGAATCGATAAGGAAGGAGCTTGCCAAGAATTTCAAAATAGTTTCTGACTCTGCTGGGTCAATAGGCAGGAGGTATGCCAGAATGGATGATATAGGGACTCCATACTGCGTCACAATAGATTTCGATAGCGTAGAAAACTCTTCGGAAGGGTACAATACCGTAACAATAAGGGACAGGGACGATAAATCCCAGAAGCGCGTTACAATAAGTGAGCTCCAAAACATACTTATGAAGGCGTTTACTCCAAAATATGATTCAACAGAATAAAGATGTGACAAATTGCAAAAAGATGCCAGCTTGCAGCGCATTGATGTCTCCTTGTTCAGCCTCAAGCATACTTTCCAAAGCGCTCAGCCTCTCACTTTCTACGCGGATTACAATGAGACGAGCAATACTCTAGCATATCCTGTGCATGGCGAAATAATTAACATAATGTACAACGGCACAGATGAAAAAGGAGTACTAAGCATACTTAGCAGGCACAATAATTCAGCATCAGGGATCTTTACAAGGTTTAGGCTGGAAGACAGGATGCCTTACATATACAAGAAGATATCTACAGATGAGCATATATCTAATGCAGTATCTCTCTATAAAGGAATGCGGCTCACAATTAACGACCCATGGGAAACCACACTTACATTCATAATCTCACAGTTTAATAACGTCAAACGAATCAGGCTAATAACTAAGAACATAATAGATAAGTTCGGTACCCCAGTCTTTAACGCCAAAGGAGAGATTATAGGCAAGGAATTCCCGCAAAGCGGATCTCTTCTTGCTGCCAGCGAGAAGGATTTTATGGCTCTTGGAGCTGGCTTTAGGTCAAAATATATAAAAGAGGCTGCAGAATACTGCACATATAACATGAATCTCTACAAACTTTCAGGATCAAATTACCAGAAGCTAAAGGATAATCTAATGTCAATAAAAGGAGTGGGAGAGAAGGTTGCTGATTGCATAATCTTGATGGGATACGGAAATCTTGAAGCATTTCCAATAGATGTTCATGTAAAGCGCACAATGGAAAGGCTATATTTCAAAGGTAAGAAAAAGAAATTAAGAGAGATCCAGGAATTCGCAGAGGAAGAATGGGGAAAATACCGAGGATATGCCCAGCAATACCTGTTTCACAACGCAAGAACAGGCAGCAGGTGACATCATGGAAAAAATGGAGAAAGAAATAGAAAAGATATCTGAGCATTTGTCTAAAAAGCAGTCAGAATTCGATAGGGTTATGCAATCTTCTAGGGACATAATAAGGATGGCTGGGCAGGCCATTACAATACTGCATAACGGAAATGCGGAGCAAGCGGAAAAAATGATTTCTGACATTAAGGCGAGAGTAGAAGAGCTCAGCAGATTCGATACGCAGTTCAAATACAACTCTTTTCAGGCATACCAGGAATATGCTGAGGCTGCTGTTTCGCTTTCTATAAAAAAGCATGGCAGGATCCCCTCAATTAAAGAGGTGGGTGTTGACGTTGAAGCCTACCTAATGGGGCTCATGGACTCTGTAGGAGAGTTAAAAAGAGAGGTTCTTGAATCGCTGCGCAGCGGAAGAATCAAGGATGCGGATATGTACTTTGAGTTCATGGAACAGATATATGATTCCACAAGGACAATAAGGTTTGCGGAGGCTGTACTTAACGGCTTTAGGAAAAAGCAGGACACCGCAAGGATTCAGATAGAGAATGCCGGAAGCGAAATCTTGATGTTCAAGAGCAGGGAGGTTACTTCAAAGAAGTTATAGCAAACCGTATTCGTTTAGACGCAAAAAGATCTATCTTTTTCGAGATATAGCGGGCTCCCTTTCCGGTTTCCACAGAATGTGCCAATTCATCTATCTCAGGACTGTCCTTGATTTGGGTGACTATCTCCTTCAGAGTTGCGGAGTATTTTCCTTTTATGTATTTGTTCACTGCAGCCTGGCTTATTCCAAGGCAAGCGGCTATCCTTTCCTGCTTGATGTTGTCTCTGGCAAGGGCTTTTGCTACAGCAATTTTTATCGAAGGCAAAGTCGCTTTTATTATCTTCTCGCAATCGGATACCAACGAATCATCATTCTACTCCAAATGTGTCCTTCAATGATCCAAATAGGCCCCCTTTCTTCTTCTGCTGTTTCTGGCGATCATCCTGCGACTGTTTAACCTTAATCTCTGGCTTCTTTATACTGGGCTTAGCTGCGGCTGTCTCTTTGCCTCCGGATTTTCCCATGCTTAAAATTCCTTTCAAACCTCCTATAACGTTCGAGCCTGTGCTCAGTATGTCCTGCTGCACAGCCTGGCTCTGTTGAGGTTTCTTCTGCGGCTGCTGTACAGGCGCCTGCTTGTATGCCTGTGGCTGCGGCGTATAAGTGGTCTTTTGGGGTTGACTTTCCCTAACACCAAAGCCGTTTTTGAATATCTCTACCATGGCCCTGCCATCTATCCGCGAAAGTTTTTCAGAGTCAAGCACTATCAGGTTCGCTTTTGCAGATATCGCTTCAGATACGTCTTCAAGGTCCTTGCACACTACTGCCCTGACGCCTCCTATTCTGTTAGCATCCATGCTTGCCTCCTGCGGCGAGCCGGATATAAGTATGGAAAGGTCAAAGTCTTCCATAGAGTTCCTTATGTCTTTTAAAAGTGCCTTATAGTCGCTGCTCTCCATGTCACTTATTATACAGGTCCCGCTACCTCTGTTTATTATGTTGGCCAGCCTTATGCCAAGCTCCTTGTTCTCAGCTGCAAGATATACTTTCACAATACTACCTGTACTTTTTTCTCCGAATAGTTAATTAAGCTTTGCTGCCAAGCATTATCACAAGCAAAGGTGCTGTTTTGAGAGGAAGAGATACCCTGGTAGTATGCGAATCTTGCGGAAGAAAGGTTCCAAGGAACA
Source organism: Microcaldota archaeon (assembly GCA_021810105.1). GTDB lineage: Archaea > Micrarchaeota > Micrarchaeia > Micrarchaeales > Micrarchaeaceae > JAJZAB01. Next base: position 216,592 of record JAJZJM010000001.1, on the reverse strand, counting down.
AAGCTGTAATAGACGAGAAAGCTATAAAGTTCAGTACGGACCTGAAGACCGCAAACGATGTAAGGTTCTTTGAGAGGAGGAAGATACTCTACTGCATAAGCTGTGCTAAGCACAGAGGAATATTCGAAAAGAAGAAACGCCAGGCAATAGAGAGGTCCAAAAGGTTTTGACTTCTATGGTTGAAAAAGAGGATATGCTTATATTCAGGCTAAGGGAACAGAAAAGGCAAGCCCAGCCTGCGATAGAGCATCCCTCTCCCGTCCAGGTCTTAAATAAGGAAATTCAAAAAGAGAATAGCAAGGCAAAAAAGCCATCTAGAGAGAAAACTGTTTCCAAGCAGCAAAAAGAAGTGTATGAGAATCAGCAGGGTCAACAGAATCAGCAGTCCCAGCAGAAGCAACAGAAAGGAGAACCTATTTTTATGATACCTACGACTTCGCAGTATGCTGTAAATGAGGCAGAAGTCATGACCGGAAATTCTGGCGGTAAATTAGAAATGAAAAGCAGAGATGCTGCTTTAGGACAGAGGTGCGAATGGCACCCCTGGAGAGCCGCATATGCGATATGCGATAAATGCCACAAGCCCTACTGCTATGAGGACATAAGTGAATATAACGGAAGGTATTACTGCCTTGAAGACATAGATTCTGCAACAAATGCCGCAAGATCGTCAATATTCGTTTACAACAGGATTGGCGACGTTTCCGCTGCAATGCTAATAATTGCATTGCCGGTACTCGTGTACTTCGCAAGCGGTTCAATGTCATACCTTCTCTCCGAAATGCTAAAGGAAGGCATACAGAGTTTTGTATACAGTAATTTCATATCACAGATCAATTATGGATACCTTCTTCTCCTAGGTGGATTCGTGCTCGGAATCTTAGAGTTTGCTTCAGGCATACTGATCTTTGGGCAATCTAACAAAGGCTATGCTTTGGGATTAATCTCGGGTTTCTTATCAACCGTATTGTTCAGTTATTCATATTTGCTGAACTCAGAGATATATGCTGCAGCAATAGCCGGGATCTCTTTTATAGGAATGCTTCTGCTCGCATACTCTAAGAACGCAACTCTGACGGAGCAGCAGGAAAGCAAATCAGTCGCACCTGTGGAAGCTATTCAATACGGATGGCCGAACATCGGCAGGTTTTAGTCCGCTAGTAATGTTCTTGTCTGGTATCTTCCTCTCTTCTCTATCTCTGAAAGCCTCTTCTCAACGCTACCGCTGCCGCTGAACGCTTTCTTATATCCTTTCAAAAAATGCCGGAAAATAGGGTTTCCTACATACCTTTTCATTAAGAGTAGGTCCAAACCGCGCTCCTCGTCAGATTCTGTTATATCGGAAAGCCCAAAGTCTATGACCCAGGGCTTGCCAGAATCGTCTACAAGTATATTCGCAGGAGTAAAATCGCCATGAGTTATTGCTGCAGAATGCAGCTTTCCAAGAAGAGCGCCAACCTCTGGCAATATTTTTGCAGCATACTCATTGTCTTTGACCTTCAAAATTTCAGAAAGACGGGTTCCATCAAGTCTTTCCATTACCAGCATATTCCCTCCGTAAAAAAACAATTCCGGCGAAGATATCCCTTTAATGGAGGCCTGCCTCATTATCTTGGCCTCCCTTCTGGTTCTTGACATCCTTATCTTCTCATCCATCTCCTTATTTCTATAGCCTTTTCTTTCTCTGATCTTAGCTACAGACACCACTCCTCCAAAATCGAAAGAGGTTATCACAGCTTCGGCGCCTTCTGATATCTTCCTATTCATTCTACCATCTTATCTCTACAGAATCTGCCCTGTAGCGCTGTTTTATGTCCAATTTTTCTATATCGAACGACTGCCCGCTCTTAAACATGCTTTCAGCGACAACAGCAATCATCGCCCCGTTATCAGCATTCAGTTCGTTCGGCGATACGTAGACGCGCCTTCTGTGAGGCTTTGCCATCTTCTCCAACATCTCTTTAAGCCTAGAGCTTTGCGCAACTCCTCCACATACTATCAGGTTCTTTTTGCCTGTAAGGAGCATGGCTCGTTCAGATGCCTCGCATAGCATAGAAAAAGAGGTTTCCTGCAAAGAATATGCCACGTCTTTTATAGGATGCAAAGCTAAGGATTTGACAGCAAAAGTGAGCAAGCCCGTAAATGTGAAATCCATTCCCTTGACAGTATATGGCATCTCAAAATAACTGCCTCCCGCAGCCACCTTAGCGACCTCTGACCCCCAAGACGGCACTATGCCAGCCTCTCTTGCGAAGCTATCCAGCATATTCCCTATACCTATGTCGAAAGTCTCCCCATACACGTGATAATGTTTGAATGGGGATTTTTCAATTCCAAGTATCTGCGAATTGCCTCCGCTCACATAAACTATCAATGGATCTGCCACTCCGAAACGCTGTTTTGTGACCTCTATATGAGCCACAGCATGATTTACAGGGAAAAGTGGGATTTTATTGTCCAATGCCAATCTTTTTGCAGAGCGAAGCCCGACAGCAAGGCAGGGTCCAAGTCCAGGTCCCATACTGTAGCCTATTGCATCTATCTCCTCGATATTCAAGCCCGCTTCATCAAGTGCTGCTTTTATAACAGAAGAGGATTTTTCAGAGTGATGCGCTGCAACTTTTATTGGCACCATTCCCTTGTCTTTTATCTGGTACATGCTTTTCTGGTTGGCTATTATCTTCCCGTCTTCGCATATGCCGACTCCAAAAGTGTGGGCTGTGCTCTCTATGCCTATAACCGCCATAAAAACCGCTTTACGAAAGAGATTAGACTACGTCTATTATATCCTCATTATAACCCATGCCCATAAGCGCCTTCTTGGCATTGTTCTTGTGATCGCCCTGTAGCTCTATAATGCTGTCTTTTGTGGTTCCTCCGCAAGCGAGAATTCGCTTAAGGTTTTTTTCCGTCTTCTCAATTTCATCAGAATTTATCCCTTCAACCAAAGTGACTATCCTATTGAACTTGGCCTTTTTAGTATATACTTTTATCTTGCTCTCGGTTTCCCTATCCAGTACGGAACAAACGCAAATATCCTTCGGCAAACCGCATTTAGGGCAGATGTCAGCCATTATTTTTTGGCACCCCTCTCTGTGAGGATTGTGTTTATCCTAGCAATAGTCTTCCTGAGTTCTCTCGCTTTCATTACTTTGCTTGCCACTCCTGTGGATGCTACCTTCCTTTTCTCTATTCCAAGGTCTAGCTCAAGCTCCGCTAGCTTGCTTTTAAGCGCATTTTCAGGCAGAGACCTCAATTCTTTAGCTTTTATATAAGACACCTAAGTAATAAATGATTAAAGAAGGAACAGATATTAAAAGGTTATGCTCTATTTTGGCATCATGCGGTGCCATCAAATTGAGTGGTATATTAATAGCTTTATGAATAATATTATGACTATTTATTATCAGAGTGGCGGGCATGCAGAAATTCAATACAACGGCTGACATAAAGGTTCCTGACAAGCTTATAGACCAGGTAATAGGGCAAAAAATCGGAGTAGAGATAATAAAAAAGGCAGCAAAGCAGAGAAGGAATGTTCTTTTGATAGGCTCTCCAGGAACTGGAAAGACAATGCTAGCACAGGCCATGGCTGAGCTTCTTCCATCAGCTGAGCTGGAGGACGTGCTTGTATACAAGAATGTTAACGACGAGAATGTGCCCATAGTAAAAACTGTTAAGACATATCTCAGCAAAGAGGCTATGGAGAAGGGCGAAGACGGCCAGGGAAGGCAGACTCTACAAAAGGAAAGGATGAAGAACAGGATGACTATGTCAAAAGCCGGAGGCTTCATAACTCCTATAATAATGATTATAGTCATTGCCCTATTTGCTGTCTCTCTGAGCGGTCTGATAACAGGCTATGAGATAATAGTGCTTGCAGCTCTAATGCTCGGTATAATGATATTCGGCGCAATGGCAATGTTTGTAAGTGGCCTAACTAGAAGGGTGGGCCTGCCAGGAATGACAGACTACAATGAGCCAAAGCTGATTGTTGATAATACTGGCATGAAGCACGCGCCATTCATAGATGCAACCGGATCTAGGGCCGGTGCCATATTTGGCGACGTGAAACACGATCCGCTTCAGAGCGGAGGACTTGGTACGCCTGCGCATCTTAGGGTGGAAAGCGGGGCAATACACAAAGCCAACAAGGGAATACTTTTCATAGACGAGGTTTCTAGGCTTGAACCAAAATCCCAGCAAGATCTTCTCACAGCAATGCAAGAAAAAAAATATTCTATAACAGGGCAGAGCGAAATGAGCTCTGGAGCACTGGTCAGAACTGAGCCGGTTCCATCAGATTTCATACTTGTTGCCGCAGGCAATCTGCAGGACATGGGAACGATGCATCCTGCGCTAAGATCCAGGATTAGAGGGTATGGATATGAAATTTATATGGAGTCTACAATGGAGGACAATGACAAGAACAGGGAGGCATTAATCCAGTTTATAGCGCAGGAGGTAAAAAAAGACGGTAAGATACCTCATTTCGATAAAAGCGCAGTAGAGGAGATACTCGAAGAGGCCAGAAGGAGGTCAGGAAGGAAGAAGAGGCTCACTCTTATACTCAGGGACCTTGGTGGGCTTGTGAGGGCAGCTGGCGACCTTGCCGTAGAGAAAAAGCACAAATTCGTCACAAAAGATGACGTGCTTTCAGCAAGATCATTGGCCAACTCGATAGAGGCGCAAGTGGTCAATCAGCAGATAGACTACAGAAAGGACTACAAGGTATTCGCCAACACTGGATACAGCATAGGAAAGGTGAATGGATTGGCAGTTATGGGAGCATCAGCAATAACTTCGGCAGGCATAGTGCTTCCGATAGTTGCTGAGGTGACTCCTGCAAGCTCAAGGTCGGAGGGCAGGTTCATACCTACGGGCAAACTCGGCAAAATAGCCACAGAGGCGGTAAAGAACGTAAGCGCAATAATAAAGAAGCACATGGGCAAGGACGTATCCAACTTCGACATGCACGTTCAGTTCCTGCAATCGTATGAGGGAGTGGAAGGCGACAGCGCAAGCATATCAATAGCAGTTAGCATAATATCAGCTATGGAAAGCATTCCAGTAGACCAGTCTTTAGCTATGACCGGCTCTCTCTCCGTAAGGGGAGAGGTCCTTCCTGTTGGTGGGGTAACCAGCAAGATAGAAGGCGCCATTGCCGCAGGGATACGCAAGGTGATAATACCGCAGAGCAACCGTGATGATGTATACATAAACAAGCAGGAGCTGAAGAAAATAAAGATAATCCCTGTAAGGACTTTTGCAGAGGTAATAAAATACTCCATCAAGAAGAGCAAAAGGCGCGACGAGATAATATCAGAGCTTAACAAATACAGCCACAAGAAGGAATGACTATGGCAAAAGAGGAAGTAACGGATGCTAAAGCGAAGCTGGAAGGCTTTGGGAAAGAGATGCTCGCACAGATAGAAAAAGGCAAAGGGCCCAAATTTGTAACCCTCTCCAGATCAAGGTCCAACATAAAATATGATGAAAAAAAAGGCATACTATCACTCGGCAGGAATAGCGAGGAGAGGGACTTCGTAAATGTGGGGCAGGCAAAAAGGTTTATGCAGACGGTTGCAATAGCAGCCAAGTGCCACAAGTTTCTAGAAGAGAATCTCCACACTACTATAAGGGGGCTTTTCTATCAGCTGAAATACTCTCTGGGAGATGATGTTGATGAAAATATATTCAATGAGCAGTCAGAATCCAATCCCCTTATAGAAGACCTGGAGGTGGCGCTCCAACTAAAGAGGGAGGACCTAAACCTCAATGCCACCAGGAAAGGAATACTTGCTGGAAGCATAAGGGTGGTGGATAGGTTCGGCGGGGAAAAGATAGAGATAGATGGCACAAAGCAGGGAAGGAGCGGGTGGGCAATACCTAGCGACGTGGACAATGACATAGAGTTTGTAGACGTAAACGCCAAATACGTCATTGTAGTGGAAAAGGACGCATTGTGGCAGAGGCTGAACGAGGACAGATTCTGGAAAAAGGAGAACTGCATACTAATATCTCCGCAAGGGCAGGCTGCCAGGGGCACAAGAAGGCTTATACGAAAGCTTGCTGATCACGGGCTTCCGATATATGTATTCAATGACTGCGATGCGTGGGGCTGGTACATATACTGGACAATAAAGACAGGAAGCATAAACCTCGCATACATAGGCAATGAGATAGCAACTCCAGAGGCAAGGTTCCTGGGAGTCACCATGGCTGACATAGAGAACTATGATTTCCTGAAGAAGATGGTCATGAAGGCTACCGACGTCGATATAAAGAAAGCTCAGGATATGCTCGAATACGGCTGGATAAACAAGCACAAAGAATGGGTTGAGGAGCTGAAGAAGGTAATCAAGACAAGGACAAAGCTTGAGCAGGACACGCTGCAGGGGCCAAAGCTTACTTTTGTAGGAGACTATATAAAAAAGAAGATTGCGGAAAAGGATTTTCTTCCTTGACAAAAACGAACCCGCTATAATAGAATCCGTTTGCTATAATTAAGATATTCGCCAGGGTAGGGATTTGAACCCTAAAGCCCCGAAGGGCACCGGTTTTCTTGTTTTTGCATCACCAATCAGCTCTCGATGCTTTAAAAGCTCGAGACCGGCGCGTTACCAGATTCTGCCACCCTGGCACGAATTTTCAGTGAACCTCTGAATTAAAGGCAATATCTATTTAAGAATTAGCTATTTAATATCCTTCATTATAAGAATAGACTCTTAATTCCTTGATATAATGTACAGAATAAAAATCACAAGAGGCATAATAGTAAGACTAGCAACTGTGGCCATCTTCCTGCTACTATCAATTGCAAGCTTTGTCTTTGCAGGATACCTTTTTATTGAAGCAAATTCAACATACATATTTGCCCTTGCATGCGCTTTTCTAATCTTAGCGGCATTTGCAGGTTTTTTCAATGTATATGCCTCTTTGTGCTACTTCCGGTCATATTTCTACGACCAATACATAGACAAGATAACTGCGGGCCTCAAGCCTCTTACAAAATTCCCTACAGTTGCTGTAATGATGCCTGTTTACAACGAGGAGCCCCAGATGGTAAAAAAGAACCTCTCAAAACTTATTGAGATGAATTACCCTAAGGATAAAATCTCTTATTATCTTCTGGATGACTCTACAAAAAAAGAGATAACCAAGAACCTGAGAGAGTTCTGCAAGAAAAGCGGCATAACCTTCATCCATAGGGAAAACAGAAGCGGATGCAAGGCTGGAGCATTGAACTATGCGCTTAAAGTGTGCAATGAAGAATTCATTGCAATATTTGACGCAGATGAATCGCTTATTGACAAGAATTTTGTTAAAGATCTTCTTCCTTACTTCGGAGATAAATCGTTATCTTATATACAGACCGAAAAAAGATATTCCAAAGGGAACCTCTTTTCAGAAGCGGTAGACCTTTTTGATGCATTCTTTTTCAAATTCATACAACCGCACCGCGCATTGAACAACACCGCAATCTTCGCAGGATCGTGCGGAATAATACGCACATCTTATTTGAAGAAGCTGAAAGGATTCCCGGAATACGTGATAGAGGATACATTTTTCAGTCTAGAGTCAGACCTTCACAACTACAAGAGCCTATACATACCGAAAGTTTACGCCCTCGGAATCCCTATAGTGACATATAGCGCACTTGTAAGGCAGCAGTGGAGATATAATTACGGAGACACCCAATTCATAAGCTACTACTTTAAGAGGTCTATGAAAGAAAAGAAAATCCCATTCATGTCGAACCTTGACTACTGGAGCCATGGTTTTGGATTGAATTACCTTTCTATAATGCTACTTCTTTTTACAGGATTGTCGATATTTATTTCGTTTTCTGCTCTTCCACTTACACACTTAACTCTTTCAAATTTATTGGAGAAAACATACATAACAAGAGACCTGGAGATATTCGGCGGGATCGCATTTGTGCTATCCTTTATTGCACCTGTAGTGCTAACGCGCATTTATTTTGGGTCATACAAGAAAGGATTTATGGTATTCGCGCTTAATTTTGCCCTTGCGATCATCAGGGCGAAAGCCGCTATATCAGCAATACTCAAGAAAGACCCATTGGCCAATTGGACTAGAGTAAGTGGAAAGCCAAAGCGCAATATACTTACGGCTATAGTAAACACCAAGTTTGAGCTGGGGTTATCTGCGTTGCTCGTGTCGTTGGGATATATTGCATACCTCTTGAGCAATGTGGCTGGTTTTGTATGGCTGAGTGCATACGGTATTTTGTATTTATCATCAACAATATTCCTGTACAAATATGGATGATTTAATGATATATGTAAAGGAGCATGTTACAGAAGAGGGAGTCATCATAGCAATGTGCGATGAGATGCTGATAGGAAAAGTTTTGGAAGAAGGCAAGGTAATCATAGATCTTGACACATACGCAGAATTCTATAAAGGGGCATTAATGCAGCCGAAAGGATATATCAAAGGAAACGCCAAAATAATCTCTGCCAACATAATAGGAAAGGAAGCTGTTGCAACCGCCATAGACAATATGATAATAGAAAGTGAAAATATAAAGCAGATTAAAGGGATACCATATGCGCACGCATATCATGTCTGATTGTTTTCTTTTAGAGTGATTATTGCTTTTGCTATGTCCCCATTTGCATCATGCAGCGCTTTAACCACCTTTTCGCGGTTTTCTATTCCTGTTTGCTCCTGCACTAGTTTTATGTCTTCCTCGCTTATGCTTACTTCTACTACTTTTTCCTTCTCGGATATGTTGCCTGTTATTTGGAAACTTGTTACGCCTTGCATTTCTATTTTCGTAACTTGGGGATTATCTATTATAATGTCGGTGCTGTTTGATTCTATTATTACCCTTGTTGCATCAATCTCGGTAGATTTTATACCCATCTTGGCCATCATGTTCTTCATTGTCCTTGGATCTATGTTCGGCATCATTGTATCATCGGCTTTACTAAATTAATATAAATAATCATTGTTTTAATAGTATCATTAATAAAAATGTAGATGCCATAATCTCTGAAAACTAGATGATTGTATGTACGATAAGTTAGTGTTGGTAGACATAAATGGAATAATGGTAAATGACTTGAAGGACGTATCCGAATATATCTTTGAAGCCATAAGGAGCAGGTATGGATTTGAGGCAGAATTTGACATTAAAGAGTACGAGGGGATTAGCTCAAAGGCGATGCTAAGGGCAATATTAAGAAAAAACGGAATTCCAGAAGAAGACATAAATTCAAGGATAGATGGATGCGCCGAAGAGCTAGGATACACTTATTATAACGTAACCGGAAGGGACGGCATTAAGACTATGGACGGATCTGCGCAATTCCTAGAGGAATTGGGTAGGAGAGGTGCTCTAGTAGGGATAGCAACTGGAGATATTGAAGATATTATAAAAAACAAGATCGGCAGAGCTGGATTAACCTCTTTCTTCAAGTTCGGATCTTACGGCAATAGCGAAGAGGACCTATCACAGATAATAAGAAATTCAGTTTCACGAGCAACTTCAGAATTCGGATTCCAGCAAAGCGGGACTGTTTATGTAATATCCGGCTCGCCAGACACGATTAAGGCTGCAAAAATGGTCGGAGCAGTGCCTATCGGAGTAGCTACAGAAAAATATAACGCTAAAGATATGCTTTCTGCAGGTGCAGATCTCTCTGTTGAAAGCATTAAGAAAGGCTCAAAGATAATCAAAAGAATTTTCTCTTAAGCCTTTCTAGAAGTGATATCTTGTTTGAAAAACTTTTGGCTGGACGCTGGATTGCGGGGCCCAGTATACAGGACGGCATTAAAATTGCTAAAAAGGTAAATGCGAACATGGCATCTGCCATACTAAATTACTTGGGAGAGGACATAAATGACATGAATGATGTAAATGCCACTGTAAACCTCTATCTGAAACTTATTGATAGTATAAAAAGCATGAAAATTAATGCAGATATCTCTCTTAAGCCAACAGAACTGGGCCTCGAAATAGATAAAGAGGTAATGAAACAAAATTACGTAAAGATAGTAAAGTATGCGAAGAAAAAAGGAATATTTGTATGGCTAGATATGGAGCAAGCCCCCTTTGTTGATGATACCATAGCGCTGTACAAAATTGGCCTGCCATATAAAAACGTCGGGATATGCATACAGGCATATCTTAGGAGAAGCCTCTCCGATCTTAGGTACCTTTCGAAACTTAATTCTACTGTAAGGCTTGTTAAAGGCGCATACTCCGAATCTCCCAAGATCGCATTCCCCTCGTGGGCGGACGTGACTGCTAATTATTCCAGTCTCATGGAATACCTTTTCAAGAATTTCAGTAAATTTACAATAGCAACGCATGATAATTCCCTTATAGAGAAGGCTCTTGGTCTTAATGAGAAATACAAGAAAGAGGTCACATATGCCATGCTTAACGGGATAAGGAACAAATATGCATATCGTTTAGCTGCAGAAGGCAACAAGGTCTCGATATATGTTCCGTTTGGGACTGCTTGGTTCAAATATGCATTCAGAAGGCTAAGGGAGGAAGGGGGAGCAAGGAGGTTTGTTTCAATTTTAGCAAATTTTAGACAGAATTAAAGATATCATGATGATACTGCATGACATCAGTAAATGACAAGATGACACCTGCCCAGAAACGAGTTCTTACAGTAATAATCATGGGCACTCTTATGAGTGCGGTTGATGTAACAATAGTATTGCTTGCTATACCGCAAATCACCGCCACATTACATACTAATCTTGCAACAAGCATATGGGTGATAATAGCCTACTTGCTTGTTGTTGCAATATTAACCACCCAATTGGGCAGAATCGGAGACATTTTTGGACGAGGAAAGATGTTCAATTTAGGGTTTCTTGTTTTTACAGTCTCCTCTTTCTTATGTGGATTATCTTTCAGCATTTACATGCTGATATTTTTTAGGATTCTGCAAGGTATGGGCGGTGCATTCATACAGGCAAATAGCGGCGCAATAATAGCTGACACATTTGCAAGGGATAAGAGAGGAAAGGCCTTTGGATATACTTCATTGGGCTGGAGCGTAGGGTCTATGCTTGGAATTGTACTCGGAGGGATTCTAGTCACCTTTGCAGGATGGCCTTATATATTCTACATAAACGTACCAATAGGTATTATAGCCGCATATTTTGGATTTAAATACATAAAGAACGCAGATAGAAAGAAGGAATACCTCGACATTCCGGGCATGGCTGTACTTGGCGCATCTCTCTTGCTTATAACCCTTGGCGGAATCAGCATAGCCTCATTCGGCATTGCAACTTTTGATATATTGATGCTTGTAATCGGAGCAATGCTTCTACCATTGTTTGTCTTTATAGAAAAAAGGTCCAAATTCCCTACAATAAACTTCAATATTTTCAAAAAGAAGATACTCTCCCACTCCATACTCGCAGCATTCTTACAAAGTTTAGGTTACTTGGCAGTCGCATTTATCATAATAATGTATCTGCAAGGAGTTAGGGGCTTAAGCCCTTTTGATGCTGCTGTGCTACTCGTCCCCGGCTATGTGCTTAGCGGATTATTAGGGCCCAAAATGGGTAGACTGTCAGATAAAATTGGCTCAAGAATACTATCCACTGTAGGTTTGCTCATTATGCTTGCCGCTGTGCTTCTCTATCTGAATCTTACTGCTACCTCTCCGTATTACTACATAATCGTAATAACTGTTATATCGGGAGTTGGGTCTTCTATGTTTTATCCAGCCAACAGCAGTGCGGTGATGGCCAACGCTGAAGGGGGAGATTATGGGTCTACGGCAGGATTGCTTAGAACAATGTCAAATATAGGAACTCTTGGCAGCTTTATAATAACTGTTTCTGTTGCATCACTTGCTGTATCAAGGTCTGTCGCATTTCAGATTTTTGTAGGCACTTCAGACCTCACAGGAAAAGTGTCTGCAGCTTTTGTAACAGGTATGCATGCTGTTTTCATTATATCCGCCATAATATTGATCATTGCTGCAATACTATCGGCTCTAAGAGGCAGTGAAACCCGCAGGCGCGACAATCTTAAAACATAAATATCTGATTGAATTCATTTCTTTACATATATCTTAGTAGTGTGGGTTGTTATTTGACTTTCATAATAGCAATAAAATCAAAAAATGGAATCGTATTTGCTTCTGACATGCAAATTACAGATGGAAATGATCTGAAATACGAAGCGCATAAAATCTTTCGCGTAAACGACAGTGGCCTCGCAGGCTTCGCAGGAGATGTCTGGTTTGGGAAAAGGATACTTGCATTACTAAAAAACGATTTCAAAAAAGAGTTTGACGAAGGATTTAATCAATTTTCAGCAGAGCGCCTTGCAAGGGTAATAGCAGCAAAAATCAAGGACGAGAAGGAGCTGAGAAAAAATTTAGGGAGGCAAAACAGTTTTTCAGGTGTTGACATGATTATTACAACTATAAATAGATATGGTGAACCTGGATTATTAACCATGGATAGCGACTGTACGCCGGATTTGGAGTATGATTCTGGATTTACATGCATAGGAAACGCTTACAATGCCATTCATCCCTTCCTAAGATCGGCTTTGGAAAAAGTCGAATTGGACAAAATGCCTATTCAGGACATGAAAATTATTGCATGCAGAGCAGTTATGGAAGCATCCAAATGGGTGAACGGAGTTGGAGAGGGCTTAGACATCTGGACGCTGTCAAAAGAAAATGGGGCAGTGAATCTAGAAAAAAAAGAACTCGATTTAATTAGAGACAGAGTAGAGGAATGGAGGGCGTTTGAAAAGAAAGCATTTGAACTAATTAGGCATGAAAATGGCAAAAATGAATTGTTAAGAAAGGAACCAGATCTCCGGAAGAATAGAAGTAAATAAACTGCCCTATAATTTAATGCTAATGTTTACACGCATCTCTAATTAGCGTAAGAAATTGTTTTGGTACTATTGCCACGGTTCCCCCAGCATTTTGGACTGATGCTGCCCTTGTAGCTTGATTTTGGTATATAATCACAATAACAGAGTGCTTTAGCAGATGTTTATACTTTATTGTTGTTGAATTTTGTTGGAAACATCTTTTTAGTCATGCAATGACTATCGTCCTCAAAACCTTAGCTAAGCTCCCCTATTCCTATGAAAAGAACACATTTAAAGCAAAATGGACTCTGCGGGAATTGAACCCGCAACCTTCCGCTTGCAAAGCGGACGCTCTACCATTGAGCCAAGAGCCCGTATATGATGATTTAAAGAAATAGATTATTATTACTTTATTCTCTCAACGCATTTACTTTTTTCTGCCGCTAAGTTTCCTCTTTTTTACCGTTTTTTTGTGTTTTGTCTTTTTCTGTGGCATGCCTCTTACTTTCTTTCTACGCCTTAAAGGTGTACGGGCTTCGTTTGCGGCATCATGTTCGAATATGTTTATATCTTTACTCTGGTTATTCGAAGAAACGTTATTAAGCAAAGTGTCTATGGTGCTTTCGCTAACTATCTCAGAATCCTTTGAAGCATTAGAAAGAAGAACATTTTCTATGTCGCTCGTCTTGAGCATAGAATTTATCGATTTCAAAAGCCTTATTTTCTCAAGCTCGTCTGCATACTTCTGATTTTTCTTAGCCATTTTATCATTCCGCAATATAGGACGTTCTCTTACAAATGAAGCTATTTATTACTTCTGTGCCGATTGATAGCTGTCTAATTTTCATATGAAGTGCTCTTCTTTGAGTCCTGGAACTTTTGCATTGTATTTTTTAGCGGCAAATTCCTTGAAATCATTAGATTTTGTTATCTCCCCATGCACTATGAATATGTTTCTGAGATCCTTCACCTTGCTTACAAGGGTTTCAAGCTGCGGTCTGTCAGCGTGTGCCGAAAGATGATGCGTTTCTACATGCATCTCGACTTTTATCTCAGAACCGTTTAAATTTATGTGTTTAGCTCCCTCTTGAAGGGTCCTTCCAAGTGTGCCTATCGCTTGGTATCCTACCATTAGCATCTTGTTTGAAGAATTTGATGCAAGTTTAGACAGATAGAACATAACCGGCCCTCCAGAAAGCATTCCGCTAGTGGTGACTATTATGCTGCTATCCGTGTCATTTACTATCCTGTTTCGCATAGATTTTCTATCCACAACTATGAAATTCTTGCTCTTAAATGGGTCATAGTCGCTCATCAGTATTTTGCTCTGCAGCTCCTTCCTGCAGTATATAACGTTGTGTCTGTATATTCTCATTGCCTTGCTTATCATGCCGTCAACGTAGATCGGTACCTTCGGAAGTACGCCTGAGTTCATATAGTCATCTAGAAGGAACAACACCTCTTGCGCTCTTCCTACTGCAAAGCTTGGAACTATCACCTTCCCTCCAGCAGTTATTGTGCTCTTTATGCTCTTCATCATTTCTGGACTTACCTTTTTCTCTCCAGGAAAAACGTCAGCAGTTGAAGCATAAGTGCTTTCAGTTATGAGAGTATCGCCTTTTAAGTTCCTTATCTCTGCGCCTTCAAGCAGCCTTGTTCTAGACAAGTTTATATCCCCAGTATATACTATTCCGTTTTTCTGATCCCTTATCTCTATCAGAGCGCTGCCTAGAATGTGGCCTGCAGGTATGAACTTTATGGATAGATCCCTAAACTTGAATTCCTTTCCGTAATCCACCATTTTGGCGTGCTTAATCATCTCTTCCATGCCCTTTTTGCTAACCCCTACAGGGTTGGATATCCTGAGATAATCGCTTATCAGGACGTTGCCGAGCTCAACCGTTGGTTTCGTAGCGAAATAATTGCCTTTGTATCCTGACGAGTATATGTGGGGCAGGAATCCTATATGGTCAAGGTGCGCGTGGCTTATAAATATGCCATCTACCGATTCCAGCTGGCTGTTGCTTATTTGCGGGTACTCTATCTGTGCACCCAGCTTTATGCCTGTATCCAGAAGCACATTTGTATTGTCTGTGCTCACCATTATGCAGCTTCTTCCTACTTCTCCTGCTGCTCCAAAAAAAGAAATTTTCATATTAACACTTTTTATAAACTTATTTAGCCAACATTATCAGAATTTGCATCTGGTTGAGGCTTCTTTCCATCCTTCTTCTTTATTACCACAATATCTTCAAGATTGATCTCCTGCTGCCTATGCACTACCGGTTTTTGCTTCTGCTGCTGAACATTAGATCTTCTCTTTTCAACTCCTAATATCTTTCTTATCGAATGATACAAATCATCCAGATTTCTGTCAAAACCAGCAAGCTCCGCAACAATTGAGTTAAGAGCAGTCTGGAGGTCTGCAATATCTTTTTTAACAAGAAGCATCTTCCTCTCTTTCCTTACGGACTTTAGGGCCTCCTCTATTTGCGAATTTATCTCGTTGATTCTTCTTATAAGTAATTTTTCCTGTGGTAGCGAATGCGCCTCTGTAGACACTTTAAATTCCAGCATCTGCCTTTGCCTTTTGAGTTTGGATATGTCTGGCATGGCTTTGGGCTGCGCCTTTTCCATTTCGGAAAGCCTGGAAAGCGCGTCAAGCTCTGACATCTTATAATTAAGCCTTCTTTGTACATCCTTCATTTTTCCGAATGCCTCCCTCCTCTTCTTATTAAGCGCATCAATCTGAATCCTTAGTTCTTGAACTTTCGGATCTGCAGAGTTTTTAATCATGCTGCCTAGCGTATTCGTAGGCTGCACTTTGCCGTGTTCTCTTTCAGCAGAGGTACCTTCATCTTGAACTTTATTTGAACCTAATCTCTCATCCTTTTCTTCTGGCAGTGAATCGCCTTTGTATAATTAGCGTATTGTAATTTGTTTTAATTAGCTTTTACTTGCGATAACCTCTCTATACACATTTAATAAAGTATCTATAATCGCATTAGCAGAATAGTTTTGTATGCTATCAGCCGCATACTTGTAAGACTTTAGGTTATTTATAACCTTCTCTATTTTATGCGCACACGATATATGATTTCCAGCTTTGAATATTTCGCCATTTTTTCCAGGTTTTATTATCTCCTCCATTATCGGATAAGCTGCCCCTACTACTGGTTTTCCCGAAGCTAGCGCCTCCAATACGGTTATGCCCTGGGTTTCGAATGTGGAGGGTGTGCAGAATAAGTCAGCCGCAGAATAATAGCCTGGAAGGTCTTTGTCGTTTATGAAGCCTACGAATTTTACATTGTGCAATCTTTTAGAATAAACCATCTTTCGTAGGGCCTGTTGATACGGCCCTGTCCCTCCTATTACAAAAGTAATATCTTCATCTCTAAGCTCATCTGCTGCTTTTATCAGCACATCCAATCTCTTCTCCTTGCTTAAGCGACCCACATAAAGCACAATCTTGTCTTTAGGCTTATGTTGCAACGATCTCCTGAGCTTCAATGAGGCTTTCTTTGGTCTGAATCTTTTTGTATCTACGGCATTTGGGACAACTCTGAGGTTATTTATCCCATTCCTCCTTAAAATAGCCTCAGCCGCATATGTGGGTGCTATTACTGCATCACATTTATTGAAGAAGAATCTTGCATATGGCCAAGAATATTTTGTCATTAACCTCTGGCCCATCTTACCTGATATTCCATATTCTTTCATTACCTTTCTGCTAGTGAAAAAAGTATGGAATGTAGATACTGTTGGAAGTTTATTTATTTTAGCCATTGCAAGGCCTGAGAGCCCCACTGTGAATGGGGTATGAATGTGCACTATGTCTGGCTTTATGGAATTAAATTTTGCAGAAAGAGGAAGGGTGAAGAGCGCAACTCTATACTGCGGATATTTTGGGAATTTTATTCCATGAATCGCGAATACGTTCTTTGATATTTCTGCGATTGGTCTTACTCCTATATTGCCGCTCGTGAAGATATAGACTTTATGCCCTCTGCGCTCAAGCTCTTTTTTCGCGTTTATTATAGATGTTACCACTCCATCCACGCTTGGAGTGTATGTGTCGGTAAAAAATACGATTTTGAGAGATTTTCCCATATCTAAGCCTTGATTTAGTTACTTTAGCTCTATGGCCTCTCCGCCTGCGTTTTTTATCTTGTCCAATGCCGCTTTAGAGAAACTGCTCGCCTTTATCTTTAGCGGCTTGTTTAGAACGCCATTGCTTAGCACTTTGAAATTCCGAAGCTCTATTTCCTCTTCAGGCTTCTCCATTAAAGCAGCCATGGAATTTATCTTTCCAAGCGTAATCTCATCAAGTTTTTTTCTGTTCCACGGAGTAAATCCTTTTTTATGCATCTCCTCCCTGGCTTTGGATGTCATGTATGTGAAATTATGCTTCCTGACACCCGCCCTGCCTACTCCTCCTCTATCTCCCGCGCCTCTGGCATTCTTTATGTTGCCAACGCCCCATCTCCTTGTACCTAGGTATTTCCTTGCCTTCTTCTGCTTTCTAACCACCATTACTTCACCATTCTCTGTATCAGTTTGTTGATTCCCTCTCCCATATAACCAAGGCTTCCTCCTCTCTTCACGCTAAGCTTTGTGCTTTTGTATCCATGCCTTGGCGGGTGCAGCCTTATAGGCAGAGCAGCCTTAAGGGTTTTCGGGTCATATTTGCCCTGCATTATATCTGAAGGGCTTATGCTTATGCCCGCCTTTTTTACAAGCCTCTTCACGGTTTCCTCATTAGGCTCTCCGAATGCAATATAGTCGTGGCAGGCATTTATCATTCCAGAATAAGAGTCATTCATCTTTATTATCACGCAATTATTCACTCTTCTGAGCCTTAATCTGTCTAAAGTCTCGTTTATGTCAGATCTCACGTTAACACGACCGCGTACTCTAACTGCAGCTATTATTTTGTTTTCAGTATCTTTCATAAGAATGCGCCAATGCTTTGCTTTTCTTGATTTATATTAGCTGAAGAAGCATTTTAAATGTATTGCATGGGAGACATTGCCACATCCCCACGCAATAACCGAAACTTCCAGTAGCCATTCACTTCTAGATGATTTATAAATAGTGCTGTTGGATTAATTCTGCGACCGGTTGATAGATTGTATTATAATGACTATAAGAAGATAAAAAAAATGGAAAATCTCTTCGAGAAACTTGCTTACATCTCAGTAGGCTTGGATTTCTTAGTGGCATTTGCCTCCTTTCTTGCCATAAAAGACGCCCCGTATTCTAAATTTATGCTAACTATAGGGAGCCAATTGATATTAGTTGAGATGGTGGTAATCGGTGCTGTATTTGTAACCATCTTTTCCCTCAAGCATTATGGAAGAATAATGCAAAGTTTTGCTTTGCTCGCTTTCAGGCAAAGGCAGATAAGAAAACATTTTGGTAAAAAAACAAAAGCCATATTTGTAAAGGCATCCTTATTCCAAAAAAGCAGCTCCTCGATTTAAAGTCTCTTCTGCCTTTCAAAGTAGGTAGATTTCTTTCCACTATCTCTATTGAGCAGGTCTACCTCTCCAAATACGCCAGAGTAGCCTGGTTTTATGGTAATATTTCCGTTCCGCATGTTTTGTATCGCATCTCCTATCTCAGGGTTGAATTTCTCCGATATCACTGTTGTATCTGTCTTTGTAAGCAGATCATACTCAGAGCCTAGCTCTTTTATCATCTCTTCATACATTCGTGTTACATGTGGCGAAGCATATGGCTTTCTTAACACATATGCGATTATCTCCCTTAAAGGCACGGCCTTTACAAAAGGGGGGCGATTTTTTGGCACGTAGCCCGGCTCTCTGTCAGCTAGTTGGTTAATCCTATGCAGCACGCCTATTACCAATTTCCTGCCGCATACAGGGCACTTTTCCAGCTTGCTCTCTTTATCTGGATCTACAGATACGTTGCATTGCCTGTGCCCGTCAAAATGGTATTTGCCCTCTTCAGGAAAGAATTCCAGAGTTCCGCTTAGCCGCTTTGCATCCTTGTCCTTTATTGCATTTGTTATGTTCTTGTATGAAAGGGAATCCACATCCAAAAGCGTCATCTCCCTGCCTATCTTAGGTAAAGAATGCATGTCGCTCGTTGATATGATAGCGTATTTATCGAGTTTGGATATTCTCCAGTTCATTGAAGGGTCAGAGCTGAGCCCGCTTTCTAGTGCATATATGTGCTTTTCCTGGTCTTCATACGCCTCTTTCATCGAGTCTACTCCTGAAATCGCTCCAAATACTCCGAAATAAGGAGTCCATGCGTGCGCAGGGAAAACAAACGCATTTTTTTGGACTTTAAAAATCTCCTCTACCAAATGCGCCGCGCTCATCGATAATATGACGCGCCCATCAGAAGAAAGCTCTCCATACTTGCTTAATGCTTGGTTGAGTGCCTCTACAGAATCTATGTCTGGCATTAGCATGCAGTTATGTATTTTTCTGATTTTTTTGTTTTTATCTTCGAATATGGTGCATGCTTCCGAACTTAGTACAAATCTTACATTCGAACTAGATCCATTAATCTTAAATAATCCCGGATCTGCTGGCTCCAATTTTGATTTAATTTCCGCAAGCCATTTCGGATGGGTAAAATCTCCAGTTCCTACAAGGTTAATGCCTTTTTCTATGCAAGTTTGCTCTATGCCTTCCAGGCTTATTGATGGGCTGCATGCCATAGCATATGGAGAATGTATGTGCAAATCAGATATCACTTTCATCTAATCACTAAAGTTTATTTCCATATTGTCTTAAAACTTCTAGTGCAATGTTACGCACGCTTGGTAATGTTTCGAGGCGTTCCAGCTCTTTGGAATCAAACCAGCCAATGTCATCGCTTTCTTTGTTAGAGTTCAATATCCCGCCTCTTACTTTTGCAACATATGACATATCAAAATGTATATGCGGAGGTTCGGTCTTATACGGCACATGTTCGTAAATTATTGTGAACGGAACTTCTAGCGTATGCGATTGGGTATCTGTGTGCATTATCGCATCATTGCAAAGCAGCTCAACATCAAGACCAGTTTCCTCTTTGGTTTCCCTTATTGCGGCTTCGTTTGGAAACTCGTTTTCCTCCAAATGCCCTCCAGGTGGAAGCCATAGTCCTATTTTGGTATGGTGTAGAAGTAACACCTTTCCCTTTTCTATCACAAAGCATCCAGCAACCATGCATCGTTTTTCCATCTATACACTCCTCACTGAATAATAATCACGTAAGTATAAATGGCTATAAATATTTAGCAATACCTTACCTAGCGATAAAATGAGCGGGGCAGAGAAAGAGATTACTTTGATACTTAGCAAACTTAAGAGAAGGTATCCTGAAGAGATGAAAACCTCTCTTAGTTATTCAACTCCATGGGAACTTCTCGTTGCAACAATACTGTCTGCGCAGACAACAGATGCCCAGGTTGACAAGGCAACACCAAAACTGTTCAAAAAATATCCGAACCCCAGCAGCTTTGTTAACTTAAGACCATCGCAGCTCTATCCATACACCAAGAGCATCAATATCTATAGGAACAAGTCAAAGAACATTATCAACTCGGCTCGAATGATAGAGGCTGAGTTTGGTGGCAAGGTCCCAGACAGAGTAGAGGAGCTTATAAAATTGCCAGGGGTAGGAAGAAAAACCGCAAATGTGGTGATGGCAAATGCATTTGCAAAGAACGAAGGCATTGCCATAGACACCCACTGCATAACTGTTGCAAACAGGCTCTTTCTCTATAAGACCCAAAACCCGTCAAAATTAGAGGAGAAACTTATGAAGATAATTCCGAAGAAAGAGTGGGGCAACGCTACTCATCTATTCATAGCGCTTGGAAGGGACACATGTACTTCAAGGCGGGCACATTGCGAAAGATGTGTGCTCAATCGTATCTGCCCCTCAAGCAGCGTAGAGTGATTATTTGATTGCCTGTTTATATAGCGGTGGAAAGGATTCAACGCTAGCAGTACATAGGATGGAAGAGGCAGGTTCTAGAGTCGAATTGCTGATCTCGATGCTACCTATCAATAGCTTTAGCTATATGTTGCAAAAAGTAAATGTTGAATGGACTAAGCTTCAGGCTGAGGCTATGGGGATAAGGCACGTTTTCTGGAAAACTGATGGGGAGAAAGAGAAGGAATTGAACGATATAGAAGCGGCTTTAAAAGAGAATATGGTAACGGACCTGGTTACAGGTGCGGTCGCGAGCTCCTATCAAAAAGAGAGGATAGACGGCATATGCAAAAAGCTCGGTATCGTTCATCATTCGCCTTTATGGGGGTGCGATGCGCTGGAGGAACTCAAACATGTGTCGGGTAAATTCGATGCAATAATAACACGTGTATCCGCAGCAGGCCTCGACGAAAGTTTTCTCGGAAAACGCATAGCTCCAGACATTATAGAAAAGCTATTGAGGATTAAGGAAAAGAACAAGATAAATATATCCTTTGAAGGAGGAGAGGCGGAGTCCTTCGTATTAGATGCGCCTTTGTTCAAAAATAGAATACGGATAAATAAATCGCATATAGTGTGGAATGGTGATTCTGGAGACTACATAATTGATGATGCAGAGCTTGTTGATAAATAGGAAATTAATACGTTATAATAAACTTTAATAGCAAAAATAAATTGGGTAAAATGGAGAACTTCATAGCAAATAGGAGGAAGTTTGTAGCAAATCCCATAGCCGAGGTGCACAATCTTGCTAACACCCTCTCAAAGTCTGGTAAAAAAGTATTTAGGTTAGATACTGGAGACCCGGCTGTTTATTTCAAGACTCCGGAATACATGTTGAATGCTTATAAAGAAGCTCTTTCTGCCGGGAATACAAATTACTCTAAATCGGAAGGATCAGAAGAGCTAAAATCTGCTGTTGCCAGAAGATACAGACG
This sequence comes from Microcaldota archaeon, assembly GCA_021810105.1. GTDB lineage: Archaea > Micrarchaeota > Micrarchaeia > Micrarchaeales > Micrarchaeaceae > JAJZAB01. The sequence continues at coordinate 194,851 of JAJZJM010000001.1, read as the reverse complement.
TTTATATGGCATGTCAATTTCGAATGATGATGTAATAATAACAGCAGGCCTTTCTGAAGCTTTTCTATTTCTTAATAATGCGCTCATAAACAGAAATGATGCCGCAATACTTTTCAGACCTTATTATCCTCCATACTACACATACCTTAAACTTTGTGAAGGAAGCGAGATTGCGGGAAGGTATGACGAATCTGAAGGTTGGCAGATTGACATAGACAACCTTAAGGCCACGATACGCAAGAATACAAAAAGAATAAAGTACATGCTTGTGACAAATCCAAACAATCCTACAGGTACGGTTTTAAACAAAAATGCATTGAGAGAGCTGGTAGACATTGCCAATGATAATGGAATATTTTTAGTGAGCGATGAGATTTACGATGAGATAACATTTGGCGATGCCAAATTTACAAGCATAGGGGAGCTCGCTAAGGGAATGCCCCATATGATCTGGAATGGCGCGTCTAAGAATTTTGATGCCACTGGATTTAGAATAGGCTTTATGATAATACCTGAAGCCGACAGGAGATCTGCATCACTCAAAAGTGCACTTTCCGATTTTGCTCTAGCCAGGCTTTCTGTAAACACTCCCGCAGAGCATGCCGTAGCTGTAGGCATTAATGATACGGCCGCGCATAACAGAGCGATTAAGTTTATGGTAAAGGAGATAGCAGATAGGGTAAAGCATGCAACCAAGCTGGTCAACGAGTCTCCATATATGGAAGCTGTAGACCCGAACGGCGCATTTTATATATTTCCGAGAATAGATTTGAAAGCACTTCATTTCAAAACAGATAACGATTTTGTATTAGATCTGCTTAAATCTAAGCTTGTGCAGACAAGAAGCGGAAGCGCATTCGGCAGTCCTGGCCATTTCAGGATTGTTTCTCTTGCTCCAAAAGAGATATTAGACTATGCTATAAATAAGATAAATGCGTTCTGCAAGGAGCGCGCTGCAAAAAGATGAATGCGGGCCTGTAGTCCAACGGTTAAGACGCTAGCCTTACACGCTTGAGACCGGAGTTCGACTCTCCGCAGGCCCAATTATTAATGTGAGCGGGAAAATCCACAGTAGACAGTCGTCAATGGATCAAGAACTATCTTCGGTGTTTCAAGATTATCAATCAAAAATCCGCCATGGTAAACCGACAACTTTCAGTCTTGCGAGGACGTCACAATAACTACACGTTTCTGCCACAAAAGCTTATAAATAAAAACAATGTATCTTTGTTGGTGGTGCAATGTACAGATTATTTGAAGCGATAGATAAAGTTGCGCATTTCAAGACAGTGAGCGCGCACTGCGACATACCTTGTGGAATATACGACCCGCATCTTGCTTTAGTTGCTGCCCATACTGTAATACGTATGGACATGCTGATCGCAGACCTTGTGAAAAGCAATGATATGACTCCTGAAGGCAGGAACAAAATGATAAGGTACACTGCAGTTAAGGAACAGCATGCAGAGATATGCAAGCATGAGATCCGTGTAATATGGGGTGACTATTTCAAGCCAGAGCACGCTCAGGCAAACCCGGAGATGCACGCGCTTGTGTGGGATATAATGAAGGCTGCATCAAAAGCGAAGCAGAGCACTAATATTGCTGATGGAGATGCGCTCCTCGAGAAAGTAAACAAATTTGCAGAGATATTTTGGAAGACAAAGAACGTTCAAACTATCAGAGTAAAGGCCCCATATCCTACAGAGAAGGAAATAGTTTTGCCAAAGCTGCAATAGCGTAGAGATCGATGCCTATAGCGATATTCAAGGTCAAAGACAAAAGCATGCAGCCCTCGCTCAATGATGGGGATTATATCATAGTTAGCAGAGTCTCTTATTTATTCAATTCCCCGAAGCCGAGCGAAATAATAGTCCTTAAGCACCCATTAAACGGCATGCTTATTGTTAAAAGAATCGCACATGAAAGAAACGGCATGTTCTATGTCACAGGTGATAATGCAAAGGAGAGTGAGGATAGCAGGAGTTTTGGATATATAAGCAGGGCTGCCATCTTTGGAAAGGTGCTGCGCATAATCCGCAAGGGCTGATCCCTCAACGTTCGCCGTACTTTGAATAGAAAGAGAGGTAACTTGCAAGCACATCCTCTTTGGCTGATGGCTTTGTCTTTTCTATTATGCCATTCAGCATCTCCATTGTTATTTTTATTTCCTCATCTTTCTTAATTGATGCTTCTAACGCGGCAGATTTAGCCTCCCTGCATATGTGGGATATGTCCGCTCCTGTAAAGTTCTGTGTCATGTCTGCCAATTTTGCAAATGAGACATCTTCGGATAAAGGCACTGCTTCTAGATCCGATTTAAACATCTCTAAACGCTGCGCCTTTCCTGGAGGTTTTATGAAAATCAGCTTATCAAATCTTCCAGGCCTCAGTGCGGCAGGGTCTATCGCATCAGGCCTGTTGGTTGTGCCTATCAACACTACGCTTTCCAGCTTGCTAATTCCATCAATGTTCCTGAGCATCTCGCTAGTTATCTGCGAGGAATACTCTGATGCCTCTCCTCTCTTCAAAAGCATCTCCTCAACTTCATCAAGCAATATTATTGCAGGGGTGCTGTCTCTAGCCCTATCAAAGGTGTCTTTTATCTCGCTTATTGCTTTTTCCGGTCCCTCTTGGCTTATCTCAGCGCAATTTAGCTCCAGCATTGTTACCCCACCCAGCTCGCTTTTTATCGCGCGCATAAGCATGGTTTTTCCTGTTCCGGGAGGCCCGAAAAGAAGCACACCATTTATGTTTTTAATCTTGTATTTCTTTACAAGTTCTGGATGGGTAAGCGGCACCTCTATTGCATCAACAATTACCTTCTTGGCGTCTTCAAGTCCTATCACATCATTCAGAGAAACTTCATCTATTTGCTCTTCTCCCGACTGCCCGTATACGCTCCTTTCGAAATCCATCCTAAACTTCTGATAATTCTCTATTTTTGAAAGAGAAACCGAAGGCCTGGTGGATTTTATTCTGCCAAGTAGATCGTCCTGCGTTATCTCAAGGACTTTATGCTTGCTAGCTGCGTCCTGTGCAACTTTTTGAGCTACGCTTTCACAAACCGCTTTTATATCTGCACCAGTATACCTGTCTGTTTTTTCTGCAAGTTCGTCATAGTTTATCTCCGAAGATATTGGGAGTTTTTTCAGGTATATCTCAAATATCTTCTTCCTTCCGTTAAAATCCGGAGGTGGCATATATATTATTTTATCAAATCTTCCAGGCCTCAATATTGCCGGGTCCATGACATTCGGGGCATTTGTTGCCCCTACTATTATTACATTGTTTATCTGCTGGAATCCATCCATCTCTGTAAGCAGCTGCGATATTGCCTGTCTGCTGGATTCGTTAATTGTGGCACTCTGCCTTGACTCTGCAACCGAATCTACTTCATCAAAGAACAGGACGCATGGAGCATGCTTCTTCGCAATCTTGAATATATTTGATATGGCTTTCTCTGTCTCTCCCGGGAATGCGGATATCAAGTTTGATGCTTTTACATAGAAGAATCCTGCCCTTACCTCATTAGCCAATGCTCTCATCATTACGGTTTTCCCAGTTCCGGGAGGTCCGAAAAGGAGTATGCCTTTGGCTGGTCTGACATTATACGCCTTTGATATTCCCTTCTCCTCTATAGGGGCCAGTACTGCATCAGTAAGCTCTTTTTTTACCGATTCATAATTGCCTATATCATTGAAATTTTCAGCCACATTTCCTTCCTCCAAATCTTCGAATGCCTCTCCGAACTTCATCCTTAGGTCTTGCTTTTTAATGTCAAGTGCGTAAACTATCTTAATGTTAAAAAATTCCATTAAGAATATTATTCCTAACGCAATGAGGGTTCCAATCGCCATAGGGACGATTTGTATAGATATTCCTGATATAAAAGAGAGCGAGTAGGCGAACAAAGGATACGCTATGCCTATCATTGCTGCGTATGTGCCACGGTATTTAGATCTGCTGCCTGAAGCCACAGCGTCTATTCCAAATACCATAAGCACAAAGACAATCATCTCTGCGATATAGTATTCTGTGTCTGTTCCCGAAGCCGTGATAAGAGCATATATGGCAGCGTTTGATTGGTTTATTATGTTCTGGCTTGTGAAGCTCGCAGCTATCGAATCAAAACCCGAGCGGAAATTTAACAAATAAAGCCCTGGCTTTGACGGAGTAACAAAAGGAGCAAGTTGGGAGGGCACTGCAGAAGCATAGCCCGCCTTTGCATTGTATATTATATACGCAGTATTCTGCACCCCTGATACTCCAGAAAGCAAAGCAACCGCAAACACGAAGACAACGGCGACCGTCAGTGCCCTCTTATACCCTACCATGAGTACTGCGAGCATGAACAGGGGTATCGCAAAAATATAGCCAGAGGGGGAGAATGCAACTGATATGATTGCATAGATAAAAAATATTGTTCTATAGTACATGTATCCGTAAATCAGAGATGCGGCCATTATCATAAGGTAAATCCAAGAGAGTGCAGGCATCTGATAAAGTATCATCGGCATTATTAAAATAATCATGAAGATTAGACCTATGAATGGCTTTCTTAATGTAGAGAAAAAAAGCAACAATGCGATAAGTGCAATTATTGTAATGGGATAAAACGGCAGTCCTACCGCCGCACTAAAAAATGCTATCAGGACAAGTATGCTGTCTATGAAATTGGGAGACCTTGATATTCTGGTGAGCCTTTCATTGAGCCAATAAAGAAAGATGGGCGTCCTCCGTTCTCTTTTTATCAGCTCTCGTAGCCTTCTCGTTTCCTTAGACTTTAATTTATCTTTATTAAGTTCTACCATTTTACCAGTCTGCCTGGCTTCACAATAATTTATCCTAAAGCCTATTTAAATTATAGGGAAGCTACTCTATAAACTCAGACAACTATATTAATATTTTGATGTTTAATACAAATAGCCCGTTGTAGCTCAATGGCAGAGCGGTCGGCTGTAGTCTGCATTACAGCATTGCTGTTAGATACCGACAGGTTGGGCGTTCGACTCGCTCCAACGGGATAGTGATTTTATGGATAAATGCATATTCTGCAGTATAGTGAATGGCGAAGCTAAAGCTTACAAAATATTCGAAGACAAGAATTATCTTGCCATATTGGACATACTTCCATATGCAGAAGGACAGACGGTTGTGGTGCGCAAGAAGCATCTGGACAGCAGAATATTCGAGAATAGTGATGCAGAGATAAAAGGAATAACCATGGCATCGAAGAAGGTTGCAAAGATGCTAGAAAAGGCGCTCAATCCAGAGCGCGTTTGTTTGGTGTTTGAAGGTAAAGGGGTGTCGCATCTCCATTCCAAGCTTTATCCAATGCAGAAGCCTAAACACGGATCTAATGGAGAATACGTTACACCTCCCGGGCATCATGTTGATGGCATGGAACTCGAGAAAATTTACAATAGAATCGTATCAAAGAATAAGAGCAAATAAATAGCTTGACAGACATTCCAATATACATTTCATGTGCCTTGGTAGTGTAGTGGACCAGCATGCGACCCTGTCACGGTTGCGACCCGGGTTCGAATCCCGGCCAAGGCGTCCTCAATCTATGTTTATTGTATCTCCAATTTTTGGTGCAAAAGCTTCAAACCCTTCTGCAGCGAGTTTATCTGCAAGGGTAGTTGCGCTGCTTGAATCGCCATGTACGCATACCACTTTGTTCGGGGAGCTCTTTTTCACATAATTAAGTATGTCATCTATATCCGCGTGCGCCGAGAGGTCATGGGTGCTTACAGGTGTATCTATCTTTCTTTTTTCTCCATCGATTGTTATGTAGCCTTTCTCTACAAGCGTCCTGCCGTTTGTCCCTTCTACCTGGTATCCTGTAAGGAATATTTTTGAATTCTTATTCAGCTTTGTTATGTAATCTAATACCGGGCCTCCGTTAAGCATTCCAGCTGTTGTAACAATTATTGAAGGACCGTCCAATGCGTGTCTTCTCTCGCTTCTTTCGCCTATCCATGTAGTTTCCTTTATCGCATTTTCGAGAAGGCCTGGATCTGAAATAAATCTTGGATAGTTAAGGGTTATTGTGGTTGCCTTTCTCGCCATTCCATCAACAAAAGTAGATCCGGTTAATCCATTTTTGTACAGAATGGACAATATCTCCTGGCTTCTTCCAACTGCAAAAACAGGCAGGAGTGCGGTTCCGCCTTCCTGCAGGGTTTCCTTTATTCCCGCAACCAAATTCGCTATAACAGAGCTTCTATCTGGGTGCTTCCTGAGCGCATACGTGGATTCTGTTATCATCACATCACTCTCCACAATATGTGCTCCTTTGTGCAAGGTCTGCTCCGAAAGCTTGAAATCTCCAGTATATAATACACGTTTGTTTCCTTTTGCGTGTGGTTTTTCTACAAGGGTTATGGCACTGCCTGTAATATGGCCAGCATCGTAAAGCGTTATATCGAATTTTCCGAAGCCTGCTGTAGACCCATATTCTAAACTCGTATATTTGTTCGAAAGTGCATTTATCTGCCTCTTATGGAACTTCGGCTGCGTATGCTGCTTCTTTGCTATGCTTAATGAGTCATCCAAAAGCAGTTTTGAAAGGCTGAGTGTTGGCATTGTTCCGAATGTGGGTATATTTACCTCATTGTATATGCCAGGGGAGAAACCGCTATGGTCAAGGTGCGCATGGCTTATGACAAGAGCATCTATTTTTGGAATAGCTGTTGGATATTCTGTCTTATGATCTAGTTTTATTCCGAAATCCAGCATTATGTTCCTATCATCCTTTAATAATATAGCAGACCTACCGACTTCCTGTGCGCCTCCAAAAAATTTCAGTTCCACGAATACCATCAGGACTAGTTATGATGAGGGAATGCTCTGAATCTATTTAAATATTGGCATACATATTAATGTGATACTATGGCAGATGAGCTTAACTTTCTTGATTTAGTCGCGCTTTCTAACATAACTCCCGGCCTTGTAGTGGAGAAATTTGGAGGTAAAATAAATTCCTCGTTTTTTGATGGATCAAACATACTTGGCACATTGAGGATCAAAGGGTTGGTAGACTTTACTGCTAATTTTCCAGGGCAAAGCATTATATCGCTAACAGAATCCGGAAAAAGCATTATTGCCGAAGCCGAAGAAAGGGCAAAGGCCCCGTTTGATGCTGTAGATTTTGCAATAGTGGCCCAACTGCAGGGCGGAAAGCGTTCTTACGTTGATGTGGGAGGAGCGGTAAATTTAAGACCAAGAGATTTAGCAATGCATCTTTACAGAATGGGGAAGCAGCAGTACATAGTCTATGACATAAAGAATGGAAGCATAGACATTATGCTTACAGAAAAAGGATTGCTGCAGGCTAAGGCGGGTTTCCAGCAGCCTCAAGCACAGCCTGTTACCTCTGGCCAGGCGCAACAGATGGCTACGCCTTCAACAGGAACCCAACAGAACCAGCCAGCAGTATCGCAGATGCTGCCAAAATCAAATGAAACAAATAATGTTCAAGAAGGGCAAGCGCTTGCAGATATAGAAAACAAAATATCTTCGAGCAAAAAAAGAAGAAAGGCAAATCTTATAGTAGTAATAGGAATAATCATAATAATAGTGATACTTTTGTTGCTTGCGCGTGTAATCTGATTACGCTCCATGCAGCATTCGGTTGGTGGGTAGTTGTTATTGCCTTATGATGTTGCCAGGAAAACTCTAGATAGGTATAAAATAAGAAATGTGGAAACTGCCACAATTGCAAGCGGAGACGATGCGGTAAAATTCTGGGGCAGCCGTGGGATGATAGTTATGAAAGTCATCTCAGATAAGGCGCTGCACAAATCCAAAAGCGGTCTGGTTGCTCTATATTTGGCCAACCCTAAGCAGATACGGGATGCTTTTTCTCTGTTGACAAAGCGAGCATCAAAACTTAAGCTAGGTAAATATAAGGTAGTGGCGCAAAGAATGATTCTTGGAGGGACCGAAATAATAGTAGGTGGGAATACAGACTCACAATTTGGAAAGATGGTGCTCCTTGGCCTTGGCGGAATATACGTAGAGGCGTTCAAGGATTTCGCATTGAGGATATGCCCGATAAATAAGGATACGGCATTTTCCATGATAGATCAACTCAAGTCCTCCAATGTTATAGCGCACGATACAAAATCCAGAGAGATGATCGCGTCGCTCTTGTTAAAGGCATCGAAACTTTTTGCAGAAAACGATTTCACAGAGATGGATTTAAACCCGATAATATTGCATGATGGGACTTATGATGCTGTTGACCTGAGGCTTCTGTCTAACGAGAGGTAATAAAGTGCAAGTCAAAATAAACAATATTGAAAAGATCATGAAACCCGGTTCTGTGGCGGTGATAGGCGCTTCCGATAAACCTGGCAAAGTCGGAACGGCCATAATGCAAAACTATATCGACGTTGGTTTCCAGGGAAAATTATATCCAGTAAACATTTCTGGCCAGCCGTCCATTATGGGGCACAAAGCCTACAAGAGCATATTAGATGTGAGAGAGCCTATAGACCTGGCAGTCATATGCGTTCCTGCTGATGCAACTCCGAAAGTCTTGAATGAAGCAGGCAGAGCTAAAGTCAAAGGCACAGTGATAGTTACAAGCGGATTTTCTGAGGTGGGAAGAAACGACCTTCAAGCCGAGATAATTCGCATATCTGAAGCATATAAAATGCCTGTCATAGGACCGAATTGCCTGGGAGTTATGGACACCCGCTCTAGGAATGATACGCTTTTTCTTCCTACAGCAAAGATAGACAGGCCTAAGATCGGCGGAGTGAGCTTTGTTTCGCAGAGCGGATCTGTAGGAAGTTCGATATTGGACCTGATAAGCGGCGAAGGTTTCGGGCTTTCTAAGTTCATATCCTACGGCAATGCAGCTGTTGTTGACGAGGTAGACATACTGGACTATTTATCAAAAGACAAGGACACTAATGTGGTGGTGCTGTATATGGAGGGTGCCAGAAGAGCCAAGGAGCTTATGAGCATAGCCAAAAAAATAACTAAAGCAAAGCCAATTGTTGTGCTTAAAGGAGGCAGAACAGAATCCGGTTCCAAAGCTGCACATTCGCATACTGCATCTTTAGCAGGAAGCAACAATGCATACCACGCGTTTTTTAACCAGTTCGGTTTTATAGAGGCGGAAGGCCTAGAGGAATTGCTATGGTACGGCAAGATATTCGATACACAGCCGCTATGCAGGGGCAACAGAGTTGGAGTAATAACAAATGGAGGCGGTCACGGTGTGCTTGCTGCAGACGCTCTATATCAAAACGGTCTGATACTGCCAGAACTTGACGGAAAGATGGCAAGGGATTTGAGGAAGAAAATGCCCCCAATCGTAAATATAAGGCTTCCATTGGACATAGGCGGAGACGCTGGAGCCGATAGGTTCTCATCCGCCCTTTCCGCGCTATCTTCCGATCCTAACATAGATGTGATAATGGTTATAACTCTCTTCCAGACACCCGGTGCTGATGAATCAGTTGCATCTGCCATAGTAGATGTTGCAAGCAGGAAAGAGAAACCCATTGTCGTGGTAAGTACTGGCAGCACATATACAAGGTCGCATACAGCAATCATCGAGGCTTCTGGAGTTCCGGTATACGAATCTCCAGATGCTGCTGCTAAATCTATATCTGCGCTTGTCAAATATTCCAGATATAAAGGTGTCATAAAATGATAAAAATAAACAACAAAATAAAAGAGGTGATAAAGAGGGATAAGAAGGTTTTGTTCACCACCACAAGGGAAGATTTTCCCTTTGTTGTAGAAAGAGGCGAAGGAGATTATGCATATGATATCGCAGGAAACAGGTTCATAGATTTCTCTAGTTTCATAGGCGCGTATAACATAGGGGTAAACGGAAATGCAGAGATAAGAAGGGCGGTAAAAGCACAGGTTGACAAGCTTATGCATCCTGCGTTTCTCGATTATTACTCAGAACCACCAGTAAAATTCGCAGAGAATTTGCTTACTCTGTTTCCAAGAGGATTTGGAAGGGTTTTCTATTCTAATTCAGGCACCGAAGCCATAGAGGATGCAATAAAGCTATCAAAGATATTTACCAAAAAGAAAGTCCTAATAAGTTTCTATGGTGCCTTCCACGGCAGGAGCCTGGGCTCTTTAGGGCTTACTGCAAGCAGGACAGCAGTAAGAGACGGCCTTGGCCCATTCCCTAATATTGTACATGCAATATACCCGAATCCATACAGGTGTCAGTTTAATACAAGCGATCCTGACGACTGCGCAATTGCGTGCATAGACCACATAGAGAAGAACATATTGGCAAAAGAGTATTCTTCAAAAGAGGTGGCGGCCATATTCTTCGAGCCTGTACAAGGAGAAGGCGGATATATAGTTCCTCCTAAGCTTTTTGTAAAGGAACTAAGGCGCGTTGCAAGCGAGAATAATATATTGCTTGTAGCTGACGAGATTCAGTCTGGCAGCATGCGCACAGGCAAATTCCTCGCCATGGAACATTTTGGCGTAACAGCAGACATATATACTCTTGCAAAGTCCATAGGGGGCGGAATGCCTATTGGGCTAACAATAGCCAAAACAGAGCTTGGCGATACGCCGCCAGGATCGCATGCCGGCACTTTTGGCGGGAATTTGGTCTCTGTAGCAGCAGCAAGCTCTTATCTGAAGTATGTAAAGAGAAACAAGGCAAAGCTCGAAGCAATGTCAAAAGAAAAAAGCAGGCTTATAATGAGGAGGCTGGGCGAGATGCTTGAAAAATACGAGATCGTGGGGGATGTTAGAGGGCTCGGAATGATGATCGCTGTAGAGTTTGTCAAGAGCAAGAGCACAAAGGAGCCTGCTGTAAAAGAGAGGGCGCAGATTATAGAGAAATGCTTCTACAATGGCTTGATAATGCTTCCCTGCGGTACCTCTACCATAAGGATCATACCTCCACTAACAATGAGGAAGGAGAATATAGAGAAGGGGCTTGACATACTTGAACAGGCAATCTCAGAAGTGCAGGCTCAATAATCGCATATGCGCTGTAATTTCCGAAATACATATGTATTTAATAATTTTTAGGGAAATGATAATTGAAAGGCTCGTCCTTTTCTGTATATGAGGTATAGTTATGCCAAACGCATATGATGTTAAAGCATCGAAGCTAGTAGTAGCCACTGCAACAGAACTTAAGGGTATGATAAAAAAGCCTGATTATATCAATTATGTGAAATCCGGAGCCCACAGGGAAAGGGTACCATCCGACCCTGATTTCTGGTATACAAGAGGTGCTTCGATATTGAGGCAGGTATACATAAATGGCCCTATAGGAGTCTCAAGATTAAGGACAAGGTATGGCGCAAGAAAGGAGCACAGCATGCATAGAAAGCACCATGTCAGAGCTGGCGGAGGCATAATAAGAGACCTTTTCCAGAGCCTTGAGGGAGTTGGTCTTATAAAGAGGACTCCTGCAGGTAGGGTTTTGACCCCAAAAGGCATGGCGTTCATGGATAAAATAGCCAAGGGGCTATCACCAAAAGAGATGAAGGCTGCGCAGTAAGGTGTACCTTATGCCATATGATGACGAGGAAGAAGAACAAAATAAGAAGTTAAAAAAGAAGGTTGCAACCGCTTTAAAGAACATGCAGATTGAGCAGGAGAGGAAAGAGATAATGAAGCAGCTCCTGGAAGTACCTGCATATGACAGACTTATGAACATAAGAATTGCAAATCATGAACTTTATGCACAGGTTACTGGAATAATAATATCTCTTGCACAATCAAACCGGATTCAAGGCAAATTAGGAGAAAAGCAGCTTATGTCATTAATTAACAGGATAACATTTAAGAAGGAAACAACAATACATTTTGAACATAAATGAAGTGAGCAAATGTCAAAAAAATCACAGATTAAAAAAGCGAGATTAGGCAAAGCGCTTAAGAAGTCAAGGCGAATGCCATTGCTTGCAGTTGTAAGAACCCACAGGAGGGTGCAGACAAACCTATTTGCAAGAAACTGGAGAAAGAGCAAACTTAATATAGAGGATTGATGATGTGGCAACCGGAAGAATGCTTTTGACAATAAATATAAGAAAATACCTTGTAGGACAGCCTAGAACAAAAAGGGCCAGAAAGGCTGTAATCTACGTGAGGGAAAGAGTTGCCCATTTTACCAAGACTGACATAGAAAATGTCAGAATAGACCAAGAGCTCAACAGCGTAATAGTCAAGAAATACTCCAAGACCATGACTCCTGTAAGGATGAATGTAAAACTAGAGGGAGGGAAGGCTATTGCAGAACCGTTCAAGCAAGATGTACAGCAGGTTTCGGATACTGCGAAAAACAAGGATAAAAAGCAGGAGACTACAAAGAAAGAGCCTGCAAAGAAGCAGTAGAAAAGGATGTTTCTCATGCGTGCTGCTAAATGCCAGGTGGGAGGCAGCGATTACATCGGGGCTTTCATTACAACAACTGAGGAGTATACTTTCTGCCCTGTGGGAATCCCCAATAGGACAAAAGAGCTCATAAAGGAAATTCTCGGTACGGATGTTGTAGAAATTTTTATAGGAGGGTGCAGCCTCATAGGGATGCTCTGTAGGGCTAACTCAAAAAGCATTGCTGTATCAAACCTTGCATCTGATGAAGAGATAAGGAAAATAAGCAAAGCGTGCCCTGACATCAGGGTAGCACGTGTAGAGAGCGGCATAAACGCCATCGGTAACAACTTGCTTGTCAATGATAAAGTATGCATTGTAAACCCCGATTACAACCAAAAAGATAAGGAAATTATTGAGGAGATATTCAATGTCAGGGTTTTTGCCAATGAAGTAGGAGGTTATAAAACTATTGGCGCAAATAACATAATGACAATTAATGGAATGGCAATAAATAACCGCACAACTGATGCTGAGAAAGCTGCAATCGACAGCATTACAGGATTCGATTCCGTACGCACCACGGCAAATACTGGTGGCCTCAGCATAGGGATAGCTGCAGTTGCCAATTCGAAAGGCATACTTACTGGATATGAAACTACAGGTTTTGAAATGAATAGAATTATTCAAGCTTTGGAGAAAGAGGTAATTTGATGAAGAACTATGAAAATTTTGCTGTGACAGGAAAACTACACGGAGATACTGAATTCAGTATCGAAATAAAAGCAAAGAGCGAAAAACATGCCAGAAGCGTAGCAATATCTATGTTAGGGAGCAAACACGGGCTTAAGAAAAACAGGATAGACATAAATGAGATAAAGAAAGTAAGGTGATTCCATGGAGATACCTCAAGGCTTTAGGTCGAAAGAAGAGGAGCAGTATACTCTAAGATACCTCCAGCAGCTCTATCAAGGCCAATATTCAGGAATAAGCAACGAGATGAACCAACTTTTGGGGCATATAGGGGAGCTTGAGGCTGCGCTCAAGACCGCAGAGAATTATGATATTGTAAACGGAAAGGGCACTCTAATGCATATAGGTGCAAACGTATATCTTAATGCTAATGCAAGCAAGTCAGAAACCATGGTGGTCGGAGTTGGTGGAGGATGGATGGTTGAAAAGAGCATTTCCGAATCAAAAATGTATATTAGCAAAAGAGTAGAAAAAATGACCTCATTATTTAACCGTCTATCTAAGGATAGGAAGGAATTGGAAAATGCCCTTATGGAAGTGTCACTGCGGCTTGAGAGATTAGGCAGATGAGAGGCTATGTTTGATGAACTAAGAAAGAAGGTCTCAAATGCAGTAAAAGGCTTGATAAAGAAAGAGGAGAAAGAAGAACTTGCTGCAACTCCAGAAGAGGCACCTCCTAAGCAAGCCGAGAGCCTAGCAAAACCAGAAGAGACGCACGCTAAAAGCATTGAAAACAGCAGCCCAAAGGAGGAGAACCCTCTGGAACTGAACCTCTCTATAAGTACAAAAATAAAAGGCGCATTTCTAGGAGAAATACGTCTTAGCGAATCCGACATAGAAAGCTTTACTTCAGAGATAGAAACCGCAATGCTGCAGGCTGATGTTTCCTACAACGCAACCGAAGATATTTTGGTTGCCCTAAAGGAAAAGCTTTCCGCAGCAAGGTTCAAATCCAAAACAATAAAGCAGGAAGTGCTAGAATCCGTTAGGCAGTCCTTTCTGGAGATACTGAACAGGTCCAAAGAGGGCGTTGATTTAATAGAGTTTATAAAAACGCGCATTGCTGCAAATGAACTTCCTGTAAAAATTCTTTTCATAGGTCCTAACGGGACTGGAAAAACAACCACAATGGGCAAACTGGCGGCAATGCTCAAGAAGGAAGGCATCTCTTCCGTATTCTCCGCAAGCGACACATTCCGTGCGGCTGCGATAGAGCAGACAGAGCATCACGCGAAAACATTGGGACTTCCTGTCATAAAAAGCAGATACGGAGCAGATCCTGCAAGCATCGCCTTTGATGCCATCGCTTATGCAAAAGCACACTCTCTTCCTGTAGTGCTTATAGACACTGCAGGCAGGCAGGAGACAAACAAAAACCTGATAAACGAAATGCTAAAAATGGTGAAAGTTGCGGCTCCGGATATAACCGTGTTCATAGGGGAGAGCACGGCAGGCAACACTCTCTCTTCACAGATATCGGAGTTCTCAAAGCATATGAAAATAGACGGCATAATCCTGACAAAGCTCGATTGCGACGCCAAAGGCGGCAATGCCCTTTCAATATCATATACCACAGGCATACCAATACTCTTTTTCGGTGTTGGAGAAGGGTACGATTCATTAAGGCGTTACAGCAAGGAGTTTGTATTGGATGCGATCTTGCCAAACAACTAAAGCGCCCTGCATCTATTTTATAGCTTCCTATCAATAACATATTAATTTGGTTATTACATGGATGCCTCTTTGCTCGACATAGAGATGAAGGCTCTAGATAAACTTGTTGGCAGGTTCGTAGGGGTTACCGATCCCGAAAGGCGTGCAGATATTGTTCGCGCAGCAGCGCGCATGATAGAGCCAACGATAAGCGACGACAAGATCAAACAGATAATCGCAGATGTTGAGGACTTAAATCCGATAGGGAAATACCTTTATGATGAGGTCATAGAGGACATAATGGTAAACAATACTAATGACATTTTCGTATACAATTCCAGAGAGGGCAGCAAGAATACTGGCGAAAAGATTGCAGATAGAGAGTCTCTGGAACTGCTTGTTAAGAAGCTTAAATTATACGCAACTAACGAAAGTTCCAAAGGCAACATAATGGATGTTCACATGCCAAGCGGGAGCAGAACGAATATTGTCTCATCACCCTTAGGCTATGACATAACGATAAGGAACTTTAAGAAGAACGCACTCAGTATAATTGATTTGATCAATTTCGGAGAGTTGGACTATCAGATTGCGGCAAGGCTTTGGGTGTATACGGACGGATTCGCGGTCAGGCCAGCAAACATTCTTATAGGCGGCATGCCAGCCTCTGGCAAGACGGCATTGCTGAATGCTATGTTCTCATTCATAAGGCCTGATGAAAGAGTAGTCACAATAGAGGAGACATACGAACTGAATACCGAGACGCAGGATAACTGCGTCAGGCTCGAAACAAGCGAAGATACGGATATGGAGGCTCTTGTAAAAAATGCGCTTAGGATGAGGCCTGACAGAATAATAGTCGGAGAAGTGAGGGGAGCGGAAGCAAATGACATGATAACAGCAATGAACATAGGAAAGATTGGAATGTGCACAGTTCACGCTTCTAGTGCTAGAGATACTGTAAACAGGCTTCAGTATGCGCCGATGAATGTTCCTGTGGAGACTCTGTCGGCTATAGATGCAATAATAGTGACTTCACAGGTGTTTAAAGAAAGAAAACCTATTAGAAAAATCATCCAGATATCCGAGATATCTGGGCTTGAGACACAGGTTCTGCTTTCCGACCTATACAAATTTGATTATAAGACCTTCTCATCAATGCCCATACTTCCGAGCGTAACCTACAGGGACACTCTATCTAAGATAATAGGAATAGTTCCGCAAGATATACTCGCAGAAGAGAGCGTGCGCGCAGCTGTCCTGCTTGCTATGAACAAACAGGGCATACGCGACATCAAGAGCATAAGCCAAATGGTAAGAGAATATTACGATAATCCAGAGGCTGTATTGGCAAAACTTGGCCTGAGCAATATAAGACCGGTAATCACAAGATAATTAAGGTGCACTGTATCCAGAAGTCCACGCACTGGTGTATGTTATCCCAGTGGCAGTGCCGCTGTTCCCATTTCCGCTGTAGTCGTTCGCATTGCCGTTCAGCGGCCACCATCCAACAAGGTTATTGACATTAATGGGCGCACCCCCTATTCCCTCTTGGTAGAGAGCTTGAATATCATTTGCTGATAGTGAGGTGTTGTAGATTTGGACATTTGCTATACTCCCATTCCACACATCACATGCTTGGCATAAATTCCATGTTCCCCAAACTCCTATATCTGTAGGTCCGCTAACTACATTTATTGAATTCGAACTGGTAGATGTAGAACCGCTTTCCTGTCCATTAAGGTAAGTGTACATTTCATTTCCGTTCCACGTTGCTGAAACAAAATACCAAGTTCCTAGATTGATTTGTTGGGGTGCTGTAGCGTATAGACTATAACTCCATGATCCTCCCAGGTTTGCTATACTGAATAGAATAATATTATTACTATCCAGATTGAGAATGTATGCGCTTTCATCATGAATTATGTTCATATATGAATAGAAATTATTGGGCTTAACCCATGCGGCTAATGTGAGCTGTGACATCCCTCCATTTAAATTTGAAGAATTCGCATATATATAACTACTAGCACCATTGAATTCTGCAACATACTGTGGCAGTTCTCCGTTGCATTGCCCCGCCAAAGAGGTTTCCGCGGGGTTTCTGAGCACTTCACATGAACCTGGCTGCGCGCGTGGTGCAAAGTTCGCGCTGTTGAATATTCCCAAGGAGAAAAGCGCAACAAGAACAATCGCAATAATCAGAATTGCCCATCCGTATGTCATTAGGTACTCCATTGCAGATTGGGACTTTTGACTTTTAAATTTAGAATAATAGAATTTTTCCATTCTCTCTATAGAAGTAAGGTAAAAAAATATAAAAACATGTTAGATATCTGATTTGGAAATGATCAGGTTATGGTGCACTGTATCCAGAAGTCCACGCACTGGTGTATACGACATTTGTTGCTGTACCATCATTACCATAACCAGAGTAATCGTTCGCATTGCCGTTCAGAGTCCACCATCCAACAAGGTTGTTGACATTGACAGGTACGCCGCCTATTCCTTCCTTATAGAGTACCTGAATTTCGTTTGCTGATAGAGGTGTGTTGTAGAGTTGGATATTAGACATCATAGCGGTTATGTGGCAACAGTAATATATAGATCCAAAGGTATACTTCGTAGACCCTACCGGAGATACTACAATTGCGCTGTTAGTTGTAAATCCACCTCCATTTATGGACATCCATCCAGTACCGCCTACCGTTCCATTTACAACTATAAATGCCCAAGTATCTTGCTGGGTAGGGGGATTTCCAACTATCCAGTCTACGCCATTTGGTGAATAGTCAGTCCACCATCCAATTTGAAATGGAACCGAAAGAGGTGCAATGGCTACACCGTTCCAACCATAGGCTGTTGGGAGGAGAGGTTTTATCCAAAATGTTACGGTGTATTTATCTCCAGAATTAGGAGCTAAAGCTGGTACATTGCTTGTTGTTATATTAGATAATGCAGTAGTGTTAAACTGCGCCACATACGCGGGCAGCATGTTATTGCATTGTCCCGCAAGAGATGTCTGTGCAGAGTTTCTGAGCACTTCACATGAACCCGGCTGCGCTTTCGGTGCAAAGTTCGCGCTGTTGAATATTCCCAAGGAGAAAAGCGCAACAAGAACGATCGCAATAATCAGAATTGCCCATCCATATGTCATCAGATACTCCATTGCTGATTGAGCTCTCATTCCTTTTTGAAACGTTTGTATACGAAGCATCTTCTCAATTATGTTGTTCAAAGAAGCAATAAATACTTTTCTAAAACTCATTTTTAATATTGAGACAAGATTGAATTAATATTGGTCTCACTATTCATTAGGAATAGTCCATTAATATTCAAACCGTACCATGTTCTGCCTGATTTGACTTTACGAATTCATCAAGTAGCACAGTCGCATATGATCCAGAAGGTAATGAGAATGAAAAACGAACCCCATTATTTTCTTCAGAAGTGGAGAATCCGTTAAACGGGGCGAATAGTACCCTCCGGCTTCCCTTGCAATTGAGCTCAGGCATATTGCTGACTTTGAATGACTCCTTGCTTATTCCTATCTTTTCCATTATCCCCATCTCTATTTCGTTTAATTTTTCACTCTGGTATCCTACGATATTTCCTAAAATAAATCCTTTTCCATTGTCCGGAACGCTTGAGAAATCGGGGAAGCCAAAAGCATTCCTTCCACAAATCACGTCTCCATCGATCGGATCGGTTCCCTGGCTCTTGATACGTTCTTCTATTTCCATATTGAATATCATAGATTCCACAGAATGAACAAACATCAGCATAAGTTGCCTTGGTAGCTTTCGCATAGCATTTGCAAAATCCGTAGGATACTGCGATAAATACTGTATAACGGATCTCTCGTATTTTAGATATCCTGGGAAATAATCCATAGCTGCTACAAAATCTCTCTCTTTAGCAAGCCTCTCGCGCGCTTCTATGGAGTCCAAGTTCCTCTCGTTTGTCGTATCTGTAAGAAAATTCATTGCGCAGGATTCAAAGTCCCCTTTCAATATCGAAACGCCTATGTTAAAGTTGTTAGACCTTATTCCAAATCTCTGCTCTCCGAAATAATTAGGGAAAAGCCCGTCAAGTTCTTCCGATATGCGCTTAATTGAGGAAATGTCTCCTTTGATGTTTTTTATGGCAATTGTAAATCTGTTACCCAAGAGCTCTCCCATCTTTACTCCTTCAGAACTCTGCCATGCAGCATTTATTTTAATGTCCTTTATGTGTGTAGATGCCAATCTATTCTTGTCTGCGCCGTATATGCTGCATAACTGAGTAGACACTGCGGTTCTGTCCTTTGTGCCTGCAAAAGAGACTGATCGCATTCCCCTGTGGGTCATCCTGGCGATCTCATTGAGAGCTTGCAGAGTGTTCCAGTCTTTTTTTTGTAGTATGAACGTAACAAATTTGCCTTCAGGGTCTTCATTCATGCCTAATTCCTGCGGGGTAAATGTGCGGTTAACTTCCAACACCTTCCCTGTTTTCGTTATCTCTTCTACTATAAAGTCTTCCGGAGATTGTTTAATTAAGCTGCCAAGCTGATTATTTTTAGAAAGACGCATCATAGAATCTGCCTATTTCTTTACTGGTTTTCTTTCCTGCTTTATAAAGTCTTCCTCTATTCTATAGACAAGGTTCTCTAGGAAGAATCTTATTAGCAACATTGTCAAAGCCGCAATTATTACTACAAAAATTCCTAAATAACCAACCCCATAGAGCAAGAAAGCAAGTGTTATTCCTGCGGCAGGAGGGTGCTCTGCATCAAGAACTACCAGCAGGATTGCTAAAACGAACATTGCTATGAACACAGTGAGGTATATTCCTATCAGGCCTGAAAGCAGGAAACCAGAATAGCCTACTACCCCTCCTATTATGTAGCCTTTTATGAATTTGCTAGGTTTTGCCGCCCTTGTATGCGGAGCCATGAAAAGTATGAATGCACTTGCCGCAAAAGATGCAAATATCACTACAGAAGAGCCTATACCCTTTTCTATACCTATGCTGAATTCGTGCAGAATGAATATCAGTATTGCAAGGCTTATTGCAGTCAATAAAGCCGGGATCAGTTTTGTTCTTACTGAGCGGTTTATTTTTATAATATCTCTTCTCCTACCCCTTTTCATGCTGGTCACATAGAGCTAACTGGTAGAAAACATATAAAAAGTAATGTTCAGATAGGAATAGGTGATATCATGGCATTCACAAGCGACATATCAACAAGCGATTTCTGGTTGCTAAAAGATGCGGGTTATATGCCTGTAGCGCTGGTGCTGGGAAACTCTGTTTACAGTATGGGTGTAGCCGGGGGGATAGCAACAGGTATAAAAGGAATGGCAAAGGGAGAGCTAACGCAGATAACAGAGCTAATGTACAATGCAAGGGAGATGGCATTGGGCAGGATGCAGGCAGAGGCTGAAAAGCTCGGAGCTGATGGTGTAATAGGAGTAAAGCTAAAGGTCCAGTACCTCCACAACAACGAATGGATGGAGATAACTGCCATAGGCACGGCTATAAAATATGTGGGCTCAAAAGGAGGCAAATCCCCAACAGTTGTAATACCTACCAGAAGTGCAAGCGCGGAAGACGAAGCTTAACATATCATAGCGAGAAATCCCACGCTCTTCAGAGGTGGGGTGATAGGGTTGATACTGCGATAACCTGCATCGCAGTTCTCCATAACTTATTCAGGATGGGTTATGGTTGACTTTTGTCCCAAACTCGCATAAATCAGAAACTTTCGCATTGTATCTTCTTTTGCGACCAGTATGTTGGAAAACGACTCCAACACCCTTAGAGAACGGTACAGAAACTGTAAAGATGCGAAAGAAAAAACACAGCATATGACACTCTATGCGGCGAGCAGAGGTTTCAGTGTTGCAGAGGCTGCAAAATTCGTAGATGTCGAAGAGTCTACGGCCTACGACTGGATAAAGAAGTGGGTAACGGAAGAGAGTGTTTCGGATAAACCGCGAAGCGGCCGGCCTCCCTCAATCACAAAAGAAGACGAAGAGGAAAATGAAACGTCTTATCGACGAAAACGATACGAAGAAACATGGGATAAATGCCACGTCATATACGACCGTAGAGCTTTAGGAATATTTCATGAAGTTCCGTTCCAAGTACATAGACGAAGAGACATAACACCAATATTCTTTATTTCTAACCACTACCTGAAGAGTATTCCCTCGTTGTTTTGCCACAATCAGTGCATGTGAATGTAAAAACGCTCTGCTCATCGTTGAACCGGTTGGGCTTTATCTCTCCTGCATAGGCCTTGTCATTCCCACAAAAGTCACAATGGTGATCTACATTTTCCCGAGTTGAATCATAAATGAATCTATTTGTAGCTCCGTTCAAAACCTCTGCCCTTAGTACAACTTGCGGCGGTTCTACGTTTGTTAATGGCTTTGTTTCACTGTAATCGCAGCGCAGGCACTTGCTAATGACAGACTCCCCATCTATGCTTGGTCTTAGCAAAGCGTGACATTTTTGACAAAAAACCATTTGTAATACACCTAGGTTCTAGCAATAAGCCTTACCCTATTTGGCACAGCCGCAATTATTGCGTCTCTTATGGCTTCGGGACTCTCTTTTGTTGTATCAAGTTCAAGTACATTAACTCCTTCAGCCCTAAGACTTCTAGCCAAAGATCTAAGTTGAGTTTCAGTTCTTTCTGAGAATTGTTTATTGTTATCAAGTTTTGTATCTGCTGGATTCTTTCTCAGCGTAATTCTCTGTGTTTTTACATCATAATCGACGTACAAAAATACAATAAGGTCGGGCTTCATGAGCGCTTCACTGGTCTTATCTGCGATTTGATGGAGGCGTGCTATATTTACACCTCCGGAAAACATCTCATCTAGAGCAAGGTGCGTGGCTAAGGTTGAATATTTGTACCTATCAAAAACTATATTTTGCTCGGATAGGCTTCCATTGTATCTCAGTGTCAAGACGTCGCATGCGTGCTTGTTCCCACACATGAAATATACGAAACGCGCAAGCGTGTTCTCAGGACTGTTATCCAGAAAGCTCTTAATGTCGGGCAAAAATTCCTTTAGCGGGGTTTTCACCACTTCTGCTGGAATAGCACTTGCGAGTAATGCTGCTACTGTTGTTTTCCCCGCGCCGTCCACACCATCTATCGATATCACTACCATAAAATCATTTGAATTTTAAGACTTCATACGCATTCAAATCTATTCCATATTGCTTGTAGAGCTTTTCCCATCCGATATTGCCCAGCTCTCTACCGCCAATATCCAATTCCTTTATTGTGTCTCTTACCTTCTTTTCGCTGGACGCTTCTATCTCCACAACCGGCGCGATCATAGGCCACCTGTTGATGGTTATTTCCACCTCGCCGAGTATGAAGGTTTCCCTTTTATTTTCCTGGTATTTCTTGTCTTTGATAAACTTCGAAAATATTTCTGCGGAGCTATCGAAGTCGTCCGTTGACACCTCAATTTCTTCGGTATTCCCGAGCTTATCGCCCTTCCTGTGCTTGTATGCGATTGTACATTTTTTACCGTCGGTCCTGACCCTTATGAATTCGTCCTCGCCCTCATTCTTGGATAAATTAAAAATCCATCTTCTTTGCAGTATTTCGCCAGAACTGGCCGCACCCCGTTGCTTAAGTTTCGCTCTCAGTCTGTTTACGTCAAAATCTACTATTTTTGTCTCTATTTCTATCATAATCTCACCTAAACTTTACCTCCGCTTCTTAATGCATTGAATATCTCGCCATCGGTAACCTCAGTCGTAAATTTGACTAGGTTATCCGTTCTTATACCGCATGGTTGTATAACACCAGTAGGCGTGATCCTTACGTGATATCTGCAACCCTCTGTGCAACGGGTTCTGACCACACATTTTGTGTTTGGGCAGCTATTAATCCTGGTGTCCTTAAGCTCCACTATGGCCTTTCCAATCTTAAATATTTTCCCAGCGTACGGCAACACATAATGGCCAATGGAATCCGCCTTTTGGGTGAGGACCTTGTCAAGTCTGTCGACCAACGAATATGCGTATTCCTGAGCTTCCTGGTTCTCAGAGAGCATGCAGAAAAATTTGATTTTAACCCCCTTTTCAATAGATAATTTTATGTAGTTATCCACCTCCTCAAAGGTCTGATCTCTAACTACGCAGTTCACACTCACGTACAGGCCAGCATTTACAGCGGCATCCAGACCCGCTAAAGCGAGGTGTAGTGCGTCGATGTGTGTGACCTCCCTAAAACCCTCCCTGGTAAGCGAGTGAATTGAAATGTTCAGACCATCTACGGAAGCGGATTTCAGTCTCGCAGCAAGGGTTGGCTGACCTCCACTCAATCTTGTGCCGTTTGTTGTTATTTTTATGCTTTCCACATCACTAAGGGCCTTAAGCCTTGATACCAGATCAAGTAATTCCTCTTCGAATAGGGTTGGTTCACCGTCACCAGCGATGTGGATGCTTGTCCGCCTACGACTTACCGCGGCGATTCGGCTCACAATACCTACAAAACCTTCATTACCTATGGCGTTCTGGCCAAAAACAGCTCTGTACGAGTTATCTTCGTGGCATTTGATGTTTAATCGGCTGTCAAAATTACAATTCTCATTACATAATCGTCTAAGCACCGGTGTGCCGGTAGGTACGGTTTTGTCTATTCTTATGTTCACCAGCGAAGATTTGTGCTTTTTTTGCTGAACCATCAACTCCATTGCGCTCTCCATTCCATCCAGAAAAGTATACACTGTATGTAATATATATTTATATTTGTTATAATATATAACTTATACAATAAATATAACAATTTGGTGGACTATATGGGTACTTTGGAGCATTTCTATACGGATTATGTCAAAGAGGGTATGACAAACTACGATAACGGAGAGCGCTTTGATGTTGAGAAAATTGCCGGTAAAACGCATTTTATAATTCCGATAACTTATATAACACCGAATTACCTCTCGATACATGCCCTTTCTCTCATATCGGCGCTTACGAATTTGGGGCATAAGGTTTCCATCGTATTGCATGACAACAATTTTATCATACATCAAAGGGTGAGAAGGAACCTCCTTTCGAAGAATAATACCTCTCTTGCAAGGTATGTCGAACAGATATTGGAGGAAATAGAGCTTTTATTGAAAGTCATGGGTGCCAATGTTGAAAATGTAGATATATTTAAGGCTTCCGATGCGTGGTTTGCCTGCGCACAAAATAAAACCGAATTTTTTGGGTTTTACAGTTTCCTCAGTGAAATAACTTTTGATCTGTATTCAAAAGATAAGAATTTCTATAGCGGGGCGCATCACATTTTCCAGAGGCCGTTTGATATTTACATTGCGAAAAATTTCTCCAAATTGTACAAGAAGGATGAGGGCAACCCGTTGTTTTTCATAACATCCAGTGAACGGGCACAGGCCTACACCAGACTGAGGGATATACTGTCAGAGAGTACATATACCTTATCAAAAGGCATACAGACACCGATAATCTTAAAAATGAAACATGTTCCCTTTATTTCATACAATGACAATTTGCCGATGTGTGGAAACAGCACAGAAGAAATAAAGAACATATTACAAAAGTTAGATTTAAAGCAGACCGACTACGCTGAGCTTTATAAAAACATAATAATGCCATTGTTTGCATTCTTTTCGAAGTTAGGCATAAGAACAACGCTGATAAAAAAGCCTAAATTTGACGTGGAGCATATCTCGGGTTATCTTTACAGTATACTGAACAGTGTTGCGAGCAGGACAAACAGCGAGACACTAATAAAGAGAAAAGAAATTGTTATAGACTCGAAGTTAAAATTTTTGGAGATGAGCATTTTGTTAAAGAGCAAGGCTGTGCTGAAAGTTTTGGCGTGTTGCAATGGCGAAATGACCTTGTCAGAAATAGCAAAAAAAACCAGCATGCAGTTAAGCAATGTAAGTTCCTATGTAAACAAATTGCGTGGAGCTGGGCTTGTAACAACAGATACAAAACCTAGAACCAAGTTCGAAAGAATAATAATCAATTCTGAAAGCATATAGGCTGCAGCTTCCTCTACATGAAATTCATCTTCTTTTCAAAGCCCATCCTTTCGAACTTTTTCACGTTGAAATCCTTGGTGCACCTTTGATGCCCGATTCTGCTAAACCGAAGATCTATGCATGGATTAAACATCTAGCCGATATTGTTGGAAAGCCAGACCCAGAAACAATATTTATAGGCCATAGTATAGGATGCCAGGCCGTGCTTAGATATCTCACCACATTGCAACATGGACTGCAAGTGGGGGTGTGTGATTCTTGTGGCACCGTGGATACATCTAACAGAGGCGGCATATGAGGCCCCAGAAGACCGTGAGATAGCAAAGCCATGGATTGAAACACCAATCGATTGGAAGGCTATACGGAACCATGTGCCTACGTGCAAAATCACCGCTATATTCTCTGATGATGATCTTTTTGTCGCACTTTCTGAGGCAGATATATTCAAAAAGGAACTAAGCGCCAAGATAATAGTTGAGCACTCCCTATCGCACATAAAAGACGAAGCAGGCATAAGGGATCTACAACCAGCACTCGATGAGGTATTATCTATGGCAGGAAAAGAATAGCCGCAATTCACAGCAACCTATTTATACCTTATTCTACATTATAATAGCTCGGTGCTATTATGGCAACTGAGCTCTTATAGGCTCTTTTCTGTATTTGAAGGCTTTTTTCTGCTTGATGAAAATACGTTAACAGAGTCCATAATCTCTCTTGCTGCATTTGTGAGATCGCCTGTTTGGCGATTGATTCGAGGAGAAGAAGTTTGCAAATTTAAACCACCTAGGGGATGGCTAGGCTGCAGCAGCGATGAAGGACGTGGCAAGCTGCGATAAGCCCAGGGTAGCCGCAGGTCAGGCTTTGAACCTGGGATTTCCGAATGTGCGTAGCAATACGCAAGCGCACCCGGGGAACTGAAATATCTTAGTACCCGGAGGAGAAGAAAGCATTAGCGATGCGGTAAGTAAAGCGATTGAAAGCCGCAAAGGGCAAACCGAATCCAGTTTTGGCAACAGAGCTGGGGATGTGGTGCAGCGTTTCATCCAGTCGAATAGCCGAACGTTCTGGAAAGGACGGCTACAGAGAGTGACAGCCTCGTAGGCGAAAATCGATTGGAGATTGCTGTGAAAGAGTAGTTCTGCCTGAATATGCAGAGCGAATATGGGGGCATTAAACTCCAACCCTAAATATTGGCTGCAGACCGATAGCGAACAAGTAGCGCGAGCGAAAGCTGAAAAGAACCCACGCGTGTGGGATTGAAAAGATCTGAAACTAGGTGGTAACATGAAGGTAAGGCGTGAAAGGAATGAAAGGTGCCGAAGAGAAGATGCGAAAGCATCAATCGAGGCGCACGGACCAATGTCTTATCATTCTTCTTGAAGCAAGAGCCAGGGAGTGTATGGTAGTGGCGAGCCGAAAGGCACAGCGAAAGCGAGAGCTCGCAGATACCGAGGAGCATGGTATGAAAATGCCAGAGTCACTATCATACGACCCGAAGCCGCTGCGAACTACTCGTGACCAGGGCGAAGCTAGGCTAACGCCTGGTGGAGGCCCGCTACCTGTCATGGCATGTCCTGTTGGGTGAGTTACGAGTAGCGGCGATATACCATTCGAGCGCGGCAATAGCGGGTCCCCTCTGAAGTATCTTTAGGATAGCTCCGGCAGAGCTTGCATACGCGGTAGAGCTACCGAATGGTGGGTAAGGAGTCGAAAGGCTCCACCCACTTATCAAACTCCGAATGCGTATGCTGCGTAGAAGCCGGGAGTCGGCCACATTGGGTAAGCTAGTGCGGCGAGACTGCAAAGATAGTGACTAAGGTTAAGGTCCCCAAATCCTAGTTAAGTGTAACAAAGGCTAGAAGCTCCACAGACAGCTGGGAGGTAGGCTCAGAAGCGGCCACCCTTTAAAAAACGCGTTATAGCGTACCAGTTGAGGGGCATCTGGCCGAAAATATACGGGGCTAAACTAGGTACCGATACCCTAGAGTCGAAAGACTGGTAAGAGGGCGTGCTGTACGGCAAGAAGTGCGTCCGAAAGGACACATGGACCGTACCGCAGTGAAAATCCTGGTATTAGTAACAGCATATATGGGTGAGAATCCCATACACCGAAAGCACAAGGTTTTCTTCGCGACGCTCGTCAGCGGAGAGTTAGGCGATCCTAAGGTGCAGGCCAATCACCTTGCACCAAAAGGGAAGCTGGTCAATATTCCAGCCCCTGACATGTAGGCGCGGCAACGCAAGGTAGATTTCTGACGCTTGGGGATAGTCCCGCAAGAAAGTGCAAATGGCTGTGGAGTCTCGTTATGAGGAGAAGCAGCTAAATGAACTGTTGGGATGAGTTCCTGAGCCAGTGAAAAGGGAATCTGCAACGATCATGTCAGTCCGTACCTAGATCTAGTACAAGTGCTGCTGGCTGAGAAGGCCAAGGTGTGACGGAATAACCGTGGTTAGGGAAATCGGCAAAATGGTGGCGTAAGTTATCAACAAGCCATGTCTGCGTATAGTATGCGCAGATATCATTGACATGGGAACAGCGACTGTTTATCAAAAACACAACTCACCGCGAAGCCGAAAGGCCAAGTACAGTGGGTGACGCCTGCTCACCGCCAGTACGTGAAAGCCCTTTTCAAGGGGAATAAGCGCTGGCAAAGAGCGGGAGTAACACTGACTCTCTTGAGGTAGCGTAATACCTCGTCACTTAATCGGTGACTTGCATGAATGGCGTAACGACTGTTCCACTGTCCCAACCACGGATCCGGCGAACTTACTACGCGGTGAATATGCCGCGATCTCTCAGTGGGAAATGAAGACTCCATGAAGCTTGACTATAGCCTGTAGTTGTTGTGCAATGGGTTATGCATAGCGTAAGTGGGAGCATCGAAGCTGGGGCTGCGGCCCCAGTGGAGCGACAATGTAACACCACTCTTAACCTGTTTCGCAGCTAACCCGGAAGGGAACAGCTGCAGGTGGATAGTTAGACTGGACGGTTAATTTCGATAAGGAAACGAAACTGACCAACGCTCTGCTTAGACGGGTTGGAAACCCGTCGGTAAGCGCAAAGGCAAATGCAGGGCTGACTGTATCTCGAAAAGCGTGGGATGCAGACACGAAAGTGGGGCTTAACGAACGTTGGTAGCCATTTTAATGGGGCTCCAAGCTGTCAAACAAGTTACTCTGGAGGTAACCGATTCGTCGCGGGTGAGAGTTCACATCGACCTCGCGCATTGATACATCGATATGGGCCTTCGTTATCCTGGCGGTGCACAATCCGCCAAGGGTTGGACTGCTCGTCCATTAAAAACGAACACGAGCTGAGTTCAGTACGTCGCGAGACAGTACGGTAATATCTACTGGGAGTGTTAGTGTCGGAGGATAAGACCCTCGTAGTACGAGAGGAACAGAGGATCGGCGCCTCTAGTGTACCGGTTGTGATTGCACCGCCGGGTAGCCACGCGCCAAATGGATAAGCCCTGAAAGCATCTAAGGACGAAGCCATACCCGAAACGAGACACTAGGCCGGTCCAATTATAGGACTTTGATAGGATGGGTGCGCAAACAGGGAGCTCACGCGACCTGTGAACATACCATTACTAAAGGCTAACATGCAAACTTCTTCTCCGTCTTTTTATTTTACTTCAGAACGTTAGCGTGAGCTATGCAAGAGGCAGCTTACCTAATGTAAAAAGTTGTAGATTCATATTCGGTTCCGTTTGCTCCGGTTCAATATACAAACTCTTTTCTTTGCCAATGCAACCATAAGGATAAATAAATGCTGTGGGGATATTTTCCTATGCATAAGTCAAATTTCATTATAAAAGAGGCAACGCCGAAGACGAGTTTAAACGGCATAATAGAGCGGCTGTCGATGCTAAACGGGCTCAAAAATGTAATCCAGGTATTTGATGCAGATTACATAATAAACCGTAGCCATCTGGCAGGGGCTTATATAGATGCAGAGCTTGCTTTCAAATCTGGCAGCAACATATCAAAGAGCATTGCAACTGAGATGCTGCTTTTCGCAGCAATGACAAAACAGATAAGCGTAGCAATAAAAAAGGCAGGCGCAAAGCCAGGCAAAAACCTTGTTGTGTTTGCAAACAGCCCTGCAGCATACAATAAAATAAAGCCATTGCTTGTTAACGCCAAGGATTTCAAGAGGGGAAAAAGCGAAATTCTTTCAAAAGCTAGAGGACTGGGAATAAAAGAAAAAGGAGATTTAGACATCAGAATATTCCGTGAAATGGCGGCATCCAGGCTTGAATAACTGCGCATCACACATTTTTCTCAGCATACTTATCGTTTATGACGCTGTGTATCATTAGTGCCTTTTTCTCCCCGACTTTCTCCACTTTCATAAGCTCTTCAATGCTGGCATTGGCCACGCATTTTATATTTCCAAAATGTTTTAGCAAAGATCTTGCCATTTTTATTCCTATTCCTGGCAAATTTGCGATTATAAATTCCTGATAGTCTGAAGTGCTATGCGCCCGTCTGGCTCCTTTGAGCGAAGGTTCCCTGATGCTGCCATCCTGCTCATGCTTTGCTATAACCTTTATGAACTCGTATGTCTCTTTCGGGTTCCTTGACATTATTACCTCGATTCCATTATCTACGTAAAGTGCTACAAATGTCCCTATTATAACATTTTTAGCGAGTCTGAAATCTTCAACATCCCCCTCCACAATTATTATCGGATGCTCGTAGCTCTCCTTCAGCATCTTCGCCTGCTCGAACAGTCTTCCGTTTATCAAAGAGCTTTCAAAATCAGGCACAGCCTTCCGTTCTATGCATATTCTGTCAGATACAACATAGTCGCCCACATCTATGGTTTTTCTCTCCACGAGCATGTTCTCTTTTAGCAAAGAATTTATTTCTGCATTCCTCTCCCGCTCGTCAACTATGACCTTTAAAGTTTTCATTTGCTTTCACTGAAAGTTATATTTGAAATCCCTATGCTCCCGGATCCATCGCTGACGAAGAGGAGTGGATTTCCAAGAGGCCCTGAAACCATGTCTGTACTGAAAGAGTATGATGATAGCTTATTCGTTATGTTGAACGTTGCAATTGTGCGGTATCCTCCGGATGAGGTTGGCTCATCAACAGCTAGTCGCGTAGATCCTCCAACTGCGATTGCGGAGAAGCTCGCTGTTGTGTTTATAGTATACGGCACTCCAGAAGAGACCTTCCGAATGATGCCTGTGGTATTAGAGTATGGCGCAAATACTGATATTAGTCCAGGGCTTATCGGCTCCCAGAGATTTACAACACTGCCATTTATGAAAGTGCTGACCGGCTGCCAATCAAGCGTAAGAGGATATGATACATATTGTCTGTATATTGATTGGTTTATGGCATTCACTGTAGAAAAGGCTATTGTGCTGTTATCCTCGTATACTGGCTTTCCAAAAACTGCTTCAGAGTAAGCGTACAATTCTGTAAGCTCAGATGCATTCAATACCTGTTCATTCAGCACTACAAAAGCGGTCTGGTAATTATAGAGCGAAAGGAGCGTTGCTGCAGTATAGTTCTCGTTTACCGGAGACGTGTAGGTGAAATTACCATTTTGCATATTGTAAACTGCAACAGCAAGCGGTATGGAGAAAAGGGTAAGCTCCTGAGTTGTGTTTATCCTGCCTCCATATCCTCCAAGTATCGGCTTATGCGATGCTACTGTGTAAAAAGATGCCTCTCCGGCAGCAAGATCCGGAAATGGAATGTTATTGTTTATTATAATTGGCAATTGGAGTACGCTGAATTGGACTGTTGAGTTTGCAATTATATTGTAAAAGTTAGGTATGGTTATATGTGTAGTATTTGCAGCAGCCACTCCTGGTGTCATAATTCCTGCGCTTTCAATAATAAAGATTATAGAGAGGATTCCAACAGTTCCGTATATTAGAGAGTTTCTGCTTCTGTGGTTCATCTTTGATATTTTCTCTATGAGGCTTTTCATTCCAAAAGCTGCCATCATGGCAATTGCGATGCTGAATACAACATAGAACCTATCTGCTTCCTGCAGTATGCTGAATCCTGGTATATAATGATAAAGCTGGTATATTCCTGGTATGCCGCTGCTCACATATCCTCCAAATTCTATGAATGGCCCAAGAGTGAGCCATCCGAATACAAATGCTATTATTATCCAAAGCCTGGCTTCCTTGAAATTCTTGAACACTCCGTAAAGAAGAAGTATTATTGCAATATATCCTATATAAGCAATTCTTTCATTAGGATCTACAGAATATATGCTGCTGTATGCGGAAGAAATCCCGCCTATCAGACCATTGTACGGGCTAGGCAAAAAGAATGAGAGTATTGGGTCGCTCCATTCTGCATCATTCTGCAAAGTATTTCTGCTATTTACGTTTTGAAGCCCGCCCTTAACCAAAACTCCGTGAAGAAGCGGTATAAAGCCCCAAGATCCTATTATGAATGTTGCTACAACTCCCACTCCTAGTGCTGCAATAAATTTTCTTTTTAATACAAGCTTCCTGGTTTTTGGATAAACTGCATAGCAGACCAGTACTAAGAAAAGAAGTACCAGCGTCATTATTCCCTGCTCTATGTCTCCCATAAACACTGCAAATACGAAAGAGAAAGCCATGCCTATAGAATAGAGGTATTTTCTATCATCTCTGAGCATTCTTATGAAGAAATAAAGGACAAGCGGAACCCATCCGATATCCATCCAATCAAGATGGCCTACTGCAGCTGCAGTATGGTATGCGCTAAATGCAAAAATTATTCCAGCAAAGAACGCTGCATATTGATTTTTTGTAATGTAGTCTGCAAGTATGAACATTCCTATTCCTGTTATTACGAAGCCCGTGAAAAAGATCATATTATATGCAAACGTCAGGCTAATCGCCTGGAATGGGCCTGTAAGTATTGACGCGAGAGGCGCAGTGGTAAAGTAGGCTATATTGCTCCCTACTGGCCAAAATAGCAGGTAAGTGTACCACATGCTTGATGGCGCATGCAGGAGTGTATAGGAAATCCACCACATGCCCCACATATTGCTATAGAGGTCTCCTCCGGTTCCCGGGGCTACGGATGACATATGCAGAGCAATCGGATAAAATAGGACAAGCGCTATTAGCAGATAGATAAGCCCAGAAAGAACATGCTTAAGCCTAATCTTCTCTTCGGCTAGCTTTTTCAAATTGCTTATGCCAAAGCGTTTTTTATGTTCATGATTAACATGCGCTTCTCCAGCATGCACGTGAATTGTGTCTGATTCGCTCATCTGATGTCCCCATTACAGCATTTAAGATTTGACAATCAATAATAAAAAGGTGCCTCAAACAATCAATTTCGCAAATCTTTTTAGTATGAGGTATATGGCTGCATATGAGGGTAATTCCACCCTCTGCTTTGAGTATGGGCCATATTCATTTCCCATCATAATTAATTTATAAGGAAGTTCCGCCTCTACAGTTATCTCGCCGCTGTTAAACGCAATTGCATCTTTCATAGGGTCAAACTTTTCCAATTCAGATACCGATCCTATGCTCTTTCCAGCAAGGCCCGTGTCCCCGTGCAGTGTCTCCGGCATGCGTATAAGATGGTGTACATCCTTTGTAACGTTCTTGTCTATTGCGCATCCCAAATTGGGTGATATTTTCAATATAATGCCTTTCCAGAATTCATCCTTCTTTGGTATCGCGACCTTGTCCCAGTTTCCATTGCTTATCCCGAATATTACGTCTGCCTTTTTGGCATCCAAAGCCTTGGCAATTTTCCTTTCTATCCCAATCGCTACAAGAGCATCCACGCCTCCATTAATGCTTTTTATTACATCCCCGGCAAGCTTTCCTCCCCATCCTGGATCGGATGGCTTTGGCCCGGAAAGTTTTGCAATCTTTTTTCCTATGGATGGGAAGAACCAGTCTGGGTCTATTTTCTTGCCAGATATGTAGTCTGTTATAGCCTCTCTGCTCTTTGATTTTAATTGATAAACCGGGTCGCAGCTTACATGCACATGATATCCTCTGTTCCCGCTGAAGTTTATTGACATCTCCTTGGTTGAAAATCCAAAATCAGGGATCAGGAAATCCTCAATGAGTTTGATGGTTTCCAACTTAACTTTCTCCAAGCAGTTGCTGCACACCCATGCTCTAGAGTGCTGTTTTTGGCATTCTAAATGCAAGTCTCCCGCATCAAGGTCGAATACTAGCTCTGCTCCAAGCCAACCTTTTTTCTCCATAGGTCTACCAGAGGGTTCTTGGTAGAACGCAGGCGAATAGGATATGAATGCCGGTGCATTATCTACTATGTATTTCTTCAATAAAGCAGCGTTGCTGAAAGAGTAATGCCTGAATGAAATCTTTTTCTCGAAATCTCCGAATCCGAATTCCCTCTCTCCTATGTGCCCGTCCCTGATTTCGATATGCCCATAATAGTCCCTGAAAAGGGGTGTTATCATGGCCTTTGCATTATCGTCAAGCATTGAACCAATGGTATATGCACTGCAAACAATAAATATGCGCATCATAAGCGTTCATAAACATTCATTTCGTCATTCGTCAAAGTGCGCTTCGTTATATTTAAACATCAGATTCGATTTACCATACGCACAAAAAGGGTTTCAATGCAGAGCAGCAAAAATGGAATAGGCAAACCGACATCTAAGGTGATGCTGGATTTTGACGGAGTTGCGATAGACGACATTACCCCTCATATAAACAAAAGATTTCCAGGTTCTGATACTGGTATTGCAAGGGCCTTCACTGAAGGGCTATTTCAATTGCTAAGGCCGTTGAAGAGTGCAGGCGCAAAGCTGATTACGCAGCCAGAAATATGCATAGAACAAAATGCAGCAAGTTTCATGCGCACTAGAACTCCATCAGATTTAATATTATGTACAGCAAATCCTATTTTGGAGAAGAATGAGCTTAATCTTGCGCTTCAAAAAGAGGGTGTGCATGAAGCGAGAATCTATACAGTGCTGGATAAGGATAAGATAAGGATAGCAAAGTCGGAAAATGCCACTCTTGTGGAGGATGACCCGATTGTTGCAATAATGGCTGCAAAAGAAGGTGTTAACGTCATACTTTTTGAAAGGAAGTACAATAGGAGTGCGGGAAAAATACTGCAGATGATAAATAAAAACAGAATCTCTACTGCGCATAACTGGGGAGACGTTGCTAAGCTGGTAGGAAGTAGGCAATAGGCAATATCGAATAAAAAGGATGCATCGAACTACCGCACATAATAAAAATGCTCTTTACCAAAAGAGAGTATGCCGGGTTCAGATCAGGAAATAAAGCAGGTAATAATACTTAGAGCTGACCTAGACATGGGTAAAGGGAAGATGGTTGCTCAAGGCTGCCATGCCTCTGTTCTTTCATTTATTGAAACCGAAAAGATCGACAAAGGGGTAGCAAAGGAGTGGATGGATACAGGCCAAAAAAAGATTGTATTGAAGCTTCCAGACGAAGAGTCTTTAAAGAAAATTTATGGTGCATTCAGATTTAAGAAGGTGCCATGCTCGCTAGTGAACGATGCTGGCCTCACACAATTGCCTCCCGGAACCATTACCGCTCTAGGGATAGGGCCCTGGAAGAGCAGCGAGATAGATATCTTTACCAGCAAGCTTAAACTGCTTTAAGCATTTGTTTTAGATTCTAAGTAAAAAGAGAGCAAAGCAGCGCCCTATCACACAGCGTTTGTCTATGCAGAATTGAAATGTTGATTGCTCATTTGACATAAGTCAGCCAATCAGCAAACTCCTCGTTATGCCCTGTAACTATGCTTTTGTAATTATTCGCAAGCAGTTTTGTTATAGGTCCTGGTCTCCCGTTCCCTATGCTTATCCCATCCACATTTACTACCGGAGTTATCTCTGCAGCTGTACCGCATAGGAAAACCTCATCAGCAGAATAGAGCTCCTCTTTATGGGTCTCCCTCTCCTCCACTATGATGCCTATGCTCTCCGCAATTTTTATTATTGTGTCTCTTGTCACTCCTATCAGTATGTCAGCGCTCGCATTCGGGGTTACAAGTCTGCCGCCTTTTACAATGAAGATATTGTCCGCGGCTCCCTCTGCAACGTACCCGTTATACGAGAGCAATATTGTCTCATCAAAGCCTGATGCCTTCGCCTCATTGCCTGCTATTATCGAATTTATGTAGTTTCCAGAAGCCTTAGCTTCAACAGGGAGTATGCTCGAATTTATCCTTCTCCAAGAGGATACTTTGCAACGTATTCCTTTAGTGGTTCCGGCGCCATAATAGTCACCAAAAGGCACTGCGGCTATGAATGTGCTTGTCTCTTTTCCATACGTAGCTATTCCTATCTTATCCGAATTGTAGAATATGAACGGCCTTATGTAGCACGGCTTTAATCCATTCGCCTTTACGACCTGCACAATCGCCTTCTCCAGCTCTTTCTGTGTGTAATTTGGCATTATAGAGTAGATTTTCATACTCCTTATAAGTCTTGCAACGTGATCAGAAAGCCTGAATATTGCAGTGCCCCTGTCTGTCGCATAAGCCCTTATGCCTTCAAATATTCCACTTCCATATTGCAGGGAATGAGTAAGTATAGGTACGTTCGCATCTGCGTATCTAATTATTTTACCGTCAAGCCACACTTTTAGCTTAAGATCATGGTATACGGATCTGTTTTTTCCTGGCATTATACCAACAA
The DNA here is from genome assembly GCA_021810105.1 of Microcaldota archaeon. Taxonomy (GTDB): domain Archaea; phylum Micrarchaeota; class Micrarchaeia; order Micrarchaeales; family Micrarchaeaceae; genus JAJZAB01. The sequence continues at coordinate 159,421 of JAJZJM010000001.1, read as the reverse complement.
TGCATAATCTCTGGCAAGATTAATAAGATTATAAGGATAAATAATAGCATGTCTGGCAAGAAAAAGATTACCATAAGCATGCTTGTTGCTAAAGGATTGACGCCATTCCAGATTGATGTACTGACCGCCACAATGAAGATACCAAAAGGGCAGACGAGATCATATAAGGAAGTTGCAATAATGGCAGGCCATCCGAATGCATACAGGGCTGTTGGAACAACAATGAAGAGGAACCCGTTCGCGCCAACAATACCCTGCCACAGGGTGATAAAAAGCAATGGCAGCCCTGGCAACTATTCATCCGGCGGCTCTAAAAGAAAAATCGAGATGCTGAAGAAAGAAGGCGCAATGTAAAAACATTAAGCAGCAGGAATTTGGCGCAAAACCCGGCATTAATGCAAAACCTATAATCATTATTGTGCAGGGAATTTGCCCTGCACATTTTCCACCTGTGGCATTCACCTTGTTACCCTAAGCCTGTGGAGAGCGCCTATCCCTACCGCAGACTCCTTTGCGAAATAATTCAGTATTTCGCTTTTGCTTCTCTCAACCAACCGCAGCCTTTCCATCCCCTCCTTTGTAAGCTCAAGACTTCTGCCAGGGTCTTCGCGTGTTGCGAAATACAGGAGCCTTTTATCCTTCAGCCTTTTGAGAATATACCAGACCGAGCTTCTAGAAATGCTATAGCTGTCGCTCATGTATTCGACAAAGCTTGAGGCGCTGCCTATGCTGTCAGACCCTATCTCTATCATTATAAGCTGCTCCCTTTGAGTGAGCATAGAGTCAAGGCATAGCCTAACATTAGATTCCATTTGGACCACACAAAACACCAGAAAAATTTGAAGAGTTTTATGCAGCCAAACGGAGGTGTGGTGTATTAATGCCGCACTTAAATATGGAGCTTGCGCTGCACATGTCCGCAAAGGAGAAGTACCATGTTTGCAGCATTTGCGCTTCCATCTACACCATTCCCGTCTATCTACGTATTCCAAAATACATAATAGTTATTTAAGCTTTTTGTATAGTCGGGCTTGGGATAAAATTCATCTCTTGCCATGAAGAATGAGGTGCTGTCATGATTATTTACAGAATGATTATTCATTATAATATTATTTTTTATAACGATAATGGCTTAAAGCTTCCGTGCAACTTAAACCTAATTTAGATATATGCTTTCTGAAAGCGTCGTTTTTAAGACCAGTGCCTGCTTTCTGATGCCTTGTCTTTACAATATATCCGTATTTCCCCTCTGTCATGAATACTTCTTCAACTGAGTCAAAAGATAGAAGTTTCCCAGCAAGATTGCAGGCATTTACAGAGCATATTTTTGGAGAAATGAGATAAAAACGGTGCATTGCTGCTCTGCCAGGGCTATTTCTAATGCGCATTTTATCATTGCAAATTTTTATCTGTAAAAACAATTGCCTTTAATGATAGGTCTTTATCATTAGAAGGGGGAATTTGTGATTGGACGGGAGACAAGAAGAAAAAGCCGTTAAGGTGAATCTTTATGTTCCGGAAGGAGCCATCTTTCTTTTTTAGGGGATAGACGAAAGAGTCCTGATAATTTAACTGCATATACCCTCTGCTTTTGCAATTGTTCTTCTGCCCCATCCAACCACAAGTAGTTTATGAACTTTATTCTATTTATAGTCTAATTCGTTTAATCGGGCTTATTTATAAGAGATACTAATAAAAAATACGAACATATGCCTTATTTTACTAAAAATTAAAGTAAAATCATCATAAAATAACATGATATTAAATATTTAATCATAGTAAATAATACTATGATAGACAAGGTTCCAGAGCCTGTATACGTTAAATTTGGGGAGCTAAGGAAGAACTACGAGTTCCCAATAGTTCTAAGAAGGATAAATGGCCGTTATTACGTATACAAGCAAATATCAAAAAGAAACAAGACGCTCAACAAAACAGAAATTGTAGAAACAGAATATTTGGGCAAGATAACCTCTTCAGGAATATTTATAGTCAAGGGCATAAAGAACTCAAATAACGAGATAGAGATTGCAAAGGCTGTAATACTCGCCCATGGAGGAAAGGTATTGTTACCAGAGGTAAGTGAAGAAAGAGCATATGAAGAAACTTCAGAAAAAGAGTATTCAGACCTCGACATAAAGATACTTAGGAATCTCACAATGAATGGTAGAATGCCTGTATCTTTTATGGCAAAAAAACTAGGCGTAGATGAAAAAAAATTGGAGAACAAGATTACAAGGCTGGAAAAGGAATTAGGGATAAGGTACATACCCCACATAAAACTGGAAAGGTTGGGTTTCATAGAGTTTTTAGTACTTGTAAAATTTTCTGAAAGGAAGCCAAACCCGGATGGGGTGAAAGAGGATTTAAGTAAACTGCCTCAAGTGCAGTTTGCCGCGCTTACAAACGGCAAATATGATATGATACTGCACATACTGGCTGAGAGCAATAATGATTTTTCGATAATACTCCGCAGAATAAAGAATCTGAATTCTTTAGTCAAAATTACTTCTAGATGGTATGCAACCAGTTTTAATGTAACCAAGGGATTTATTCCTCTACGGAATGAAATGTTTGAGGTTCTGCGCGATAAGGTATGGGGCAGAACAAGGGAAAGTCTCAGGCCATCCGAATCACAGCTATTGAAAAGTGAATACTCTGTTTTGAAGGAGTTAAACAGCAATGGTGTTGTTCCATTTGCAGAAATAGAAAGAAAGGGCAATATGGCAAAAGGGAATGCAAAGCACACGTACAATAGACTAAAAGAAAAGGACATTATCAAAAGGGTATCTATAACATGTAAAAAGCTCAGCATCAGATACAATTCGGTAATAATTATTGAGATAAAAAATGAGAACGCATTCTGGAGATCAAGAGAAAGGTTTTTAGAGTACCTTTTGGAAGAGAAGAGTTCAGCCTATTCCGATAGATTCGTTTTGGTAGGGGACATTAACATGCCAGAAGGAGGGATATTAATCATGCCTGTTTTCAGCGAGGGGGATGCAGATCTCGCAATAGAAGAGCTTACTAGATTTGTTAATGGAATAAGTCCCTACCAATTAATCATAACAGAGGTGCTTCTGGGATGTATCCCATATAGAAAATTCGATAAAATGTACACTAGCCAGTATGAGCAATTAATAAATTTATACAAAAAGGAACAGAAGAAACAGGAAGACTATGGTCTATAGATTCAAATACCTAAAGAATTCTAAGTATCAAATTCCAGACAGTTTTACCTGTCTCCTCCTCCTCCAGTTGAGGTGCTTCCGCAATCATCTTCATCTTTTGGGTCTGGCATATTTTCACCATTCTAAATAAGCATCTATGGCAAAACTTAAATAGGTTAGCATCTTATTTTAAGTCCATTTTTATGGAAAGATAATATAATAACGTGACGTCAATCCCAATGCGTTGCGTTGGAAAAGCATCACATACATACAATATCTCCAAAAGAGTGCAGTTGAACTCCTACCTCATCATCGGAATTTATTATGCTTATCCTTATTCTCGCAGCTATTGAAAAGTGAATACTCTGTTTTGAAGGAGTTAAACAGCGATGGTGTTGTTCCATTTGCAGAAATAGAAAGAAAGGGCAATATGGCAAAAGGGAATGCAAAGCACACGTACAATAGACTAAAAGAAAAGGACGTTATCAAAAGGGTATCTATAACATGTAAAAAACTCAGCATCAGATACAATTCGGTAATAATTATTGAGATAAAAAATCAGAATGCATTCTGGAACTCAAGAGAAAGGTTTTTAGAGTACCTTTTGGAAGAGAAGAGTTCAGCCTACTCCGATAGATTCGTTTTGGTAGGGGACATTAACATGCCAGAAGGAGTAATATTAATCATGCCCGTCTTCAGTGAAGGGGATGCAGATCTCGCAATAGAAGAGCTTACTAAATTTGTTAATGGAATAAGTACCTACCAATTAATCATCACAGAAGTGCTTCTGGGATGTATCCCATACAGAAAATTCGATAAAATGTACACTAGCCAGTATGAGCAATTAATAAATTTATACAAAAAGGAACAAAAGAAACAGGAAGACTATGGTTCATAGTCTTCAATACTTGAAAGATTCAAAGTTCACAAATTCAACCGGTTTACCTGTCTCCTCCGCCACCGCTTGAAGTATCTCCACCATCTTCATCTTTTGGGTCTGGCATATTTTCACCATTCTAAATAAGCATCTATGGCAAAACTTAAATAGGTTAGCATCTTATTTTAAGTCCAGTTTTATGGAAAGATAATATAATAACGTGACTTCAATCCCAATGCGTTGCATTGAAAAAGCATCACATGCATACAATATCTCCAAAAGAGTGCAGTTGAACTCCTACCTCATCATCAGAATTTATTATGCTTATCCTTATTCTCGCAGCTTCTGCTTTTGAAAGCGCATTTTTTACCTCTTCCTCTGCAAGCATGCTATCGTTTACCAGTATTCTATCTGCATCGTAGTTATCTATCGAGTCTAGCACTGCCTTAATCCCAGATTTTGACCTCCCGCTCTCAAGGCCCTCCAGGAATTCAGCCATAAGCGCGAATTCCTCCCTCATTCTATCTCCCTCCAATATTTCTGCAATCTCCTTTCCTCTTATAAGCTCGTATACTCCAGACCTCTCATTATTGCTTGTCTTGAAAAAAAAGAATCTTTTCCCAATTTTCTTCAATATGCTGTTTGCTTCTGCATACTTCTTTATGTCATCCTTTGTAAATCCAGGCCCTGCAATCACAACTATCTCTACAGGCATTCTGCCTGCAAAGTCTAGTATCTGGTTAAAATACTTGTTCTGCTGCTCAGTAAAATCTTTTTGGCTCATCCTTTTGCTCAGGTGGCTATAGACTTCATTCTCGAACTGTATTCCAGAGCCGTGCAAGTAAGCAAAGAGCGCCTTTTCATCGTCCACAGCTATTATTCCAAGCCTTGGCTTCTTTGAATCCCTTGCAGCGTTTTTTACAACCTGAATGATGTAGTCAGGCCACTCGGTCTTTATTATCTCAATAGTGTCTTCAGGGGCTATGTTTAGGGTGTGGTAGCTGTTCAGCGTTATGTACTCCAAAGGCCTCCCTTCCAAGATCTTGCCGCGTACCCTCAGCCTCATCGCAGCTTTATCCAGCTTGGTTTCTTCCACTCCTATCTTTATCACAACGTCCTTAAGCTCTCCTGCATCAGTTTCAACAGACTTGAATCTTCTTTTACTCTCAGATTTTACCATGTCTCCTTTGAAGACTATCCTCTCTACGCACCACAAATCCTCAACAGTGTCCAGCCTAACTTTAAGTGTGCCTGTGCTTTCATAGAACTTGATAATTTTCATTTCAACATTTAGAGTGATGATGCAAAGTATTTAATCTCTTTGAGCAAGATATCTCAGCGTGATCGTTTGATCTTTACAATCACTGCAGCAATCACATCAATATTCACATCCTCATACTCTGCAATATCTGCACTTGTAACCAAATACGGCTATGCGGCCATATTTGGCCTTATGCTCATGGAGGGCTCATCGCTGCCAGTGCCAAGTGAAGTGGTAATGCCTCTCGCAGGGCTATTTGCGCACAATGAACTGCTGAGATTTTATCCAGCGCTTCTTGCAGGGCTTTTCGGCAGCATAGGGGGTCTGATAATAGACTATTACATAGGGTACTTTTTGGGCAAGGATGTTGTATACAAGCACATGCATTTATTTCATATCAGCAAGGAATCTCTGGACAGATTCGATGAATGGTTTGCGAGAAACGGCAACTTTGCAGTATTCGTATCAAGGTTGATACCCGTGGCAAGGACATTCATGAGTTTCCCAGCCGGATTTGCAAGAATGAATGCAAAAAGGTTCTTTACGTATTCTATTGTTGGTACATTTATCTGGGATGCTGTGCTTATGGCTTATGGCTACTACCTTCTTTCTGCAAAAAGCGCTATAGTGGTTCTGGTTGGAATAGCCGCATTTGTTGTAATAATATATCTCATATACTATCTTTTCAAGAAGCACACAAAGAGCCAAAGTCAGCTTCTGAAATAAATCCATAAAGCTATTTATAGCCATAACAGTAAAACTAATCAGTGATGACCGAGGTAATCTCTGAGCTATTGCTGTGATGACAGGCAGGCGGGCTGATATAATTGGATGCTCTTAAACGTCTGAAGAAAGCAAGCATACGCGCTTCCGACATAGCTTCCCAATACTGGTGCGAGAAGCAGATGGAGCTCAACTACATATATGGGCAAAAGATAACAGCGGAGATAAAGAAAGGCAAGGAGATACATGGAACTTTGGAAAGCGAAACAAACGTCCCGATAATACTCATGCCCAAAAGCTACTCAGACTCTTTTTACAAGGGATTGTACAGCAGCCTTATGGCGCTTAGGTCTTTGAAGGAGAATGGAAAAGCCAGGGAAATACAGGTGTACGGCTCAATAAGCGGGTTCAAGATTGTTGGCAAAATAGACCAGCTTGAAATAAGGGACAATGAGGTAGTGGTTCAGGAAGACAAAACAAGAAGTACAGACAAGGTTCCTACAGATGCACAGATTCTCACTCACAAGGTTCAGGTAATGCTGTATAAAAAATTACTGGAGGACATAAAAAAAGGAGAGTATACATCTGAGCAGTTTAAAAGAGCATTCGGAACATCCACAATGCCTCTGACTGCAGAATTCAAGAGGCAGCTTCAGGCGCTTGATGTAAAAGAACAGATGATGAACGTAAATGCCATAGTGGACTTATTCTTTTCTGCGATAAAGGAACTTGGCAAGATAAGCGACACTCTTCTTGTAAGATACATAAACCAGTATACAGGAAAGCAGACAAAAATAGAAAAAATCTATTATACTGAAGAAGAGATGAACTCGATACTCGGATTCATTATGGAGTACTGGAAAGGGAATAGAGAAGCAATGCCTGTTCCAAAAGACGAGTCGTGGAAGTGCAACTACTGCGCATTTTTTGGAAAAGAGTGCAAGGTCTGGTGGCCGCAAAAGGCACTATAAGCTCATATAACTCCTGAACAACTGCATAGGCGGCAGAGCCCTATGCGGTTTTCCTGTATAGTTCAAGCAGCGGTGACATTTGTTACAGCGTAAGCGCCATCGCTTCCTCCCACGATTATTCTGTAATTATCTCCAGGAATGAGGCTCATTATTATGTGGCCGAACGCAAGGCTTGCAGTTCCGGAGAACGTGAGAGTAACTGACTTGCCAGGAGCCAGAGCATAACCTTCTCCGATTATCCTAGGCACGTCGCCATATGCGCAGAAATCTGCGGATGAGTTGTCTGATACGGCAATATTGCCTGTGCTCTGAGCGGTTCCATTATCAGAGTAGCGTGCACAAACAGACGAGAATGGAAGCAGAAGCTGCCCGTTCTGCGTTATCTGGAAATTCAAGACCCTCATGTTTATTATCTGTTTGCTGACTCTGAACAGGTTAGCTGCATCTTCCCTTCCTATCAGCGATGTTCCGAAGCTTCCATTTATACCAACCCTTGAACCATTTACAAGCATCTCTATCGGCTCATGCCCGCTTCCCAGCGTTCCAACACTTAATCCTGTGAGATTTACTGTGCCGTTTAATCCTGCACCCATGCCATAATAACCAAACCCACCGAAAACGTCTGGCCTGTCCTGCACTGTAATGTTTGCATTTATGGACAGGTTTGCAGTTACTGATCCGTTCGCGTGCGAATGCTTTGATACATTTTTATTATCAGGGATGGAAACGCTTGCAGATTCGTTATCATTTATTGCAGCGTTGTCTGTTTTATTTGCAGACGAACTACCTGATATGGAATTGTTGAAAGCGCCGCTGGCGTGCAATCCTGGCTGCGGATTGATTGTAGCCGTCTCATTTCCATATATCAGAAGATGGCTAAGCTGCAGGCTTTGATTTCCATTATTCTTCACAGTTATGGAGAACGTGGTTATGTTTCCATTTTGCAATAAGGCTGCAGATGTTATTGACATATTCGCTTTTGCATTTTCCAAATTATACCTATCATTCTCAGATAACCCTGTCCTGGTCCCAACAGATAGATTTACATTTCCTTTAGAGGTGATAATAGCCCTTACAGATGGAACAAGAACGAATATTGTAGAGGTATTAGTATACATGGTTACCACTACCGGAGACAGGTCAAGGAGCAAACCAGCGCTACTATTAATATTTCCGTTACCTGATACGTGTGCAAGAACGCTCCCATTAGGAACAGTCACGTTGTAGTATGTTCCATTTATCTCTATGCTGGCGGAAGTGACATTGAATCTTATCATATCTACAGCCGAGCTCTGAGGCAGGGTTGCGCTGCCTATAACTACGCTCTCATTTATAAGTGACAGCAGGTTTACAGATCCGGTTCCTGACGCTTTAACCCATCCAGTAATGTTATTTTTGCCTTTAAGATGGACTTCTACAGAAGAATAGTTTATAAGAAGAGCCTGTGTGCCATTTGGCACAGTTGGAGGATCAGTAAGCCTTACAGGTACAGTAACCTGTGCAGAACCTGCCACATGCAGTTGAAATGCAGATATAAGCGCAATAGCGCCCGCTGCAACAAGTAAAATAGCTATTGCCGCTATATAGGTTATCTTGGGTTTCGTGATTCTTGCTTTATTTTCCATTTTAGCATTGAATTCAGGGTTAGTTTCAAAATACCTCCATTTCTTTACAAAGGGATTCTCTACGCGCTTTATTGCGCCCATAGCTTCAAGCTCTTGAAGGTGCTGTGTAACTGTTGCAGGAGATAATTTCAATTCAGTGCATATCTCAGATGGCATCTTCTTTCCATTACGCATAAATTTTAGTATTTTATGCTTGGTCTCCCAGGTTTTTGTCATCAAATCAAAATAGTTACTGCAACACTTTTTATATATACTGCCATACATTTCGGTTTTATTTCGGTTTTAAATTAATAACATTAAAATAAAAAAATGCAAATAAAAAATACGAGCAGCCAAAATCCTGACCAGTTTGGAAAGCGCAAAAGGATAATCGGACGTGTTTGATTAAAGCGTAAATTTCATAGATAAATAGTTGACGTGTTTGTTCAACTTTTAAATTTAATAATGAATAGGAACGTTCGCACACAATTCCACTATTGAAGAGGCTAACTCTGTTTATAACAACATGCTAAAATGGAAGTTTTGAACCTCCGCAAAGCTTTATAAGCGAAATTGATAAATAAGCATGTGGCACGATGCTGACAAAAAATGAACTGATAAAGGAATTTGCAAAGGAACCGGATAAATACTATTCGGTAAAGCTATTCCAAAAAGAGGGATTCGAAAGAAAACGCTGCAAAGGATGCGGCATGCACTTCTGGACAGCAGATCCTTCAAGAGAGATGTGCGGCGATTCATCCCACGAGCCATACGATTTCCTTAAGAAAAAAGCATCTAACGTAACATATGAAGAAATGTGGCATAAATTCTCCGATTTCTTCAAAAAGAACGGGCATTCTATAATAGACAGGTATCCTGTCGTAAGCAGATGGAGGCCAGACTTATATTTTACAATTGCCAGCATACAGGACTTTCAAAGAATAGAAAATGGGAAGATGAGCTTTGAATATGGCAATAATCCCCTTGTAGTGCCTCAGATATGCATGCGCTTCAATGACATACCTAATGTGGGGGTTACTGGAAGGCATTTTACCTCTTTCATGATGGCAGGGCAGCACGCATTTAACTACCCGAAAGAGGGCTACTGGAGGGATAGATGTATGGACTTGAATTATGGATTTCTTACAAAACAGATGGGGATCAAAAAAGAGGATCTTACATACATAGAAGACGTATGGGCGATGGGAGATTTCTCAGAATTCGGTCCATCCCTGGAATTCTTTTCTAAGGGGCTGGAGTTAGGAAACAATGTCTTTACCCAGTTCGAATATTCTGAGGGGAAGAAGAAAGAACTGCAAGGCAAGGTTGTCGATGTAGGATGGGGATTCGAAAGGTTGCTCTGGTATTATACCGGCGCCCAGACGAATTACGACGCAGTCTTTCCAAAAGAGCTTGAATACATATACAAAAACTCTCCATTCAAAAGAGACTTTTCTCTATATTCCAAAGTCGCATCTCTAAGCGGGGAAATAGACATAACGGATGCCGGCAGCAAAGATGCGGATAAGGAACTTATGAAAAAGGCCGGAGTGAAAGAAAAAGAATATCATAATGTAATAAAGCCCATGCAGGCTGCATACGCCATAGCAGATCATACAAGGACATTGCTTTTCGCAATAAATGACGGCGCCCTCCCAAGCAATATGGGTGGGGGCTATAACTTAAGGATAATAACCAGAAGGATATTTGATTTCATAGACAGATACTCAATCGACCTCGATCTGATAAAACTTATGGAGATGCACGCCAACGATGTTAAAAACCTGTACAAAGGGATGTCGGAAAGCATAAGCATAATCAACGAGGTAATGTCCATAGAGAAAAAAAGATACGCATCTATGAGAGAGGCAGCTACGAAGCACGTCACAGCAATGATGGAGAAGAATGAAGAGATAACTCCCGAAAGGATGAGGACTTTATATGAAAGCAATGGCATAACTCCGGAGTTCATAAGCAGGATAGCAAATGAAAAAGGTAAAACAGTCGAGCTTCCTGAGGAGCTATACAACAAGATAATAAAAGGTGATTTTGCCAGAAAGGAAAAGAAGGAAAACTCCGAGATTAAAATAAGTTTAGAAGGGCTCCCAAGTACAAAAAGGCTATATTATGATTATATAGAGCAGTCTGATTCGAAAGTGCTGCTGTGTGAAGGCACTTTTGTAATTCTTGACAAAACACCATTTTATCCGGAAGGCGGAGGCCAGGAAGCCGACAGGGGCACTATAAACGGAATAAGGATAAAATCTGTGGAGAGCATTAATGGGATAGTGGTTCACGAAATGGAATCCCATAACGCATTCAAAAAAGGAGAAAAGGTAGAGTGCAAAGTGGATGTGGAAAGGAGGATAAGGCTAATGGCTCACCACACAGCAACCCACATTATAAACGCATCCGCAAGGAACGTGCTAGGTCCTCACGCATGGCAGGAGGGCGCAAAGAAGTCTCCAGAGAAAGCGCACATAGACATATCCCATTATGACAAGCTTACTGAGCAGCAGGTAAGTTCCATAGAAGACAAAGCTAATGGAATAATACTGCATGGCATAAAAGTTAAGGTTGAGGAGATGGAGAGGGGCAAAGCAGAGGAGGAATACGGCTTTACAATATATCAGGGACACGGTGTACCGGCATCGAAGCTCAGGATAGTGACAATAAGGGACCTGAGCGGAAACCTTATAGATGCCCAGGCTTGTGGTGGACTTCATCTAATGGGCAGAGAGACCATGATAGGGCTGATAAAGATAATATCTACATCAAGGCCGCACGATGGCGTAGACAGGATAGAATTTACTGCAGGACCCGCAGCACTAGACAAGATAAATAAAATGGAGAAAACAATCAAGAATATTGCTGGACTTTCATCTTTAGATGTTGACAAGCTTGATTCTGGCATGAAGGACAGGATGGAAGAGCTTCAGAGGGCAAGGAAGGAGAATAGAAAGCTTGCTGAAGAGCTAGGAAAGGAAATTGCAGAGAAACATGCATCAAGCATTTTCTCTACGGAGATGGATTATGGAAGGCAGACGCTGAGAAATATAGCCAACGCTGCAATAGAGCGCAATGCTGATATCGCTGTTGTGCTCAGGAACAAGAATGGCGAGATCGTCTGCATATCAGGGCACAAATCAGGCAAGAACGCGCTTGAATTGGTTACGGAGTCAGCAGCCAAGCTTGGAAAGAAATTTAACGGAGGCGGCACGCAGAAGATGGCGGAAGGCACAATCTCATGAGGTTATCTTTTGTTCTATCAAATCATATACGACATAATCTTATATCCTATAATCTACATTTTCCCAGCATATGCGGCAAATGGCGCGCCTGTGCTGTTTGGAGGCAGGGGAGGTCCTCTGGATATGGGCAAAAAGCTTGGGAAAAAGAGAATCTTTGGAAACAATAAGACTGTCAGCGGAACTCTCGCAGGCCTTGCTTGTGGAATGCTTGTCGGAGTAATTGAATTTCCGTTCCTGAGCTTCATGCTGCCCATAGCAGTACTTCTCGCAATAGGCACCATATTTGGAGACCTTCTTGGGAGCTTCATAAAGAGAAGGATTGGAATAAAGCCTGGAGCTGGCGTGCCGATATTAGATCAGTATGGATTCTTCATAGTCGCATTGGTATTAGCATTCCCAATGGGCCACATGCCTGACATATACGGCCTTGCATTTCTTGTTATTCTTACAGGCGTACTTCACATGTTTACAAATAAGGGTGCACACAGATTGGGACTGAAGAAGGTTCCATGGTGACAGACAACTGCAGCGCACTGCAACATTTATAAAATCGTTTTGTAATAATCAGCTACTGGTAATAAAATGAGGCGGCCGCCGTTCATTAAAAGCAGATATACTTGCATTAAATTTCGAAAATCCCAGTCTGCAATGGAGTACCTGATGACATACGGCTGGGCAATACTCATAATTGCGATTGTCCTTGTTGCACTGTTCTCATTGGGTGTGTTCAACAGTGCAAACTTTGTGCCGAGGGCGCAGTCAGGATCATGTCAGGTAATCAAAACTTCTGCACAGACCTCTCTTGCTGGTCAGTGCAATGGAATGCTGCCTCAGTATGTGGCGCAATTCAACGGGCAGAGCAGCTACATAGAAATAAATGTTCCGCAAAAACAATTGCCATTAGGAAACAGTCAATTTACAAAAGTACTTTGGGTGTATTTAGCTTCAAATAATTATGATGCTCAAGATTTGTTATGTTGGGGGATTAGCGGAATAACTGCAGAGGATAATACATTGCGTACAAGGAGTAATTTATACCAATTTCGAAATTATTTTTGGAATGACGATCTAGATTGGACTTCCTCTCATGTTGTAAGCGGTTGGAACTTTATTGCGATAACATATAACAGCGTTACAGAAGAGGGATACGTTAATGGATTTAATGAAGGAAGCTTTAACCCTACTCCCACACCTATCGTTCAGTATTCTAATGTTATTATAGGGGGTCATGGTTTATGCGGCGTAGATAATTTTTATGCAGGATATATAGCAAATGTCCAAATCTACAATTCATCCCTTTCAGCAAACGAGATTCAAGCCGTCTACCAAGAAGGAATAGGGGGTGCTCCGATCAATTTGAACAGCCTTATAGGGTGGTGGCCTCTCAATGGCAATGCAAATGATTATTCAGGAAATGGAAACAGCGGCAATGCCACAAACGTAATCTACACAAGTGCATGGACTTCCGGGTACAGTACGCCCTGAAATGATTCTTCAAAATCCCGTGTCTAACAGGTTTTTATACTTTTTTACCTTACTTATATGGAGAGAATGAAAAAGTTTGATTATTCTAAATTTAAAAGTCAAAAGTCTCAATCAGCAATGGAGTACCTGATGACATACGGCTGGGCAATACTCATAATTGCGATTGTACTAGTTGCGCTTTTCTCCTTAGGAATATTCAACAGCGCAAATTTCGCTCCAAGGGCGCAGCCAGGATCATGTCAGGTAATCAAAACTTCTGCACAGACCTCCCTTGCTGGGCAGTGCAATGGAATGCTGCCTGAGTATGTAGGTGTAATGAACAATGGGTATATCACATTATATACAAACCCTGGAGATTTCCTTCCCTCATATACTTTTAATTTTTGGGTGTATCCTAAAGCTTATCCTGCACAAATAATTTCTGAATACGCAGGGATATCACAACAGGCACCGGGATGTAGCTTTTATTATGTAACACTTAATACAGTCACGTACATGGGCACATGGAATCGTGGTAATTGGATTTTCTCTAGCTTTCCTAATAGCGTGGCGCCTCTCAACTCGTGGAGCATGGTAACCGTGACTCTTACAGGAGGAGGGAACGGAGTTGGTACGCTTAGTGTATATATAGACGGTGGCTCTCCAGATACAGTTGCAAGCCAAGAAATTTATAGCCAATCGCTTTCTACATATAATGATCCTGGATCGGTAATTGGAATTAGCGGCAGCGGATGCCCCGGAGCGTATACTGGAGGAGGAATAAATGGAAGTTTAGCCAACCTTCAATTTTACAATACAACCTTGTCACAGTCAGAGATAACTGCCCTTTATCAGGAAGGAATTGGCGGCGCTCCAATTAATATCAACAACCTTGTTGGATGGTGGCCTCTCAATGGTAATGCCAATGATTATTCAGGAAATGGAAACAGCGGCACAGCCACAAACGTAATCTACACTAGCGCATGGACTTCGGGGTACAGTACACCTTGAATTTTATACGGGTTAAATTAGTATAAAATGACCCGTATTATAAGTCCTATTTAAATGGCTTGTCTATCTACATCCGGTGAGCTGCACTGCAGGAGCTGCTCTACATAACCGGGATTACGAAGGTGAGATAAAGGAATCAGGAAAGAGAATAAGGTGCGTGCCATTATGGAAATGGGTTATTGGATAACTCTGTCATACGACAGAGGTGCATATGGCCATTTAGCGATGCTCCAATAAATGTCAACAGCCTTGTTGAATGATGGCCCCCTCAACTGCAATGCCACAAACGTAATCTACACAAGCGCATGGACTTCCTGATACATCTTGTGCAATCAGCTCAAACTACAACAAGTACTACAACAATTACAACTACAACTACTATAACTTAGTAAAGCAAATATAAGCAATGCTATGCTTTCATAGCAATGCATACATTATGAATATCGGAGCTAGCAGTATGGATATCGTGCTCACGACTTTTATCATCGAGTTGAGCGCAGGTCCTGCAGTATCCTTTAGCGGGTCTCCCAAAGTGTCTCCCACTATTGCTGCCTTGTGAGCGTCGCTGCCCTTGCCTCCAAAGTTGCCAACCTCTATATACTTTTTAGCATTGTCCATAGCTCCTCCAGAGTTCGCCATGAAAAGCGCAAGAACAAGGCTGGCTGGTATCATGCCCACAAGAAGCCCTCCCAAAGCCGCCTTGCCGAGTATAAGTCCCACTCCTATAGGTACTAGTATTGCAATCAGTTCAGGCAGCACAAGAGACTTCAGGGCATTTACTGTTGCTATGTCAACCGCTCTCGCATAATCAGGCTTTGCCTTGCCCTGCATAAGCCCTTTTATAGTCTTTACCTGCCTTCTCACTTCCTCTACCATCATGTTGGCTGCATGGCCTACGGCTTCCATCAGGAATGATGAGAATATAAATGGAAGCAAAGCCCCTATGAATATTCCTATTGTGACTATTGGGTTAAGTGCGTCTATTGAGGTAAGCCCCACAGCGCTTGCAAATGCAACGAAAAGAGCAACTGCTGATAGCGCAGCACCTCCTATTGCATAGCCTTTTGTGGTTGCTTTTGTAGTATTTCCTATCGCATCAAGGTGGTCTGTGACCTTCCTAACAGAATGCGGCATTCCGCTCATTTCAGCTATACCTCCGGCATTGTCTGTTATCGGTCCAAAAGCATCTATCGTCAGTATGGTTGCAGTAAGAGATAGCATGCCTACGGAAGCAAGCCCTATCCCGTAGATTCCAGCGCTTGCATAGCTCACGAATATTGCAGATACTATTATCAGCACAGGAAGCCAGGTGCTTCTAAGGCCAACCGCGAGCCCCATTATCACATTGGTGCCAGCACCGCCTTTTGCTGCTGTTGCAATCTTTATCACAGATTTGCTGTTGTTTCCAGTGTAATAGTCTGTTATCCAGAAGATCAGTATCGCTATCACAAGGCCGGATGCGACAGCTGCAAATGAAAGAATCGGCATTCCCATTATTATTGTCAATGCAAAATCAAGTATGCCAGAAATTAATACGGCAGATAGCACTCCAGCGTATAGTGCACGTATCGCATTCCCTCCGCGCGCTCTCATGAAAAGCATGCTGCCAAGGCTTCCTATCACTCCCAACGATGCTATCAGCAACGGGTAGGAGTATAGCTGTACGCTCTTGCCTATGGAAGCAGCTATCAGCAGAGCTGCCACAAGCGTAACAGCATAGCTCTCGAATACGTCGGCTGACATGCCTGCGCAGTCGCCAACATTGTCTCCAACATTATCTGCAATCACCGCAGGGTTTCTCGGGTCGTCCTCAGGCAGGCCTAACTCTGTTTTTCCTACAAGGTCGGCTCCAACGTCAGCTGCTTTTGTGTATATGCCTCCGCCAACCCTTGCGAAAAGCGATATGAGAGAAGCTCCGAATCCGAAACCTATCAGTATTGCTACATTAGATATCGTCAAATACATTAGCAGAAGGCTTATTCCTATAAGCGCGAATCCAACTGCAGCAAAGCCTGTAACAGATCCGCCAAGAACCGCAGTAGAGAATGCTTTTTCAGTTCCTTTCTCGGCTGCTTTTGCAGTCCTTACATTAGCCCTTACTGCAACCGTCATTCCTATATAAGCTGTAATGTACGATGCAACTGCTCCTGTCACGAATGCTATGTCTAGCTGCCCTCCGTTCTTAAGGAAGAAGAATACTATTACAAGTATGATTCCGAAGATGAGTATTGTCTTCAGCTGTCTGTTTAGGTATGCCTTGGACCCTTGCCTTATCGCTTCGGATATCTCCTGCATCTTTTTGCTTCCTTCAGGTTTCCTTATTGTCTTTATTGCTGCAAATGCAGAGAAAAGCAATGCGATAATTCCAGCTGCCAGAGTATAAACATAGAAGCTCAATGTTTCACCGCCACTAATATATCATAAAAGTTTAAAAAGATTACTGCAAGGTCCAAAATGACGCAGTGTTGCTCATGAGCAAGGTTGATTGCCAGCTGCGTCATATGACCTACATTTAAATATTTAAGGCGAGAAATTTGATTATGGCATCAAAGCAGAGATTCGCGAGCCTGGCGCTCACTGCGCTGAAATCCAACATAACAAGGCTGGACAGGCCTTTCAAGCTCAACTTCTCCATAACATACAACTGCCAAAGCAGATGCATTACCTGCAATATATGGGAGATAAGGCCGAAGAATGAGCTTACTATAGATGAGATAAGGGAATTTACAAAGAAGAATGGCTACTTCAAATGGATAACAATAACAGGAGGCGAGCCATTCCTAAGGAGCGACATAGTGGAAATAGCAAGGGCATTCAAGGACAATTGCAAAGGTCTCTATCTTATGACAATGCCAACAAATTCCCTGTGCAACCCCGCCACTGTCGAGGCAAGGCTCAGGCAGATCCTAGCACTAGGCATACCTAGAGTCGCAATAACCTTGAGCCTGGACGGCTACAGGGAACTTCATGACAAGATAAGGGGCATACCTGGAAATTTCGATAAGGTCATGGAGAACTGCAGAATGATAAAGAGGCTGCAGAAAGAATACAATAACCTGGATTTCGTATTCGGCTATACTATGAGCAAGTTCAATCAAGGGCAGTTCGATAGGACATTCCAAGAGGTTAAAATGATTTTTCCTGAAGTGACATACAATGACTTTCATATAAACCTCGCCCAGGTCTCTGAGAACTATTATCAGAACGGTACGCTTGACATAAGGCCCGATGGCCCAGCTGCAGCTGATGAGCTCTCTGGAGTGCTTAAGAAAAGAAAGCCTTCTCTGGACCCAATGATGGTTGTGGAGAACGCATTCCTAAAAAAACTCATAGAATTCGCTAAGACTGGAAAGAGCCCTATGAAATGCAGGAGCCTCGAGGCATCTGTGTTCATGGATGGCTGGGGAAACGTATACCCATCAATAATGTGGAACAAGAAGGTTGGCAATATACGAGAGTCTGGCTACGATCTCGTCCCTATACTCAGCAGCCAGGCGTCGAACGAGGTAAGGAAGGACATAACAGAGGGTAGGGAGCCAGATGAATGGACATCCTGCGAGGCATACCAGATAATAACCGGAAGAATAGCATCGCTACTCTGAATTTTTCTGCATCTTTTTAAAACAGTTGCGATAAATAGTATCGATTGAATGGCCATTCTCGGAGTCCACAACGCGCACGACGCTGGCGCAGGGCTTGTATCTTATGGCAGCGTAGCCTCAGCTGTAAACGAGGAGAGGTTCACAAAGAGGAAGAACGACGTAGGTTTTCCCGAGCATTCTATAAAATACCTTATGGAGTCTGGGGAAGAGATATCCGGAGTTGCGATTCCGTGGATAGGCGGCAGCGTAATCTTCACAAGGATATTTCCAAAAATAGAGGAGGAGAGGCTTAGGCTCTGGAGAAAGGAAGGCAAGAAGCCAACAAGATTCAGAATGCACATCACAAATGCGCTATTCAAGACGATACAGGATCAAAGGCCTAGGGCAGTCTGGAAGGCCGCTGGCATTGCAGTAGGAAATGCAACAATAGGAGCAAGGCTGCGCAGGATGGGGATAAAGCAAAAACCTGTATTCGTAGAGCATCACCTGGCGCACGCATCTTCCGCTTATTATGCATCAGGATTCAAGGAGGCGCTAGTGATCACTCTGGACGGAGGCGGGGACGGCGTGAGCGGCAGCATTAGCATAGGGGACAATGGAGAGCTCAACCGGATAAACGAGTTTAGGGCATCGTGCAGTATTGGAGCTCTCTTCGGCGCTGCAACACTTGCATGCGACATGCGTTACAGCGAGGATGAAGGTAAACTCATGAGCCTGGCTGCGTATTCATATCCCTCGGAAATAAAGGAGCTTGGCAGATTCTCCAGGTACGACGAGAAAAAGCGGCAGCTTGTTAGCGACTCTGGCATAAAGTACGAATTCCTGCTTGCAGAGCATCTCAGGGACAAGATACTATGGAGGTATAACAGGGAGGCTTTTGCATACGCTGTTCAGAGGCATCTAGAGGAGCAGGTGCTAAAGATAGTGAAGCAGTATATAAAAGAGACTGGAATAAGAAGGATTGCTGTAGCTGGAGGCGTATTCTCAAACATAATAGTGAACATGCTTATAAACGAGCTGCACGAAGTGAAGGACTTTTTTGTTGCACCTCAGATGGGAGATGGCGGCCTTGCGTTGGGAGCCGCATACTATGCTGATTACGTCCAAAATGGAAAGTTTAATGCCAGGCAGGTAGAGGGCATATATTACGGCCCAGAATATTCCTCAAGCGAAATAGAGAACGCGTTGCAGAGGCACAAGAAGGAGGGGGCAATAGTTTATCAAGAGGAGAAGGACATCTCCGGCAGGTGCGCAGAGATGCTTGCAGAAGAGAACAAGATCGTTTTATGGTTCCAGGGAAGGATGGAGCTCGGCCCCAGGGCGCTAGGCAACAGGAGCGTGCTTGCAATGCCAAACAACCAAAAGAACAGGGACGAGATAAACATAATAATAAAAAAAAGGCCGTACTACCAGCCGTTTGCCAGCACGATACTGGAAGAGGATGCGGATAAACTTCTTGACCCGTACCCAAGAAAGAGCAGGTTCATGACTATAGGCTACAGGGTAAGGCCGGAAAGGTTCGGCGAAATTTCCGCAGCATCACACATAGACATGACGACAAGGCCGCAGATTCTTGGAAACGAGAACCAGCTATACAGAAGGCTGCTTGAAAGGATCAGAAAGAAGACAGGCATTGGAGCACTACTTAACACCAGCTTTAATAAGCACGGATTTCCGATAGTTAGGACTCCGGAGGATGCAATCTGGACGCTCATGAACACGGGCGCCAGGTATCTTGCAATAGGCAACTTCCTAGTTGAGAAAAGAAAGCGATAAAAATGCAGTCAAGCATTAGATAGTGGTCGTATGCATGGAAGAGGGTTGTCAGCAGCGCAGAAAAAATACATAGAGATAGCCATACTTGCGATAATAATCGCAAACGCTGCAGCATTCGCTTTCACTCATGCCGAGGGCGCCTCGCAATATGGTGATGACCCAAATTACATATATCTGGCAAGCGCAACAATACACGGCCAATACAGGCTCATTCCGGGATACATATTCACAGCAAGGCCGATGTCTTTCTTGCCTATAGCTTTGATGTACGAGCTCTTCGGAATATCCGTAATATCGTCGACATTATGGAACATAATCTCATATCTGGGTGCCATACTTGTTGCGTATCTGGCAGTAAAGCTCTTCTACAGCGAAAAGGCAGCGCTCATATCTGCGCTGTTGGTCAGCATATATCCTCTTCTGACAAAATATGCGCTGAATACCGGCGAAGACATATCGCTGATGTTCATATCCTCCATAGCTGTGCTGCTATTTCTCTATGCAGAGAGGAGCAATAACAGGTGGCAGTATCTAGCATCAGGAGCGCTTCTTGTTATCGCATGGGAGATAAGCTACGAAGGAGGTGTGGCCATACTTTTTCTTCTTTCCTACGCGATAATAGAGCTGCTGAGGAAGAAGATAACCATAAGCAAAACCACACTATTCTTCATAGAGGGCATAGCACTAGCATTCCTTGTAACATTTGCATTAAGCTACCTGATAAGCGGCACACCATTCTTTATCATAACAGACAACCTGAATTTTTACAGCGCAGTTGGCACTACAGTCAATGGAATATCAACAATACCTACGACAAATACAAATCTCTCATTTTACATAAACGGAATGTACCAGTATGGAATAGTCAGCGCCCTGATAAGAAACCCGACCATAGCCGGGCTCGAATCCATATGGGCAACAATATTCAACCCTATAAACACCTCTTCATACGGGCTTTACTTCTATCTATTGACGCCGATAATCATTCTGCTTTTGCTCTTCGATAGGCGCTCATATTTCTTCATATACTGGTTCGCTTTTATATGGCTATTCCTTGAATTCGGCCCAATGCACGTGGGCATCAGCCTTGCACATCCTGGCATAACATACCTTTTGGCATACAGGCTGCACAGGTTTATGATGCTGCTAAGCATACCCCTCTGCGCAATAATAGGAATAGGTTTATCAAAGCTGATAACTCCTAAAAAAATGCGGCTTCTCGTGCCCGGCGCAATAGCTTTGGCATTGATAATCATGCTTCTGTATGCCAACAACTACCAGATATCGAATTTCTGGTATGAATGGCAGCACTTCCCTGAAAGCATATCTCTACAGGTCTCCAACTTCATAAGGCCTTATGTGCTTGACAATGCAACAGTATACATAGAGGCGATAAGCCCTAACGGAGGAGTCTCATTCTACGGAGCATATATACCAACTGAAGACGGATATCCTTCAGATCCAAGAGTCGTATCTATATATGCAAATCAGAACTGCACATACTATCCTAATGGCGTATATGTTGTATGGAGCGGAAAGCCGCCCTGCAGCGACTTTATCGACGTTTTCAATGTAAGTCCTGTCACTGGCATACCCTCATATGTGATCCAAGGAGAGATAGGAGACCAGACTTTCATACCGACAAATGTTTATCACGTTGTTCAGGGTGCATAAATGAAAATACAATCGCTATCAATTGCAACGCTCATCTTCGTTGCGTTTTTCGGTTTGCTGCATGCGTCTACAACTCAGCAGTGCAATTCTATTATAAATGGAAGCAACTCCACGCAGTACCTTAATGGAGCTTGCACATCCTACAGGATTCTGTTTTCCAACAGCTCTTACAATAATAAGCTAGTTTGCGGACCAGGATTAACCCAGAGCATAGCTGCAGTGAGATTCGGAAATTACAGCTACAACAACAGCATAATCAACTGCACGTTCAGCAGTGCTATAATCACAAGCATGCACGATGCGCAGAACAATCTGATAAGTCCATATGGAAATTACACTATGAATTTTACCGATAATACTTCAAACCTGGCAATAGGATATTTCCTTACATTTATTCCGAAAAACGCATTCGGCGTTCTTGTGCCGGAGTATTTTGCTGCGACAAGCCCTTATTTGCTCGCAAACTTTAGCATAGACAGATTCAACAACCAAGAACTGACGCTGAGCCAGGTAAACAGCATAGCTGCGTCGCACAACTATCAGCTGCCAAGGTTCGGGGTTAACATGCCCTCAAATTCATCTGGCAAAATCTCATTTCCAGTAGAGACTGAAGAGGTATCTGAGAATGGCAAAAAAAGTTTCAATCCATACTGGTTCATCTGCCCCGACTGGGGATACGACATACTATCGTATGCGAGGCTCAACGTCACAGGAAACATGAATTTCACCCCGATGTTCCTAAAGCCGGATTATATGGCCAACATCCAGCTTCCGGATAACACTGACGTATACTGGAATTTCACCACTGTGGACTACAGCGGACAAAGAAATGTGCTTGCAATAATATTCAAGGGATACCAGTTCAGCCCAAACATAAGCATAGCAGAACAGCTCCAGAACTTTACTTTTGGAAAGCTTTCATATAATGCTGGCGTGCAGAAACCCGGAATATACCAATTCATAGGAGAGCTAAGATCTACATACCTGAACGGATTCGAGCAGTCGAATTCCACGACTCTCAATTATGCCGTGGGGCTGGCTTTCTGCACTCAAGGCCAGCTACCTATACAAATGCCAGGCTATTATTCAATGGCCTACAATTCCCTGACAAAGCTCAACATATATTACGCTTCTAACAGAACGTGCCAGAATGCGCTTACAATAGCATCTAGCAATGTCATCATAGACTGCAGGGGTGGCGAGATAAACTCCACAAACTCAAGCATAATAGTCAGGTCCGCAGAAAATATAACACTGGAGAACTGCAGGATCTATGGCAATGCGGTGAGCGGCTATCATTCCTCAATTGATATACTCAACAGCACCCTTACGGCAAACAATGCGTCCGATACCGCATTCGCAGGAAGCAATTCCAAGATAATCCTGAATCGCACCAAAGTGATTGGATATCAAAAGTACTCGTCAATGCAGAATTCAAGCATAAGCAACTGGGCAAATCAGCCAAATGCCACCCAAAGCAATGCTGTAACCACAGTCCCGGAGCAGAGCACAACAATAACCACAACAATTACTGCAAAGCAGGGCCAGCCCGTGCAGAATCCCGCAAGGCTGAAGGCTGCGGCTTTCATAACTTACACTGCTGCCGTAGTTCTTTTCACAGTTTGGCTATTCTTCAGTAAAGGGGGAAAGAAAAAACATCACAGCTCAAAACACAGAAAAAGCTCATGACAAACCTTCGATGCTAAAGTTTCTATGTTTTCCTAAAAGCGCGAATTATGCAAAAATAGATCCGAAAGCCTAGCCCCTCCTTTCTATCTCTCTATAATACCTGAGCTCTGACATATAGTTCCGTATGAATCTCAAAGATGCGCTTATAATCTTTGAACTTCCATAAAGCCTCTGCCTGAAGCGGAAATCTATCTCCGAGACTGTTATGCCGGGATTCGCAGCAATCAGATAGAGCAAAAGCTTGTACAGGTTCGGCCGCTCTTCAAGCCCTGCCAGGTATTTCCTGTCTACTGCAAAAAAACCCGAGAGAGGGTCCGCAAGCTTCCTCGACCTTTTCACATAAGCATATGCAAGCCTGCGCGCAACTTTGCTTATGACTGTTCTGCTAAAGGCTCGCTTGTCTCCCTCATACCCTAACCTGCGGCTGGCGACTGCCAAATCATATCCTCTCTCTTTTTCCGCAATAAGCCTTGATATGTCTTCTGGGGGGTGCTGGAGGTCGCAGTCCATTATAACCAATATGTCCGAGCCAGCCCTTTTTACTCCTTCAAGCTGGGCTGGCACCAATCCTGGCGACACTTTCTGAAAAAGAAGGCGTATCTTATAGCCTTTTGACTTTCTAGAGGCCGCATCCACGATCCGCATTGTCTTTTCGCTCTTATTGCCATTAATTACAAGTATCTCGCATAATCCCGGCAGCCTGCCTTTCTGAAACAGTCCGCCAATCTTCTCTAGCATGACCTTGACGTTCCTATCTTCATCCAATGCTGCAAGTATGATTGAAAACCTCTTAGCCAAAGCAACACCAAATAATGCCAAACCATAGAGCTATTATTGCAAAAGTTCTTTAACGTTTCGAGGAGAAAGTAATGCAGCATTGAAGAGTATGATAAGCTGACGCCTGTACGCAGAATGCGCATTTAGCGCTATCGCAGATGCAGTAAACTTATTAAATACTATTATAGAATAATTAAATGTGCTTTGATGTTCAAAATTGGATACGCAAGAATGCCGATACTTGCAGCTCTTATTCTCTCATTCCTTATAACCGGGGTTTCATTTGCGCAAAACATAGGAACTGCTGTACCATCAATAAATCCAACAAATCTGACACTCAATCAGGGTGCTACAGGAACTGTCTCATTTAAAATTATTCTAATAAACGGATCCGCAGGAAATACTTGCCTGTTCATACCGAATAATAATTATCTACAGTCTCTAAACATATCCGCTTCCATATATCCGGATTCAGGAACTCCACCATTCAATGGAACGCTTACAATAATTGCAGGTAAAAATACACCCCCGGGAACAAATTATTCCGTTGGATTATCTCCAGGGTGCTCTGACAATCTAAACGGGCATCCTCGCGGGACTGTTTCGCTTACAGTGCTTGGAGCCCCTGTAACTACCACAATTGCAACAACAACTGTATCTTCAAACAGCACATCAAATACTCCAACAACAACCGTTTCCAAACAGCCTACTCCGCCCACCACAGTGGCATACACAACATCACCAACATCTACAGCAGGCTCGCCAAACAACACCTATCTAATGATAGCTGCAATAGCGATACTGGTCATAATCATAATACTAATAATTGTAATCTGGCTTACAAAGAAATGAAACTCCAGTAATCTGGCTTACAAGAAAATGAAACTCCAGGCCGAAACTGCTTTCTATATTTGTGCTTCATCTGCCGGAATGTATTCTATCCACATGCAATCTCTCCGGCAAATATATTCATTATTATAAATTTGGGTTGAGTATACCATAGATGCCTCAGCATGCTTTTGGTGTAACTGGCATTGGGTAATTGAGTGCTTCTTGGCATATTTGTACTAGCAAGCTCCTTGGCATTCGGCTTTGCTCTTGTATCAAGGATGGAATTTGCGGATAACCTCCTGCTAAGACTTTCAATAGGAATGCCCATAGGGATTGCTTCATACTCGGGATTATCGTTTTTGCTGGATTATCTTAACGGTTATGTTACTGGAACAATGCTTGGAATAGCTGGAATTATGCTCCTCCTTCTTGCCATACTGTTGGTGCTGCAGGGGTCAAGAAAACGAATCACAACGAAATTGCTGAAGAAGCAGATTATCGGCAAAGGAATCGGCATCCCCACAATGCTTGTAGTTTTTCTGATAGTGCTTTATGTGGTTATAGAGCCCATATTTGCAATTTCCGCATTCTACTACCATGGGGTGTTCTATTGCGAAAATCCTGGATGCTCGGATAATATATTTCACATTAGCTTAGGGAATTCGGTTCTCTACAACCAATTCCCCCCTAAGCTTTTCCTTTCGTATAAGGTTGTAAATGTATTTCCTTTCATGTATGATTTCTTTGACGCGATTATGCTAAAATACGGGCTTGGTCTAAATGGCTCTCTCATGATACCTGAAGGCATTATGGTATTCTCTTTCATCGCTCTCTCGCTTCTTGTTGCATATAGGGTGACAAAAAGCAAGCTGAAGACGATCTTCTCATTGATAATATTCTGGTTCGGCGGAGTCGGATTCATACAGATGCTTGATTATCCTTTTGTGAGCACTTTGGAAAAGCTATTCAGTCCAATACACCTGCTCGCGCCTCCGCTTGTCGGGCACGGCGCAATATCTGTAATAAATGCTCTGGTCTGGGTTGCAACAGATTTCATAACGCCATGGGTGTCCATAATCAATACAATGCTGATTGCGCAGAGGGACTTCATACTCGGTCTTCCAATAGGTTTGGCAATAATATACATGCTATATGTATTTGCATTCGAAAAGAGAGAGCCAAGCAAAAAAGAGGCCGCATTCATAGGGCTCTGCATAGGTCTGCTTCCCCTCATCCATCCGCTTACCTTCTTTACAGTATTCGTTATAGGGCTCTTCTCATTTGCGCTTTTTGTTATAACAGCCAGAAAGAAATTCAGGGCGCTCTCGAGGGCTGCAATAGCTGTTGCGGTTGCCGCAGTAATATCCATTCCAGAGCTGCTATATATAGACACGCAGCACAGGTCTGTAAACTGGTTCTATTACATATACGGCAGCTACATAATACACGCGCACACTCTTCTCAATACGTTTCTTTTCAGCATAGGTAATGTGATCTTCTTATGGGTAGAGATGGCGGGCATACCTGTGGTGCTATGTTTTCTTGGCCTGATATACGCGCGAAGAGAGGAGAGGCTCCTATTCATTCCGTTCCTGGCGCTCTGGGTGATTATAAACATAATAGCCATAACAGCAAACCCTGCAGACTCCAATGAAATCTTCCTGTACATCTTCCTCATTCTTTCCATACTCACATCTGAGCTTCTCTATGCCATGTGGAAAAAACCCGGATACGGCAAGATAATCGCAATAGCTCTGATAGTCCTGATATGCATAAATATACTCTTCGTTTTCTGGTCGGATAACATAAACAATGTCCAGATAACAGAAAGCAATGCTGAGATGAGGTCTGCAGCATTCATAATCAACAATACCCCGCAGAATGCAATATTCGCAGTAAGCAACTACGACACATTCAACCCAGTAGTGCCATCGCTGGCTGCAAGGCAAACTCTTGTCTCGATAGAAGTATACGTTACTGGCATACAGAGCATCCCGCTTCAGCGGCTTGTCGCAGCTAATTCCGGCATAATAGATTCTGGAAACTGCACCCTCATAAAAGAATACAACGTTTCCTACATATACTTGCTCGGCGGCAATTCCGCCTCAAGACAGCCCTTCGATAATGAGAGGTTCGCAGAAATTTATAATTCATACAGCAAGACTATTAACGGCAACATAACCATATATCATGCGGAATGTTGATTTCATGATTGCATGGATTGTTATACCTGCACGCAACGAAGAGCGCAGAATAAGAAATACCATAGAAAAATATTCCAAATGCGTAAATGGGAAAAGAATAGGGATAATAGTTGTATCGAGCAGCAATGATGATACTGACAGTATAGTATCTGAGTACTCAAAAAAGTACAATTTCATAAAACTTATCAAAAGCAGAGAGAGGGAAGGAAAAGGAGGGGCGATAATAAAAGGTTTCATCAGGGCAATGAAGGACAAACCTGACTTCATAGGTTTTTTGGATGCTGACGGATCTGTAGGTTGTGCTGAATTTTTAAGGATGCTTAGGCTGTTGGAAAGTAACAAGCGCATAGACGGAGTAATAGCATCAAGGTACTCCATAGGCAGTACCATAAGGGGCGGAATTCCGGCATCTAGGTTTGTCGCAAGCCGCGCATACAACCTTCTCATCAGGCTGCTCTTCAGGATAGATGTCAAAGACACACAATGCGGAGCCAAGATATTCAGGACTAGAGCAATTTCGAATGTGGTCAGCAGCCTTACCATATTGGGCATGAGCTTTGATGTGGACCTACTCTATTCCCTCAAGCTCAAAGGCAGAAAAATAGTTGAGCTTGGGGTTGCATATGACCAGTCGAATGAAGGGACAAGCATAAGCATAGCAAGGAACGCGCCGCAGATGCTGGCCGCTGCATTTGGTTTCAGGATATACAAATCGAGATTTGGAGTTCTTATCCCAAAAAGCCTAACGCGCTTTGCATACAATCGTATAAAGAGGTGGTAGAATCAGGATACTTTTGCTGAACTGGAGGGACAAGAGCGGCGGGCAATACGGCGGAGCGGAAATAATATCAAATGAAATAGCAAGCTCGCTGGCTGCAGCAGGGCACGATGTCACATTATTTACTTCACAAACTGCAGGACGTTCCTCTCATGAAACGTCAGGCAAAATCAATATCATAAGAAAGGGAAGCGTAAATACCGTCTACTTATTCGCCTTCATGCACATGCTTGCAAATAGAAGAGGATACGATGCAGTTGTAGAGAGCGTTAATACGGTGCCTTTCTTTTCCGCACTTCTTTTCAGGCAAAGTAGAGTATTTATCCTGGTCCATCACATAATGGGAAAGCGGCTTTTCGCAGCAACAAACCCTGCTAAGGCAGCAATTGCAGCAGTTGCAGAAGCCATGATACCCGCAATCTACAGCAAATCAAATTTTATTGTGCTATCGGAATTCGTGAGATTCCAGCTTGAAAGCATCGGCGTGGCTCGCAGAAGAATACATATAGTCAGAATTCAGCATGCAAGAATAGATGGAAAAAGAGAACAGAAAGCCAAGATTCCTACGGTGATAACTGTTGGGAGATTGGTAAGGCAAAAAAGGGTCGGCATAATAATAAGGACTATAGGCGTTCTCGCAAAAAAGAGGGGAATCAATGCAAAGCTGATAATAGTGGGCAGCGGAACAGAGAGGAAAAAACTTGAGGAGCTTGTACTGCATCTTGGTTTGGAGAAGAACATAATATTTACAGGATTCCTTGAGGAGGGCACAAAGATTCGGGAGTTAAAAAGGGCATGGGTGTTTGCGACAGCGTCGCTGATAGAGGGGTTAGGGCTCAGCGCAATTGAGGCTGAGCTATGCTCCCTTCCTGTGGTTGGATTTGCAAATGGAGGACTTTCCGAGAGCGTAAAAAACGGATATTCTGGGTTCCTGGTAAAAGAGGGAAATGAGAAAGATTACGCAGGCAGGCTCGCACTTCTTCTCTCAAATAAAAAGACCAGGGAGAGAATGGGAAATAATGCCAGAAAGCACTCCCTGATGCTGCAAAATTCCGACATGCAAAAACTGATAAGGCTCATAGAGGGGGCTTCTGGCAGAAAATAGGAAAAATTCCAAGCTCTATGAATACGAATCTATAATCATTCCTTCAGGTAAGCGTATATCTTGTCAGATATCTCCATGAACTGCTTGCTCTCCCTGTCTCTAGGCCTTTTAAGCTCTATCTTAACTATGTCTTTTACCATTGACGGCTTGTCAGACAGCACAACGACTCTGTCTGATAGCTCAACAGCCTCTTCTACATTGTGCGTCACCATTACTACAGAGTCTATTGGGCTTTTCTTGCTCTTAAGAAGGTCAACAACCTCTTTCCTCAAAGCCTCTGCAGTAAGCTCGTCCAGGGCGCTAAATGGTTCGTCCATAAGCAGCAGCTTAGGTTTAGAAGCAATAGCTCTTGCAATCCCCACTCTCTGCTTCATCCCACCGCTAAGCATATTCGGATAAGCATCTTCAAAGTCTGAGAGCCCGAAGCTTTCCAGAAGCTCAAGCGATATCTTCTCCTTCTCCTTTTCCGGCATCCTCTTCATTGCAAGGCCAAGCTTAACATTCTCGAGGTTTGTAAGCCATGGCATAAGTGCAAAGTCTTGGAATACAAAAGAGATTCCCTCTGTTGGGCGCGTTACCCTCTTGCCAGTGAATAGAATCTTGCCGTGCGCAGGCTCGACAAGACCTGCTATTATCCTAAGCAGCGTGCTCTTCCCGCATCCAGAAGGCCCTATTATGGATACAAATTCCCGAGTGTTGCAATAGAAAGAGGCTGTGTCTATCACCTGCAGGGTTTCTCCGTAGTTGAAGCCCACGTCTATTACATCCAATATGCGCATTTTCACACCGATGTCCTCTCCACTTTCCTGTACAGCCTTTTCCACACGAATGTATTTATTATCAGTATCATCGCTGTAAGATTTATTAATGCTGTAATCAGCAGCACTATGTTTCCGTTAGCCAATGACAGGTCAAGCAGCTTCCCTATTCCTATTCCAACTGAGCTTACCACGTTGCTTCCTGATATTCCTGTTGTAGTGAAATACTCTGCAACTATGCTTGCATTCCACTCTCCAGCAATTGCGGTTACGGCTCCGGTTATCAGGCCGGGCATTATCGCTCCAATGTAGAGCTTGCGCCATGCCAGAGTTCCCTTAACCCCGAACACTTTTTTAACATCCAGTATTGATGCGCTTATGGTTTTTGAGTTGGATATGATGCCGAATATTACATACCATAAGCCGCTCAGAAAGAATATCAGGAAAGCGGTTATCTCACCATGCCCTGGATATCCTGATAAAGAGAGAGCTATAATTGGCAACAGTATTGTTGCTGGTATAGACGCAATTACCTGGAACAATAGTATGTATCTGCTCGTTCTTTTTGCCATAAAGACAAGATATACTGATACTGGCACCGCAACAATAAGTATGGCTGCGAAAGCACCCCACACCCTAACGAATGAGACCGCGAGAGCAACTGCGGTCTCGCTTTCATAACCTACAAGGAATCTGTAGTTGTAGACTAGTAGCGCTATTATTATGATTAAAGCTACAGCTGCGTACATGTATGCATAAAACCTTGACATACGCTTTTTGCTCGTAGGCTGAACTCTCTTTGCAGGACGCTCCCTATACGCATGCTGAGTGAACATGTGCAGCTTCGCCGCGTGTACATGGTATGTTTTTTCATGCGAAGCCTGCTTTGCAAGCTGGAGGCTGATAGTCCATCTTCTGGCCTTTTTCTTTCCTTCAGTATACCTTGTAGAATAATGTTCGAAAGGCACAAAAAGAAGAAAGCGTGTCGCAACTACAAAACCTATGAAGACAAGTATGCCTATCAGGTAATACAGGAGGTTTCCAGAAAATGCCAGCTTTGTTATCTCAACTCCTATGCCATATTTCACAGCATAGTTTGCATTTCCTGTAGAGAATATCTCGCTTGTAACAAGATAGAAGAGGCCTATCGCCCACGACAGCACTGACTGCTCCGCAACTCTGGGCATGCAAGCGGGTATGAATATTTTTCTAAGGCGCGCAAGCCTGGACATTCCGTATATGCGTGCAGCCTCTATGAACTCAGCAGGCAATGTTGTTATCGACTCGTAAACTCCGAATGCTATATTCCATATCATGCTTGTGACTATCAGGAAAATCACTGCTGCGTTTATGCCTATGTAGCCCGGAAGGGTTGCCACTACTATGTATATAACAAAAGGGAAGAACGCAAGTATCGGAAGGGTCTGGAATACATCCAATACGGGTATTATTATTCTTCCAGCAAACCTTGACCTGGCAGCCAGTATTCCTATAGCTATGCTGGCTATTATTGACAGGAAGAGCGCTACCAGCATCCTTATCCAGGAGAATGATGTGTCTATGATCAGCTGGGCAAGAAGCCCTGCAATTCCGACCATGATAAAGAATCTATGCAATTATATAAAATATTTTGGATTCTGTAAAAAGAATTTCTGCATTTGAGCTTTCAGGAAAGAAATAAATACGCAGGATTCATTACAAAAATGCATCAAGCTGTTGTGATGGCATGCTAGTTCTGGGATTCAATTGGCCAAGCTTCCATGACAATGCTGTTGCTGCAATACTTGACGGGAGGCTAGTATACGCCTCTGAGGAGGAGAGGTATACCAGGCACAAGCATGCCCCTTACGAGCTTCCGATAAATGCGATGGCCCACTGCCTCAAATTTTTAGAAAGGAAGTACGGTATGAAGCCAGATACGATAGATGCATTCGCAATAAATTTTGATCCAAAATTCTACAGCGCAAAATCAAGGGCATGGCATTCGTTCTCCCAGAATGCGCTTATCAAAGACTGGATGCTCAGAAGCGATGCAGGATATGATGCATACTCGTTCATGCTAAAGGGCATGCGCGGATCAATAGCTTCAGGCTTTGATTTCACCAAATCCGCAAAAGAGTTCGTAAGAATGGCAGCGCTATCAATCGGGCGCAGCATAAACAAAGAAGTAAAGATAATCCCTGTCAGGCATCACCTGGCGCATGCCGCATCCGCTTATTATTTTTCAGGAAAGAGCAGCGCAACATGTATAGTTGTAGACGGACAGGGAGAGACGGACGCAACAACAGCATGGAGCATAAAAGATGGAGAGTTCGAGGAGCTGCTGCGCGTTGGGTGGAAGGAAGGCTCTCTAGGATATCTATACGAATCCGTATCAAAGAGGCTGGGGTTTGGCAGGCTGGAAGGGCCTGGAAAGGTAATGGGGCTTGCGCCTTATGGTAAGATAGATGTAAAAGCACTCGGAAGACTGGAATCCCTGTTCGATTTGGAGGTTGGCGATGCGCCGTATAGGATAAAA
Source organism: Microcaldota archaeon (assembly GCA_021810105.1). Classification (GTDB taxonomy): domain Archaea; phylum Micrarchaeota; class Micrarchaeia; order Micrarchaeales; family Micrarchaeaceae; genus JAJZAB01. Next base: position 127,377 of record JAJZJM010000001.1, on the reverse strand, counting down.
AAGATCGCAAAGGCACAATCGCACGACCTCATGTACGATAAAATTGCAGAGGTTTTTACTGGAGCAAAAAGAGGAGCAAGCCCAGGTCCGGGCGAATTCCCTGGCAAGAAGGCTGCAGATACAGCGCGCACACTGCAGGTTTTTTTCGAGAGGCTTTATTCAGGAGTTGCAGAATGGACTGCAAATAATTCCGGAATGAATGATATAGTTATCGCTGGCGGATCTGCGCTGAATGCAAAAGCGAATATGGAGATGCATTATTCGAAAAAGTTCAGGAGCGTATTTGTTTTTCCTGCTGCTGGAGACGCGGGAACTGCCATAGGCGCTGCTGCATATGCATACGAAAATGTAATAGGAGAAAAGATGCGCAGAGAGAGGATAAAGGACTTATATCTTGGCGATGGTTACGATGCGGAGCAGGTAAAAGCTGCTGTAGCTGCGTCCAACCTAAAGGCAGAGATGATAGGCGAAGAGATGGGGCAAATCGCAGAGCTGCTCAGAGTGTCAAAAGTAATAGGGTTCTATCAGGGAAGGCAGGAATTCGGGCCCAGGGCGCTCGGCAACAGGAGCATAATCGGAAATCCTACGTCTAAAAAAAACTGGAAGCGCATAAACTCCATAAAAGGAAGGGAGGCATGGAGGCCGCTTGCTCCATCTGTTCTCGCCTCTTCTATGAACGAGTATTTTGCAGACGCAGAAGAGCACGAGTTCATGGTCATGATGTACATGGCAAAAAGCGAAGCTGCCAAGCGCATACCCGCAGTTGTGCATATAGACGGCACTGCAAGGCCGCAGGCTGTCCGCGCAGACAGAAATAAGCTATGGCATGGTCTCATAAAGGAGTTCGGAGAGGCCTCTGGAGAAAATGTGATAGTAAACACCAGCTTTAATATTGCAGGCGAGCCTATAGTGGACACTCCAGTGCAGGCTATACGAAGTTTTGCTGCAAGCGGGCTTGATGCATTATATCTGGACGGATGGCTTATCAGCAAGCATTAGAAAGAATAAACGAATTCTGTGCTGTACGCGCAGCAGGCATTCTCATCCAGGTTTTCTATGAAGTCAGCTCTGATTTGGATAATCTATTTTTATTATCTTTGTATCGTTATTGCTGTATACAACATTCATTGTTATTCCGCTGGCGTTATACGGGCAGTATGCTATGTTGCATAGGTAGGTGAACCTGAATAGGTTGCTTGTAGGCATGTCCTTGCCAAGCAGCGCCCCTCCGGTTATCCCGTTTTGAGAGTACTCTACCAGAAGGGTATAGTTTAGCGTATTGTTCACTTTTGATAGCACCTCAGAATAAGGCCCTCCGCTGTCGTTAACAAATATTACGCCGCGTATCGGCACCCTTGTAGAATAGCCAGGAACGCTTATGAAAGCTGCAAATTCGCTCTGGCTGTTGGATGTCGGCTGAACTATAAGCTCTGAGTCGTATGTGGAGCTGTTGAACAGATAGGCTGTCTGGTTGCCGTTGTGCTGTATGCTCAGAGAGGTCATTAAGTCAAAGCCATAGTTCGAAGCATTCGTTATGTTACCCTCTACTGCTATGCCTCCAAGCTCGTAGTACCAATAGTTTCTAACAACGAAATACTGCGGCATGCTTGCGTTTATCAGGAAGGATGGATCCGGAGTATTTGAGAAGAGCCATCTCGAGAAGTTATAGATTCTCGTATCGTTCTGCCCGCCTACGCTGTCAGTATAGCTTGTCCTCTGTGCCCATCCCTCAACAACAGAGCCGTCAGGCCATAGGTCCAATACAGTGGCATTCTTAGGGGTATTGTTGTACATCCACGCCATTGCAGAAAGGAATCCGGGGTTTATGTTGTCCGCCTGCGCGCTTGTGAAGCTTGCTGTTGCTGTCTGTGCAAGGTTTAGTATTATCAAAGCTGTGAAAAGTCCCATAGGGGCATATTTTATGATTATATTCTTTTTTGAATAGAAAAAGGCTGCTATGTAGTAGACAGCGCATGCGGATAGTATAGCTATGGGGGCCGAAACCAGGGAGTTGAACCTTATTGCATGATCCTGAAGGTATGATGTTGATATGAAATATGAGAATACAGCAAGGAATGTAAGGTTTGCCATTGCCATGCTGCCTGGCTTCGTCACTCTTCTCTTAAGGAGCAGGAATACTACTACGCCTACAGGAGCGAGTATTATCTGGTAGCTGAAGCTATCCCATATAAATGCCAGAGTAGGAGGCTGCAGCTCCTGTATTGTTACATTAAGGGAGCTAGAGGCTATCACCCCTCCTTTGCCTGTTGCAAGCGCAGATATAAGATTAGGGAATCCCAGTGTTATGATCAGGACGGCCAGCAAAGAGAGAGATATCGAGAATGCAGCCCTACTCTTCCAGTTTTTAGTTATGCCCGGGAAAGGCTTCTTCTCAAGAAGATAGAGGGCTATCAATCCTCCAAAGAGCAGAGGCAGGTAGAACACAAAGAAGTGAGGGCTTCCTAATGATGGCACCTGTCTTAGTATTGTAGTGACTATCATGATCTGCTCTATAATATAGAAGACCATCATCGCCAGCAGCAGCACCACAGATGCAATTGCAAGCTTCGAATCCCCTTTTATGAAAGCGTATAATAATAAGAAAGCTATTGCGAGCAGGTAGACTACCACTCCAAACGGGGCCCCTCCCCATACAAAGAGTGCAACATCAAGCGATAATGCACCGAGCAGCGCATATATATATAGCATGCGCCTCTTCTTCCCCTCCATAGCTGTCTTTACAAAGAAGATCAGGCTCAGCATTATAAAGATCGTTACAAAACCGTCTCCTCTGTATACAAGCGCTGCTGTCCTTGCTATGTCTCCGCTTGATATCGCTATGAAGAGCGATGCAAGAATTCCGCCAAACCTGCTTCCTGTAAGGTATTTGCCAAGAAAATATACCCCCAATACGTCAAGTATGCCGAAAAAGACAGGAACAAGTCTCATTATATTATAGTATGATATGCCAAGGTACTGAAGGAAGATGTAGGGCACTATTGTTACATAATAGAAGCCTGTAGGCTCTGTAATCGCATTATGCGACGGAAAACCTGACAATGCAAGGTACATTGGCACTATATAATGGTTAGAGGTTATCGCCTGCCTTATTACAGAGTAATGAAAGAAGCCGTCAGGCTCGAAGAAGCCTGAATATTTGAGCATGCCAAGCCTTAGGATTATAGCCAATACTATAATCGCCAGCATTATGGCGATGAAGGCATACTTATTCCCAATTATACTCCTTTCTGGATGCGCACTTATGCTCTTGGGGTCTTTACCGCTATTCTCTTTGGGCGAGCTCTTAAGCCTGTCAAGCTTCTCCCTTAATGAAATTGCCTCGCCCTCCTCCACAGATACACCTAAAGAATATAAAGCATTTGTCCGGAAAGCTTTTTATATCTCAGTGCAGTAAATACAATAAGCCAGATAAAAGCATGCTGTGGATGGCGTGTGGCATCAGAGGAAATGCTTTATAGTGAAAATTTGCTTTCCCTCGGTGGCTTGCGTTGATAAAAGAAAGGAAGTTTGACATAAGACGTAAAATAAAAGTTAATTTATAAAAAAACTATTATGGATTACACATACCTTTAAATACTTTACTTTTAATGTTAATTCACAATTAATCGTTCGTGAGAACATGAAAAGCATAAATACAAAAAGGATAGCTGCAGTTGCTGCGGGCGCAGCGCTGTTAGGAGTAGGTCTTGCGTTTGCAGGCCCAGTAACCTTCCAGAACGTACAGGTAATCGGTAGCAATGGTCAACCATTGGTCCAGATAGTAGTCGGATCAAAGGCGCAGATAACAGACGGAATTGCGGCAGCAAACATAGCAGCTGCAATAGGAAACCTTGCATACACCTCAGTAGGAGTAACAGCAACAGTCAACACAACAAATGCAAATAAGGTATTGCATGTTGCAGTGACAAACCCATCTTCAATAACACTGACAAACCAGCAGGTATATCTTAACCAGTCAGGAGCTGCATATGCAGCAGGCTCGTACTCGTTTACAGCATTGATAGGATCAGTGCTAAACAGGGCAGTACAGCTTGGATCTCCATCAAGCACAAAAACATTGCAGGGTAACAGCAACTATGCATACCAGGAAAGCTTCTCAACTACAACAACACCAGCACCATCACCATATTCAAGCCCAGCATTCGTACCATTCTCGTCTGTAACACAGACAAATGGCGGAGGAATATCGTTTGCTTCTGGATTCCAGAATACTACAGCATCTGGAGTAAAGTACGATAACATAATGCAGGTAACAGGCACACAGCTTCCATCATTGCTCAGCAATTCTGGGCCTTATGGAGAATCTGAGAGCCTTTGGATAACAGGATTCCCTGTATTCAACCAGCAGAGCTCGGTAAATACATTCCAGCTAGCAAGCGTTGGCGGAGCATACCAGGCAACATTCAACAAGCCAATTCCATGGAGAACAGGTTCTAACACAGTAAACAATGCAGGAATACAACTGCTTGGACAGCCATGGACAATATTAAACTACCAGCCTCCAGGAACTCGATCATTCAACAAGGGAACACCATCTTCAGTAACATCAACAACAAATGTAATAGCAGGAGGTGCAATACAGGTTGCAGCAACATTGTCTTCAATGACTACACTGTATGTAGGCCAGAACTTGACAGCAGGAAACTTCACAGTGCAGCTAACTGACTTGGGTCAGGCTGCAAACGGAATAAGCCCTGCTTCAATAAACCTGTACTACAATGGCGCACTGACAAACATAACTCAGATAAAGCCAGGAATAACACAGCAGTTTAACGTATCCGGGCATAATGTCTACGTAAAGGTAAACCAGACATTCGCAGGATTGTATGCATACCAGAAATATGCAAAGCTGCAGGTCTACTCTAACGTATACACACTCACATCTGGATCTGTATTCAACCAGTCAACAAACCCAGGATGGAGGACAATACTTCTATGGGGCAACACAACAGCTGCAACAGGCAAGGCAAGCCAGCTACAGAGCGTTATAATATACAACACAACCACAACATCCCTGAAGGCGGGACAGACATTCTCATTCATACAGAAGCCATCAATGTGGAACTTGGAATTCTTGGGTGACAACCTTGGAAACAACTATGACCCATTGACCTTCACAACATCCCAGGGATCTGCAACATACCAGAACCAGGGAACAGGAACTGGAACACCAACAAACATAACAGAGCCAACACAGATGCTGACATTGACAAGCTCAATACCAAACGCATTCAACTATGGAGGCCAGGTAAGCTCAACAGTGAACTATGATCTGACGCCATATGCATTGACCACAAACACAGTGGCAGCCAACACAGGAGCAGCAATGAATGTTGTACTGACAAACCCAGTCAATGTAGTAAACACAAACAACCCATTGACAGTAACAGTAAGCGGATACCCAACAAGCACAGCAACATCAGCAGTATCCTCTTCTGTAACATTCAATAGCCCAAGCCAGACTCTGCTTCTGCCAGCCAACATATACAATGTAACAGGTATACAGTTGAGCAGGGCAATACCTGATGCAACAGTTCAGGTGCAGACTGCATCAGCAAGCAACGTAATAGCAAACCTTATAACAACATCAACACCGCAGATACTGTACTCGCAATCAGGCAAGACCTACCAGCTGCTTACAGGTGGAGGCCTCATCTACTACAACCAGCAGAATGGCCAGCCACAGACAAACTTCACAATAACAGCAAAAAGCCCGTCAAGCAGCATAGGAAAGGCACAGGACTACTTCAACTACCAGTTGAATGAGTACCCAGTACCTGGAAGCACAACATACACAGACTCGCTGTCGTTCGGCATATACAACAGCACAGCAGGAGTTGGAGCATCTCCATTCTTCCAGCTGAACCAGTCAACAACAGGGCAAAGGAACAACATGACATACACCTCAACTCAGAATACAGTGGTCAATGCACCATTGGGCTTCAGGACTGAGCGTGGATCGTCTTTGGCTTCGATAAGCTCTGGATCAGTAACAGTCAACTACGCAAAGGCTGTTGACCAGCTGATGTTCGCAGTATCCCCAACGTCAAACACAAGCTCTGTAAAGACATCCAAGACATATGGTCCATTCGCAGTAGGCCAGGCAATAGACATACCTGGAGTAACGAATGTGACAGTCTCGAGCATAACAGGCACAGCAACATTGGGAGCGAATGCGCAGTACTCGATAACAGGTCTAAACAACCTAACAGCAACACCATCAGTCTCAACAGCAACACAGCCAGTGTGGCTGAAGAACCTGACAACTACGCCATTGGTAGTATTGGACAGCCAGGCAAACCCGGCAAGCTCGCTTATCTTGATAGGTTCAGGATATGTCAACTCATTGAGCCAGCAGGTAGTGCCAGCATCCAACTACACACCAACAACGCAGATAGTGCAGGCATTCGGCAACAAGATAGTGGTCGCTGGATACACAGCAGCACAGACAACAGCAGCAGCAAACCAATTCATACAGGACCTCTACTCGGCAGCAAGCACATCCTAACTGTAGAAATTAGGCAGTCTTAAGGGAGGGCGTTTGCCCTCCCTATTTTCTCTATTTCTGTTTTTTTGTCGTCTAGCGTAAGCCAGGCGTTAGTATCAATGTTTATAAATATTCCCGTACAATAGATACTCGGTGCGATCTTGTTCAGACATACAGCATTTGCAGTACTATTTGCATTCAGCTTCATGACAATATTGTCAGTCCAGGCTGGTGCTATAAGCCAGGGGCTTAACATATTTCTAAACCAATACATATCGCAAGGATCTATAAACAACTCCACATTTGCGAACCAGTCAGTATCAAACAACACATACATAATAATGCAGATACCGACAGGCCAGACAATAGTGATAAACTCGACTAAAGGGTTCTCTCTTGTCATGAGCAATGCAACAGCGTATAGCGCATTAAGGTCTTACCTGCTTGCGAAATACGCTCCAAACGCAACAACAATAAATCTGCTTAATTCATACCTATTATCATTCCAGAGGACGGCAGCGCCGCCATTAGCTGACTGCCTTACAGAGACGGGTCTAAACAAGAACACATGCACTGTTGGAAACGCTTGCTATTCCTGCCTGACTGTTCCTAACTGCAATACTGCAATGTCGCAGACAGGCGGGCCTACAGGGGTCTTGGGAGAGGCTATAGCGAACTTTTCAATAGTATACGCGCAGTTAAATGCCAGCTACAATGCATACAATTCCGCAATCTCCAGAATAACTCCGAACAATACTTATCAGGACATGCTTGTTCTTCAGCAGGCTGTAAAGAACATATCTTATGTGTCGTCTATACTTCCGCAAAACCCATTATTCCCATTGCCGCAAGGCTTCAACCCATCAACGCTTGCAGGCTGCCCGGCTGTCCCAGTGGCAACATCTCCATGGTACTGCAAAAGCCTAGGCTACTGCCAATATTTGAAATTCAATCAGTCTTCGTTATACAACATGCAGGCAGAGATAACAAACATAATGTCTGAGCCTGTTTCCAATTCAAGCATAATGGCTTATGCAAAGAACTCCACATTGGCAGCAAAGGCATTCCTACAGCCTATAGAAGTAAAATCATTTGTCTCTCTGTTAGCATATTATTATCCAAAATACAATTCTACTGTGCTAAATGCTACTTTGCTGCTCAATTCATTTTACAACAACACTCTCAGTGCAAGGCTCTCCAGACTGGAAAGCACATTCACCCAGCTTGCTAGCTACAACCTTGCGATGAACTCAAGCGAATACAATGCAACCTTAAGCCAGGAATTCAGGAACGTCTCTCTAGAATACTCTTCGCTAAACTCAATGTATTCTATGCTAAAATCAAACGCTGCAAACACAACTGCCATAGTGCTCCAGAAGGAGCTAGACTACCAGATAGAGCCGCCATCGCTTGCAGCAGTAGCATACATGCAGCAGAGGCTTAACAACAAGATTGTCTCCGGCATAAAATCAGATCAGTACAGCAACATCTCCTCTACGCTTCAGGGAATAAGAAGCAAAATGGCAGGCATAGGCACTCCTATAAGCATGGCTGCGCTAGTAAAGGGATTTGACGGCGGATTCATTGGCGGCATCTTTTCTAAGTCAACCTCTCCTATACAGTCAAACCTTGCATCAGGGCCCATGTATGCGGCTCTTCTATCTCTAGCAATAGCTGCGATACTCATAATTGCATTCTATTTCATGACATTCCGCAGGCTAGGAAAGAAACAGAGGCTGCACCTGCACAAAGCCGCCAAGCGCGCATGGATGATCCTCTTCATAATCCTTGTGATAATAGGAATAGCATACGTTTACATGACATACTCTTATGCTGCGTCTGCAAATAGCTTCCTTCCTGTAAGCGGATTCATAAAGCAGATGGACTCGCACAGCAGTATAGTTATAGCGCAGAACGGCAGCATAACCAATGCCTCTCTATTGCAGTGTGAATCTGCGCTTGAGCAGACATTCAAGTCTTTCAACAAATCCGTAAGTACGCTTACAATGAAGAATTATACCTGCGTATCCTCTTCTAATTCAAACTACTCAGCATCTCCTTACTGTTTCAACCAGATAATGTCTGCAGGCACTCCTATAATAGTGATAAGCCAGTCACAGAACAGCAGCATAACATATAAAGGAATATACGGCCATGCATTATACGCAAGCGGGAATGCGGCCTCTGGGCGCGCATGCTATCTTAATGCAATATTCAAGGTGCACTGATGGAAGCTAAAAAGGCAGCAAAGGAAGAGAGGCAGCGCAAGACTGCAAGCGATGTGCCTGGCTACATAGTGCTCGCAATAGTGGCTATAATCGCAATAATAGTCGCCCTAACTATTACCATACTTATAAAAGGGCAGTCTACTCCTTTCAATACTTTCAAGAGCAATTTCAACTCTGCCAAAAGAGTGGCAATATACACAACAGCATATAACGGCAGCCAGCTCAGCTCTGCATTGGGCTGCTCTACAGCAATAATAGAGGAGATAACAGGCAACCCATCTATACACAGAAATTCCAGCACCATAGACTTTTTCGTTCTAAACCAGACATCCTGTGTATTCGAGCATGGAGTCGGAGGGGTAATAACCAATTATACATACAACAGTACAGTAAATTGCCTATCTTCAGGCAAGGGCGAACCAAGCATCTTTGTAAACTACAGCGAAACCAACTCTACAGTAATAAACCCAATGTCATTGTACTTCAGCGGCAACAGCCAGTTCCTTGCAATATGTGGAATAGCATCCGAATTAGGCTGATCTAAAAATGTAAACCTGGTATCCGAGCACCAAGGTAAGAGCGGCTGCCGGCTAAGCCTAATAAAAAAATAGATAAAAGCAAAAAACAGCGGCACTCTCATGCTTTGTATTTCAGCATTGCGGCCATTCCTCCGAATCCTAGAAGGAGCTCTTTCCCATACTGGCTGTCTGATGATATAAAGACAGTCTCAACTCCCAGGTTTTCAGCTGTCTCCACTATCTCTTCAACAGCATCTTTCTGCCCTATCACCTGCAGCATGCCTCCTTCGTTGTGCCTGGACTGCCTTGCACCAGCTGTCTCCACTGCTGTAAATTCCACATTGCAGGTAGTGCACCTATATCTCACCTCTACAATGTCCGCATCGTCGCTTATTATAAGCTTGGAGACATTGTTGTTGAGAAGCGCGCTCTTCACGTTAGAATATCCTGAGGTTGCCAAGCCTGATCTGGCCAGTTCTGTGAGAAACTTTTCCATTACTCTCCTCTCCTTAACGGCATCCTGTTCCTTCAGCAGCTCTTTGGCGCGTTCCAGCAGTTCGTGCATGCCCATTGTCTCGTCAGTATATCCAGTATCGAATACTCCCAGAACTTTTATCTGGTAATTCATAGTCTTGGCTTTTATGAAATTGTCCTTTGCAGGGCCCGGTCCTCCTATTATGAGACCGCTTATCTTAAACCCGTATTTCTGGAAAACTGCGCTTATGGCGTCGCCTACGCTCTTGTAGTAATCGCTAATGCTCTCAGATATCGCCCTTTCGTATCTTGCCGCTGACTGACCTCCCTTTCGCACCTTTGCATGAGCGAAGGACCTTATTTTATTCTCTATAGTGATGTTAGTCCCGCGCAGTATTCCTATTGTTGCATCCCTGCCGTCCATCACAACAAGGGCGTAGCTCTCCTTAGAATCTATTATCGTCATTATCGGCTCAAGCATAAATTGCGAATCGCACCTGTATATGTTTGCTTTTATAGGCTGCGGCGGGTCTATCGCGAAAAGTTCTATATTTGGCTTGGCTTGGGTGCTGGAGGTATTGCCGCAGAATACTGCTATCCCGTTTGGCGGCACTGTCTTGTAGAGCTTTAGGTACTGTATTATTTTTTCTATGGCGCTCTGCACATTCTGCCTTGTGCTTTTTGATTTTATGTTCCCGGATTGGCTGTGCTCGTCCCTGAGCTTGGCTACCTCGTCAGATATGGGCATTCCAGGAGGAACGTAAATGCTTATAAGCTCAGTTCCTGTCCCGCGTATAGAAGCTAGCTTCTTCAGCTCCTTCTTGACTTTATATTCGTCTTTCATAAGCGCACCCTGTGTTCTCCTGATTGAATCTGGCAAATTCCCGCATGCCTCCTATTTTATTATGGTCTTGCCCATGTACGGAACCAAGGCTTTAGGCACTGTTATTGTGCCATCCGGGTTCGTATAATTCTCCACAATACAGACTAACATCCTCTCTGCGGATATTCCCGTATTGTTCAACGTTATAACGTATCTTCTCTCCCCTTTGTGGTCATATCTCATGTCCAGCCTAACGCTCTGCCATTCTCCTGCAGAAGAGCAAGATCCAAGTTCGCGATAGTCCTTCTGCCCTGGGAAATATCCTTCTATGTCTATAGTTTTTGTCATCTGGTGTCCTGTATCTCCGCTGCAAAGCATGACAAGCCTGTATGGTATTCCCAAAGACTGCATTATCTGCTCAGAGTTAGAAAGGAGCTCTTCAAAGTATTTTTCCTGCTCCTCCTCCTTGCAGAATATAAATTGCTCAACCTTGTCGAATTGATGAACTCTGAATATTCCTTTTGTATCCTTTCCATGGGCTCCCGCCTCTCTTCTGAAGCACGGGCTCAATCCTGCGTATTTAATAGGAAGCTGACTTCCAGAGAACAGCTCTCCAGAATGCATTGCAGCAATTGCATGTTCCGCTGTGGCAATCATGTATAGCTCATCCTCTACATGCTCTATGTCTTTCCTGCCTGCCGCCTCTTTAGGCTCTCCCGCCATATATAGAGCCTCCTCAAAGTTTGCCATAGGCGCAACTCCTCTATAATAGCTCCTCTTCAGCATGAACGGAGGCAGGATTGCGGTGTAGCCTCTCTGGGCAAGGAAATCCAAAGCGTATCTGAGCAAAGATTGCTCCAAAAGTACAAGGTCTCCTCTCAGGAAATAGAATCTGGAACCAGCTGTCTTTGCGGCACGCTCCATATCTAGCAGCCCCAATTTGGTCAGAACATCAACATGCGATACAACTTTATCTACAGGCCTGCCCCACGTTCTGATTATTTTATTCCCTTCCGGAGGCTGTCCTACCGGTACTGATTTATCTAGAATGTTAGGCACGCTCCATACAAGTTCATCGATTCTTTTTTCCTTCTTCTTCAGCTCCTCTTCGCGCTCTTCTATCTGCGCCTTGAGCTCTCCGAGCATCTTTATTTGCTTAGAAGCGTCCTTATTTTTCTTTTTCATTTCTGATATTTTTAGGCTTTCGCTATTCCTTTTCGATTGAAGCTCTTGCAGTTCTGTTTTTTCCATCCTCCATTTCTCGTCTAGGCTTAGAAGCTCCTCTAACGGGAATGAGCTTTTTCTTTTCATTACCGACATGCGTATGTCGTCTATATGGTCTCTCACGTATTTGGTTGTTATCATGCTCTCAACTTACGACAGGAACTGAGCTATTAATAAATCTTTTATAAAGAAATATAATCATTTGTTTTTAATGCGGGGGTGGCAGAGCCTGGCCAAATGCGACGGATTCAGAGTCCGTTCCCTTTAGAGGGTGCGAGAGTCCAAATCTCTCCCCCCGCAAAGCAAATGATAGGGCATAAATAGGTTATCTGCAGAGTATTTTTGCTGTGATTCTGTGAAAGCAATACTTGCGCTTATTGGATTAGTTGCACTATTCGGAGTATTACATGCCGGCACGGTTGTCCTTACAGGGACGTGCGGGCAGACGCCGATATCTGCAAACCACCCGTATAACTCGTTCTCCCTGCTGAACTCAGGCAACGAAACAGCATCAGGGCTCATAATAGTTCCTGATTTCTCAGTAGGCAATGCGGTCAATATATCCGAAAGCGTATCCACAATAACCCCAGGCCAGAATGTTACGGAAAATTTCTATTTCAGTAACCTCTCAATGGAAGGCTCGTATGCTGGGAGCTACGAGGTGAGTTATTCTCAAGGATCCTCCTCCTTTTTCACAACATTTCCGTGCATAATAAACGTAATCAAGCCAACTGTGAGCTTGCTCAGGGTATTAAATATAAACGTGAGCGGCAGAATATTAAAAGTCTCTTTGGCAAACGTTGGTAAATCTGCAATTTCAGCAAACGTATCATTGATACTTCCGCAGTCTTTCTCTGCCGCACCGCAGAATGCAACTGTGGACTTAGGTCCCTTAGAGACTACAAATGTAAGCTTTGCAATCTCCTACCCTAAGCTCTCCAACGTTGAATACCCTCTTTCGGCGTATGCGTCTTACGCCATTGGCGGGCTTCACTACGCTACTCTGGGAACGTACACCCTGAATCTATACGCAAAACAGAGCATATTCTCCTCGCAGTATCTAATTTTTGCCGCAATAGCCGTTGTCATAATAATCATGGTTGTGCTTATAGCGTTCTCGATAATCAGAAAACGAAAAGTCGGCAAGGGAGAACAGCAAGGGGATTCAAATGGCCAAGCCCTACGTTAGCATAATAATTCCCACGCTCAATGAGGCAAAAAACCTCAAGTGGCTCCTTCCAGGTATAAAGAAGGTAATGAAAAATTATGCTTACGAGATAATAATTGTAGACAAAAACTCTACCGATGGCACTCAAGAGGTTGCGAAAAGGTTTGGAGCAAGGTTAATTTCTGGAGACCTGCAGAAAGGCGCTGCATTGATCAGGGGATTCGATTCAGCAAGGGGAAAGGTGTTGATATCCATGGATGCGGATCTCTCCCACAGGCCAAAGGAGCTGCTGCTGCTAATCACAGGCATTGAAACAGGGTACGACATGTGCGCTGGATCCAGGTTCATAACAGGAGGGGGAAGCGAAGATATAACATTCATAAGGCGCATAGGGAATAAATTTTTCGTCACTCTTGGAAATCTGCTTTACGGCGCCAAATATACAGACATCTGCTACGGCTACAATGCATTTACCAGGCGCAGCATAAGAAAGCTTCATCTTGAGGAATCAGGTTTTGGCATAGAAACCGACATGCATACAAAAGCTGCAAAATACGGGCTTAAGATAATAGAGATACCCAGCTACGAGAAAAAGAGGAAATATGGCTTCGGAAAGCTGAAAACGGTTAGGGACGGATTCCTTATCTTAAGGATAATGCTGAAGAATCGTTTCTCATAGCTAATCAAGACGCATTCTTAAGTCCTACGATCCTGTAAAACCCGAATACCTCATTGGATGGCAAGTAAGTCGCATTGACTATATCTTTCAGGTTAAAATTGCTCTGCAGGTATCCGCAATAATTATCAGGAGTATAGCACCAATAGCCTATGTCTACGACCAGGCAGCTGTATCTGTTAGTGTAATTGGAATAGTCATCAGCATATAAATCTCCTATTTGCGCAGAGGTCCGGTTATTTATAATCATAAGGGTCGGGTCATAGCTGAATATAAGGCAATCAGCAGGCACCTTGCCTATGTTGTTATATACGAAATTTTCATAATATCTGGCATTTGCCGCTTGGGGTATGCTTGAAGGCTGTATTGAAAGCAAAGGCTCCATCGCATACAAAGGATAGAATATCGCTACGAAAACAAGTGCATAGGCTGCAACTCTTGCAGCTAAAGCAAGCCGTCTGCGAGCCGATCCTATTTTTCCAAGAGCCTTAATGTTCTTGGCGAACGAGAGCGATGCGAAATAGCCAGCTGCTATGCACACAGGCGCTATCAATGCGAGCATGAATCTCCAATCTACCCCGTAGAGCACAGATCCCGCATAGAATGAAGTGTATACTCCGAAGAAAGCAAGGAACCAAATCAGAAGCGCTGCGATGACTTTTGGTTTTTTAAATGCAAGTGCTATCGCTCCCAATATCGCCATAGATGTATACAAAATTGGCTGGATTATGTATTCGCTGCTATAGCTGTTGAACCAAAACTGAACATTAGAGCAGAAGTTTACCAGGAAATTCGATAGCCCTAATGTCTCAGGAGTCGAAGGGGAAACAGGCATCAGGAAGCATCCATAGGATGGCGTGCCTCCCATGTTGACCCCGTAATTGCCTGTTGTGATCTGGTTATATGTATAGACCACCTCCGGCATTATCGAAACCACAAAAACAAGCAGCACAACAAGGAACGCCGTCTCAAGGATATTTCTCTTAAAGAGCCTGAAATTTTTCTTTACTCCTCCAGCGTCTAGTACGATGAACATCAGCAGCATCACAGGTGCGTAGAGTAGAGCATCAACCTTAAGATATGACACCAAGGAAATTGAAAGCAGCATGCCGAGCAGGGTATACCTGTTCTTCTGTTTTATGAAGAGGATCAGGAAAAACATTGCAACAAGCGAGTAGAGGAGCATGGGCATGTCGGAAGTTGTAGGCGCGGCCCATACAAGAACTATGGGAGACAGTCCAAGTATGAGCTCAGAGAATAATCCCGCAATAGGATCCTCCAGCAATAGCGTGGCAACAAAAAAGCTCATGATTACCGCAATGAAGGTAACCGCAATCATGGTCCCATAAGTGACATTGAGATGCACGCCAAAGAGAAGATAGCCTATAGCCAAAGTGAAAGATGCGCCTATTGGCTCATGAAATATCTGGCCGGAGTAGCACGTCAACGGTGTTCCATAATTGCACATCCAGGCCTGCCCCATCCTGAGCATGTCAAGAGCTCCGGCTTGGTATATTGCGTCATC
The DNA here is from genome assembly GCA_021810105.1 of Microcaldota archaeon. Taxonomy (GTDB): domain Archaea; phylum Micrarchaeota; class Micrarchaeia; order Micrarchaeales; family Micrarchaeaceae; genus JAJZAB01. The sequence goes on along the minus strand of JAJZJM010000001.1, from coordinate 112,233 downwards.
AAAGAAAAGGAGCTGGGTAGGCTTCACTATCGCAATCTCTGCGGATAGGAATAGCAATGCTATTATTAGTGCGCCTATAAGGTGCCATCTCCTGATTCCGCTATCCTTTATCATCTTGGCTATATGCTTCCTAGACATCCACGCAGAAAAAATGATGCCTCCAAAAGCGAGCAATATTCCCAAGGTAAAAAGGTATTCGGAAAAACCTGACAAGTCCAAATTATACACCTGCTCTGTTAGTAACGAATATGCCGTTAATGAACATGTACTTTGTTCTTGTAATTTTCATCATTTCAGCTGCGTCTTGCGGGCTCATAACTATGGGCATTCCATGAATATTAAAGCTGGTATTCAGTGCAATTCCATAGCCTGACCTTTTTTTGAGCGATGAGAGCAGCTCTTTATACATCGGATTCTCATCTCCAACAAGCTGCGGCCTTGCTGATCCGTCTATGTGCATTGTTGATGCGGTTATCTGTCTCATGTTTTCCCTAACCGCATACGCCATTGTCATAAATTTATCATTTCCCTTATTATCGTAATCAAGCACTTTCGATGCCTCTTCCTCCAGCATCGAAGGAGCAAAAGGCTGGAACCACTCCCTCTTCTTTACATACAGGTTAAGCTTCTCCTTGACTGATTCGGATCCGCTTGATGCAAGTATGCTCCTGTTGCCGAGCGCCCTGGGCCCGAATTCCATCCTTCCCTGGAACCAGAGTATGTAATTTCCTGCATCTATAAGTTCTGCGGCGTGAGATGCGTGCTCGTGCGCTGATTCTGGCTGAAGCACAAATGCCCTCTCTCCCCTTAAGGCTTTTTCTGTATCAGCAGCGTCGTAAGAGCTGCCAAGATAAGCCGAGAATTTATAATTTGAAGATCCGGATATGGAGTTGCTTGCATATAATGCGGCTCCAAGCGCAACCCCTCCATCTCCCATATGCGGGAAGATATACCAATGCTTGAGGTTATCCAGCCTTCTTACCATCATATTCGCTTTCACATTCGAGAAGACTCCTCCAGACATCGCGACATCGGGTATTCCGAACCTGTCTATATTGTTGCTTATGAACTTTGTCATCACATTCTCAAAGAGCTGCTGCACAAAATAGGAGAACTGCTCCCTAGGCGTTTTCCATGCTATTCTCTCCAAGATGTCAAACTGCTTTGATGGCCCGTATTTGGCTTTAATTACGGTTCCTGTTGATGTGAAAAAATCTTTCAAAGGGTTCTCTTCGAATTCAAAAGGGTATGAGTAATCAGCCATAGCCATGAGCTTTCCTTCATCCTCCAGTTCACGCATGCCTATTATGTTTGTAGCCTGCTCGAAGAATATTCCCAGGGAGTCCCTCGCCTTTATGCTTATGTGCCTTGCGAGTTCACCGTTCTCAAAAGCGCTTACGCTTCCCGAAAGACCATCTCCCAACCCATCCATTGTTACAACAAGGGCTTTTTTGTAAGGGGAAGTGAATGCTGCAGTGGCCGCATGCGCAGTGTGGTGCTCTACTATATGCAGTTTATAAGTGCCAAAGCCGAGGTGTGCGAGCTGCTTTCTTATCACTGCAGAGCTTATCTGGTTGCAAAGAGGCAGTATGCCTATCTGCGTCATAGAATATTTTAGTTTATGCCGAAAGCCTGCAAATCTGGGCTTGAGAATTTTTCTTCTCCTAAAATTGTAATAGCTTTCCTTCATTCCAGGAAATACCCTTTCAAGCGTCTTGGTAAATTCCGTAGTTGTAAACGCCACATGCTCTATGTCGCCAGGCTTTATCCCCTCGTATGACAATGCTGCCCGCACTGCATTGTAGGGGAATCTCATTTCATGTTTCCTTTTGGTGAACCTCTCTTCATCGGCAGCGTATAAAATCTCGTTATCTCTGACTAGGGCTGCGCCTGCGTCATGGCCATCCCACACCCCTAGCACATACATCAAATCTGCCTCTTTTTTTAAGAAATCAGTCCTGCCTGCATTCATCAGCCAATGATTTCAGAAACGATTCAAGCTTTACGCTTTGGCTCTGTCCGCCATCCCTGGCTCTTACTGAGACAGTGTCAGTGTCTTCTTCCCTCTTTCCCAATATAATCATGTAAGGAATCTTCATCTCCTGTGCGGCTTTTATCTTATAGTTCAATGTCTTGTCGGAATCATCCAATACCGCGCGTATTCCTGATTTAGCAATCTCCTCAAATACTCTTTTTCCATAGCCCTTTGTCTGCTCTGATATCGGTATAATCGCAGCCTGAACTGGAGCAATCCATGTTGGGAACCTTCCCTGGTAGTGCTCTGTTAATATTCCTATGAATCTCTCGAGGCTTCCGTAAATTACCCTATGTATTATAACCGGCGTGTGCTCCCTGCCATCCTCTCCAGCATATCCGAGTCCGAATCTTTCAGGCAGCTGATAGTCTAGCTGTATGGTTGCGCACTGCCACTCCCTTCCCATAGAATCCTTAACGTCTATGTCTATTTTCGGCCCATAAAATGCACCCTCTTTCTCCTTTATCTCGTATTTTATGCCGTTAGAGCCTAGCGCGTTTTTCAATGAATCCGTGGCCTTTTTCCATAGGTTCTCGTCTCCCATATGGTCATCTGGCATAGTGGACAGCTTGGCTTTGTATTCTAGCCCGAATTTGCTGTAGAATTCGTTTACAAGGCTGAGAAGGCCAACAAGCTCCTTTTCTATCTGAGCCTCGGTTACGAACAGGTGTGCGTCATCCTGGGTTAACTCCCTTACTCTGAAAAGGCCTGAGAGCGCGCCGCTTATTTCATTCCTATAGAGCTTGTCAAACTCAGCAAGCCTCAGCGGAAGGTCCCTGTAGCTGCGCTTCTTTGACTTGTATACCAATATGGCAAACGGGCATCCCATCGGTCTCAGCCCCACCTCTTGGCCATTAGCCTCCATTATAAACATGTTCTCCCTGTAGTGGTCTATGTGCCCACTCACATGCCACAACGCAGTGTTTGCCATAGTCGGAGTAGATATCTCGTTATAGCCAGAAACAGCCAATCTTCTTCTGATATAGGAAACAAGTTCCTTCAATATTACGTATCCGTTATTATGCCAGTAGACCATCCCTGGAGACACTTCCTGGAAGCTGAACAGGTCAAGCCTCTCTGCTATTTTCCTATGGTCTGTATCTGGAACGTCAGACCAATCGCTCTTCCTGACTATGGAGAGGTCTACTTTTTTCTTTTCAGTTTTCTTAGGCGCATTTCCTCCATAGCTTCTCGACATTTCAGCAAGCGGATGTCCTTTTATATTCAAAGAGAGCTTCTTGTTCCATCCGAACGGCGCATGCTCTATGCCAAGCCCTGATTTTTCAGCTTCCTTTACCATGTAATTGAAGAGGTTCATTGCCCTCTGCGGTGCCTCAAGATCAGAGCTAAGATGCGCAAACGGGTATATCAAAATGGATTGCCTTTTTAGCTTTCCGCAGAATTCAACAGCATCGACTACCGCCTTGCTCGCCATTGCCTCCGTATCTCCAGCCTCTACAGAAACGAAAAGAGCAAGCGTGTCTTCTATAAGCACTTTCTTCTGCTGGGTCTTCTCGTATACGGACGCTTCCGGCTCCATTAGCTCGAATTCTATTCTATCAACATCAAGCTGCAATACTCGCATAGGATCATTCAACTACAGGTTACAAAATACTATTTACTATTAACCATTTGTGCAGGGAAGATTTTATAACCTGGCGCTCTAAAAGGAATTGGTAGAATGCTGAAGCTTTTCAATACTCTTACAAGGAGGCTCGAGCTTTTCAAGCCCATAAACGAAGGAAAGGTTGGCATCTATTCCTGCGGAATAACTGCCTACTACTTGCCGCACATAGGCAATATGCGCCAGTACGTAGTCCAAGATCTACTAAAGAGGCTTCTTATACATAACGGATATTCTGTAAAACACGTTCAGAATGTGACCGACGTAGGCCATCTGGTGAGCGATGCTGATACAGGGGATGACAAGCTCAGGGCTGAGGCAAAGAAAGAGCAGAAGAGCATGAAGGAGGTTGCGGAGTTCTATCTTAACATATTCATGAAAGACATGGATGAGCTCAACATAATAAAACCTGACGTGATGCCAAAAGCGAGCGAACATATAGAAGATATGATAAACCTGATAAAGGAGCTCGAAAATAAAGGCTACGTATACAAAGCAGACGACGGGATGTATTTTGATACCTCTCTTTTCAGGGACTACGGAATGCTTACAGGAATGGATGCAAAAGAGCTCTCTCAGAGCCTGATGGAAGGGGCAAGAATAGGCAAGAAAGAGGGAAAGCGAAACATAACAGACTTCTGCTTATGGAGGTTCGCGCATGGGGACGAGAAGGAGATGATATGGGGTTCTCCCTGGGGTAAAGGTTTTCCAGGATGGCATATAGAATGCAGCGCCATGAGCATGAAATATCTTGGGGAGCATTTCGACATCCACTGCGGCGGGATAGATCACATTCAGGTGCACCATACAAACGAGATAGCCCAGTCAGAGGCTGCTACAGGAGAGAAGTTTGTCAATTACTGGTTTGAAACAAACTTCCTGACAGTGAACGGCGCAAAAATGTCAAAGTCTCTACGCAGCATATATACTGTATCGGATGTCTTATCGAAAGGATACACTGCAATGGCGCTCAGGCTTTTCCTGCTTTCGGGAAAACACGAGCAGACTCTCAACTTTACTTTCGACGCACTGAAAGACGCGCAGAACTCTCTGGACGGAATATACGCTTTCATACGGCGCATGTCTGGGATAAAGAGGTCAGGGGATGAGATAAATGAAGTTTTTATGCGAGAGATATCAGAGTCTGCGAAGAGCTTTTTCGCAGCTGTGGAAGAGGATCTTAACCTCCCAGAAGCGCTCTCCGCAATGTATTCTATAATAAGCAAGACGAATCAAAGGCACGAATCAGGAAAATTGTCTAAAAAGGAGGCGGATCACATAATCGAAATAATGCTTGATATAGACAGCATTCTTGGCTTGAGGCTTTCTATCCAAAAAGAGGAAAGCGCTCTTTCAGATTCGGCCAAGAATTTGATAGAAGAAAGGGAGGCTGCCAGGAAGGCAAAGGATTTCGAAAAAGCGGACAGCATCAGAGACAAGCTCCTCAATGAATACGGAATAGTGCTGGAAGATGCTGAAGAGGGGCCAACATGGCATAAAAAAGCGAAAGGCTTTTAAATCCAAATATCAATATAAAATCCATAAAGAAGAAGGCTGAATAAATGAAGACCAGTATAAGAGACCTTTCTATGAGCTATGATTTCAGGAGAGTACTTACTCTAGTTGGCATGTCTCTTCTATTCTTTAGCTGGATGCTTGCATCTATATCCGCATCTACAATAACTGGCACACAGAATGCCATTAACGATATATGCAATCTCTATAATACGGTACATACGATAATATACATTCTGGGTCTTGCGCTTATAATATTCGGAGCAACAATGTATGCCGCAAGCAACATAATACCCGGCCAGCAGAAAGGCGCATTCCAGGGCTATGGCATAGGAATGATAATGGGAGGAATAATAGGAGTAATAATAGCCGTAATCGCCCCATTCATACTAGGTATTATAACATCAAATACTGCAATAGCAAGCACATGCACATGAAAAGGGCAGCGTTAATCAAATACCCCAAATGCTTTTTGGATTAATCATAGTTACCTATTTATAAATTGATGTAGTAGGAGTTACTATGACAAATGTGCTCGAATATACTGCAGAGGCATATGCAAAACATATCTCTACAATACTTCTATTTTCTATAGCCTTCATAATCGCATTAATCATACCCGCATTGGTGCCTTTGCCCTCTTATGCAGATATAGGCGCGGTATTCATAAGGACATCAAGCATATTCGTAAATCTGACAGCCATAAGCATAGCCATAATAGTGGCGTCATTGCTATTCTCGCTGCTTTTCCTCAGCTTTGCAATAGTGTCTATAAATCTTATAGTGAAGCACAGCAGGACACATTCAAGGATAAAACGCGAAGTAATAGACGGAATAGAAAAATACATAGGAAGGGTGTTCATTGTGCTGCTCTTCTATACCGCTATAGTCGCAGCCGCAAGCTTGATAGGATACGCTTTTGGAATTGCTGGCATATTCGCAGCAGCAGCCGGTCTCATATTCTCCCCTCTATTTTTCTACTCTCCATCCTCTATCGTCATAGATGAAAAGGGAGTGGTCAGGTCTTTCGTTTCCAGCGCCGCATTCTTCTTCAAAAGATTTGATTATGTGCTGCTCTGGCTTTTCATAGGAATAGTCGCAATAACAATATTCGATTTCATATTCATAACAGTAAGCGGCACTCTTATATCAAGATACGCCATGCTGATTTTCGACTCGTTCTTTGTCCTGCCTTTTCTTGCGATGCTGCAAAGCGAATGCTATATGAAAAGGTTCGCATTGCTCAAAAGATAATCCCCTGCGCGTATCATCGTTACATGAAAAATACCAGATTTTTTGCTAGCATTATTCAATTCTTGTTAACCTAACCCGCATACAGATTTGCGTCATCCCCACATAGATAAATACCTTTCTTGCAATATCTGAACATGCCTTTGCCTGGAAGCAGATTCGTCAAGATTGCAATATTCTCGTTATTTGTCCTGCCACTGCTCGCTCCTAACGCACATTCCGCCTCATTAAACTGCATAATCGGCAGCAGCGGCAACTTCACAGGATGCCTTGGCAATTCGATTCCTTTAGCTTCTCTAGGAATACTATTTTCATTTATTCTCATAGCTGTAACTTATATGGTAGGAAACGTTATGCAGTCCGCAGGCCTTAAAGATTGGTACAAAGGCGAGCTGAAGGAGGTCATGAAAAGCCTGATAATAATCGCAATGATATACTCATTAATAGTGATAGCTAGCGGTATAGCTGTGACTCTTACTGGAGGAACAGCAGCATCTGGGAATGGCTCTGTTGGGCAGAACATAAATGGGCTATACAATGGTGCAAACTCCTACCTGACTACAGAACTGACAAACGCGCAGTCAGCATACGAATACGTTACAAGCATAGCATATGCAACAGATTTCCTGAAAAGCATAGAGTATTCCATCTGGGTTCCCTTTCCAGTATTTCCGCCGATCATATTTGCAGCTTTTCAGTCTGGCTCATCAGGAAGTTTCTATACGAGCAGCCTGATAGACTCTACATCATCAGCTAAGAATCTCTCTTTCCTTAAGGATTCATACAATTTTATAGTCGTACCCATGCTCCTTGTCTTCCAGGCGCAATCTACCCTGCTTTCTAGCATAATAGAGGCAGGCCTTCTCATATTCATACCAGGCGGAATCATTTTTAGAGCGATGCCTTTTCTGAGAGGGTTGGGTGGAACTCTGATAGCAATAGGCATAGCATTGGCTCTTCTTTACCCCACTGTCCTGGTTCTGCTTAATGTGCCTATTACCCAATTTATGTCCAATGTGATTCCCAGCCCCTCTTCTATAGGAACATGCAGCATAAACGGGGCTGGGCCTATTGGATGGCTCATAAACATAGGGGAGGGTTTATTCTGCGGTTTAAAAACTACAGAAGCGTATGGAATCGGAATAGGCACAGGATTCTTAAGCACTATAAGCATATATCCTGCATTCAATGGCATCTTCTCATACATCTTTCCGCTAATAGTTCAATTCATTCTTTTTGTGTTTGACATAATAATAATCTACACAATAGCGCAGGAAATTGCAAAAATGCTCGGAGGAAACTTGAGATTGGGAATAGGAAAATTCAAGCTAGCATAGTTGATAACATGATAGGTGCACCAGTAGTTAGTACATGCGCACTGTTCGGCGCAGGCAGCTACACGACAAGCTGGCTCGGCTTGAATTATTTGGTAATACTCGCAGGGTTTACAATAATCGCCTTTGTATATATGCTTTCAAAGTTCATGCCAGCAAGCGTTAGAGGAAAGCTCTCCGGGATTACAAGGACAGAGATAATAGAGCTCTTTGTTTCCGCAGTGATAGTCCTCATATTACTGTCATTTTCAGCAACAGCATGCGGCATCTCCTCATTAATCGGTAACTCAATAACTACTGTGAATGGAATGTCTCCGCTGCAGTTCAGCGACTTCTATATTGGCAACCTGACATTCAATACTGGGTTGACTCTGCTAACCCACATGTATTCCCTTTCTATAGGCTATGCTGTAGATGCTGATATTATGGCTTATGTTTCAGGCGCGATCGGGAGCTATCTGCCCAGTTCTCTTCTGCTTAAATTTGGTCCAGTCCAGGTAATTCCAACATATGGTTTTGACCTTAGTGCATTCTATGGGATAATAAGCGACCTTATGTTAGACGTATTCGCGCCTCTAATTATAATTGCCCTAGGTATGCTTTTTGTCCAATGGCTAGCAATACCTCTAATACAATATACCGCGTTTATCATAGTGCTGCCTGTAGCCATAACAATGCGCGCAATCGCATATTCTGGCTCAAGCGGAGGCCTGAGGCAGGCTGCAAATTCTGTACTCGCAATTGCGGTAGCGGCTTACATAGTTTATCCTCTTATGGTGTCCTTCAACCCGTGCATAGTTGGGTGGGTAAATGGTACAGGAGCATGCGGTCTTCCAAAAACAAATCCGGCAGTACAGTATATGCCGTCGTATACTCTCTCGTCAATTACGCCTGGAGAATTTACCTCAATAAGCTCAAGCTCAACAATATATGGGCAGCCAGGTCTCAGCCTATTCTTCTCAGGAGTGAGCTCAACAGGAATACCCGGGTTCAACTTTTTGCAGGTTTTCGGCCAGCTGACAGGCACAATAAACGTAATGGCCCAGTTCTTCTTCCAAGCCATTATGCTGTTTGCGCTTAATGTAGGAGTTACAATCGCGTTTGCAATGGGGCTGTCGCGAGCCCTTGCCGCAGGTCTTGGGGGGCAATCATCCCTCTGGTCGAGCCTATAGTGATTAGATGATGCCAATACCTCTAATGTTTGTTTCTCTCTCTCAGTTCAGTGTGCAAGAAACTGCGCTGATACCTCTTGCCATAGCTGCGCTTCTGCTAGATTCTGTAATAATAGCTGCATGGTATTTCTTCGGTGTCATTTTAAACAACAATGGCACAAAACAGTCGGCAAAAGGCGAGCTATACCAGCTTGCAGGCACAGCAATGCTAATTGTATTAATAATTGCAGTAATAACGGTATTTTCAGGATCTTTAGAAGCTGCTCTGAGCAATACAAACCTTATGAGCCCGGCAGCGCTTTCAACATCTTCAAACTCTGTATGCAGCTATGTGTCTGGCAGCCAATTCACGCTGCTTAATTCTGGATTGAGTGGCACGCTCTGCAATATAGTATCTGGCAACTCAGGGCTCGGCCCAATAACCTCAAAAATTGACTACCCTCTCGCTGCCAGCGGGATTGTCATAAGCAATCTTACAAATCAAGAAATAACAAACCTGAATAGCTACTACCAGGTTGATCTATTTATTGGCTTCCTGTCAAAACTGTCTCCCAAATTCAACATCTGCGTTGCAGACGTTGAAGACTCCGGAGAGTGTCTTATTCCAGAGCCTCCTACTGCCTTCCTGATCGATTTTTCGTCAACTCCGTATTCCGGCCTGAGTCTAATATACAATGGAATGACAATCCTCGGTATTATATTAACTAGCGGACTTTACTCTTTCATTCTCCAGCTAATCTTCATACTCCTCTTTCTCTTTGCCTGGCCTTATTTGATATTCATAGGAATAATACTCAGGTCAAATTTCATAACAAGGAAGGTCGGTGGGCTTTTCATAGCTATAGCAATTGGTACTGTATTCTTCTATCCAATGGTATTCGCAACCCAATACCTCACTTTGGGCAACGGTCTTACAAATATCCCTAATTATGGAGATATAACAAGCACTCTGCCAAATAGCATAAGCTCTATATACGGATACAATTCTATAGCTAGCAATTCACTTACCGCCATACCTGGATACAACCTGAACTTTTACATACTTCCAAGCATACAGAATATTGCAGAGCAGAACGGAGTATGGCCTGGCACTGCCATAATTAGCGAGAGTGCAGACATCGGATTCCTTCTAATACCGTTCCTGAGCGCCATATATACTGGCGAGTCGCTAAGCACTTCATTCATAGGCGGAATACCGCAGTTCAGCTTGCCTATCGGTTTCACCCCTCAGCAGGCAGAGCAGTTCCTGTTTGCAGCCCTGAATGCGTATGGAGTATCCGGAATAACTGCATATCTGCTTCCGGTTATGGATATACTGATAACAATTACTGCGATAATCGGGCTCTCCGGGCTTCTGGGCGGAGACACACAGCTAATGGGATTATCAAGGTTGGTGTGATGGCAGCAAGATCAATTGCAAGAAAAAGGGCACTGGTGCTTGCCTCATTTGCAGCCGTAATGCTCCTTTTTGCAATACCTCCAGTGTCAGCCCAAAGCTTCTGCAGCTCTGTTATACCATCTGGAAGCAACTATGGTTCTTTTGGAAACCTGGTGTCTGTCTCTTTATTAATAATATTGCTCATGGCTTTCATATCATCAATAGTGTTAATGCTGGGCATTGGGTTCAAAATACCAAAACTTGTCTCTTTCGGCAGAAAGGAATTCGGCGAAATAGGTCTTACACTGCTCATAATTTTTGTTCTGCTTGGAAGTTTTGCAGGCATAAGCTCTACGTTTGCGCCAGCATCTCCGCTTACCAATATTGGCATAAATTACGGCAATGCAATATTCTTAAATGACTGCAATATTCTCTATTCCACAGGAATAGACGTTCTATATAATACAATAAGCCTCGCAGTTGTACAGGATATGTACCAATTGGGATCCTCGTTCAGGGTGGTGGCCATGCCTCTGGGGCTCGGTGTTTCAGACAAGCCTTTTGCAGGGCTATTAACCGCAAGCTCTCCAGTTTCCAACATACTCACATTCTTAGGCGGAATAACAGGTGTAACCATAGGGATTGCTGCTCTTCTCGGGGTGCTATACGCCATAATGCCCCTTTTCCTGTTTTTTGGCATAATATTGAGGACAATGCCATGGACCAGAGCAGCGGGCGGAGCAATGCTTGGGTTCTTCATAGCATTCTTCATCTTCTTCCCTACGCTTATGGGATTCTTGCTCAATAGCATACCGCAAGCGCAGCCTCCTCCCACATACGTGGCTTTAGGCAGTTCAATAACCAATATAGGAATCGCCGCATTCACATCTCTTAATCCCTTAATCACTATAGAATATCTTATAAAAACGCTAGCTACGCAGCTCTATATAATCCTGGTAATCGCAATGTCATTCATACTTGCATTTGATTTCGGAGATAGTATGGGAGACCTACTTGGCGCACCAAGCCTCGGCACCGGAGATTCGCTTAAAAAGGTGTTATAGAAAATGCACAAAACAAAAATGCTGATAATTGCCGCTGCTGTGATTGCAGTTGTGCTTTTGCCTGAGGTGATTCACGCCAAAGCGGCTGGTTTGCAGCCTGGCTCTATACTCCAAAGCCTTCCTATAAGCCCAGCAAGCTGGTTAGGGATAGCTTTTGCAGTAATACTTCTAATGATCGCCATATCTGCGGTAGTTTACATGCTGGCTGGCTTGGCAGGAGTCCCTGAAATGCGCGGCAAAGCCATGGGGCAGATACACGAAGGGATTTTGGCAATGATAATGCTTCTTGCATTCGGGGCATTTGCATACTTATTTTTTATAAACCCATATCCTGCATTTTCCGGGGCAGGATTGGCTGTATCAACATGCAACTCAGCAAACAGCATATATGCATTATCAGCATGTGAAATCGGCGCGTTCAGCAACAATGCATTCAATGCTGTAGAAGGGGTATTCTACCTCTCATTCCTTTCTGGCGTAGCTCCGGGATTCAGCGTCAAATTCAATACTCCTCTCCTTCCAGGTGTTGGATCATCTGCTACGTTAGACAGTGTAGTCCCAATATCAGAAGAACGCCTGCTCGGAACCGCATTCAGTGCACTATTTATTGTGCTAATGCTGAACCAAATACAGGTAATACTGATATCTGCATCATTGCTGTTCTTGGGCTTCTTCCTTACAATAGGTCTTATATCTAGGTCTTTCGCGGCTACAAGGACATTCGGAGGCTCCCTTATTGCATTCGGCCTAGGACTCGGGCTCATATATCCTTTGATTGTTTCCATATCATACGGATTCATAAATGTTCAGATTGGTGCAGCAGGAATAAATCCAGGGGTCATAGCTGCTGACTTCTTCGGCGGATTTGTTGGCGGAGCCATCACCCTTCTTACAGGCGGTACTCTATCAAGTCTGTCCAGCCTTGTGCCGTATCTAACGCAGATAATATATGTGATTGTCGGGTTAACTTTTATACCTTTTATGAACTTTATAATTCTAAATTCATTTATAAGGGACTTCTCAAAAGTTATAGGGGAGCAGGTGGAGTTCATGGCGCTTATCACAGGGCTGATGTAGGGATATTATGGCGAGCAAAAAATTAGTGATGCTGTACGCGTTTCTCATAATTGCACTCCTGATTCCAGTCTCGCATGCATCACTGCCTCCAAGCCAATGCGGACTGCTTCCAAGCAGCATGGCAAAGTTGCTTTCATCAACCGCCCCATGGTACTGCCCAATAAACGGGCAGATATATTCCACGTGGGAGAGTGAGCTGCCCCTAGCACTTGTCGCACTCCTTCTCGCATTTACAATTGCCGCCCTCATCTTCATGATTGGGGTAGCATTCAAGAATGATAGGATAAGGAACTTCGGCATAGGTGAACTATACGAATCCACAGCAAGTGCAATCATAGTGGTGCTTTTCCTGTACGTATCGGCTGTTATATTTGGCCTAGGCCCTGCTATAGTGGTTGGAGGAATAAACCCTTACGCTACCTCGATAAATCTAATATTATCTACAATAAACCAGGCAGAAATACTGTACAGTTCGATATATCCGGTATATCTCACAGACAGTTTCTACACCACCATAACAGCAAGCATATACGTCCAAGATTACAATCTCACGCCCCCACTCTCATATGCAAAACTTCTCTACACATTTCCGTTGCAGACATTCTTTCTGCAACCATCCATAGCTATAGCTGGGTTCCTTGTCGACGGTATAGCCGCTCTATACGCCCAATACTACCTAATCGTATTTTTCTCCATAGCAGCCATACCTGCTTTTATAGTTCCGGGCGTGATATTCAGGATATTCTTCCCAACAAGGGCGCTCGGAGGTGTTATGATAGCCATAGGGGTGGCTTTCTATCTGGTAATGCCGACACTGTTCGCAGTTGCCTATTATTTTACATCTCCGCAGCTTCTCCACGGGTTAGAAACCGTTACAACTCAGCTCAACAGATGGGGAAGCGGTACAGGCTCTCAGCAGAATGCACTCAGCCCGACAAGCCCTCTCGCAGAGTCTCTCTCAAGCGCACAATCAGCGCTTAGCTCCTTCTGGCTCCTCATACTATTCTATCCTGCGCTGATAATAGCAGTCTCATATGTTTTTATAACCCAAGTGGCCAATTTTATAGGCGGAGCCAGCAGGGTTGGAGGAAAGATGCGTTCATTCGTCTAAAAAAGGTATAAATAGATTGCCAGCATATCTAGTCAATAGAGTTGTGCTTTGATGGATCAAAAGATTTTTGTCCTGCTCGGGTTCCTTGCTATATCGTTCATCTTTCTTTCGGCAGCTTTAGGGCTCCCCTCATCGATAATTCCCGCCCCTATCAGGATATTATTGCTCCTGTTTTCACTAATATTTGATGTTGTCGCTTTCGCATCAAGGCGCTACGCTTATATAATGCTGCCTATACTGAGACAGCATAAAAAGAAGATTGTGTTAAGCGATTCAGAGCCATATTCATTATCCACTTCTGAGGATGCAATAATAAAGATGGAGAAGGGGGAGTACATTGCAACAGTCTACATAAGCATACCTATCTACAGGTCTGCAACAGAGATGGGTGAAGCTGAGAAAATCGAATTCTCCAGGCAGGTCAGCAAACTTGTGGGAATAAGCAGCGACCCAATAAGATTCACAGCAGAAATGTACATGATGAATAAGGACGCATACATACAGACTCTTAGGGATGCTATAAACATTGCAGAGACAGAAGAGGCGCAGATGATGCAGACTGGCAAAGATGCAGAGCGCATAGAGGTTGTTAGAGGGAAGCTCGCAATGTGGCGCAACATACTCCAGAGTTCATCATCGGCGCAGTCTATGGAACTTGTATCTTACGCTTCAATATCTGCATATGGAAGCAAGGAATATGAAGCGCTCAGCATGGCCCAGCAGAAAGCCAGGGAGGCTATATCTGGAATAGGCGCCACATTCGGCGTCACACCGAGCATAATAACAGGAAAGGAGATACTGAAATTTGTGGAGCCCGAGTATCTGATACCATTCTCTACAGTATCGGAAGAGATAGAGGAAAAGACCGAGGAAGAGGTGATATGATGGACGAGACAGATATAGTGTACATTTCGCTCTCCCTGATAATCATATTAATAGTGTTCGGTACCGCATCCTCATTCGGAAAAGGCTGGAGCATAATTGCGGTATTGCTCGCGTTTCTCGCTCTTATACTGATACTAGCGCTTAATTGGATAGATTTTGTAATAGTGCCAATGTTTACCAAGATGTTTGGAATGAGTTTCCAGGCAGCGAAAGACTACACCATACAGAAGGGGCAAGATTCAATAATAAAAAATGTAAACGGGCTGTATTACGCGACCGGATTCGTAACAGGAAACCTTTTTTCATACACATTCAAAGAGGAGGATATCGAGGCTGACGTGGAAGGAAAAATGATGACTGCCCCGGAAAACTGGGAGAGAGCTGTCATGAGTCTTGGCTTCCCATTTAAATTCCATGTGATTGCAGTTGGGAAAGACGTGCAGAAGATAAGGGACGAGATCGAGGGCAAGAGGAGTTACCAAGAGTTCCAGCTTTCTCAGGCGCTTCAGAGCGAAAAGGCATCGAGCGAGACTGCAATAACAGAAATAAAAAGAAAGATAAGCATATACCAGGCAAGGCTGGACAGAATCTCTGCTGGAGAAAAACCCATAGCCGCTATAATGTACTTCGAAACTACCGCTGTGGGCGTAAGCGAGAAGGCCGCAGAGGACGCACTTGCCCTTCAGATAAAGCAGCTACAGATAGCGATGAGCTCCCTGAATCTGCATATTGTAAGAGTGGTTGGAAGAGAGCTTTACACGCTTTTCAAGTTTAATTTCGGATTGCCGCTGACATATTCCGATCTTGCGTCAGAGTTCAGCCAGGAAGGATAGAAATAAAAGTTTTAGATGATAAGAGAGAATGAGAAAATGACCCTTGTAAGGCTACAGAATATAATGAGCAATGAGATCGCTAAGAGGGCATTCTTCTCAAGGCCTCCAGAGCCTCCTGCCAGCGTCCTCATAAACAATCCCTTCCAGGCTATCTACATAGGCAATACAAGCCTCTTCAAGGTGCCGTTTAACTGGTCATTCAGCAACCTCACCAATCCTCACATAGCAGTAGTAGGAATAACTGGATCTGGAAAGAGCTTCTTTGTAAAAACGCTTCTTAGAAGGGCTAATTACATCTGGAATACAAATGCAATAATAATAGATTGGGCGGGGGAGTACAAGCCCTGGGTCGAGCAGACAAGGGGCAAGGTGGTGTCGCTTGCTAAAGGAGACTACCTTAACATACTGGATCTTTCCGGAATGAAGCCGCTAGACAGGACCAAGCAGATAATGAATTCATTGGACATACTTACCGACATAGGAATGTTCCCTGAGCAGAAAAGGCTTACAGAAGAGGCCATAGAGCAGTCGTATACAAATGCGGGATTTATATTATACGAGAATGCTGGAGATCAGGAGTCTCCCACTCTGAAGGACGTGATAGCATTGCTCCAGGAGAAGCTGCAGGAGGGAGGATACGAGTATCCTGCAGAATTAGAGAACGCAATATACAGGCTGAGGCAGTTTGCAAGGGAGGGCGAAGACTTCTTCTCCAGGAAGAGCACCCTAGATCTGGGCAAGCTTGCAGAGTCAGGCCTTGTAGACATAGACCTGTCGGGTCTTCCGGATGAAAAGTTCAGGGCCCTTGCTGCGCTTTTCATACTCCAGACTATAAAAGAGAAAATGCGTGCTGAAGGCTGGAGCGATACAAAGGGCTTGAAGGTCATAATAGTACTTGACGAGGCATGGAAGGTGGCTAGCGACGAAAAAAGCGATGCGGTCACAATAGTCAGGGAGGGCAGAAAATACCAGTTTGGCTTAATTGTCGCTTCGCAAAGCCCTACAGACATAAATGAAGCAATCTTCTCAAATGTCGGCACAACTTTCATACTAAGGATAAAATTCGAGAGGTTTATGGCGTATCTGCAGAGCTCTCTCAGGTTCTCAAACTTCATAAAGGAAGAGATAAGCAAATTTGGAGTCGGTCAGGCTGCAGTAAAGATGGAGTTCACAACCGCGCTAAATTTCCCAGAGACCTTCATAATAGGAAAGATAAATGGCGAGGAGCCTCTTTACGTATATACGATAGACCTGTCTGATGTGCTTACTGCAGGTGAGATGGAATCTAAGCTCGCGCAGAAAGACCTGCAGATGGAGAAGGATGAGCTGCGCAACAAAATGATAGAGCACGGAATTACTGGGAGTGCATCCGCTGATATATTCTCAATGCTTGATTCTAGCGAGAGGAGCACAAAGGTGCTGGATTTTGTAAAAAGGCTCAAGACAGAGGGTGTGGCAAATGCAACTATAGCAGAGTTCCTCAGGGGGCTTGGCATAGATGACACTATAATAACGAGAATACTTTCGCGGGTTGGTGCCGATGCGCAATAACACTCTTGTGATATCTAGGATGGAGCTAAGGAAAATGCTCTTTGCATACGGATTAAGCGATAAGAAAATAAACGAAATCATCAGCGGAATGGAAAAGGAGCATAGGCACATAAATATAGTCCAGTTTATATTCATGCTTGAAAAGGCGGGAGCGCAGAGAGACAAGATCGCAAACTTATTCAGAAGGCTGAATATGGATGACGTGCAGATAAATGAGGCTTTGGACATGGCAGATGACAGCAAGATAAGCGCAGAGACTGGGCGGCTTTATAATGCAGTGATAGAGATTGGGTGATTTGACGGAAAAGAGAGAAAGGAAGGGAACCAGATGCATAATTTGCAACCAGGAGAAAGAGGGCATTGGAATAAAAGAGGATGGTCTCATCCATGCTCTCAGGATGCTCAACAGCTATACAGTAAAATACAAGAATCCAAACTATCCTGTAGTATGCAGAGAGTGCTTTACAAAATACAGGAAGCTGCGAAAGGGCTATGAAAGAAAGCTTGTCTCGTATCTTATAATAGGCGTCCTTTTTGCGGGCTTTATAATAGTGGGTTCTGGAGGGCGTCCGCTCTCATTCCTTTTCGGGTTCGCCATAATCGCATTCATGTACCTGCTCTCGGTCCTGAGTTATGTGCCGGAATTGGAGATAGAGCAAAACAAAGTAAGCGGGACGAAGCCAAAAGCGAAAAAATGAGAGCGCATAAAAGTATTAAAAATGCTCATTCTCAATAGATAAACGTGGTAGTTTGGCAGAAGACGCTCAGGATTCTATATTGATTGAGCCAATAATAGAGGAGCTTTTCATACCAGGCAAGGCTACGGCAGGATATGATAAGATACTCAGCAGGCTCTCCACACTCGAACTTTTCTATGTTAAAGAAAGTGAAAATGGGGTAGTCCTCCTGCGTGTAGAGAGCAGGGACATACAGAAACGCCCCTTCCTATTCTTTATCATAGAGTTGGGCGACAATGGGATACGCCTTCAGTATTCTATAGCAAGGGACGCAAGCCTAAAGATGAGAAGACTATATGTAATCAAAATGCTTGTCAGCGTTCTCGCACTTATACCTGATGCTTATTCACCCAGCAGCGCTGAGCTATTTCAGCACATAGACTCTGCAATAGACGATCTGATAGGTTCTATACCTCCGACATACAGCGCACTCTACAACAGCTATGATTCGTTGTACAACGAGTACAAGGAGATACGAAGGCTTAACATCGAACTTACAGCATCAAACAAAAACCTTACAGTGCAGGCTATGCAGCTCAGCGAGGAGAACAAGGAGCTGAAAGAGAGGCTCAAGGAGCTAGAGACGTATACTGAAGAATCGCTTATGGTAAAAGTGCAGGATTGGATAGAATCGCATGGCAACACCATAGACCTAGAGGAATTCTCAAAGGCGTTGCATGTGCCTACTCCAAGAATAGAACAGATACTCAATAAGATGGTTTCTATGGGCTACATAGAGGCGAGAGGTTAGTCTGATGAAATACATAGTAAGAATAAACAAGAAGCTCAGGTACCTGCGCACCTACACTATTGTGAAGAGAGTTGACAGAAACGATAATTTCCTTACAAGGATGTTCATTAAGGTTTTTAGCAGGAAAGGCGGAGAGAACGCCAATACTGCATAGCAGGCAATCCGCATGCGATTAAAACGTCTCTTGATAATTGCAGCCATCATAGCCATAATAATCGTCGGATTTTTTGCATACATAGCAATTTCCCTGCATAGTCTTGAATACGGGCGTACATCGCAGGCAGCAAAACCGCTTATACCATACTTATCAATCTCTTTATTGTCAAAAAGCCAGCTCTCTTACGAGTCAGGCCAGTACCTTATCCCATACTCGCAGGTTTCATACACAGAAAGCAACCTTTCAAACGTATTCTTCAATTCGACATTATTCAAAACCCAACCTCCGGAAAGGGTCTTCATACTAAATTCATCCGGAAACTGCTACGAATGCTCCGACCTCTCCCAGGTGGATGCGGATATTGGAAAATATCTCGGCTACTACAATCTCCCCTATGCCTCTTCCATAAGCTATGTCAATCAGCAGGATCTCTCTTCACTCCCGTCAGCATCTGTGCTTATTATTCTGAGCGGCGCCATGCCGTTATCCCTACTATCTACGAATTCAAACGCATCAGTGCCTCTAATAAGTCAGCTTCTCTCAAAAGGAATAGATATAATATATGTCGGCAGGAATTTTGCTAATGCAACCAGTGGATCAATACTCGTGCCCGTTAGCCAGTCAAGCATCCCAAGCTACCTCAAATGGAACGACCAGGCGCAGCACTATAACGACAGCTCTTTTTACCTTAATTCAAGCTCTTACTATCTTGCAAACGGGACAAGGTATGGCCCTCTCAGCTATGCTTACTATCAAAACGGCTCTATACTTGTCTTTCCTACATATCTCTCATCTTGGAAGAATGCAAGCAGTGCGGCTTCAGATATCTCAAAAGCACTCTCCCAGCTTTTCTGGCTGCCAAAATACAGCTCTGGCAATGCTACCATAGGAATCAAAGCAAACAATGCATCAGGAATAATCGGACTCCCCATGGAAAAGACTTATGACAATTACAACTACACAAGCGCGGCATCTATTCCTTCAGCTTATGCAATGATAGTCGGATACACCAATAAAACATATTCGATATCAAATCACAGCATATACAGGTATCTTTCGTATACATTGACGCCCAATCAGAATGGAAGCATATCTCTACCTGCAAGCATAGTGCCTGGTACGCAGCAGTCTGCCATAATAAGCGTAATAACAGGCTCCCAGACTCCTGTAGAGGTCTCCCCACACCTCACCATATATACGATTAACATGTCTGAGGTAGAGGAAATACCTCTTCAACCATTTAACGCGAGCGGCACATTTACTTTTATATCTCCAACACAGTTCAAGCTCCCGCCTGGAAGTTACATAGCCGAAATACAGAGCTTCTACAATAGGCTATATGCAGCATCCCTATTCAACATATCTCCAATAGTTATAACTCTAAGAAGCGCAAATTATACAAGCGGAGCATTCTCCCTTTTCATATCATCGGATGCGCAGCCGCTTTCCGGCATACCCTACAAAATCACTGTAAACCATCTCTACCCGTTTTACGGGAACCTGACTAATGGTACAATACAATACGCGCTACCAGCAGGAACTCCTAAACTGACAGGAAACGTAGATTTTGGCATAAGCATGCTCGGAAGAAATTTCACATATGTTGCTAACAATTCTCCAGTGACAATCACCATAAGCAGCCAGTACATAGAAATCGCAATTGTAATCATAATAGCTCTAATACTCGTCACAGTGGTGCGGGCGCCGAATCGCGATGAATTCTATATAGATGTCCCTGCTATAAGGGAGCAGAAGAAAATCCAGATAAAGATAAATTCCACAGAGCTGCTCTCTGCGTTCGATAAGCTGAACCTGTATTATCATTGGAGGTACATGCCGTTATCCGTAAACGAGATACGCACTGCGATATCAAATAACATAAGGCATGGCAGCATGCCAGTGAGCCTAACCTACAGCAACGTTGAAAGGCTCCTAAGCCAGATGGTCTCTTACGGGTCTGTTGTAGCTGCTGATGGGCTTTATGCCCCAAAAACATGGACCTCCGCCAGTGGCCATGACATAGAATACCTGGCCACTTTCAAGAAGCTGAGAGTCTATTTTGTCTCGCATGCGGTTCCATTCAACGATATCGATCTCTCAAATGCAGCTGACATAGTCGCAACGATAAATGGCGAGAGGGTCTACATAGTGATACACTCCAGGACAAGCAAGTTCCAGAAGATTCCAATATTGGAAAATGTAAAGACATATATCGCATTCCTGAATCAAGAAAAGCTTGATGATTTCCAGAGATACGTTCACACATTTACGGAAGGATACGCTGAGCAGCTGCGCATGTACCTTTCTGCTGGAAAAATCTCGTTGATAAATGCAGATTCCCCTGAAGCTAAATTGACTTAAGTTAAATTAAATAATTCAGGTCTGCTGCGGTTTCTCTTCAGCAGCTTCTTCTTCATCATCGGAAAGTTTTGGAAAATGTTTCTTTATGATGTTATCGAGGTTGTTCTCTATTGACGCTTGCCCTTTTCCTGTCAGGCTCGAGATGTCTCCGGATAGCTGCTTGACATACCTCGCTATCGCTTTGTACCTGCTCATGCTAGAGCTTATCTGCTCCTTTCCCCTTACGTATCTCTGTATGCCCCTTGCCGCTTCCATTATCGCAAGCTTTATCTCCTCAACTATCTCGTCTTCCTGTGATACTGCCTCCTTCCCAACTCCTGAATAGGGGATGTAAACTGATGAAACGTTTACAAATATGCTGATTGGCTGACTCTCAAGGTCAAGACCGTATCTTTTCCAGTCTACATCATTTGCCGCTTTAGTTATTGCACAGCTTCCGCTGTCGAACAGCAAAGGCACGCGATTGGCATATCTCAGAATGGTTCCAGAATAGCCTTCATCTACTCTCTTTCCAGAATTTCCTCCGTATGATACCGCAGCTTCAACAACAAACGGCACGCCGCCCCTAAAAACTTTCGGTTTTCTTCCTATGACAGACATGTGCTCCGGGTCTAATATGTTTTTAATTGCTGCCGTAACATTATCTGCGCCTATGGGCACTACAGATGCAGGGTCGGGCGCTACCCATTTTATTTTTCTGAATACCTTCACAAGCTTTTCTGCATCCTCCCATTGCAGCTCCTTTGGTGGCTTATCCAAATCAATGGTTGGATCTTCTGCTTTTATCTCATCTATCTTGTTTGAAGTTGTTCTTGCAAATGTTTCAGTCAAAAAAGAGGATATCTTTCTGCTTATGCTTGAGTGGGCAAACTCTATCAAGTCGTTTACATCTAGCCCCGCAGGGTGTGGTTTTGTAATTGGCGGCTTGTCAGGGACTTTATTTACAGACCTTACGAAGGTCCACTCCTTGCCTTCAGGTTCCAAAAGCTTTATTTGCGCATGCGGGTTTGCCAATGCGGTTCTCCTAATATACTCGTAAACGCCATGGTCTCCGGCTTCATATCTTACTTCGGAAAATTCGCCTTCTATGACGAGCCCGCGGAAGTCCTCATCGCTCTCTTTCATCTCTGTTATTATCGGCCTATTCAATGCGGTATTTATTCCAAGCTTGCATGAATAGCATTTTCCTTTTCCTGTAGATGATTTTATGAAAATAGGCTTGCCAGTTGTAACCTGCGAGAAAAGAAGGCATCCTGCGGCTCCTATGCCCTGCTGGCCCCTCTGTTGCATGTACCTGTGGAATTTTGTACCTGCGAATATGGTTGCAAGGGCCTTTCCTACGAAGTTCTTTGGAATTCCAGGGCCGTTGTCTGATACTCTTACAGTATAATGGCCATTTTCTAGCTTTTTTATGCAAACATCTATATCCGGAAGTATGCCCGCTTCTTCTGCAGCATCCAAAGAATTTGATGTATACTCATGGACTATTGTCACAAGGGAGCGGCCGGCGCCAGAATAGCCAAGCATCTGCCTGTTCTTCTTGAAGAATTCAGCTGCCGAATGCTCTCTAAACTCTTTGAATATCTGTTCTGCTCCTATTGTCGCCATCTAATTACCTAGAAAACCGGGTTTGTCAAGTTGTTCTTATGCTTTCTATGTGCGGCTTCCATCCTGATATACGCAAGTCTGTGGGTCCCTCCATCTATGAGTGTATTTATTGCAGTTTCAGCCTCATTTATCTGGTCGATTGTGCCTATAAAGCTTACTGTATTTCCGTAAACACTGATCTTGGCCGAGCTAACGCTCTCTATGTAAATTTTTGTGCGACCGTTCTCGCCTATTATCCTCGCTTTTATCATAGCAAGCCTCTTCTCGCTTCCGGCTTCGCGCTCTAGATCTATGCTAGTAAAATAATAATCTTCGTTCAAGAGCTTAAGTGCGTCTTCCACTTCAAATCCTCTGCCAAATGCGTTTATTACATTCTTTGTCATGTATTCATTATATGGCGGGCCATTCAGGACAACGGAATCTTCTGTAAATGAAAGAGAGCATCCGCACGCACGAGAAAGGTTTGCAGTCGACTTCTTCCCTCTTTTTAAGAGTCCAAGTCTCTCTTTTGTTATATAGACCTCTTCCATTCAATCAATCTTTATTTACCTGTTAATCTTTTTATATTCGTCGTCAATTTTGAATAAACTGCACAGTTCAATAGCGGAAGTAAAACAACGTTTAAAAATTCCGCTAATTCATCATTTAGAAAGGTTTAAATACTTACTCATTCACTATAGATTCGTGATTAAGTCATGATTGATAAAAGGAGGATTCATGACAGGATCGGGATTGGGAAGATGAATTCCAAAAAAGGGCTTAAAAACAGCATCATAGAGCTGGAGAAGCAAATATCTACAATTAAAAATACGCAAAAAAAAGAGCAGGAGCTTCTAGCTGAAAAAGAGAAGTCGGACGAAACGGGATCAGGACTGCTTTCCCTGCTTAAATACATAGTGAATGAGAATAAGAAAACAACTTTGCTGCTTGAAGGCATTTCAAGATCTTTGGCGAGGCTTGAGGACGGCCTTCACGACCAATACTACGAGGAAGAGGCTGCATTGCCCGAGGAAGGAGTGGCGACCCGTGCCGCAAAAGAGGTGCCTATATCTAGTCTAGATGCAGAAATAATAAAATGCATACAGATAAGAGGTATGGCATGTGCGGATGACATAAAGAAAGCCATGAA
Source organism: Microcaldota archaeon (assembly GCA_021810105.1). Taxonomy (GTDB): domain Archaea; phylum Micrarchaeota; class Micrarchaeia; order Micrarchaeales; family Micrarchaeaceae; genus JAJZAB01. The sequence goes on along the minus strand of JAJZJM010000001.1, from coordinate 88,660 downwards.
TTATAAAGGCAGAAATGCAGCCTCAATGCACCTCAACAGGCTTTACAAAATGGGTCTTATTGAGAGGTACCAGCTCGGCAGAAAAGTATACTACAAATATGATGCCGGCAAGGCTATCGATACGCTAATTGTTTCACCCCCACAGTAATGAGGAGCCCGCTTAAACGGGCTCCCATACCCCAAGTTTTTATACCTTTCAGCCAATTCTATACTGATTCCATGATGGACGGCACTACTTCGGATGAACAGAAGAAGGCAATCTCAAAAATGCCATATTCTTTTAATGTTAATGCTGAAGCCAAGCGCATAAAATCAGAATACGAAAAATACAACGGTAAAAATGTATCTGTAGCGGGCAGGATAGTGGGATTAAGAAAAGCCGGAAAACTATTGTTTATAGACATTGCAGATTCTACAGGAAAGATACAACTATATCTTGATTACTCTGTTATCGGAGAAAAGCTTTTTGATAATGCAAAACGTTTTAATGCCGGTGACATAATAGGGGCGAAGGGAAAAGTGTTCAAAACCAACCCTGGAGAAATAAGCATAAATGTGTCAAAGTACAAGCAGCTGGCAAAAGCACTTAGACCGCTTCCTGAGAAATGGAAGGGTCTGCAAGATACGGAAACCCGATATAGGAAGAGATATCTGGACATAATCGTTAATCAGGAGATAAAGGAGCTTTTCATAAATAGGAGCATTATGGTCGGGCTGATAAGAAAATTCCTGGATAAAAAAGGATTTATAGAGGCGGAGACCCCTGTAATACAGCCGCTATACGGCGGAGCAGACGCAGAGCCTTTCAAGGTGCATGTGAACACATTGGATGAGGATGATTACCTAAGGATATCTAACGAGCTTTACCTGAAAAGGCTAATTATAGGAGGCCTGGACAAGGTCTATGAGATATACAAGGCATTCAGGAACGAGGATAACGATACAACTCACAGCGCTGAGTTTACAATGATAGAATGGTATCAAGCATATGCTGATTACAACAAGATGATGCAGCTGAATGAGCAGATGCTGAAATATCTGTCAAAAAAAATATTCGGTACAACAGAAATAGTCTTTAAGGAAAACAAAATAAATCTGGAGCCTCCGTTCCGCAGGATAAAATTCATTGACAGCATAAACGAGAAAGTTGGAAAAGACGTCCTTGCACTAAGCGACGAAGAGCTTTTTGCTCTGGCAGAATCTAATGGCATAAGATTTGATAAGGGCAAAAGGAACAGGTCGCACGCATATGGCAAGCTGCTCGAAGTTTTAGTCCAGCCATCTATCGTCCAACCCACATTCGTGATAGATTTTCCAAGGGAAACCTCTCCTCTCACAAGACCCAAAAGAGGAAATCAAAGGCTTACAGAGAGATTCGAGCTCTACATATGCGGAATGGAAATATCGAATGCTTATTCCGAGCTTCAGAATCCGTTCATACAAAAAGAGAATTTCCTTGATGAGATAAAAAAGAGTCAGGAGGGCGACAAGGAAGCGGAACCTCTCGATATGGAATTCATAGAGGCGATGGAGTATGGAATGCCTCCGACAGGCGGTTTAGGAATGGGGATAGACAGGTTGGCCATGGTGCTTTTCAACAAGCCCTCCATAAAAGAGGTCATACTATTTCCAATGGAGAAGAGGAGGAATGATGGCAACCATGCTCAGACTCCAGATGAAGCCGCTGTAACATAAGCCTGGCAGATCAGATTATTAGAAGAGGATCCGAACTGCCCTGATAATATATTGTATATCTCCGACTCTATGTAGTTCACAATGCCTATCTGCACATATCCCGGCTGCGTGCATGTCTGCCCTCCCAAGAGCTTGAAAAATTCATAGTTCAGCGAGAAGGCATTATTCCCTATCTCTACAGGAACTGCAAAGTAGTTAATTACAAAAGTGTAATTTCCTGAAACAAGGTCCGCTGCTCTCAGGCTTACCCCGTTTTGCAGAAGATAGGATCTCTTGTTATAGGATGCCGCCATAGCGCTGGCAGGCAATTTGCCGAAAATGGGAATCCCAGTGGCTGATGCTATTATGTATGTACTCTCGTTCTGGTCTGTCAAATTGACAATGGCATAAGCATAACTGGTTCCGTTGCTCCCTATCCCTATTATAGAATTATAGTTCTGTGCAACAAGATTGCCCGCCTCTTTGTATAAAAATATGTTCTGGTTCTGCGATATGTTGCTGTAAAAAAGAGTGGGTGAGGTATACGATGCCCTCAAATACGGCACGGAAAAGACAAAAGCAACAAAAGCTAAGACAAGGACTATGGCAAATCCGTATCCGACGTCTCTCACGCCCTTAATTGCCGGCACCTTCCTTTTTCCTCTTCTATCACCTGTGGGTATTTTCAGGCCGTATCTGCCAGTTATAAGCAGCATTATGATTATTGCAGCATAGAAAAGTATCTGACCAGCAAAAATATGGAAGGTGGATATCGCCTGGTTTATCCCGTAATAGCTCCACGCGTATGCAATGCCGAACATTCTTATAAAATTAAACAGCAGCATAAGGGCTACCCCTGAGGTTATCCACAATGCCTTGCGGCTTCTTCTTCCATTGTACAAGTATGCTACAGGCAGAAGGAACATTATGAGCGCCACAAAAGTTCCTAGCGGTGCGCATGTTGATGCTATAGATATGGATGTGCTTGCCTGGGATGCTATTGTTATGCCATTCAGGCTAACCGGCACCCCGAGCGCTTTTAACGAATAATAGACAAATTCGGCATTTATTCTAGCAAAGGAGCCGTTCTGCAGCAGCAGAGGCATGAGCAGCAAAGGCGATGCGAACATGTAGTACATTGCAATTGGCCATAGTTTTTTGGCTCCATCTCTTCCAAAAAGAATTATTACGAAAGATATTATTGGAAGGCTGATAAGCAATGCATCTATGCCAAATGAACTGAATGCGAAAGACATCGCAACCCTGACATACGATAGCAGCAATATATATGCGATGAAGATTATTGCCCCAAGTATGAAATCATTTCTATTCTTATTAAGTTTGAGCCTCTCCTTTATTGAAAATACTATCAGGGCAAAAGCCATCAGCATGACGACTATTACATAAGTGGACGGGTCTGTATCCAGTATTGAAAAATTTGCCTTTGAAATTATCACTATTGTTGACATTAGCACGGCAACAAACAGCACAATTATTCCAAAAAACTTCTCAGCCATTTTCATAGCAACACAAAGCAAAATTTGTCCTCGGCCGAAATGGGCTTCATCACGTTTCAGTAGTTACTCTTTTCTTCATCGGACATATAGCTCTTGCACTCAAGATTAATAAATAATAGCATAAAAACATAAGCAGTGCCAAAATGCAGAAAGGTTACGAATTCAAGGAGCATACAGCAGATGTTGAGTTTGTTGCAAAGGGGCCTTCCATTGAGGCGGCTTTTGCAAATGCGATACTTGCAATGTTAGATACAGTCGCAGATACTGCCGCTATTAAAAAGTCAAAAAGCAAGAAGAGCAGAATTGTGATAAGGGATTCTGCAAATAATATAGAAGACCTGCTCTGGATTGTGCTTCAGGATGTACTTTCGGCTACCGACTCCAGAAACGTATTCGGGTATGGGGTTGAGAAACTAAATATACAGAATAAAAAAAGTACATACGGAATATACGCTGTGATAAGCGCAAAGCAACAGAAGCCCAAATATTCATATATCTACGTTAAGGGTGTATCAAGGTTTGGGATGGAAGTAAAAGAAAGTCCAAAGGCGTGGCTGGTAAAAGCAGTCTTAGACGTGTAACAAACATTTCAGTAAAGACCGGGATTATTCTTCTTCTATGGCTGCCTTTACTTTCATAAGAGTCTCTTGGTCTATGCTGCTCATGTTGTGAGCAGTTTTTGCGTGCTGTGCTATTTGCGTCAGAAGCGCATTCTCATCAGAAGCGTGCGCTACAAACCCGCACTGAAGACCTATGCTCTTGCATGCAAATTTTTTTCCCATATATCTCACCATTAAGCATTAGTAATGATTATATAAAGCGGTTCTTCATATTCTCTTATACTAAGATACATAGGATAAACACGCTCTCAAAAAAAAAGAACGCCCTTGCCGGGATTTGAACCCGGATCACAGGCTCCGCAAGCCCATGTTCTATCCAAGTTATACTACAAGGGCACAATAAGATTATATCTATTCAATATTTAATAAACTCTTGATAAATACACGTGTTTAAATGCTTGCTCTTAACTATGTCAAAGGTTGCTATAAGATAGATCAACTTATTATGGTTTAATCTCAGTGCCTGCAAACTTGTTGTATTTTTTTGATGACTTGATTATATTGTGTCTTGCCATTAATGTAATTACATTCGGCAATCTATTTGAGGAATCATTGGAAAATTCGACTTAAACCTAACAAAAGATTTAAATTATTTTAATAGTATGGATAAGCGAGCATATGCGAAAAATGAAACAATCAATAAAAAGAAATCAGAAAAAACCTAATCAAAAAGATATTACAATAATATGCCTAGCAAAAGTGCGTGCAAGAGCGCAAAGCGCTATGGAATATCTAATGACATACGGTTGGGCAATTCTGATTATTGCAATTGTTCTTGTCGCGCTGTTCTCATTGGGTGTTTTTAATGCTGCTAATTTTGCGCCTAAGGCGCAACCGGGCGCCTGCCAAGTGTTTAGGAGCAATGCCCAGACCTCTTTAGTAGGGCAATGCAATGGCGAGCTGCCAGAGTATGTGGCTACACTCGGCTTCGGAGGTAATACATACGGTCTGGGTGTGCCCTCTCAGCTTAATATCCATGATTTAAGCCAGATAACATTAACTTTCTGGTATGACCAGCAAACTACAGCAAGCTGTTGGCCTCATGTTGTAGGTTTTGGGAATTTTAATACCGCCTGCGGTTATAACTGTTTTGACGTATACGCATGCCAAAATTCTGTAGGATTTGCTGCAAATACAATAACTGGGCCAGATACTGATGTGCAATCGGCTACAATAAACCTTAATAGATGGTACTTTTTGGGGCTTACATTCTCTGGGAGCTTGTCCTCAAATAACCTTGTATCATACCTAAATGGCAATCCGCTCGGAAGTGCAAATCTGCAAGGTACAATCCCACTCTCTTCAGAAGGCGTACCGTTAGCGATAGGTTACTGTTGTGGTTCTGGAAATGGACTTATTTCAAACATTCAAATCTACAACACTTCGCTTTCAGCAAACGAAATTCAAGCCCTTTATCAAGAGGGAATAGGCGGTGCACCTATATACCTGCAGAATCTTGTTGCTTGGTATCCTCTCAATGGAAACGAAGATTATTCTGGAAATAACAATGCACCTATAAATGGCATTACTTTTATTAGCAGCTGGGAGTCTGGCTACACACCTCCATAACATTAATTTTCTTTTGACTTTGCATTGAAATCTTAATTGCAGATTCTAAACAGATTGTAGGGCTTTAATTCTGCGGCCTGGAATGTTTCTAAAAGTTATCCGCTCTTTGTATATCTGATGAGAACAAGGCCAACAATCGCATAGTTAAAAGAAACATTAACCCTATAATTGGCTATATAGGGATTAGTTAATCTTTGCCATACCATAACCACCTCTATTGACTCGGCATATCAAGACTGCCAGAGTTTGATAGGTTTAAATAGGCACGCATTTATTTTATAATCGGTATTAACTGAGGTGCATTGAATGGCGCACACCTATTTGACAATAATAATCCCTTCAATTATCGCTTTTATCGTAACGCTCCTAGGAACAAAGTTTGTAATAAATTACATGATGGAGTCTGGAGTCACTTCCATAGATCACAATAAAAAGAACAGGCCAACATTGCCTGGCAGCGGCGGCATTGCCGTTGCATTCGGACTAGCAATGGGGATCTTCACTTATATATTCGGAAGCAGGTTTCCCTCACCGCAACACCCTCTGTACATACCTGCGGCATCATTGATATACCTGTTTGCTACCGTCCTGTCCGTAGTAATGATATCTATGGTTGGCTTTTTGGATGACATAAATGTAAAGAGAAAGCTTGTCAAGGCCACAGATATGATGGATACAAGGAAGGGACTGCCTCAATGGCAGAAACCACTGCTTACCCTTCTGGGCGCGATACCTCTTATGGTTGTAAACGCTGGCGTGTCAGCAGTTCGCATACCTATAATAGGCACGGTAAACTTTGGAATATTCTACCCTCTTATAATACTTCCCTTAGCCATAATATTTGCTGCAAATTCATTCAATCTTTTGGGAGGATTTGACGGAATCTCTCCAGCGTCTGCTCTTATAGCATCGCTGGCATTGCTCATATACAGCTTTATGTTCGGCACTTATACCGGCGCAATTATAACAGCTACGCTTTCAGCGTCATTGTTGGCTTTTCTTGTATTCAACATATACCCCTCCAAAGTGCTGCCTGGCGACTCATTCACGTATTGCGTTGGAACTGCGCTCATAGCATCAATGGTGCTCGGCAATATGGAATCTTTCGGAGTTATAGTCTTTATGCCTTGGATAATAGAATTCCTGCTTCATTTAAGGAGGAGATTCAAAGTCACAGATTTGGGCAAAAGAAGGAATGATGGCACAATGGAGCCTCCTTATGGCAGGAAAATATACAGTTGGACCCATCTTATAATGAACATAAAAAGATGCAAGGAATGGGAGGTTACTCTCTATTTTTCATTCATAGAGGTTGGTTTTGTCCTGCTCGCATTCGCATTAAAGGCTGCGTTGCTTCTTTAAAATAATATATGCATCTACAGATGCAAGCAACGTCATGGGCCTTCAGATTTTTCATAAGAGCTTGTGGCAAGCTCTACGTCTGAGCGCTTTATCAGTCTTCTCCTTCCGGCATAGTGCGCATATACCTCTGCATCCGTCACTAGCTCTTTTACAGTGTCCTCCAGCTCTTTCTCAAGGCTTATTACTGCACTTTCGCTAACCCTCGTGCACCCTACCTCCTTCAGAAATTCCTCTATATCGTAAAGACTGAATCCCCTTCGTTTCCCCAAAACAACACCTGGTGGAGAAGTATTATTAAGAAATCTTTTTAAATCAATGTGAAGCAATCCGATTAGTGGCATTCTTGTAGAATTGATCATATGCTAAGATTAGGCTTTCATCTTTCAATATCTGGCGGGGCATCAAACGCCCCTGCTTTAGCAGAGCGTGAGGGCTACGGAGCATTTCAGATATTTGCAAGCAACCCCCGTTCATGGAAGCACAGCCCAATTGATGAAGAAGAGGCTCAAATTTTCAAAGGAATTATAAAACGGAGCGGCATTGCCCCATTTGCGCACGTTCCTTATCTCTGCAACCCCTCTTCTTCTGATTCTTCAATAAACAGGAAAAGCATAGATATGCTGGTTGCCAATATAGAAAGCTGCAATATGCTTGGCATAAAAGGACTTGTTGTTCATATAGGCTCCCACACTGGCAGTGGCGAAAGTGCAGGTGTAGAAACCGCATCAAAGACCATAAGGTACGCACTTGAAAATACTGATGGGGCTTCTCTGTTTCTAGAGAATTCATCTGGATACAGAAATAGCGTAGGATCCAAGTTTGGTCAGATAGCCGAGATACTGCATAAGATTGGGTCTGAACGCGCAAAAGTCTGCCTTGATACATGCCACGCATTTGCCGCAGGGTATGATCTGAGCAATGAGAATGGCGTGAGAGAGACGTGCAACCAGTTTGAAGAGAATATAGGGTTCGACAGGCTTGGAGTTATTCACCTCAACGATGCAAAATATCCCTTGGGAAGCGGACTGGACAGGCACTGGCACATAGGCAAAGGGTACATAGGCGCTGCAGGCTTTAAGGCTCTTTTCAAGCAGAAGCAACTCAAGGACATGTCATTTATAATGGAGACCCCTGTAAACGAAGAAGGCGACTCAGGCATGAACATGCGCGAGGCGCGAAGAATAGCAATCTCTGCAGTTGGAGAGAAGAACGTATACTAGATTATTGATATTACCACCGCTGCAAAAATAAATCCCGCCAGTATCACTATCGGCCCCATAAGTCTTGCATCCGCGATTACAGATTTTGTAAGTTTTATTACCATGTCTCCCACATCAGGGCCCCATACCGGGAACTTTTTCATAACAACTCTTCTGTGCAGCACCTTCACCTCTTCAAGGTCTGCCAAAGCGTGCTCTACAAGAGAATCTATGTGCGGGGCTATCTTGCTGAATTTAGTTTTTCTTCCGAAAACGTTCTCAACAGTGTGCTCGATCGAATTTACAGCATGCGTGTCTGTAGTATAAACCTCAGCAGTTATCCTGTACTTCTTTCTTATATGGGATATTATGCTCTCTCTCATAGCAGGGAGCATGTTGTTAGAGTTAAAGTGCAGCATCATGTATCTCATCTTGCCAAAAGAGAAAACTACCGCGTTTAGGTTTCCTTTAGCCAAATCTAGCGGTGCCCCTAAAGCGTCATAAAGCCCGAAGCTAGCAACGCCCACCTTTGTTCTGGTAGCTCTGTGCTCAATATGCAGGTCTGCTATCGCCCTTATATACTCGTTCATCGATGTCGAGCCGTACTTAACACCCGCAAGCTCGCTTTTTGGTGCGCTTTCAAACCTTGAATTGTGAGAATCTATAAGTATCGGAGTCATCCCATCACGCGAGAGCTTTTTCCTGAACAGCTCCGCGCACTCATAGCTTATATCCTCTGTGATTCTCGGCGCCCTAGTGAAAAATGCGAAAGAGGTGTTGCCCAAAGACAATCTTGTTACTTTCGCGTAAGAATACTTTCCAATTTCCATGCTCATGCCATTTCCCGCATTGCGTGCCATCTCCACTCCCTCAATCAATGCCCTTTTAACGCTGCCAAACTGGCTGGCGGATATTGGGTTTCTGTCTGCCGTTACCGCTCCGTGCATTATGAACGCCGTAGCTTTGTACCTATTATTTACAAAGGTCTCTAGCATGTTTGGAAAATTGCTTGCCCCAAGGCTTCCGGCCGGGCCATAATGTATCTGAGGCGCGAAGAATATGGATTTGATTTTACCATTCCCTTTTTTTATGACTACCGTGTCTGTGTCTATATCCGGTGTAAGCCTATGTTTTGTATTGAAAGATATCGCTGTGTTAATGTCAAAGAGCCAGTTCTGCAGCATCCCTGAAAACATGTCAACCGTGCCTACGTCCAGATGCTTTTTCAGTGGCCTGTCGAAAATGTACAGGAGCAGGTAGCTTGCAATCATGAATATGAAGATTCCCGCATAAAGCTTCAATATCAATATGTTGAACGGCGTATCGAACCTGAATATGAACCTGCTCGCAGCTATAAAGAGTATTACGTTGAGGGTAGGCTGCACCAGGGCAAAGAGTATCGCCCTCTTGCCAAATCCCAGTACTACTTTGTTTATGAAGAACCACCATGCAAAAAGGCTCGCATCCCCTACGAGTATGACTACGGTCGCAATCGGCAGTCCGAAAAAGAGGTGCAGGAGGCTTCCAAGCAATATGAATATCGAATACGAGAATGAGCCTATAATCGAGATGAATATAGAATGCTTTATTCTTAATCTAGGTCTCGCCGCCTTTATCACAACCGCAGTAAGAACTGTTGGAAGAAGTATGGCTATCGTTCCCGCCAGTGTGCCGTTTATGAATATGTAGTTTATGAATTTTGATGGAAGAAATCTAAGGTGAAGTATGCTTACCGCAGCCATTCCAATTATTATGCTCATGGCGAGCAATGCTGCAAAGAGGTAGGGGAGTTCTGGCAGCCTTTTTGAGAAAAGGGCCGAGTATTTTTCAGGGTCTTTGGATCTTGCCATCACAACACAGATAGTCTATCTGCCGAACCTTCTCTCCCTTTTTTTATAAGTGTCTATAGCTCTTTTCAGATCCTTCCTGTTGAAGTCCGGCCAGTATTTTTTGGAAAAGTAAAGCTCGGAGTAGTTTGACTGCCACGGAAGAAGTCCAGAAAGCCTTTTTTCTCCAGATGTTCTTATTATAAGGTCTACATCAGGTACATTTGCGGTCATAAGCATAGACTCTATCGTCTTGCTGTTTATATTTTTCTGCGATATGCTGCTTGCACACAATCTCTTTAAAGCAAAAGTAAGGTCATCCTTGCCCCCATATCCTACAAGCAGGTTTATTGAAAGGTCATTGTATCTGCTGGTTTTCTCCTGAAGCATAAGCAATCCTTTTCTTAGCTTTTCAGGCAGCAGGGATAGATTCCCTATAACGTTTACTCTTGCATGATTATCTGATAGCATCTTGAGTATTTTGCTGTCGTATACCGCTTTTGTATACAGTCTGAAAAGCAGGTTTATTTCATGCCTGCTTCTTCCCACAAGGTTTTCAGTTGAAAGCGCCCAAACGGAAAGGGTTTTTACACCTAGCATCTTTGCCCACAATCCTACGTCGATTATCTTGTCTATCCCTACGCTGTAGCCCTGGAGCAATTTTAAACCTCTTCCTCTTGCCCACCGTCTATTTCCATCTGGTATTATTGCTACGTGTTCGGGACCGCCAGACTCGCGACTTGATACCATGAAATCATCATCAGCTTAAAATCTTTCTACATACAAGTATAAAAATAGAGTGCGCAAAGACTATAAATATGGTGCTGTTATGCAAAGCCCTGGCCTTGAATCCGTAAATTCGATAGACGATGTGGTCGGGAATAGATATCAGATTGAAAAGATGAAGGCTTTTGCCAAAGAGATCAATTCAGGAAAGCGCAGGGAGCCTCTTCTCATATGGGGGCCAACAGGGATAGGAAAGACCCTTTCGGCATACCTGCTTGCCAAGTGGGCTGGATGGTCTGTTATAGAAAACAATGCTGGTGACAGAAGAGGGGCTGATGTATTGGATAGCAAGACTGCGCCTTCAAGCACAAGCAGAGGGCTGTTCGGTTCCAGAAACATGATACTCTTAGACGAAATAGACGAAATATCCGGCAGCTACGACCAGGGAGCCGGATCCGCAATAACAAGGCTAATAAATAATTCAAAGAGCCCCATAATTATGATTGCAAATAACATGTGGAACCAAAACATTTCATTCCTAAGGGGAAAAGTGGAAGCGATCAAATTCAGCAAGCTCACCAACCTCGAGGTGCAGAAGGTGCTCAAAAGCTTTTGCATAAGCAATGGCATAAAACTTACTCCAGGGATGATCGAATCTATAGCAGCCCGTGCATCCGGAGACGCGAGGAGCGCCATAAATGATGCGCTGGCTCTCGATGGCGCAGCAGAAGAAGCAATAGATGTGGTTGGACTGAGAGACAGGAAAAGCGAAGTCTTCCTCGCCCTTGACAGGATCTTCCTCTCAAATACTTTCTCTGCGCCTGTCAGGGCGCTTGCAGTATCAGATGTAGAAACGGAAATGATGATAAAATGGATAGACGAGAACATACCAAATAGATACTCCGGAATGAATGAGATTCATTCTGCATATCAATCCCTTTCAAAAGGCACTACATTTAGCGCTAGGGCTTCCATAAGCCACTATTATAATTATTTCAGATACATGTCCGCTCTCATATCCAGCGGAGTGGCGCTTTCAAAAACAGGCAGGCCGAATACTGTAAAGGGTTACGCATTTCCTAAAGTGATAAAATCCCTCAGCAGCACAAAATCAGACAGAGGGGCGGGCACTCTGATAGCTAAGAAACTGAGAAGGAAGGTTCATTCCAGCTCAAGGTACATAAGGTCTACCATAATACCTTTGCTCTCGTCAATGGCGAAGCATGCAATGGAAAATGGCAACACAAAAGAAGAGGTATTTGATTTTTTTGCGGCAAAATTTGGCCTGGATGAGAAAGAATCCGAATATATTATCGGTGGTAATTCTGGCAGCCAAGCTCTTTAAGAAGTATAGAAAGCACATCTCCGGATCTCTCCTTGACCACCTTTATGCTCGCTGCCTCGTTGTGCCCGCCTCCACTCTCGGCGTATTCCGATAATTCCAATATCTTATTTATCTTTTCCAGCAGTTTCACTTCTCCTGATATGGCTCTAGGCATCCGTACTGTTATATAGCTTCCATAATGGAGCACGAGCATCGTCCTAGGCCCGTTTATCCCCTCAAGTTTCTCCTGAAGCCTTGAGCTGTATCTTCCAGGCAAGGGATAGCCGCTTTCGCTTTTGGGCAGCTCGGAAAAATCCAGCAAAAACACGTCAGCAGCATCTCCATGCATCTTCTTTACCTTTTCAACTCCCAAATCCAGCAGCTCATTCAACGTATTTGATGCGGAATAAAATGTAGAGGCAAGCCTGTCTGGGTTGTTTATAAGGTTATCCGCGTAGGAGGGAGTGAGCTTTTCTATGCTGGATCCATTCCTGCCCGCTATACTTGTAAGGTAGTCTAGCACTATGGAAATCTTCTGGCCATCCGCATCGGATCTGTCCGCATATTCACTGAAATCCCCTATCAATGAAGCATTTATCATATCGCTTGTATCTATGTCTGCAAGAATCTCTGCAAAGATTGATGAGAGCAGTCCAGCAGTAAAGCTGGAGTTCAGCCCATGGTTCCAAGAGTTTACATAGTTAGTTATGCGCTCCATAGGAAATTCATCGTATGGGGGATGATGATCCAGCATTACTATCGTGTATTGCTTTTCCGCATTTATTATCTGGTCTGCGCTTCCCGGTGCCGTTCCAAAATCTGTTATCAGTAGGAGGGGTGCAGCTGCGGATTTATGGTTCCTAAATTCAATTATGTCTGAGTATGCGGATTCCATGTCATATTCTATGCCCCGCTGCATAGCCCAAGACACTGTTGGCTTTCCAATCATCAGCCTGTTGGATAGCTCAGAAAGCGCTCTGTTTATCGATACAGCTCCGCTTATTCCATCGCAATCGTTATGGAATCTTATAACAATATGTGCTCCTGAAAGATATGCGGATGCAAATACGCGTGCGGCTTTCTGCAGCTCCCCGATTATATTATGCATGTCTTTTGAGTATGCTGCGTTTTTGTGCCTATCCAAAGATCTTGCAGCATTGCCTTCAATGTCTATCATGTCAGGCAGCTTTCCCAAAGCGGTTTCGATATCGCGCACTGTGGCGCTGCCAAGAATCTCTACCTCCTCAATTCTTGGCTTGTCGTCAGAATTAATGGATTTCACTGCAACAATGTCTCCCACATTCAGCAATACCGAGCTTGCCGCGCATATTATCTTATCGGACAATATCGTGTATATTATGTTGCGCTGGTCAGCTGCACTGCTGGCAGAAGTTACTATTCCACTAAAAGCCTTATCAATATCGTCCATCAAACCGCCTGCGATGAATTTGATGTCAGGTTCGAGTAGCACACATTGCTTATGCTTTTATTTGATATAAGGCCGCAATATGAAGGAAAATTGTATTTCTTTGCCAGTGCAGCGTAGCAGCTGTATTGCAGCAATGGCGAAGCCACAGCCCCGCAGATTGTTGCATTATCATTCTTCAATGCAATGTAAGCGTATACTGCATAGGTGCATAATTGCTCTTCGCTTCCAGCGCTTGAGCAGAGAGTGCCGGCATTGCTTATGGTTATGTTTGTGCTGTTGCTGACGTTTACCTCCCCAAGCGAATATGAGCATACTAGGCTTAGGTATCCTCCTACAGAGCCGCACAATGATCTATTGTAGCTTTCTATTGCGATGCTGTATCTGCAGTACTGCTGCGGTGTTGTATTCAAGAACGAAATGTAAGATGTAATGTTGTGCTCTGGGCTTCCTATGTTGAGCATGTATGAAAGCAGGCTATAATTCTGATATGCAGGCAGGGCTGAGCAGTAGCCAGGGTTCTTCTGCAGGAATGCCACTCTGTAATTGCTTCTGTATTCGCAATTGGCCTGCAGGCTGCTGTTGCTTATTGTGCCGCATAAGCTTGAATCGGAAAAATTGCCATTTTCCGCTATGCTGTATTCGCATTGCGACCTGTATGGCTCTGAAATCAAACTGCAATAACCTATGTTTCCAGTCTGGTTGCTTATTCCACTTACGCATTGTGCATAGTAGCTGCTGTTATGCGAGAGTTCAGAGCAATAGCTGACATTCAGTGATTTGAGAGCTATCGAAGATACGCAAGAATATTCATACCCTGCACTTCCATTAAGGTAAGAGCATACCGATAAGTTTGATGTTGATTCTGCAAGGGAAGCGAGGCACGAATCTCTCTGTTGCGAGAGGGCTATGCCCCTGCACCTTTCCAGAGGAGTTCCTCCGCTTGTCAAAAGAATCGAGAATCCAGCAGCAATAACGAGTATAAGTGCAGCTGCGCCTAATAGAATAAGCCTTTGGCGCTCGTTAAATTGCCGGGTGCCGGTCTTGCTCTTATCCGCATCATCGTTGAATCTGAAAAGGGGCGCCATGCTCCTCATATCTCGCTAATAGTGAATATCCTAAATCCTTTATCTGTTATCTCATAGGGTGAGACCGACATGCTGTGATTTGAGCCTCTCATTTTCAGGACTTCAAGACCATAGACTCTCTTGTTTTCCTCTATGCTCTGGTACATCACTATCGTTCCGTCAAATATGAAAAACTCTGGGCTGAATGACATAGCCTGCCTGGTTGTATGCTGCATCTCCATTGTAAGGAAGCTAGTAACCCCCAGCCTTTTCAAGTTCAAGCTTAGCGCGAACATGGATTTTCTATAAACCAGCACATCTCCGAGCATAAGCTTCAATATCGAGAGCGAATCTATAACAAGACATTTTGAGTTGTTTGTATGTACAATATCCTCTATATCCGAAAGAACGCTGCTGAAAGCGTATGATTGCGAGTCTGTCCCTGTCTGCACTTTAGATGCGGTCTCGTTTCCGGCAAGGATTATCTTCTTCTCTTCTATTAGAGCGTCTATGTCGGAGAAATTAGGAAAAGTGCTCTTGAAATTTTGAAGCACGTTTTGCTGGCTTTCCTCAAGAGTAAGGTAGGTGCAAGGGATTCCCTTCTTTGCATTATTGTATAATATCTCGAAAGTTAGAAGGGTCTTGCCGCAGCCTGGCCCTCCGGCAACTATCACCTGATTGGATTCTGGTATGCCTCCGTAAGTAATTGCGTCTAATCCCTCTATTCCAGTAGACAGTCTGCCTCTCGATTTTTCAGATCCTTCCATGCCAATGCCTTTTCGCTCTGAGTTTATAAGTTGCATGTGATTATTTAATAATGTTTGGCTATAATAAATAAGAAGCAATAAAAAGTTTCAATCAAACCTTTTATGGCTGATGTTTAAGGTGGGTGAATGCGCAAAAACGTAATATACATAGGATTGGCACTTCTTGTAATCGCAGTGGCGCTTCTCTTCGTTTCCGGAAGCGTAATAAACGTGCACGGACTACTTACAGAGCAGAATTTAACCATATCCTCTCTATCGTTCGCAACCGTCCCAATATCCATATCGAATAATTCAATACCTCTGGTGATAGGCAGATTCGGCTCCGATGTGAATTTCTATTTCTTTAACAATACTGGGTTTTCAGATTGGAGCGGACTTATGAACAGGTCAAATGCCCCTTTGGGATATGCAACCGCTTTATCATTGAAAGGATACGGGCTGCTATTCGCATACGTGAATACAACCTCGGTGGTCTTGCCTTATCAGACTGGAGTTAGCAACGTAACCCCTGCATATTTTGTAAACTCGTCCAAAGGCTTTCCAGGAGGCACATACTATGCTGTCATAGACAATTCAAAAGGAAGCGTTTCATCAGCCGAACCTGTGAATGCAACGCTTCTGTACAATTCGCAGGGATCAAGCGGCTCTGCCATAACCCACTTGGTGCTTGAGGAGGCCGCATTCGGAATCTCCTTCTTTATCTTCCTTGTTGCAGGCATCATAGTGCTGATATACGGGTTCATAAAGAAGCCAAAGACGGATGGCATGGCAGCCATGCAGACATCGGCAAAGTCATCCGGAGCTGGCAAGTCAGATATGGATGAAAAGGAAATAGACGCCCTTTACAAGAGAATAAAGAAGAAAGGCAAGAAATCCAGTAATTAGTGATCGAATGGACGAACTCAGAGAGAAAATTGCAGGCGAGATAGCGCTTTCTGATAGTCCCGGCAGCACAATGAGAAAATGGAGGGAGCTTTTCGGAGTGACCCAGATTGAGCTTTCAAAAAGGATAAAGATATCAACATCAACAGTTAGCGACTACGAGAGCAACAGAAGGATGAGCCCCGGAGTCGGAGTGATAAAGAGGTTTGTTGACGCGCTCTTCTCTATAGACGAAGAGAAGGGAAACACTGTGGTGCAGGGTCTGGAGAGGCTCTCCCAAAAACTTCCAGAGGACAGCCTTTACAAAGTATACGACTTCTCTGCTCCGATCGGCGGCGTAGATTTCAACAGGATAATAGAAGGAAAGATAATAGCTAACCCTAGTTACCTTGACTCGATAAAGCTTTTCGGATATACTACGGTAGACAGCCTTAGGGTAATATTGGAAATGTCTCCTTCAGAGTACCCGAAGCTTTTTGGCTCGACTCTTGATAGGGCGTTTCTCTTTGACAGGGTTTCTACGGGCAGGTCTCCGATGGTTGTCATAAGGGTCGCACCTATAAAGCCGAAGCTTGTGGTGATGCACGGCATAACCACCATAGACAAGCTCGCTATAAAGATTGCACAGATAGAGCGAATACCGCTGCTGTCAACGAAGCTGAGCATGGAGGAAATCCATGAGCGCCTAAAAAAATTATGAATACATTTATTGCAGAGTACGTTTTTTTGCACGAGTGCAAAGCCTTTTTTGGTATCTAGCCCCAGACATCTGCGCTTATTCTCTGCTGCGGTACATTCAATGCTGCTAGCGCATCCTTCACAGCTTTCACAAAAGGCAGAGGGCCGCAGATATAGCACATCCTGTCCGCAAAATCCGGCGCATGCTTCTGTATCATTGCAGAGTCAACATGTCCTGTTTGTCCAGTCCAGTTGTCTCCTTCCGCAGGCCTCGTCACAGTGACTACGGTTTTGAGCTTGAGATGCTGCCCAAAAGCGTTTAACTCGTCCTTTCTGATTATCTCTGTTGGGAACTTAACGCTGTAAAGCATTATTGTGTCTGTAGGCGCATTGACTAGTTTCATGTGCCTAAGCATAGACATGAAAGGGGCCAAGCCAGTGCCTCCAGCAATGAAGAGCACCTTGCTGTCCTTGTTCGGGTCGAACTTGAATTGGCCATTAGGTCCTTTCAGCATGAATGGATCGTTTATCTCTACATCCATGAAATGGGATCTCCCTATATGGTCTCCGTGCGTGGGATTCTTTATAACGAAGAATTCGATGTTTATTGAAGAAGGGTCGGAAGCTATGGAGAGCGCCCTGCCCACATGTTTCTCGCCCGTCTGTTTGTCCAATCCGGAAACCATCATGAACATTCCGGGATCGAATGCGTTTGGCTTGCCGTCCTCTGGCTTCATTCCTAATATAAGGACTTCTGGAGTCTCATCTATCTTCTCAGTAATGAAATATTTTCTTTCAACAACTGTGTAGTTCGCCATAGTCTCATCTTTTTATGCAGGAACTGTCTCGCTCTGTATGGCTTCATAGAGAAGCTTTGCGTACTCTTCAGGAATATCGCGCGAGTACACTGCTGTCCTGCTATTTGCTAAATAGGAAGGAAAGTTTTTATTTCTTCCATTCACGTAAGCTTTAATGAATTCATGCACCCTCTTAAATTCGGGTTTCTCTATGGAGATTATCCTCTCGTCATCAAACAGCATCAGAAGGGAATTCTTGTGTTTCTTTATAAACGATTCTGACGCATCTCCCATAAGAGCATTCGGCCCCTTCACTACAGAATGTCCAAGCGTATTACTGTCTGACATGAAAGCTATTACCGCAGCATTTCCTGATACGCACTGGAAGGAGGTTATCAATTCAAATCCATGACGCTTCATCTCTATAGCTAAGTTCCCTCTGAGCTTTGCAAGCTGCTGCCAGAGTATGTCCTCAGATATGTCTGGAAGCTTGAAAGCAATCGCGTCTATGCTTACGAAAAGCTTATCCTGCAAGCTTCTTAATCTCGCGCCCGCATTAGTATTCTGGTAGCCCTTTCCATAAAACATATCAATATCTGGGTTTTTGATCAGCCTCCTTGAATAAAATACCGCTTTGCCCAAGGACATATCAGAGACGTTTGCAGCAACATTCCGGTTTCTGTCTGTAGGGTCTATTACGACAAAATCTTTTCCGAAGCGTTTTACGAATGCTGCTGCGTCATCAAGAGTTTTCCTGTTAACTGGGTCTATCGCGAGCGGCATCCTTATATTCGCAAAGGCTTCAATGACTCCGGAGAATGAGCCATAATGGTGCACAAGAAGCTCGCACAAGTAGCCTGAGAAGCCAGTAATCCTGGCTTCGGCCCCATAAATGCCATGATGGTCAAGAAACGACTTAAGAATTCTGACATCATTCCTCTGCTTCTGGCTAAGGTTCTTGTTAACAAATTCGTTATGGAGTTGGGTTCTGTCTACAGCACTGCCCATCTCATCAGCACTGCTTATCTTGAATGCGGGCACTATGTCCGCAGTTGCATTTATGCCTGAAAGATTAAGCTTAAGATATGGGTGCTCTGCATATTTTATCTCGTAAGATTCCCCCCTTTTCACAATCTTTTTTGCTATGCGCAATCCGGCTTCTTCCATTTTTCGTTCATCCGCGGATTTTGGGAATAGAAGGAAGATGTCTATGTCTGAAGTGCCTTTTATCTGTGTTCCCCTGCTTATAGAGCCAAGAAGCATTATCTCGACGTTTTTGGGTGCAACCCTTTTCAGCCTGCCCATTATGTCGTTAGATGCGGCTGTGACAGTTGCAATTTCGCTCGGCGTGGGTCGAACATCTATCAGCACCCTGTGCAGCAGCTTGTTCAATTTGACCAAAGCGCCTTTCGAGAAAGCTATCCTTGTCTTTTTATTAGAGTTTGCCATCCAAACAATAACAATAGAATAATAAAGATTAAATAAGCAATGTAGCCGTGCAAAAGGGCTCGTAGTATAGTAGTAAAACGCGACGTTCGCAACGTCGAGTCGCGGGTGCGATTCCCGCCGAGTCCAAAATCCTCTCCAAGCAAATCTTCGGCGACAAACCAGCAAGCGGGTCTGGGTGCGTAACCTTTTTGGAAAGGTTAATCGAAAACACTGGGTGCGAATACAGCTAGAACTGCACCGTATCTGTTTATATTTCTAAATGCGCTATAATCTGTGTGCGAAGACACAGATGTTCGCATTTAACGAAAATAAATTCTACGGTGCCTAAATGAAACAAAAGCTAGACGAGAAAGCTACGGGACTCACACCCGTTCGCAACGATGAGGTCGCGGGTGCGAATCCCGCCGAGTCCATTCATGTTTATGAGGAAGCTGGATTTGAATCGTCATGATACTTGAATAGTAAGTATTAAATATGTTTATTCACATAATAATTATGTGATTTATATGCCAAATATCACCCTTTCAATAAGCAAAGAGTTGAAAAGGGAGATGGAGAAGTACTCTTCCGTCAAATGGTCAAGTGCAGTAAGAAACGTAATAGAACAGAAAATTGCAGATTTTGAGGAAGCCGAGAGCATAGCTAAGAAGAGCAGACTTAATTGGAAGACCTGGAAGCTCATAAGTGCAAAAATTTCAAAGAACGCTGCAAAACACGCAGAGGCGCTCCTCAATGAAAATAACAGTTGATGCAAACATACTGTTTGCATGCCTCATAAAAGATTCAACAACAAGAAAACTGTTCTTTAATCCGGCGTTGTTTCTTTTTGCGCCAGAATTCATTGTTGACGAATTTGCACGCCACATTGTCGAAGTAAGAAAAAAATCAGGACTGAGAGATGAGGAACTCTATCGATTAGTTGACAAGGTTCTTGGTCAGCTCGTGCTTGTGCCAGACAAGGATCTTAAACCTTTCCTTCCTGCCGCAGCAAGTCTTGTAGATGATCCAAAGGACTGGCTCTACATCTCATGCGCACTCTATGAAAATACAATTATATGGAGTCATGATCTGGATTTCAGCACACAAAAAAGGATACAAATTATTTCCACGAAGGAGCTAATAGGCATTATAGGTGCACTAAGTTAATTTATTTAATTGCTAATAGTAAACACTATAGAATACTGTTATTTGCCATTGTTTGTACATCGCACTCAATAACTGACGTCCGCCGAGTCCAATAAACTCTTTGGGAAAGAGTTTAATCAGAAAGCTCTCAGAAATAGCTGCGACAGAACCGCAAGCGGGTCTGGGTGCAATGGACTTCTCTTGTAGATACATATCGTGCCTCAAAAAGTTTTAATTAATTTTGCGTATTAACCTTATCATGGATCATTCCGACCTCCTCGGCTACCGTATTGCAACTCAGCACATCTGTGGTAGCCTAGGCGCTCCAGAAGAGGTGCTTGACTCGATGGGAGCTATACAAGCCCAAGATTATCCCGCATCTCTTTGGGCAATAGGCCTCAGGTGCAAGGAAGGCACCACGGTAAGCGACATAGAAAGTGAGATAGCAGAGAAAAGAATAGCAAGAACATGGCTTATGCGAGGTACACTTCACTTCGCATCCTCTAAAGACATACGCTGGATGCTTAAGCTTTTTGCGCCAAGGCTTATACACACTGCAATGATGCGAGACCAACATCTGGGCCTAAGCAACAAGACGGTAGAAAAGACAAAGAAGTTATTTTATAACGCCTTGAAGAAGGAAAAGCAGCTTACGCGAAAAGAAATGTATAAAGTACTTGAAAAAGGAGGAGTTCCATCAAAGAATAACTTAGGTTACCACATGCTTTACCGTGCAGCATGGGATGGGTTGATATGCTTCGGTCCGTATTTGGAAAAGGAGCAGACATTTGTGCTTCTTGAAGACCACATACAAGAAGGAAAGGCATTATCAGAAGAGCAGGCTTGTACAGAACTTGCCCGCAGATACTTCATGAGCCATGGGCCGGCAACGATCAAAGATTATGTATGGTGGTCAGGATTGACGGTCAGAGAGGCGAAGGCCGGGGTAGAAAGCGCTAGATCAGCACTTTGTGAGGAGACAATGGATGGAAAGGTTTATTATATGCCAAGGAAGATTCCGAGATTGAATAATGTGCGGTCCGTTCATCTTCTTCCTGCATTTGACGAGTATCTTGTAAGTTATGCTGACAGAGAAGCAATCCTCGGAAATCAGGGGATGCAAAACGCATTGAAAGGAACTCCTAAGAACGGAAAAATGCCAATAATCCATAGTAACGGCATATTTGTTCCTGTGATAGTTGTTAATGGAGAAGTGGTTGGAGCATGGAGCAGGAAGATTGTGAGGGGAAAGATGGTCATAACACTGAAGCATTATGTGAAGATTGGCACTGATGGAATTAAAGAAGCAAGGGAGGAGGCAGAGAGGTATGGAAATTTCTTCGGACTTGAGGCCACTATAAATTACTGATTTTTGTGCTTGCCATAACTGGTGCTTAAAAGGATGATTATGAGGAAAACCTGTATCTAATACACTTTTAATTTTTATCTGCATCCAGTTGCCTGGCAAATCCAGCAAAATCCCATTCCTCCCATGTTTCTGCTATCCTTCCATCTGTGATTTTTGCTATTATGATACCATGCGTACTTATCTCCTTGTTAGTCGGTTGCCAGTCATAGAATCTACCAGTATGGATCCCATACCAATCATATCTGAAAACGACTTTGTCCCTATCTTGTATCTCATCTAGTACGTTAAAACGCTGGTTCCGAAACGCATTTTTTAGTTTAGAAGCGAATTCTTTAACCTCTTCAACCCCACGTATTACTGAAGGCTGGTGTTCTCTATAGTCCTTTGTCAGTAATTCGCCCAATATTTTATTATCTGAAAGGCCAAATTTTATCTGAAGATATTGGTATAATAAGTCTCTGCTTTCCATGCAATCAACAATATACAATTGCAAGATATTGTATAATAATGCTTAGTTGATGGAACTTCACAGAAGATATAAGGGCACTGGGTTATGTAGCTGCAGGTTTTATTTACGTACAGTATAACAAACGTAAAGTATATAAAGATGTATAGTATACTATACAAGTATGACTAGAATTGATGACTTTAAGTATGTGCTTACGCTCTGGAAAGAAATGAAGCTTCCAGAGGTCATAGAAAGGAAGATTAAGTTAGATCTAGACACGGATAAAGTAATTGTCATCGCAGGCGTAAGACGTTCGGGTAAAACAAGCTTAATGTTTCAGCATATTAAAGAGCTGATGAAAAGAAAGGTAACAAAAGACAATATTATTTATGTTAATTTTGAAAATGAGCGCCTAATAGCGACTAAGTCAACAGACTTGGACGATCTTCTAGTTGCACATTCGCAAATATTCAATCCCATAGAGGGGACAATATACTTGTTCTTAGACGAAATTCAGAACGTGGAGAATTGGGATAAATGGATAAGAAAAGTGTATGACACTAAGAAATATAGAATTATAATAACCGGATCATCATCGGAGTTACTTAGCAGCGAAATAGCAACATCGCTTGCTGGTAGAAATCTTTCTTATACTGTTTATCCCTTCTCTTTCAGCGAGGTGCTAAGATCAAGAGATATAACCACGGATATCAATAGCATAAAATTTTCCTCAAAGAAAGGCACCGTACTAAGAGCACTAGACGAATTTCTTGAATACGGCTCTTTTCCGGAAGTCATACTCTCAAATGATGCTACAAGAAAAATGGAGCTTTTATCATCTTACTTTGATGCCATCTTCTTTAGAGACATAATAAAGAGATATAACTTGAGGGAAACTGGGGCATTAAACATTTTCCTTAAGGTAATCGCTAGTAATTATTCAACATATTTTAGTTCGACAAAGACTCAGAATTATTTCAACAGTATGGGTTTTGATATTAGCAGGGTTACAATTCTTAACTTTTTAGAATATTCTAAATCCGTATTCTTTGCTGAAATCTTGGAACAATACTTAAAAAGTCCAAGAAAGCGTTTTGCTAGGCAAGTAAAGAGTTACATTGTTGATATTGGATTATCAAAATTGTTTACAGATATAGACAAAGGCAGGGCACTTGAAAATGCAGTGTTTATAGAGTTGCTAAGAAGGAAAAAAGCTCCAGATAATATTTATTATCTAAAATTGAAATCCGGTAGGGAGGTTGATTTCGTTGTGGGTTGGAAATCTACTAAATTAATACAAGTGTGCTATACGATCTCTAGCAACGATGTAAAAAACAGAGAAACTTCGGCATTAGTTGAAGCTGCAAAATCACTTAAACTTAAGGAAGGAACCATAATTACTTATGATTATAGCGGCAGTGAGAATGTAGATGGAATAAAGATAGTTTACCTGCCGTTCTGGGAATGGTCACTAACATAAAGATGGAAGGCACACGAAACCTTTTTACGAAAAGCTTTACTAAAAAGTCTGGGTGCGGCAAGACTTTTTGAAAATTTTGGCTGATGTACAGAACCGCAAAAGGGTTTTAAGCTTTTCTATCGATGCAAATAAAGGATGAATTAGAGGTTATGGGCAGTGGCACAGGATAAAAATTTTGGAAAAGGGCTTAAAAGATCTCTCACATTAAGGGATGCTGCGCTTATAGGAATCGGTGGAGCGATAGGATCTGGAATACTTTTTGCAGCGGCAGGCGGAACTGCATACGCGGGCCCCGCGGTAATAATATCGTGGATTGTAGCTGCGATAATGATTGCGATAATAACAATACCCTATGCTGAAATAGCATCTATGGTTCCTAAAGGGGGCATAAGTGCAAGGATAGGCTATTACACATATGGGAGCTACGGAGGATTTCTGTCAGGTTGGGCACTGTTCCTCTGGTCTGCAATAATACCTGCCATAGAGGGCGTTGCAGTTGCGCAGTATGCATCATACTGGGTTCCAGGGCTTTATCATATTGTGTCTGGTGCAGGCCTTCTCACACCTCTTGGAATACTTGTGGCTATAATAATAACGATATTCTTCGCAATACTCAACTTCATGGGAATCTCAAAGTTTGGAAAGTTCAATTCCGGGCTTACATACCTTAAAATTGCTGCAGTTATAATATTCATATTACTTGTTCCATTATTTCTTTTCCATGCAAGCAACTTTACTGCTAATGGATTCCTTCCATATGGCTGGGCTGGTGTGCTTATAGCGATTCCAGCAACCGGAATACTTTTCTCTTTTGGAGGATACAGACAGGTAGCAGACATGGCAGGAGAGATGAAGGATCCAAAAAAGAATGTACCTAAGGCGATAGGTGCCACACTGGCAGTACAGAGCATATTCTATGTTCTCATGGCGATAGTCATAGTTGGGGCTGTAAGCTGGGCTGCTCTCGGAGTGGCGCCTGGCACGTGGAGTAGCGTTGCATCTTTGAGTTCGCCCCTTGCTGATCTCATGCATGTTGGGGCAAGCACAGTGCCTGCGTTTGCAGGGTCTGTTCTGGGCATATTGGTTATAGTGGCGCTGCTATTTGCAATCTTCTCCCCATTCGGCACATTTGGAGTATACCTAACAGGCTCTGCAAGGATAATCTTCGGATTCTCAAAAGAGAACGCATTTCCAAAGGTATTCGGAAAGATCAACAAGAATGGAGTTCCCATATGGTCGCTTGTGCTTGCAGCAGTGCTCGCAGTTGTATTCATAATACCCTTGCCGTCATGGTATTCTCTTGTAGATTTTGTCGTAGTGGCTGCGGTCGTAAACTTCGCGCTTGTTTCTGCGTCGCTCCCTGCACTTAGGAAGATTTATCCAAATGTGAAGCGGCCGTTCAAGATTCCTTATGTTAGAGTATGGTCTTTGGTGGCATTTGTTATGTCAGCGCTGCTCATATACTGGGCAACATACCCTACTACTTTGTACGCTCTCGGCGCAACCCTTCTTGGCAGCGTCTTCTACCTTTACCAGGCAAACAAATCAAAATGGAAAGCAATAAACCTCAAGCATTCGATATGGATTCCTATATTCATAGTTGGGATGATAATACTTTCATATCTTGGAGGCACGCAGACCGGCGGGACAAACCTTATTCCATTCCCATATGACATGATAGTTGCGGTTGTTTATGCGGTCATATTCTGGGGTATAGCCCAGCTCATGGCGCCTAAGAAGCAGATCTACAGCGCAGAGCAGCTTCTCGCATCAGAGAGCGTAAGCGCATAATTTTTATAAATGTGAGCGGGAAAACCCATGATTTCAATCGTGGGATGAAAGCGAACCGCAACACATATAAGATTAATTGTGAAAAGGATATGTTCATCTTGAAAAAGACGTACAGATACAGGGCATATCCGTCGCAGTCGCAGAAATCAACACTCAACCGTCAGATGTATCTCTCGAAACAACTCTACAACCTTCTTCTTGAACAATCACAAAAATACTTCAAGGAAACTGGAAAGACCTTCACGAAATACGACATGAACAAGTGGATTACAAAACTCAAAAAGAAGAACCCAGAATTCAATGAACTATATTCCCAAGTCTGCCAGAATGTCGCGGACAGGGTCTCAAAAGCATACAAGAACTTCTTCAGAAGGATAAAGGAAAGAAAACAAGGAAAGAAAGTCAAGGTAGGTTTCCCACGTTTCAAATCATACGTCTCTTCATTGACATACCCACAGTCTGGTTTCAAACTCGAAAAGAAAAAGGTTTCCGTTTCAAAAATCGGCAGGGTCAATTTCGTCAATCATAGGGAGATAGAAGGAAAGATAAAGACACTTGCGATAAAACAGACAAAATCGCAGGAATGGTATGTCACATTTTCCACTGAAAAGGAAGATATCTCTCTCTTCTCAAACAATAAACCACAAGTAGGGATGGACTTGGGACTAAAGGAATACGCAACTTTGTCTGATGGAACAAGAATCCCAAATCCGAGAATCTCGGATAAATCCATCTGCAAATTGAAAACAATCCAGAGAAGGCTTTCAAACAAGAAGAAAGGAGGCAAGAACAGGAGAAGGACAAAGATAAAACTTGCAAGGATATCGGAACATATCGCAAGGCAGAGGGACGACTTCCTTCACAAGACCTCATATCGTCTTGCCAATTCATACTCATTCATTGCATACGAGGAACTGAAGATTGCGAATATGGCAAAGAACCATAATCTTGCAAGACAGATAACGGATGCTTCTTGGGGCAATTTCACCCAATATCTTTGTTACAAGGCTGAAAGTGCTGGTTGCAGAGTTGTAGGTGTGAACCCAAGGAACACAACAAGGACATGCAGTAAATGTGGAAACATACAGGATATAGGATTGAGTGAAAGGACATATCTCTGCCAAAATTGCGGACTGAAGATTGACAGAGATTTGAATGCCTCAATAAATATCCTGACTACCGCAGGACTTGCGGGAAGTAACGCCTCTGGAGACGCTGTAAGACCTCAATTACAGGAGGCAGCCGTCAGTGAATCAGGAACTATACTTGGTGGTTCAAGATGACCAATCAAAAAACCACCATTGGAAGCCCACCACCTTCAGTGGTGGGAGGATGTCACGCACATATTGAATGCCTGCAGCGTATTTTTATGGACCCTACTCTCCGTGATTTGATTGGGAATTATAGAAAAAATAAATGAGAAGATAAAGAAGCATAGCACAGTATCAGTACTTAGGAAGCTTCAATCAGAGATAAATGCCGCAAAATACGATATAGAATTAGTGGAAAAGGAGATTAACCTCATTGTCCCAAAATCAGAGTCAAATGTTGATGAGAAATCTTACTTCAGGATTCTTGGGATAAAGCCCACAAAGGATAAGGTCCTTATAAAGCAGGCATATAGGAGCAAGGCTATGCAATACCATCCGGATGTTAAAAAGATAAACAATTCAGAGGAGATGATGAAGGAGTTGAACAAGGCGTACTCGATACTATCAAAAAACAGCGGAAACCGCGAAACCATAGTTTCTCATGACCAGGTTGCAATAGAAAGCGAGAAAAAGTTCATAAGCATCTATATGAAACTTCGTGAATCCGATTACTCGACGTTTATGGGTGCGGCAAGATCCGCAGGGAGCATGGATGAAGTGATAGGCCTGGCGCATTCGGTTACGGACTGGAAAGATAGGGCCGCAAAAGCCCAAAAACTTATGATAGGCAAGCTTGATTCAAGAGCAAAGGCTTTGGAGAAAAGGAGGGATAAATTCAAGAAGCTTCTTCAGAATGCCCAAGCGGATGATCCTATATGCATGCACGCAAGGGAAGTAAATTCAGAAATTTCCGGGTGCCTGGAAGATGCAAAAGCACTCCAGTATGTTTTGAGTAAAGCGATAGATTCTGCGATAGCCAGGATAACTCCGCTTGAAGAGGAGCAGAAGAAGAAACTATTCTCATCTCTGCGCTAACCCTAACGGTGTATGCAAAACACGAATTTTAATAACAGGAAAGGATGGCATTTCCTTAAGGATAAACAAAAAGCCCGTGGCTATGTACTATTTTCAATGAAGGAAATAATGGCAGGCTCCAAAATGGATAATAATGAACGTTACAAAGCAACCAGGTTCCTTTCTAATGTCATGGAATAAAAGAACTTTTTCTTACAGTATAAATATTTTGAGTGGCATATATCGAATATGGTAGCAAAGGCTAAGAAGAGGGCAAAGAGCTCAAATACGGATGGCTGCTATGCAAAATGCTGCGGATGCTGTTCATGCAAGCATTGCTCTGGAAGAAAAAATAAGTGTGGATGCGACTGCTGCTGAGCGTATAAGCGCATTAACCAAAAAGAGGCACGTCATGGTAGTAAAAAATATCTCTTCTAAAAGATACGTATTGTATGAAAAAGTAGAAGAGACTCCAAAAGACCTCTTTTTATCGTTTATGCCACACGACGGCAATAACATACAGTTTCTGCCAGGAATGTTCGTGATGATAGGAGGTATCGACTCGCAAGGAAAAACATTTCCCAAGAGGGCTTTCTCTGTTGCTTCTGAGCCATCGTCAAATAATATAGACGTGCTCGCAATAAAGGAACCGCACAATAGGCCATCTCATTTTATTGAGGCAGAGGTTGGTGACGTTTTTATCATAGAAGGACCGCACGGCAAATTTACCATTGATCAACCGAACAGCAAAATGCTTTTCGTTGCAGGCGGCACTGGATATGCGCCATTCAGGTCTGCTCTAAGAGAAATTTTACGCAATGGCAGTGGCGGAAACGCAGATATACATCTGTTATGGAGTCTGAAGCACACAGAGGAGATAGCAAGGAGAGAGGAGCTAGCCAGCATGATAAAGAGTATACGCGGGCTTTCTGTTACAATAACAATAACAAGGTCTGATGAAGGAACACAAGAATTTCAACCAGAAGCATGGAAGAGGGAGGCGGGTAGGATTAATGCTGATATGCTCCGCAGAGACGTTCCGGATGCGGCTGAGAGGGCAGCGTACATATGCGGCTCGAACGATTTTGGCAAATCTGTAGAGGCAGCTCTGCTTTCTGTCGGCACTCCAAAAGAAAAGATAAAGAAGGACATATGGGGGTGACAATAATAGGCAAGGTTATTAATCTGCATTTGCAAACGTTATATTGGATAAAATGGACACGATGAAAACAAACTCATCAGCAAAGCCTTACAATGTGGCTGCAGCACTTGGCGCAGACATACTTATGTTTATAATACTGGTTGGCGGCGGCTACTACCTTGCGGGATATGCTGGCGTAGTGGGCGGGTTTGTTCTATTCATTATATTAGTTTTTGCTTTATCTATAAGAATACTCAGCCAGTGGAACAGAAAGGCCGTCTTGAGGCTTGGCAAATATGTTGGAATAATAGGTCCTGGACTGTATCTCATAGTCCCTCTCATAGACGCTACAACATCAACAATAGACATCAGGGTAATAAGCACCGCATTCAAAGCGGAAAAGACCCTAACAAAGGACAACGTTCCTGTCGACGTAGATGCCATACTTTTCTGGCAGGTAAATAACCCAGAGAGAACCATACTCAATGTGCAATCTTATTACGATTCAGTATTGCTTGCATCACAGACCGCGATGCGAGACATAATAGGAAAGGCCGAACTCTCTTCCATGCTGGCTGGTAGGGATATAATCGGAAAAGACATACAGGGCCTGATAGAACAGAGAATAGAGAACTGGGGCATAACCGCGATATCTGTAGAGATACGCGACGTCACAATACCTCCGGAGTTGCAGAATGCCATGGCGCGCGTTGCCACTTCGGACAGGGAGAAGCAGGCGAGAGTCATACTGGCAGAGAGCGAATCCCTGGCCGCGGACAAGATGCTGGAGGCCGCCAAGAAGTATGAAACTGACCCTTATGCAATGCAGCTTCGTGCGCTAAACATGATGTACGAGATAAGCCTGACCGGAAAGAACGTCATGGTGTTTATACCTACAGAGACCAAGGGCTTCAGCATACCTATGCCTTTTGGCATAAGGGGCATGGAGGAGTTTGTCAAGGACAGGGACCAGCAAGATGCAGCAAACACTGGCCAGCCCAAGAAGAAAAAACCATAGAAAAGCCGCCATTGGAAGCCCACGGCTTCAGTCGTGGGAGGGTGTCACACGCCAACAATTGCCCAAATTTGTTCCGCCTCAAGGTTTTTATTACACAATGGAAGATTCCTGCAGTATACTTCTCTTGGCGGTTCAAACACAAACCTAGTAATATCCCCAATCATTGCCATATTATCAGTTTAAAATTGCTGTGTAAAAACTCATCTAAAGCGAAGGGTTTGTACAAAAAGTCCTTTATTAGGCAACTTTTAAATATCTGACTTTAGAAGGTTTAAATGGTGGTGAAATGTTTAAATGCTCCGTTGTTGCTGGAAATGAAAACCCAAAACATAAAAAAACTATGACGAAAATAGAGGATGCAGTAGAAGAGATATCTGTGTTGCTGAACAGGGAAGGCTTCCTGCTCAAGGAACCTTTTGATCAAAGCTGGACAGAACTTTTCTATTCATTCAAGCGCTCAAACTATGATAAAATAAAAGAGCCAGAATATAATTTCTTAAATGAGATATTCTTTAATCAGGGTTTCGAAAGCGTTCAATCAGAAGAACTTTCAGAAGCGCTTCTTGACGTATATTCCAAGTACGGCGAGAATACATGCCCGCAAGGCAGCACAGGATGGTTTATATCTTTATCCAGACAGAAAGCGGTGTATTCCGGACTAGAGCATTCCGATGAAAAGCATAGGGCCACAATCCTTTCTATGGCTAAAGAGGCCGTCGGGCGCGTAACGCAAGAGCGGCTTTCAGAACATCTGGCATACTTAATCAGGAGTTGAAAAGGCGAGTCGATAACCACATTTATATTCGTAAGACATGGGGAGAGCCAAACAAATGTAAAAGGAATCCTGAACTCATCAATTACCGGATATCCTCTTACAGAAAAGGGCAGGCTTCAGGCTGCCGCTATAGCAAAAGAGCTTGAGAAAATAAAAATTGCAAGCATTTATGCAAGCCCAGTCCTCAGGGCAAGGCAGACCGCGCGCATAATAGGAGACGCAACCGGAAATGAGGTTGCAATAGACAATAGGCTCAGGGAAAGATATCATGGCAGGCTGGAAAACCATTCAACAGAAGACGGCTTGTGGAAATTGAGGATGCTCTCAGACCATGGCTTAAAAGCGGAAAGCTGGAATTCTATGGCAAATAGGCTGCATAGTTTCATGGCGAGCAGGAGTTCTCCCGGAAAAGGTGCAATAATAGCAGTAAGCCACGAATCAGTAATACTCTCTCTGCTTTCAACCACATTGGGATTCGACGAGTTTACCGGTTTCAGCCTCAAGCTCAGAAATGCCTCTGCAAGCATAGTCAAATACGGAAAAAAGATAGAAATACTGGGTTTTGGAATGCCTGTATTGACTAAAGAGGTATTAAAAAAGATATAAACGGCAACGGTGCCTTTTTTATGACAATCAAAACTGCAATAATAAAAATAGACTCTCTCAAGCCTCAACCAGAGCGGATATCTAAGGCTGCCAAATTCATCCAGAATGGAGGCGTAGTAGTCTTTCCTACAGAGACAGTTTATGGGATAGGCGCAAATGCATTTGATGATGCAGCCTGCAAAAAAATATTCGAGATAAAAGGAAGGCCAGCGGACAACCCCTTGATAGTCCACGTCTATTCATTGGACCAGGCAGTAAAGATTGCACATATAGAAAACAAATACCTAAACAAGATAAAAAAGATATGGCCCTCGCCCATCACCTTCATAGCAAAAGCAAGGGCAGATCTTCCCAAAAGCGTTACCGCAGGTCTTGATACTGTTGCGATAAGGATGCCCGCCCATCCGGTTGCACTAAGCCTTATAAAGAAGGCCGGTGTGCCCATAGCAGCTCCGAGTGCGAACCCCTCTCAAAAGCCTACAGCTACCACAGGGTCGCAGTGCATAAAATATTTTGACCGAAAAGTCGACTGCATAATAGACTCTGGCAGCAGTTTCTTCGGTTTGGAGTCTACAATAATAGATTTGAGGACATTTACTCTTCTAAGGCCTGGCCCATTCACACCAGAAGAGATAGAAACCGCTTTTTCTATGAAGCCTCATGTTGGCAAGATCGCTTCGGGAACTGCGTCCGCAGGGCGCAGGGTGATAAGCCCTGGCACAAAGTACAGGCACTATGCCCCTGAAACTCCTCTGTTTATGTTTGAAGGAGATGAGAGGCGACTTAGCAGCATGCTGGAAAGCATCGAAGTCCCATTTGCGATAATAGGCTCATCAGAGATGTGCGCTTTTGCCGAGAGGCTTGGGTGCTCCACAGTCTCAATGGGAAGCCGGAAGGACCTCTACAACATAGCAAAGAATCTATACAGTTCTGTCATACTGCTTGATTCTCTCAAAGTTAAGTTCGGGATAGTCGAATCGTTTGAGCAGCGCGGAGTAGGGCTCGCAATAATGAACAGGTTGAGGAAAGCATCAGCAAACAAATCGTTCTCAACAAAAAGGGAGCTTCTGAAATTGCTTTAATGAGAAAAATGTAAGCAGCTTCGTATAGGATGACCTATAATTATAAAAAGATTACACTCCTAAAATAATAAAAGGTCTTTTTATGGTTGAAAAAATCAAGATAGCCGGAATAGCGGGAAGTCTTAGAAAAGGTGCGTACAGCAAGGCAGTGCTCAATGCGGCAAAGGAGCTTGCGCCAGAGGGCACAGACTTCGAAATATGCGGAATTGAAGATATCCCTCCGTTCAACCAGGATATGGAGGGCAACATGCCAAATTCTGTTAAGGAGGTAAAGGCAAAGCTCATGGCTGCGGACGCGATAGTTATAGTTACCCCAGAGTACAATTTTTCATTTCCAGGAGTGCTCAAAAATGCGATAGACGCACTTTCTAGGCCTGAAGGGGGCAAGTCAGCCAACCCTTTTGACAGCAAGCCTTTGGCGATAATGTCTAATTCGCCATATATGCTTGGAGGGTCCCGTGCATACTATCAACTAAGGCAGGTTTTCGTATACCTAAATGCCAATGTGCTGAACAGGCCCGAGGTCATAATACCTTTTGTAAATGACAAGCTTGACAAAGAGGGAAGGCTTTCCGATGAAGCAACAAGGGAGCATATTAAAAAGCAGCTTGAAGCCTTAGTACAGGCTGTGAGAAAGAAAAGTGCTTAGTTAAAGGCTCAGCGCTCCCTCCATACCGTGAGGTACTTTGCTATCAAGAATAGCAAGATAGTCTCACCAATCAAAATGTAAAGCATGTACCACAAGGTGGGAGCAAGGCCGAAGAATCCTTGCATCAGTACAGCCGCCGGAGTTGTAGGGGATATTGACAATATAAGCAGCACAGAATGGGGAAGGTATTTGTAAGGATAGAATGTGGGAGGGAAAACCATCATAGCAAGCGAAAGCATTCCAGTTATTGCCCAGACAAACCTCTGGTGTTTTACAAGGCTTGTAAGCACAAATCCCAAAGAGGCTGTGGAGAGCAGCACAAGCACCGAAACCAAAATTGACATTACAAAAGCGTACGGGGTCAATATTCCGAATGCGATGTCGAGTATGAAATAAATTGCAATTGCCGGAAGCGACCAGAAAAGATCCGCAAGCATCACTCCAAGCATATAGTCTATAGGGGAGGCTTTCGAAGTTACTATCAGGTCTTTGTACATGTATTCGAATTTGAACATACCCAGATCAGCCATCGTGGTTATTCCATTTGTAGCCACAACCGAAACAAGGCCTCCTACTAATGCATACGGAAGCAGCGCTCCATCTGATAGCACCCCGACTATGAAAAGAAGGGAGAGCGGGAAGCCCATGGACGATATCATATACATCCATGTAGACTTGAGGGAGCCCGCCCCGGTAAGCCACGAATGCGCAGCTATGAATTTAAGATTCAAGATTAACGCCTCTTTTTATGAATAGATCATCAAGTGTAACTGGTTTTATTATATCTCCTTTCTCTACAAAAGAGTTGACATCCGCTTTTTTGACGTAAGAAACCCAAGTGCCCCCAATCCTATACGATCTATGTCTCTTGTTCTGGCTCTCAACTCTTATGAGCCCAGAGAATGGCTTAAGGAGCTGTTTAACGCTTCCCTGTGCAAGAGTCTTGCCAGATTCTATCATAAGCACCTCGTCTGAGAGGGCTTGCGCCTCTTCCATGTAATGCGTAGTCAATATCACCTGCCCCTTTATCGCCTTTATTGCAGCCCACACTTCTACTCTTGAGAATGGATCAAGTCCGGTTGTGGGCTCATCAAGGAATACCACCTCCGCATCTGCGGCTATCGCCATTGCTACGAAAACCTTTCTCTTCATTCCTCCAGAAAGTTCGTACGCTACTTTATTTCGAGCTTCCCACAACCCTACCTTTTTTAAAGCGTCACCGGCCTCTTTTCTCGAAGCATGCAGGCCTATTCCGCGTGCTGAAAGATATAGCCTTACCGCATCAAACGGCGTAAGATAGTCGATAGGCTTTGCCTCTTGCGGTATGCTAACCGCGATTTTTCTAACCGCATTTGGCTCTTCAACCACATCTATACCCTCGACAAAAGCCTTGCCTGATGTTGGAGCAAGCTGCGATGATAGTATCCTGATAAGAGTGGTTTTTCCAGCTCCGTTTCTGCCTATGACCGAGGTTATCTTCTTATCTAGCTTAAAGCTCACATTCTGAAGGGCGGTAGTGCCATCACTGTACCTTTTTGTGAGCTTCTTTACCTCAATCATAATTTCATCCTCCAGATACACTTTTATTCAAATCAAGAAATGCTGCCAATGATCTCCTCAGTTTTCCTAATTCTTCCGATTCGCTTGAATGCAATGTCTAACGCAGCATTGTGCATCTCCGCCGACATCGATGCCATGGCATCTTCAGCAAAGATCTGCTGGAAACCGTATTCGTATGCAAACCTTGCTGTGCTCTCAACTCCATGGTTTGTGGATATTCCGCATAGCACTATCGTGTCTATCCCTCGTCTTCTCAGATGCAGTTCCAGGTCAGTTCCATAGAAAGCCCCCCACTGCCTTTTTGTTATTATTATGTCTTTTTCATTCGGGCCAAGCTGCGGAACGAAATCCGCCCAGTCTTTCGGCATCTCCTGCAGCCCTCCCCAACCCTGATCATCCGCAATAACGTTCAGCCTCTCAGGGCCGCTCGGCATCACATGCACAAGAAAGACCGGCATTCCTTTCTGCCTGAACGCGTTAGCAAGCTTTGCCGCATTTCCTATCACCTCATCGGCAGAATGAGGTGCAAGCTGCCTTCCCATAGAGGCAATTCCTTTCTGCAGATCTATCACTACAAGCGCTGTCTTCTTGCTATCTATTTTCAATTCCATTAAATTACCTCTAAATGTTTTCTCTGCCCTTTCCTAACTGATAATTTTCTATCTTTATGGCCCTGCTCATCAGTTCTGAGAACCGCCTATCGGCATCCTTATAGCTCATCTTAGTTACATGCTCACTTCTTTTGTTTATTATATTTAGAGGTGGCATCTTATAAGCGCTTTTCTGATCCATCATAAATCTCTCGTGCTGCTCCACTTTGTCATTTTCATCCATAAGCCTAACATCAAGCTCTATTCCTGAAGCCTCCAACTCCTTACTAAAGTCCCTAACTTCAACAGGAAAGTTCATTCCCATCATCTCTCTAGAGGTAAGTACGGTTATCTTTTTGAAATTGCCCTCATACCCGCTGATGAGTCTGTAGAGGTTAACTATTGCAGCAGAATTGAAGTGCTTATCCACTACTTTAAGCTCTCCAGAAAGGTTTGCCATAAGTTCGCTCTGCAGGTTCAGCATATTTGAGAAGGGCGTAGACGGATCCAACGATATCGCACCTTTTCTTGCGTGCATCTTTTTGGGCTGCTTCAGCCTAATCACATATTCCACATATGCTACCGACGATATGCAGATTAAGAAACCAATGTACGGCAAGTAAGCATAAAGTCCTATAAAAGCAGAAGGTATGTTCTCTGCCACCAGGTAATACAGCAGAATAAATATCAGACTAAGCACAGCTGCCAAAGTGGTGTATTTGCTTGCGGCCTTTGTAGGAACCTCTTTTCTGTTGAGCAGCAATACAAATGCCCCTGCTCCCAAAGCAATGGCTATGAAAAATGTTATATAGGATTCCAGAACTCCTTCTCCAAGTGCGGCAGACTGTGCAGTGAACTGGACGAGCTGGCTGGCTATCGGAGCATTGTCAGAAAGGCTTTGTACAGTGGCACCTACGCCAATCCCGTATACGGTTGAGAGCAAATTAATAAGGTAGACTGAGCCGAAAAGTAGGATTACCGCTCCTATGCACAATGCTATGTAGGCGAACCCTACATTCCTTTTCAAATTGCCTGTTTCTTCCATTGTAAACCCAAATGTTTGTTGCAGCACTGAATATGAAACTTCTGTATAATATCCGATTCAAGGCTTTTAACTTTTGCCAGTCATGGCGCCAATCTATTAATCAATCTCGGAAATGGCATCACATTCATTATGTGCTCCAGGTTAAGCAGCCATTTTATCAGCCGCTCAATGCCCATTCCGAAGTAAGAGTGCGGCACAGAGATGTACCTCCTCAGGTCTATCCACCACGCATACTTTGTCCAGTCAAACTTTATTTTCTGTATTTGCTCCATCTCATCCATCATTACCGTCAGCTCGTCCAGCCTCTATATCTGCCCATTCCTTGTCTGTGACCTTTGCTTTGTCCAAAACGCACTGCACGGTACCGGATACATCACTGACAACGGCGAAGAGTTCCCCCCTGCTGCTCCTCGCCATAACCCCTATCTTGTCAAGCGAATTCGCATAGTCGATAAGCCCGTATCTCGATACGGTCCCGTATGTCGGTGTAAAACCTACAACCCCGTTGAACGCTGCAGGTGTGGATATTGATCCGCCTGTAGAAACTGCGAGGGCTACATGGTATTTCAGCATCGCAGTCGCCACAGCCGCGCCGCTGCTCGATCCGCCAGCCGCGTACTCCTTGTCGAACGCATTTCTTGCAGGGGTCTCAGCGTTTATCCCGAACGTGCCGAAGCCGAACTCGTCCATGTTCGTCTCTCCAAGGAAAGAGAACCTGCCGTCGTCAATGAGTCTATCTACTACCGTGGCGTTGAACGGCGGAATGTAACCCTGCAGCATCCTCGAACCCGCAGTCGTTTCTACCCTTTTGACGCATATGCTGCTTTTCGTGCTGAATGGCACAGTGTTTTCCGATTGCCTTGCGCTTTCTGCTATGACATTGAAAGCATTGTATTCGCGATTGGCTTTCTGCAGGCTCTCCACCAGGTCGTCATAGTAGCCCTTCGGTTTCTCGGCCTCCAAGAACTCCTTTATATGGCCCTATTTCATGATCGCTCAGCTTCAGCCTCGCAATTTTAAGAAGCCGCGCGAACTCATTCTCTTCCATATTTGAGTATTCGGACACAAGCGTATTAAATCTTTTTGTGCAAACCAAGAGCAAGGATGCGATGAAGAAGATAGACTACATCAAGGATATACCTCGTACGCCAGGGAGCAAGGTGAAAATAGGCGGGAGGGTGAGCAGGGTCAACGACCTCAAGAGCGCAAGGTTTGTTTGGGTACGTGACATCACAGGAGCGGTGCAGCTTACAGTTCTAAAGGGAAAGACCGATCCGAAGATGCTGAAGGAGGTTGAAGAGCTGATGCCGAATTATTTTGTTATAGTAGAGGGTGTGATCCCGGCGGAGATAAAGGTCGCTTCCGGAATAGAGATCATACCGGAGAGGATAGAAATCGTGAGCAAGCCACAAGGCCCTGCCCCGATTGACATAGAGGGAATACATGAGACTGGAATAGACAAAAGGCTGGACTGGAGGGCGCTAGACCTGAGGAGTCCGAGGCAGATGGCGATATTCCTTGTGCAGTCCAAGCTACTCGAGAGCATGCAGAAATATCTGTATTCGAAAAAGTTCATGCAGACTTTCACTCCCAGCGTGTTGGGTGTATCGCAGGAGGGCGGATCCGAGGTATTTTCGTTCAGCCACTTCGGGAAGAATGCCTATCTGAGGCAGGATCCGCAGCTTCATAGGCAGCTCCTGATGCTGGCCGGATTTGAAAAGATATACGAGATCGGACCGAGCTGGAGGGCAGAAGCAAGCAACACGCCAGTGCACCTAACGGAACACAGGACCTGCGCAGCCGAGATATCCTTTATAGACGACGAGAAGGACGTGATGGAGGTAGAGGAGAGCCTCATAGTTCATGCGGTCAAGACCGTTTCGCAGGAATGTGAGGAGGAGCTGAAGATTCTTGGAGTGAACCTAGAAGTTCCGAGAACCCCTTTCCCGGTGTTGGAGTTCCCAAAGATATACGATATATTGGAAGAGCTAGGTTTCCATCCGAAAAGGGGGGAAGAGGACTACAACAAGCAGGGCGAGGAGGCGCTGGCCAAATACGTCAAGGAAAAGCACAAATCCGATTTCTTTTTTGTAAATAGGTTCCCGTACGCGATAAAGCCGTTCTATGTGATGAGGGTCGATGACGAACCGCAATGGGCCAGAAGCATCGATCTGATTTACAATGGGCTGGAACTGAGCAGTGGCGGCCAGCGTGAACACAGATACGAGAAAATCGTCGAGCAGGCGAAGGACAAGGGCATGGACGTGAACGAGCTCAAATGGTTTACCGAATTCTTCAAATATGGAGCGCCTCCCCATGGAGGGTTCAGCATAGGTTTAGAAAGGCTCACAGCGAGGCTGCTCAACATACAGAACGTGAGAGAGACTGCCCTCTTCCCTAGGGCGCCAGACAGGCTTGTGCCATGACATGCAAAGGCTAATATTGTTTGGCTTCGTAAGGCAATTGTGTCGCTCGAAAAACCAGAATGGCTTGCAATACGCCCTGCTTCTACAGAAAAATACTCTAAGATAAAGGAGAGGGTCAAGGAGCTTGGCATGCATACTGTGTGCGTAGAGGCGCATTGCCCGAACATAACCGAATGCTGGAGCTCAGGCACAGCAACATTTATGGTCTTGGGGGATACTTGTACTAGAGGCTGCAGGTTCTGCGCTGTTGCAAAAGCAGCAAAAGGAATAGCTGTAGACAAAGAAGAACCTGAAAAGCTTGCAAAAGCGGTTGGTGAGTGGGGCCTTGATTACGTAGTTATAACCTCTGTCTGCAGGGACGATCTTCCGGATCAGGGCGCAGCGCATTTTTCAGAATGCATAAAAGCGATAAAAAAGAGCTGCGGCAAGACTCTTGTCGAGGTGCTTATACCAGATTTTACAGGAAATGATGAATACCTTAGCACTATAATAAAAGCGGAGCCTGACGTGATAGGCCATAATATAGAGACAGTGGAAAGGCTAAGTCCTAGTATAAGGGATAGGCGTGCATCATACCGGCAATCTCTCAAAGTTCTAAAATCCATAAAAGAGATTTCCCCGTCAAGATATACAAAATCGGCTATGATGCTTGGTATGGGTGAAACCGAAGAGGAGGTTGTTTCCGCGATGAGGGATTTAAGGGATGCAGATGTTGACTTCCTTGCCATAGGGCAGTACCTAAGGCCGGCATCCACAGGGTTTTATGCTGAAATAAAAGAGTATGTCAAACCTGAAAAGTTTGCACATTTTAAGGAAATTGGTATTAGCATGGGTTTCAAGTATGTGGCTGCAGGGCCGTTTGTAAGAAGCTCATACAAAGCTGGAGAGCATTTCATCAAGGCTATGCTTGCCAATAAATGAGGTCATCTGCTGAAATTCCATTCATATGTAGAATAGATTTCTCGTTCAAGGGTCTCTGCCTCATCCTTTTCCTCTTCAGATAAAGAACCATAAGAGAAATTCTTTCCCTCGGTAAATCCCGAAAGAAGCGCGGCATACAGCTCTTCTATGCTCGCATCAGAATGTGCGGATACGCTTGTCACTCTCTCCTCTGCGCTTTTTATCATCTTGTCGGATATCTTCTCCTTTGCGACATTCAATAGGCTGAACATCTCTCCGACGTCTACTTTGTAGAGTACAGTGCCGTGCTGAAGCAGGATTCCCTCGCGCCTTGTCTGCGCATTCCCAGAAATCTTTTTGCCAGCTACCACAATATCATTTATTGGCGCAAATTCCGCCTTTATTCCAAGTCTGGAGAGGCTTTCTATTATCCAATTGCAGATTAATTTGTAGCTATCGATTATGTTCTTTGGAAAAAGCTCCTCTTTCCCTATTATACTATAGGTTATCTCTCCGTTAATGTCGTGGTACACCGCCCCTCCTCCTGTAAGCCTACGGACATATGCGACCCCGGCGGCTCCGCATCTTTCAACATTTACTTCATCGTTCATGCTCTGGAAGCAGCCTATCGAGACTGCGCTTGGCTTCCACCTATAAAACCTTATGGTTGGTGATGACCTTCCAGCTCTGACCGAATTCATTATGGCATGGTCTATGGCCATGTTTCTTGCAGCACTGTTCATTTCCAGCTTAATTACTCGCCATTCCATCCTTTATCGCCTTTTCTATAGCAGAAGAGATAACATTCGCATCTGCTCCTATCAGACTGGCGTTCTGTACTTTGAGGACATTTGCGATCCTATCTGCAAATTCATTTTTTCCAGAGGCTGCATCCATTCCTTTCAGGCTCTCCTCAATTTTATATACTGTCCCTTCCGGATGCAGAAAGAAATCTCCAAGTATGCTGACGCTCAATATCTTTTTATTGTAGTCTACCTTAACCGAAACCATTTTTCCTCCAGGCACCTTAATCTTGCATTCGCCATGCATTACTACACCAATTAAATTCCTTATTATTATATGTTTACTAAAGGGTGCTTAAATAAATTTCGAAGCAATCTACAAAAAGATTTTGGGCTGGAAGATTATTACTGAGATAAAAGAGAGCAATATAGTCGTAGCAGAGAGAAAGGACGACCGTATACTCATGTCAGATAACATAATCTACTCAAGGCTCAGTAAGTACAGCATATACACAAGAAGCTATTGGGACTATTTTCTGCCATTGCCCTCGTTATTCGATGAGCCGCGTATACTCCTGATAGGGCTCGGAGGGGGGACGATCCCATTTCAGCTAGGTAAGATATACGGAACAAGCAGAAATGTGGATGCTGTCGAGCTAGATGAAAACATGGTCAAGGCATCAAAGGCGTTTCTCACTGAGAGCATAGATGCGAATATAATTGTTGCTGATGGTGCATCTTACATAAAGGGGAAAAAAGAGGAATATGATGTAATAATGATGGACTCTTTCAAAAAAGACAACATACCGGACCAATTCATCAGCAATGAATTTGTCCAGAATGCGCACTCTGCGCTTAAGAGGGATGGAATATTAGCCATAAACTATACTTTTAGTGTTCTTGGACTTGCCAGGGAAGCGCCATACAGGAAAAAATTAAGGAGATTATTCAATCTATATACGATAGATCTCTCCCCCACGCTGCGAAACCAGGTTTTCATAGCATCAAAAAGCATGCTGAAAGATGAGATAAATAGAATAATAGAGGCTAAATTCCCAAAATCTCACGAAAATGGGTTTATATTTGATGGCTATAAGAGGATGAAGGCCTAAATCCATATCCAACTGGGGTTCTCGCCAAATAAAAGAGAAAAACAAAACCCATATATTATTTTGTTACAATAGAGTAGTGTGATGAGTCTTGATAAAAAAGATTTTTGATACAAGCATAAATTATATGCAGGTAATGGATGAGAATGGCAATGTTGACCAGCAGCTCTTTCCAAAGAATCTTTCAGACGGGCAGATCATAGAGATGTACAAATACATGTCTCTTGCGCGCGCTGTTGATGCAAAAAACCTAAGCCTGCAGAGGCAGGGGCGCGCTGTGACATATGCGCCTCTTCTCGGAGAGGAGGCCACCCAGGTTGGCAGCGCATACGCTATGAGGGAAAATGATATGTTTGTACCTGCATTCAGGCAGCATGCAATATACATGGTCAGAGGGCTGCCTTTATACAAGCTATTCTTGGTGCTCAAGGGATATGAAGACGGATTCGACGCTGTTGACAAACCAGCAAAACTCAATGTGCTTCCAGAAATTGTTCCTGTAGCAACACAGCTGCCTCACGCCGCAGGGCTTGCATACGCTAAGAAATACGGTAAAGACGGCTCAGCTGTTATAACTTATGTGGGAGACGGAGGAACATCAGAAGGAGATTTTTATGAAGCGCTGAACTTTGCAGGCGTGTTCAAACTTCCATTAATCGTAATAATAGAGAACAATGGCTGGGCAATATCTATACCGAGAAAGAAGCAGACAGCAGCAGAGACCCTGGCTCAAAAGGCGATAGCCGCGGGAATACCTTCAATTCAGGTAGACGGAAACGATGTAATAGGAGTATACAAGGCTGTCAGCGACGCTGTTGCGAACTCTAAGAATGGTCCTACTGTGATAGAGTGCCTTACTTACAGGATGGGCATACATACAACTGCAGATGACCCTACAAAATACAGGCCTGATGCTGACGTTGAAGCATGGAAGCCAAGAGATCCAATATTAAGAGTAAGAAAGTACCTGGAAGCAAAGAATCTCTGGGACCAGTCAAAAGAGCAGGAGATGTCAGATCAAAATTCAAAGGTCATAGACGCAGCCGTAGACAAGGCGGAGGCTTTTGTTCTAAATCCAAAGAGCATGTTTGAAAATGTGTACAGTTATGTGCCAGAGACTCTAAAAGAGGAAGAGGATGAGGCAGAGGCATCTGGCTTCTGGCAAGGAGGAAGCACAGAGTGAGAGTGGTAATATGCAGATGAATATCGTATCGGCTCTTAATAACGCGCTTGATCTCGCGATGGCAGAGAACGAGAAGATGGTGCTTCTCGGAGAGGATATAGGCGCAGACGGAGGAGTTTTCAGAGTTACGGACGGCCTGCTCTCCAAATATGGTGAATCAAGAGTGATAGATACGCCTCTCGCAGAATCAAGCATAGTGGGCACTGCCATAGGGATGGCAATAGGTGGCCTGCTCCCGGTCCCGGA
Organism: Microcaldota archaeon; assembly: GCA_021810105.1. GTDB lineage: Archaea > Micrarchaeota > Micrarchaeia > Micrarchaeales > Micrarchaeaceae > JAJZAB01. Next base: position 46,326 of record JAJZJM010000001.1, on the reverse strand, counting down.
GCTCCAGTTCGCAGGATTCATGTATCTTTCGTTTTCGCAGATTGTAAATCATGTGGCAAGGTACAGGGCAAGGACAAGATCCGCAATAACTCTCCCAATGATAATAAGGACGCCTGTAAGCGGAGGCGTGCGCACACTTGAGCATCATTCCGAAAGCCCAGAGGTCGAGTATGCACACATAGGCGGGCTTATCGTGGTAGAACCCTCGAACCCGTATGACGCGAAAGGACTGATGCTTGCGGCAGCCCACGGCAAGGATCCAGTCATATTCTTAGAGCCTACAAAACTTTACAGGCTTTTCAAGCAGGATATACCCGAAAATATGTATGAGGTGCCGATAGGCAAAGCGAATGTGATAAAGGAGGGAAACGATCTTACAATAATAACATACGGCACCATGGTTGATGTAGTGAAGAATGTCGTGGACAAAAAGAGGCTTTCAGCAGAGGTAGTGGACCTGAGGACGATCAACCCACTCGACGAAAAAACCATAATAGAATCAGCAAAGAAGACCGGAAGGGTCATGATAGTGCACGAAGCCCCATTGAGCTTTGGAGTAGGTGCAGAAATATCAGCAAGAATAGCAGAAAAAGCCATATTTGAACTTGATGCTCCCATCATGAGGGTGGCTGCACCAAGCCTTCCATATCCTCTGCCAGGAGACGAGAAGTTTTATGTCCCTAACGAGATGAAGATTTCGAATGCTATAGACAAGCTGTTATCTGCGTGATGCTATGAAAGAGATAAAATTTGTAGATGTAGGCGAAGGGATAACAGAGGGCAAAATACAAAAGTGGCTTGTAAAGGACGGGGATCAGGTAAAAGAGGACCAGTCCGTAGTCCAAGTTGAGACAGACAAGGCGATTGTAAATGTCCCTGCACCAATAAGCGGCATAATAAAAATAAACATACAGGAAGGCTCTACCTTACACCTTGGCGATGCTTTGGCGGTTATAGGCACACAGGATGAGCTAAAAGGGCAGAAGCAGCAGGTACCAAAACAACCTGCACAGAAGCAGCCAGACCAGCCTGTGCAGAAGGCAGTTCAGCAGAAGGTATCTGAACAGAAAACAGTTCCTACTCCTGCAAAGGAGTTAATAGCTACTCCTTCGGTAAGGAAGCTGGCGCGCGATCTTAATGTAGATCTATCCAAAATAATCGGAACAGGTCCGAATGGCAGGATATTGGAGAATGATGTCAGATCTGCAATGCAGAAGACGCAGCAGCCTGCAGCATCCCAGCAAAAGTATTCCGAAGTCCTTGAGGATTCTCACAAGGAAGAGGTTGAGCGCGTTCCAATGTCGATGACAAGAAAGGCTATAGCCAAGAACATGGAAGAGTCTTGGAAAACGCCTAGGGCAACGCATATGGATCTGATAAATGCTACAGAGCTGTGGAATCTCGTATCCAAAGAGAAGGAAAAGATGAAGGGCAAGGACGTGCACCTCACATTCCTTCCATTTATAATCAAAGCATTGGTAGAAGCGCTAAAGGAGAATCCCCATTTCAATGCCAGCTATGACAGGGACAACCAGGAGATAATAGTAAAGAAGTACTACAACATCGGCCTTGCGGCTGAGGCTGAAGACGGGCTAAGGGTTGTGGTGATAAAGGGCGCAGACAAAAAAAGCGTAGCAGAAATGGCTAAAGAGATACAGGGGCTTTCAAAGAAAGTAAAGGACAAAACAATAAAGATAGAAGAGATGAAGGATACTACGATAACCATAACAAACATAGGCAGCCTTGGCGGCGGATTCCTCGCTGTGCCTATGATAAATCCCCCTGATGTTGCGATAGTTGGCATACTGGCCATGCGCGATTGGCAGTTCTTCGATAACGGAAATCCGAAAATAGGAAAAGTACTGCCGTTTACAATCACTTTTGACCATAGGGTTGTCGACGGTGCGGAAGCCGTCAAACTTGGCAATGCGTTCAAAGGGTACATAGAAGACCCGGAATTCCTGGAAATGCTTTGAATGGTTTGATGGCAAAAATATTCTTGCTTATCGCAATTGCAGCAATCGTAATCGCATTAGCAGCGATAGTGATTTTCGCTTATTTGATGAATGGCAAAAACCAGGAGATAAAATACTCTCAAAATCTCTGTGTAAACGCGCAGCCAGGCAGCAATGCAGTATCCATTGCTATAAATTCTGGTATAAGCTGCTTTCGGGATGATGTATACCTAAACGACTCATCTTTTTCCGGGTTTGTTTCAAATGTCACTCAAGAGGGGGGCAGCATAACCGGAATAATCGATTATGATACTCTTGGGGTTGTCATAAGGAATGGAACCTGTGCGAGCATGTGCAATTGGACATTGGAACAGTGGAATACGACTGTTACGAAAGCGGTAGAGGAGTATCCCGGCATAAAAACATGGGAGATCTGGAATGAGCCGCTAGTCCCTTTATTTATGAGCGGCTACGAAAACGGAAGCGCGTATGACTATTACGAGATGATAAAAAGCGCATACTATATTATAAAGAGCAAGCAGCAGAACAGCACAATAATCTGCTTTGGCGGCGCACAGATTTTTCCTCCAAGCCAGGAGCAGCTTTCTTTCTATGCAAAAGTCTGGTCGTATGGCGCAGCCAAATACTGCGATGCAATATCTGTGCACGCGTACAGCTTGCCTTTCTATAATATGAACCAGCAGACAGGAGAGGGAAATGTAGCCCAGTTGTTTAACTACTCTTTAAGCCAGTATGAGTCCCTCACAGGCAAACCTATATACGTAACAGAGACCGGAATTCCATCCAACAACTGGACATACGGCCAGAACTTCTCAGAAAACAACCAGGCCAGATTCCTTTATCAGGATGTAGCGCTTTTTTCTTCGCACAGCTATGTAAAGGCAATATATTGGTTCAATCTCTACGGCAATACTGGCTATGGAGCAGATTTCGGCCTGCTTAACCCAAACTTGACACCCAAGCAATCCTTCATAGAATACTCTTCACTATCCGCAAAAAATATTTTTCACTAAGTTTTGCGTACGCGGATTTTTCATGCAATTCTAAGTACAGCTTTTTATAGATTATGTAACATATATCTCTGCGCCTTGCGCTTTATGATTGGTGAAACAAATGGTAACTACAGCAGATCCTTTATATGCAGTTGCAGCATCTATTGCTATAGCGGGAGGACTTATAGGTACAGGTATGGCACAGCAGGGAATCGGTGCGGCAGGAATGGGAATAATAGCCGAAAGACCAGAAAAATTCGGGCAGGTCCTGTTCTTCTTCGTTATACCAGAAACATTGTGGATAATCGGATTCGTGCTAGGACTCATACTTCTATTACAGATACTTTGAGCATATCATAAATTGGTTCAATGGGTCTCGAAGAAATAGTGGCTAGAATAGAGAAGGATACTGAGTTGAAAGTAAAGAAAACGCTTGATGATGCTGGATTAAAGTCCCAGTCCATAATGGATGATGCAAAAAAGCAGGCTCAGGATTACCTTTCAGGGAAACTCTCAGCAGCGAGCGAAGCGGCTGAGATGTTAGTGTCTAAGGCTTCCAGCAAGGCGGATGTAGAAGGCGCCCAAATTTACCAGATGGCTTTGAATAATTCCATAGAGAAATCTATAGAAGACATAAGAAAGCAGCTTGCGGTGTATGCAAAAAGTGAGGATTACAAAAGGCTGCTTGCAAAACTCTCCGAAGCCGCCTCAAAAGAGCTTGGCGAAGGATGCATAATAATGGCAAGAAAGCAGGACATGGTGATGATTAAGCCGATGCAGGGTGTCTCAGTAGAGCAGGCGAAGGAAGCCTTTTCTGGCGGCATAGTCGCATATTCTGCCGATAGAAAGAGGTCAATAGATTATACGCTTGACAAGCTGCTCGACTCTATAAAAGACAGAGTTGCTGTAGAGATCCTAAAGAGGGTGAAATGATGGACTCCACATACACTGGTGCATACGGGAGGCTTAAAGGCATGCGCTCAGATTTTCTGAACCCCGCTTTTCTTGAACAGCTAGAGCAGAAAGAGATGGCTGACTTCATATCCTCTTTATCATTGACCTCTTACAGGAAGGAAATAGACGAGCTTTCCGGAGTCTACAAAGGCACGGATCTTGTAGAGGCGGTAATAAATGCTCACATGATGCGCATGGCGCACGCAGCCGCTACAGCAATACCGCCGTTGGCAAGAGAGATTGTATCGGCTTTCATGACAAGGTGGGACATAGAAAACATAAAAACAATACTTTCCTCAAAGAAGCTTGGCTATGCTGTAGAGCATACGCAGGCATTCCTCACAGTGCAGAGCGGCACACCTGTGGGCATACTTGCAGGACTTATAACAAGAGAAGATTATGCCAACATGATCTCACAGAAGGATATCGAGGGAGTGGTAACATACGCGGTAAAATTCGGCTACGGGACTCCTCTTCTGAAAAATCTTGATGATGCACGCAAAGGAGACATATCCGGAATGCTCCTGGTGCTGGATCTCTATTATTATACAAGGCTTACCGAATCATTCAAATTCTACATGGGCAACGAAGGAATGCTGTTGGATTATATAAGAAGCTCCATAGACATAAAGAATATAATGAGCGTTATAAAGGCGATAGAGTATGGCAGGAGCGACATAAAAGAGTTCATAATAAAAGGAGGAAGCATACCGGAAAGCAGGCTACTTGAGATGCTCGGCAGAGACGTCATGCAGATCCAGCAGATAGTTCCGTTCAATATAGGAGATGCGTTTGAGCTATACAGGGAGGAGCGCTTCTCCTCTTACATAGAGGCTGCCCTCAAACGCGAACTTAACAAGAAATATCTCAAGATGTTCAACGAGTCTTCGATATCTGTAGAGCAGATAATTGGCTTTTTGATAAGGAGCGAGATAGAGCGCGATGAGATAAGGGCTGTGTGGCTCGGCAAATATTATAATATAGGAAAGGCGAGATTAGACAGGATGAAAATACTGAAGTATGTGGTATGATGCAATTCGATAAGATAGCAGTGATCGGTGAAAGGGAGCTTGCACTGGGATTCAAGCTTATCGGCATAAAAGATGTTTTCATGGAAACCGGAAGCGATGCAATGTCTAGGCTTGCAAGCCTTCTAGCTTCAAAGGATTATAATCTTGTAATGGTTTCAGAGAGCTTAAGAGCGGGAATGGATCAATGGACGCTGAGGCAGGCAGAAACATCATTAAAGCCGATAGTCTTATTCATACCTGTGCCTGGCAGCACAGCCTCCCAGGAATCTGTAAAAGCATTGGCAAAGCGCGTGCTAGGAGTTGACATAAACATGTTAAAAGGTGCATAGATGGAAAACGGAAGAGTATACAGAGTTTCTGGGCCTGTGGTTATAGCTACAGGGCTGACAGGCTCCAAAATGTATAATGTGGTCAAGGTGGGAGATGAAAAGCTGACAGGAGAAATCATAAAGCTAGATTCCGGAAAGGCCACAATACAGGTTTATGAAGACACTACTGGGCTAAAGCCGGGAGAACCTGTCACTGACACAGGCATGCCCCTTTCCGTAAAACTCGGCCCGGGACTGATAGGTTCAATATTCGACGGAATACAGAGGCCGCTTGACAAGATAATGAGCAAAAGCGGAGACTTCATGCCGAGAGGGATAGACGTAGAACCTGTAGATACTAAGAAAAAATGGCATTTCACTCCAAGGATGAAAATAGGCGACTCTGTAAATGGCGGAGACATAATAGGCGAGGTCGATGAGACCGGCCTAATAAAGCATCTCGTAATGCTTCCTCACGGAATAAACGGCAAAATAGCAAGCATATCAGAGGGAGACTTCACAATATCCGAGGATGTGGCTGCGGTCGAAGGTAAAGATGGCAGAAGGGGCATAAGCATGGTACAGGATTGGCCTGTCAGAATACCAAGGCCAGTATCTTCCAAACTGCCGCCCAACGTTCCTTTCCTTACGGGCCAGAGGGTGATAGACGCACTTTTTCCTGTAGCAAAAGGCGGAAGCGCAGCAATACCCGGTCCTTTCGGCAGCGGGAAAACCGTAGTATCGCACCAACTCGCAAAATGGGGTGACAGCGAGATAGTAGTATACATAGGTTGTGGAGAAAGGGGAAATGAGATGACCGAAATACTTACAACATTCCCAGAGCTGACCGACCCGAAAAGTGGCAAGCCTCTTATGGACCGCACAATATTAATTGCAAACACATCCAACATGCCCGTGGCTGCAAGGGAGGCGAGCATATACACAGGAATAACTCTTGCAGAGTACTACAGGGATATGGGTTACAATGTTGCTCTTATGGCCGACAGCACGTCAAGATGGGCAGAGGCTCTTAGGGAGATATCCGGAAGGCTGGAAGAGATGCCTGGAGAGGAAGGATATCCTGCATATCTGGGAAGAAAAGTGGCAGAATTTTACGAGAGGGCTGGAAGGGTTCAGACAATCAACGGGCTTACCGGATCAGTCACTGCAATAGGGGCTGTCTCGCCTCCTGGAGGAGATACATCCGAGCCAGTCTCCCAGAACACATTAAGGGTTACTCGCGTATTCTGGGCACTGGATGCGTCGCTGGCAAACAGAAGGCATTTCCCTTCTATAAACTGGCTTAACAGCTATTCCCTATATCTGGATGAGCTTGGAGGATGGTACGACAAGAACGTAGGCAAGGAATGGAATGAGATGCGTTCAACCTCAATGTCGATACTTCAGAAAGAGGCAGAGATAAACGAGATAGTCCAGCTTGTCGGATACGACGCGCTTCCGGAAAAGGAGAAGGAGGTGTTAGATATAGCCAAGGTGATAAGGGAGGACTTCCTGCAGCAGAGCGCATTCGATGAGGTCGACACATACACCTCAATTAAGAAGCAGGCGATAATGCTTAAGTCGATACTCGAGCTAGATTCTGCTGAGAAGGCTATGCTAGATAAGGGCATAACAATGGATAAGCTATCGGATACCGAAGCCAAGCGTAAGATGGCGAGGATGAAGTTTGTCCCTGAGGCTAAAATAGATTCATATTACCAGGATTTCCAAAAATCAGTGAAGGATCTTGCAAATATGGAGGCAAACAAGGTGCAATCATGAAAGATGTATACTACAGTACCGTAAAGCAGATAACAAACGTGCTGCTTTTTGTGGAGGGGGTAAGCGATGCCGCATACAATGAAATAGCAGAAATTACTCTGGAGGATGGAACTACTGTAACAGGGCAGGTTCTAGACAGCAGGAACGGAATCGCTGTCGTGCAGTCATTCGGGGAGACAAGGGGAATGAACCTTGAAAAAACAAAAGTCAGATTCACAGGCAGCACAGCAAAGCTTTCGGTCAGCACAGACATGCTTGGGAGGATATTCGACGGAGTCGGAAAGCCAAGAGACGGAGGCCCGCAGATATACAGCAATGAGCAGATAGAGATAACCGGCAGCCCTATAAACCCTACAGCAAGAGAGGAGCCCTCCGAATTCATACAGACAGGAATCTCTACAATAGATTGCATGAATACTCTTGTAAGAGGACAGAAACTTCCGATCTTTTCAGGTTCAGGGCTGCCCCACAACAGGATAGCAGCGCAGATCGCAAGACAGGCTAAAATTCTCGGCCAGAGCGAGGAATTTGCAGTTGTTTTTGGAGGCATAGGAATAAACAGCGAGGAGGCAAACTTCTTCAAAAGAGAGCTTGAAGAGACAGGTGCTCTCTCGCGTTCAGTAGTATTCCTGAATCTTTCATCAGAGCCATCTATGGAAAGGGTAATACTTCCAAGGCTTGCCCTTACTGCCGCCGAATACCTTGCATACACTGAGAACATGCATGTGCTTGTAATACTCACAGACATGACCAATTACGCAGAGGCGCTAAGGGAAGTGTCTGCTGCAAGGGAGGAGGTTCCCGGCAGGCGCGGATATCCCGGATACATGTACACAGACCTATCTACAATATACGAGAGGGCAGGAAAGATAAACAACAGGAAAGGTTCTATAACGCAGATACCCATGCTGACTATGCCCGGCGACGACATAACCCACCCAATACCTGACCTTACGGGCTACATAACTGAGGGGCAGATTGTTCTGAGCAGGGAGCTGCACAGGAAAGGAATATATCCGAATGTTGACGTGCTTCTCTCACTGTCGAGGCTTATGAACCAGGGAATAGGCAAGAAGAACACCAGAGAAGATCACAGGAACGTTTCAGACCAGTTATATTCGTCATACGCTGCTGGAAAAGACTTAAGGAGCCTTACCGAGATAGTCGGCGAGGAGGCTCTGAGCGAGAGCGACAGGCGCAGCTTGAAATTTGCAGACCTTTTCGAAGAGAACTTCGTAAAGCAGGGCTACGATGAGGACAGAAGCATAGACAAGAGCCTTGACCTGGGATGGGAGCTTTTCAGCACTCTGTCCAAGAACGACATGAAGAGGATAAAGGACGAATTCATAGCCAAATACGGAAAATGGAAGGAGTGAGCATGGTAAACGCTGTAAACATAAAGACTACAAGGATTGAACTGATACGCACCAGGAAGAGCGTAGCTGTAGCAAGCAAGGGGCTTTCCCTGATAAAGATGAAGAGGGCAAGCCTGGTGCTGGAATTCTTCAACATGGCGAGGCAGATACAACTCATGAAGGCTAACCTCGGCGCATCTGTGCAGTCTGCCATGGACAGCACAAAGATTGCAGAGATATACGCCGGAAGAATAAACCTTGAGAGGATCGCTGCAGAGCAGAGTAGCATGTTGATAGCTGTTGACGCCAAAAACGTTATGGGGGTAAAGATACCGAGCCTTAATACCCTCGCATCCACTGTGCACGGGATAGGCTATGACCTTATATCGGTTCCGACTCCGGTACAGGACGCACGCAAAAGTTACACTAACCTATTCAATACACTGATAGAGATAGCAGAGAAGGAAAATTCCCTAAGGAAACTGCTTTACGAGATAGAGAAGCTTAACAGAAGATCCAATGCAATAGAGAATGTCAGCATACCCAAGATGCAGCAGAAAATTCTGTACATAAGGCAGAGGCTTGAAGACATGGAAAGGGACCAGATAGTCTCTTTGAAATTCATAAAGAGGAAGATAAATGCAAAGCAGTAATGACAAAACCGTTGAGTTTGCAAGGATAAGGACAATATTTTCCCTTGTCAACCTTACAATTGGTCTTGCGGCAATTGCAGTCATACTTGTATTGGCGGTTTTAATATGAGCGCAATATTGCAGGCTGAAGCGGAAGAGACTCTGCTTAGGATAAAGAAAGCTGAGGACAGCTCGGCATCTGAGGTTGCAGAAGCAGAGAAGAGGGCAGCCGATATGATAAAGGCGGCGCAGGCTGATGCAGCAAAGAGGTTGTCGGATGCTGCAAACGAGGCTGAAGCAAAAAGGGCTTCAATGCAAAAAAACGCGGAGAGCACAGCAAAAGAGAAATCAGAGAAGATTTTAGAGGAATGGTCTGCAAAGGCCAAAAACGTAAAAGTGCTCCAGCCCCAGGAATCATATGAGGTATTCACGAAAATTCTATCCAAGGAATGGAGGATATAAGCATGCTTAAGCCATCAAAGATGAAGAAGGCCAGGATCATAATATCAAAAGAGTATTATGACGATGTCGTCTCGATCCTTCAGGATATCGGAGCGATGCAGATAGAGACTCCCGGAGCAGAAGCTGCTCGGATTGCGCAGATTGGTGCAGGCGGAATAGCCGCGCAGAAAGAGATACAGAACGAGGCGCAGAGGTTTAGAGGGCTGGAGGGCAGCCTATACAAAACTGCATCAGACTCGAAAGTCTCTTTCGGGAGCATAAAAGAGCTTATGAAGGAAGCAGGCTCCATAAAAATAGACGAAAGGGTAAGCTCTATAAGGAAAGAGACCGAGAAAGAGGCCGCTGAGATAAAAGAGCATTCAAGCAGGATCGCTATGCTTGAAATTATCCAAGACTTCAAAGGCGACCTCCAGATTTTCAGCTCTGGAAGCGTAAAGTCATTCATCATATACGGCAAGGATGGGAAAAAATTTATTGAAAAACTGAAAGGATCCGATGATATAAGCATAATCTCCCTGAAAGACGCTTGGATAGTCAGTATAACCGCAGCTGGAGAAAAAGAATTCAGCGGATCTGCAGAGGGTTACAAGCTAAGCATGCAGTTAATCCCTCAGATGCATGGAAATGTGGCAGAGGCTCTTGAAAAAGAAAGGAAGGCAAAAGCGAGATGCGAGGAGAGCATGAAGTCTCTGCAGCACGAGCTTATTACGATATCTGACAGGTGGTATTCTAAAGTTAGCGCCATAAGGGAGCAGTTTGACATAGAGATGGATAAGGTAGAGGTAGCGAACAAGATTGGAGTGAGCAAATCTGTTGCAATTATAGAGGGATGGATCCCGGAGCGGCAGATGGGAAGCATAGAAAAAGGAATAGCAAAAATATCTGACGGCCATTATGTACTAGAGCAAATCTCCTCCGAAGAGCAGCCACCCACGCAGTTCGACAATCCTGCATGGTCAAGGCTCTTCGAATTTTTCATAAGGTTCTACTCTCTCCCAAAAAGCGACGAGATAGATCCGACATTGATGTTTGCCATAGCCTTCCCTATATTCTTCGGCTTCATGGTGGGCGACTTTGCATACGGGCTTATAATGCTACTCGGTGCGCTCTGGCTTCTCCGCAGGCTCAAGCATCCCCCAAAGAAAAGCAGGCTTCCGAAGAAGATAGTGTCATTCGTAACAATGATAATCAGCCCAAGCGGGCTCGAGATCATTGCAAAGGCAATAATGCCAGGCGCGGTAATAGCAATGATTCTTGGAGTGGCTTTCAACGAGTATATGGGCTTCCAGCTGCCATACACTGCGCTTTTCAACGTAGAAGCAAACCTGCCCACTCTGCTCCTTATAGCAGGATGGATCGGCGTAGTAATGGTGGAATTTGGTTTTGCCCTGGGTTTCATAAACAACATGGCCCACGGCAACAAGAAGCATGCTGTAGCCAAGATCGGATGGATGCTCGCTGCGATAGGGATAGTCATATTCGGGCTCAATGTTCTTCACAAGGCACAGCTAGGCACTCCATTCTCGCTCGCATCTTTCGGGATGATAATTGCTGGGGTGATAGCTGTGCTGTATGGAGAGGGAGTGCAGTCCATGATGGAGCTCCCATCGATAGTGAGCCACATACTCTCCTATGTCAGGCTAGTTGGCATACTCCTCACCTCTGTGATACTAGCAGGAATAATAGACCTGATATTCCTTCACGGAGTGACGCATAGTATACTTCTGGGGATAGTCGGAATATTTATCCTGATAGTCGGGCAGATATTCAATCTCATAATCGCCATATTCGAGTCCGGGATACAGGGGGCAAGGCTGATATATGTGGAGTTCTTTTCAAAGTTCTATTCTGGCAACGGAGTACAGTTCAAGCCTTTCAAGAGCAGAAGGAGCAGGACTCTGAGCAGGTTCATCATAGAATGAGAAGCCGCAGAAAATTTGCTATCTAAAACTAGGAGAGCGGGGGAGTGCTTTAATTCTGCACTTTGCTTATTAATGCGCCTATGGCCTCTTGCGATATAGAAGAGGATTGGGATGTATAATTGACAATCACAAATCCGTGATAAACCTGCCCTATCTTTCCAGTAAATTGGACGGTTCCTGAATAGCAGAAAGGCGTGAATGTTGCATTTCCGTTTATACCTACCTGAACAGATGTAGACAAGCCGCCATAAGCGGTCTGGTTAGAATCGCAGCTGACCCCTGTTATGGTTATCGGAGAGCCTGTATCCTGCCCTATGTCTAAGGTCAGCATTCCGTTAGAAGACAAAACTGCGCTTTTGCAGCTCAGCCCGTTTGGCAGCGTGCAGCTGTTCCCGACAAAGTTGCCAGAATTAAAAAGCCCGAATGCAGTGAAGGCTGCCAAAGCTATAGAAATTATAAGCAACGCCCATCCATAAGTTATAAGGTACTCTATTGCTGATTGGGATCTCATTAGCTCACTGCTTAAGCGTGGCAACCAGGCCGTTTATTATCCCTCCAACTCCAACGCCTCCGGTAGCTCTCGCTACAAGCCTATGGCTCAACACAGGTTTCGCCAAAAACTTTATGTCGTCGATTGTTATTGAACTTCTTCCCTCTATCAATGCTTTTGCCTTCGCGCACTTCATGAAGCTTATCTCGGCTCTAGGGCTTGCCCCCATAACTACGTGTATGTCGGTTCTTGTGGCTTCGACAAGCCTTGTTATATAGCCTTCAACATCATCCGGCATCTGTATCGAATTCACTTTAGCCTGGAGGTCTAGCACGTCTTGCTTTTCCAGCACCTTGGCTACGGAGATCTTCTCCTCTTTTTCCTTTATCCTGAGCATCTGCTCCTCTTCCTCCATTGAAGGGTAGGTGACCTCCACTCTCATGAGAAACCTGTCGGCAAGTACCTTTGGAAGCTGCGTTGTGCCTTCTATGTTCAACGGGTTCTGCGTGGCTATTGCTATAAATGGCTTCTCCAGCTGCATTGTGGAATTTCCTATTGTTACCTGCCTCTCCTCCAGGGCTTCCAGCAATGCTGTAGTGGTTTTTGGAGGGGCCCTGTTCAGCTCGTCTATAAGCAGTATATTGTTGAATATCGGGCCTTTCTTAAGAACAGGGCTATGCGATTCGTCAAGATATGTGTACCCTATTATATCTTTTATCTCAAGATCAGGCATTCCCTGTATCCTGCCGAAAGAGGCATTGACTGTCTCTGCTATAGTTTTTGTCATGGTCGTTTTCGCAACTCCAGGTACTCCTTCAAGAAGTATGTGCCCGTCAGCTACCATGGCTATGAAGATCAGCTTTATGGTCTCTTCCTTGCCAGCTATGTGCTTGCTTACCTCTGAGAATACTCTCTCATAAGCCTCTTTTGGCTCCATTTCAAAACCTTTATATAAGTGATTAAACAGAACTATTAAAATAGGTAACTTATAATAGATAAATTGCCAGCATGGCTATCTAAAAATTGTGGTATGAATGATAGGAAAGGATTCAAAGCATATAAGCAATGCGTCTCTATCGGATGTATTGGAGATACTGGAAAAGAGGAAGAAGGAGAAGGAGCTGACATACGAGCAGCAGGTCGCATACGATCACGCGTCCAGATTTGCCGGCTCTAAGGCTGCGGAGCAGAAAGCCAGGAAAGGCTTGGAAGAGCTTGGATACCTGAGTCCTGAAGCAATTGTTACTATATTAAATATAATGCCGAAAAGCGAGATGCTGCTTAGGCAGATACTCGCGTCTGAAAAGAAGACGTTTGCAGATGAAGATGTAAAGAAGATACTTTCTATAGTAAACCAGAAGTAGTTCTGATGAGCCCCGCGAAGTGTTTTGGATGCAGCAAGAAGAAAGACGAGAGGAGTACGCATACGTGCTTGACTTCATGCCTACTGGCAAGTCTTTCTCCAACAGGTCTGAACCTATAGCCCAGCTAATAGGAGAGGAATGGTTTACGCTTCTAGAGGTTACCCCAAAACCCGGCGCTACAATGGCGCTTGCAGAGAGAGTATACATAGGGAAAGACGAGAGGGAAAAGGTATCTCTTATCAAGGCAAGGATTGGGTACGATGAACTTACCCAGACAGCCAAGAACGGATTGCAGAGGGCGATAAGCACAATAATAAAGGCGAATGAGAAAAGATTCGTAGACGTTTTCAACAATGCTGGCCCTCTAAACATAAGGCAGCACGCATTGGAGCTGCTTCCTGGAATAGGGAAAAAACACCTTGAAGCGATACTGAAAGCAAGAAATGAAAAGAAGTTTGAGAGTTTTGCTGATATAAATGCAAGAGTCTCATTGCTTCAGGATCCTGCAAAACTCATCGCGGAGAGGGTATTATCAGAGCTCCAAGGAACGGAAAGGTTCTATATGTTCACAAAACCCTACTCTAAAAGAGAAGGAAGATACAGGCAATAACAAGCGCAAGCTTACACTTTCTCGAGATGCAGTGCAGGAACTATGAGAGTTCTTTCGGCATTCATTATATTGACTTTTACTACGTATGCCGATCCGCGCACTCCATCTATCCTTCCAGTCCTGCCCTTATATCTTGGGTGGGGCGTGTTGTATCCGTTCCCTTTTGGAACTATGGCCACTCTGTCTCCAATGGCGAACTGTTTTATTACTGAGCGGGTGCTAAGCCTTGATGGCTTATGATGCCTTGTAAAGTTTCTTGTCTTTCCAGAGAAATGCCCGTTTGACCTCTTTGCCATAATATCACAGATGAATGATTTCAATGTAAAACATATTTATACCTTTAGATAAGAAATGAATTGCGTGTTTATATGGCAGTAAAAAAAGCTGGCAAGCACATTGTGCTAAAACCTACATACACTATAGTGAATATCGTTGCTCATGCCGAATTGCATACAGATTTGGATCTATATGGTCTTGCAAAGCTCTCAAGAGACATAGACTACGAGCCAGAACAATTTCCAGGAGCCATATTCAAAGTTCATGATCCAAAATCAGCGCTTCTTCTTTTCAAGAATGGAAAGATAATCTGCACAGGAGCGAGAACCAAACAGGATGTAAGGAGGGCAATAGATCATGCGATCGCTCTGATAAAAAGGTATAAGGCCGGCGCAAGGGGAAGATAACCATATACTATAGTAAAATTGAGAAAAGCGAATATTTATAAATGCCTTTAATTTAATTACATACACTTCGCTTTGCGGAGTTTAATGCGTATTCTGCAACAACCCTATTCTCATCCACCCGTGGCGTATGCACATGCATACGCCCGACTTTTAGACCCTTAGCGTAAGCTCGTACGCCCAAAAGAAATGCAAAAGTCTATATATTAAAAAAAGAGCATAGTTTAATGTGGGGCATATGGTGAATAAGTCCGAAGAAAGAGGGCTAAAAGAGCTCATAAGCGCTGCACAACACTATAGGGGAATGGCTAGGACGTTCAGGTCTTCCGTAGGGGTGGCGTTTCAAATGTGGGACGGCAAGGTTTTTGGGGGTTTCAACATTGAAACATACGGCCATAAAGGGCTCCACGCCGAGGAGGTCGGGATAGTAAGGGCATTGGCAGAGGGCTATAACGGAACCGATTTCAGGCGCATGGTAGAGATATTCCAGGATGCAGGGCACAGTGAGGTTGAAATATTTCCAGCATGCTTCACGTGCTGGGCTGCGATGTGGGAGTGGACGCATCCATACCTTGAGGTTATAGTTGCGGATACTGAAGGCAACTCCAAATACTCTGTTAGGCTAAAAGAGATGTTTTCACAAGCGCCTCCTGCCCAGATATATCCATCCAACAAGATAAGGGAGATTAAGCCAAAGATAAACTTTATGCCAAAACTTCCTCTTCATTCAGAGCTTAAAGAATTCGCAAAAAAAGACCCAGAATTTGAAAAGTATTGCAAGATCCTTAGAGTACAGATATGACATTTACAAATCAAAGTGAAAGTATGGAAAAGAGGATAAGAAGGGGCAGCAAAATATCCATACCATCATTCGCTTTTATAGGGCATATGGCTAGCGGCAAGAACGCGTATTCCGATGCTCTTGCATCCTCCATAGAGCTGGAATTTGGAGTGAAGGTTTCCAGGCTCTCATTTTCAGCAAAAATATCTGACATAGCCAAAGAGCTCTTTGATATGCAAGGCAGGGATAGACGACTGCTTCAGCAGATAGGCCAGAAGATGAAGGAGATAGATCCCGCCGTGTGGGCAAAGTATCTGGTGAAAAAAATCAACCAGAGCGGCTCCCAGCCTTTCATAGTTGACGGCATACGCAGCCGGGAGGAGCTGGCTGCGTTCAGGAATTCGTTTCCAAACTTTATTTCGATAAGGTTGGAATGCGATGAAAATGCAAGAGTGACATCCTCCCACGACTGAAGCCGTGGGCTTCCAATGGCGGCTTTTTGATTGGTCATCTTGAACCACCAAGTATAGTTCCTGATTCACTGACGGCTGCCTCCTGTAATTGAGGTCTTACAGCGTCTCCAGAGGCGTTACTTCCCGCAAGTCCTGCGGTAGTCAGGATATTTATTGAGGCATTCAAATCTCTGTCAATCTTCAGTCCGCAATTTTGGCAGAGATATGTCCTTTCACTCAATCCTATATCCTGTATGTTTCCACATTTACTGCATGTCCTTGTTGTGTTCCTTGGGTTCACACCTACAACTCTGCAACCAGCACTTTCAGCCTTGTAGCAGAGATATTGGGTGAAGTTGCCCCAAGAAGCATCCGTTATCTGTCTTGCAAGATTATGGTTCTTTGCCATGTTTGCAATCTTCAGTTCCTCGTATACAATGAATGAGTATGAATTTACAAGACGATATGAGGTCTTGTGAAGAAAGTCGTCCCTCTGCCTTGCAATATGTTCCGATATCCTTGCAAGTTTTATCTTTGCCCTTCTCCTATTCTTGCCCCCTTTCTTCTTGTTTGAGAGCCTCCTCTGGATTGTTTTCAATTTGCAGATGGATTTATCCGAGATTCTCGGATTTGGGATTCTTGTTCCATCAGACAAAGTTGCGTATTCCTTTAGCCCCAGGTCCATCCCTACTTGTGGTTTATTGTTTGAGAAGAGAGGAGTATCTTCCTTTTCAGTGGAAAATGTGACATACCATTCCTGCGATTTTGTCTGTTTTATCGCCATTGTTTTTATCTTTCCTTCCATATCTCTGTGGTTGACAAAGTTTATCCTGCCGATTTTTGAAACGGAAACCTTTTTCTTTTCGAGTTTGAAACCAGACTGTGGGTAAGTCAATGAAGAGACGTATGATTTGAAACGTGGGAAACCTACCTTGACTTTCTTTCCCTGTTTTCTTTCCTTTATCCTTCTGAAGAAGTTCTTGTATGCCCCTGAGACTCTGTCCGCGACATTCTGGCAGACTTGGGAATATAGTTCATTGAATTCTGGGTTCTTCTTTTTGAGTTTTGTAATCCACTTGTTCATGTCGTATTTCGTGAAAGTCTTTCCTGTTTCCTTGAAGTATTTTTGTGATTGTTCAAGAAGAAGGTTGTAGAGTTGTTTCGATAGATACATCTGCCTATTCAATCTTGCTTTCTGTTCCTTTGAAGGATACGCCCTGTATCTGTACGTCTTTTTCAAGATGACCATATCCTTTTCGCCATTAAATCTTATATGTGTTGCGGTTCGCTTTCATCCCACGATTTAAATCATGGGTTTTCCCGCTCACATTTATAAAGGCATACAGAAAGCTGTATGGCAGAAAGCCGACTCGAAATGAAATTAACGACCCAACAGAAAAAAGTACCTGGATGATAAAGACTGACATCTCCTTAAAAAATGATTATACAGAAAGAACTCTGCGAAGGCAGATTGATGGGATAATAATGGTGATAAAGAAAGGCGGATTGCTAAAGAAAGCAAAGTAAGGATGACTAGCTTCTATTTCTGCGCAAAAACAAGATAGCCAGTATGCCAAACCCCTTTTGTAGACGGGCGCATGCCCTCCTTCCTAACCAGCATGTCCCTCTCTATCATCTCCGTTACATAAACATCGTGGAATTTCAACGAGTTAAGCTTAGACACGAACCTTTTTACCTGCTCCATGTGCGGAAGATAGCCCGCAATATAGCCTCCGGTCTTAAGGGCCTTTTTGGCGTTCGATAGCGCTTTTTCAGAGCTTGGCATATCCAATGTCACTAAGTCCGCGTCCCTCTCATCTATTTTTTTTGTTACGTCTCCCAGCTTTAGCTCAAGGTTATCAAGATGCTCCATCTCCTTGTTCCTTCCGGCTATGGCTAAGAAATCCTCTCTTACATCGTAGCTTGTAACCCTGCCAGCAACTCTTGCAAGAGATACGGCAAGCCAGCCGCTTCCAGCTCCCGCATCGATGCATATGCTCGATTTGGATATTCCTGAATATGCGAGTATCGCTCCTATGTCTTTTGGCAGCATAACCTGCGGACCACGCTTCATCTTTCTATATGCGTTTGAAAGCATCATTCATTGTCACCCTCCTTGGTTTTGGCTTTCTTGGAAACTCTTTTCCTTACGCCTGGCTTCTTTGCAGCAACTGTTGCTTTCCTGCGAACTGGTTTTGCCTTTGCATCAACAGCAGGCTTGGCCGCCGCAACAGAAGAGGCTGGGACAGGCACCGGAGCTTCAGTTGCCCACTCTTTTTTGGTTATGCAATTAGGGTCCAAATCCATTTCGAAAGGCCTCCTACCTTTTCTTATTACTTTTATTATCGGAGTATGGCAATGCTCGCACGTGTTTCCTGTCGGTAAGATCTTGGCGCCCTGCGGCAATGAATATGTGTTTGTGCATTTTGGATAATTGTTGCATGCTGCGAAATATTTGCCAGCTCTGGATCTTTTTATTACTAAATCTCCTCCGTCCTTCGGGCATTTGCCCAATATCTCGCTCTCGTATAGTCCCTTTCTCATAGCTTCCGAGATCTGCTCCTTGTGCTGGTCAAATGTGCGTATGGCATCGAGCAGCATCTGTTTGCCTTCATCAACAACTTCGGATTCGCTCTTCTTACCTCTGGATATCTCTTCCATGTCCTCTTCAAGCCTTTTTGTAGTCTCCTCGTCTACTATCATGGAGCAATTTTTCTTAAGCGTGCTGTAAACGATCATGCCGAATTTTGTAACCTTTATGCTTGTCCCTTCTATGTAATTTCTCCTGAACAGGGTGTCAACTATCGCCGCACGCGTGGCCTTGGTTCCAAGATTCCTTTTCTCTAATTCGGATATGAGAGTGGCTTTCGAATATCTTTTGGGCGGCTGGGTCTGCATCTCCTTTATTTGGGTGTCTGTTGCGTTTGCCTTCTCTCCTTTAGAGAATTGGGGAAGCTCCTTCTCCTCAAGTTTTGTATACGTGTAATATTCAAGCCAGCCCTGCGTTATCATCCTGGAGCCGTTTGCCTGCAACTGTTCTCCTCCAAAATTAGAGATCACCTTTAGCCTTGCAACAATTCCTGGTTCTGCAAAGCAGGCGAGGAACCGTCTCACAATCATGTCGTAAAGCGCTGCCTCTTCCTGGTCCAGCCCTTCCGGCATAACTCCTGTTGGGAATATTGCAGGATGGGCCTCGTCGTTTTTCTGTCCCTCAGAAGGGTTGTACCTTCCCAGGTCTATAAGTTTTTTCGCAAGCTTGCTGTAATTCGGGTTTTTCGATATCTCCTTTATTATGCCTTTAAGCCCAAGGCTCTGCGGCAGCTTCTGCGAGGATGTTCTTGGATATGATATGTATGCTTTTTCGTAAAGCGACTGCGCTACAGCCAGCGTCCTAGTCGGATCCATCCTGAGCGCCCTGCTGCTCTCCATCTGCAGCGAGGTTAGATCGAAAGGCGGGTAAGGGTTCACCTTTCTTTCAACAGTCTCTACAGATTCTATCGTTCCTGATCGTGACTCATTTATCTTTTTATAAACCTGCTCTGCTAGAGCCTTTTCCTGTATGTCTCCTCTTATGGAGAAAAACTCAGCGCCCTTTACATATGCGGATATCCTCCAGAAAGGTTTAGGGATAAAGTTTGTTATCGATGTCTCAAGGTTTGCAAGTATGGCAAGCGCAGGTCCCTGCACTCTGCCTATGCTGAGCGCCCTGCTAAAACTTCTGCCTACAAGAGCTGTAGTGAGTGCTCTGCTCAGGTTTATGCCCCATATCCAATCAAGCATGTGTCTGGCTTCACCAGCATAGAAATTATTAAGGTCCAATTTCGAGGTTTTTGAATAGGCATCAATAAGGTCTTTTGTTGTAGTTGTTGAGAACTTCATTCGTTTAGATGCAGCGTCGAGCCTGCCATTATTGATGAATTTTATTATGTTTGTGCCTATAACTGTGCCCTCTATGTCATAGTCGCATGCGTTTATGAAAAAATCGCATTCTTTTGCCACAGAGGTTATGCAGTCCAGATATTTTTTTGTGTATTCAGATCCCTTTCCAACTGAGTATGACGGTGCCCACTCTACGTCAAGGACTGGGTATCCCGTATTCTTCTCTTTCTGCTTTATTGTGAAAAGATGGCCAACAGCAGCAACGACATAAACAGAGTTTTTTCCATCATCTATCTCGTAGTACGAGACCCTCTCCTTTGTTGTTTTCTGGTATGCTTTGTTGCCTCCTATCGCAGACGCGATTCTTAGCGCAACGCTTGGCTTCTCTGCTATTATAAGGGTCTTCATGCTTACCTTCTCCTTCTGCCGTCTCTTCGTATTCCTGCAGCGGCTTTTCCGCCGCTCGCCATCTTTCTCTGGCGGGTGCCCTTCGCATGCTCATCGCCTTTCGATATAAGCCAGGCGTTCAGAAATCCTAATATGAGTGCAAGTACAACAATTGCATAGAATATGGCATTACCACCATAATCTATAAATACGATTATTGCAATTACGAATAAAATAACTGTTATTATGGAAAGGATTATGTTTATAATCTCTTTAGTATTATCCATGCAGCCACCAGTGAGACGATGAATATTTATTTAGTAATATTAATAACACTTGTTGCGGCGTTGATAGCATCGTTTTCTCAAATGCTGTACAAAAAGAGCATAGGGAAGAGGATAGAAAGCACAAGAGACATGCTGAATCTCTTTATGAAAAAAAATGTCCTTCTTGGGCTCTCTGGGTATGCAATAAGCCTGGTCATATACCTGTTTGCCCTCTCACATTCCCAGCTCTCTATAGTGTATCCGACGTTTGCGAGCACATTCATATTTGTTACTATCCTCTCAGGCCTGGTGCTAAAAGAGAAACTTGGAGCCAAGCGCATAATTGGGATGGCGCTGATCTTTATAGGAATAAGCATAATAGCCATTTCGCTATAGCATGGTGCCATTATGTCAAACGAAAAGGTAAAAAATCTCTCCATGCTTTCCGGGTCTACCGCTCTCGGTGCTGTTGGGCAGCTCCTATTCAAATACGCACTCCCTACAAATAGCGGTGTGCTCCCTTTATGGCTGCTAAGCGGTTTTGTGGCTTATGGGATCTCCACACTAATATACTTTTACGTGCTAAGCAGGGTGCACCTGAGTTGGGCATACGGGATAGGCGGCCTTAGCTATATTCTGGCGACCATTTTTGCCTATTTTATCCTGTTAGAACAGATACCTCCTCTTAGGTGGATAGGTGTTGTAATTATAACAATAGGAGTGCTCTTCATAGCAATTAGCTGATGGGCAAGAAGAAAATCATGCAGACTCTATCTTCCTTATCTCTATCTTTCCTATCTGGGCTATCTTGTTTGCCCTCTCGTAGATGTCTGCCTGCATGGTTCCATCAATCACAGACTTGACTATCCAGTCAGAGCTGTTCTCCGCAGACATTTCCTTTATTCTCTCTTCAACAAGCTTTCTTATCGCTTTCAGCCTTGATGCCGCTGTTCTCTCTTTAGTTATGGCCATGGCCTTTATCACAAAAGAATCTCCTCCGCTAGATTTTACAGGCACAACAACCGATGACACGCTCCTGTATCTTCTTACAAGGGATCTTATGTAGCTGTAAACCTCTTCGATCATCACAAGCTTTGTGTGTGCGGAGTCTCCATTTACGCTCTCTATTCTCATTATGACATTTGATACCGAGTGTTGAGGCTTGTGAGTCAAACTGTCAAGGCTTATCTTTATATTTCTGCCCTGCACCGCCTTCTCATCCTCGCCAGGTATTTCGCATATCTTCTGCTCATCGAATATCTTAGGGGCGTACACAGTAAACCATCTTTTGGTTTTCCATTTATCTATGCCTTTTTGAACCGCCATGCTAAAATCACGCTTTTCCTCTTATTATCAGCTCTGCAGTTGCCGGGTCATATTTCCAGTTGCTGCTTAGCACCCCCTCCCTTTTGTAATACTTGACCAGTCTCCATATCTTGGATTCAATCCTGCCCAGCCTTATCCTGTTGTGAACATCGCTCTTGTTTGAAGAGAGATGCCCTCTTATATTAACAGCTTTCTTTACAAGCTGCAGCATGTCCGGAGGCAGTGGCGCTTCCACATTATTCTCCTTTATTATCTGCATAAGCCTTTTGCCTGTTTCCTTTCTTATGTACATTACGTTGTGCTTTCTCTTAAGCGTCTCGCCTATAAGCTCTGCAGGCATTCCTCCTTTAGCGTAAGAGACTATAAGCTTCTCTATCTCATCCTTTCCAAGCCCGCTCTTAGCTTCCGCTTCTTCTATCCTTAGCTTCCTTGAGCTCGATTTTCCTTTTTTCTTAGTATGCATTCTTGCCGTTAAATCACTTAGTTAGCTTTTTATACAGTTATAGAAACCGACAGTTCTTCACTGCCTTTTAATTCTATCTTAACTGCCTTCAGTATCCGTTTAAGGTCCTCCTGGGACGCAGCAACGGCTTTATAGTATTGTTCAGGAACATTTATATTTATTGATGCTATCTCCTTGTTCAGCGCTAGCCTGGCCGTAGCCTTGGCCCGCCTCACCTGAGAGATTATATTATTAAGCATTGCTGCCACGCTATCTGGTTCTACGTCGACAAGTGCGCTCTTGAATACAAGGCCGTTTATAACGTAATCCGAGGGGGACTCCCTATCGCTGTATTTTGGGAATTTCATGGAGAATATGCTTTTCTCTGTAAATCTGGAATTAAGCTCCTCGCACGTGAACGGGATTACTGGAGCGAATATCCTCAATGCACCGTATACAACATACTTCAAAGTGAAAAGTGCAGCAGACTTGCTTGCCTCAGCGGCATCGCTCTTATCCTCTGTGTATATCCTGTGCTTTATGTTCTCTATATAATAATCAGCGAATTCATGCCAGTAGAAAGAGATCGCAGCTCCCATTGCAGCGTGTAAGGAATACGAGTCATAGGCATCGGTAACCTCCTTTACAGTGGAATTCAGCCTGTTCAGTATCCAAATGTCGAATACGCTAAAATTTTCTGACGGTTCCTCTTCATTTTCTGGTAGCCTGCCCTTTTTAAGCGCCAGTTCTACAAATGCAACCGTATTCTTGAACTTTGTCAAGAAGCTTTTCGCATAATCCATTTCAGCATAAGAGAAGGGCTTATCTTTGCCCAATGCCCCGCTGAGAGCAACCCAGAGACGTATTGCATCTACAGGATATTTCTCCATCAGTTCATCCGGCATTATCCCATTGCCAAAGCGCTTGTGCATCTCCCTCCCATCGGTTCCCAGGATAAGGCCATGCGCGAGTATGCTCTCGAAAGGTTTGTTTCCTGTTAGCATAAGGGTCCTGTATACTGTGTAGAAAGCCCAAGTCCTTACTATATCTGTGCCCTGTATCCTTACAGCTGCTGGAAAAGCCCTGCTGAATAATTCCTTATTGTCAGGCCAACCTGCTATTATCATGGGTGTAATTGAGGAATCTATCCAGACGTCCGCCGTGTCAGGAGTGCCTACAATCCCGCCCCCGCATTTCTGGCACCTTTCCTCTTTTGGACGGTTCTTCAAAGTGTCTACCGGCAGCATCTCTTTGGACGGTGCAATTATATTGTCACACTTCTCGCATCTCCAGAACGGTATCGGCGTTCCGAAGACCCTGTTCCTCGATATGTTCCAATCCCATTCTATAAAATTGGCCCAGTCGTCAAGCCTCTGCCTGGTATTCTCAGGTATCCATTTTATCTCATGCGCTGCGCTTTTTATATCATCAGCGCTCTCCTTTATTTTTAGGAACCACTGCTTTGAAGATATTAGCTCTATAGGGCAGCCATCCCTGTCATGAACCTTTACGGTGTGCTTTATCTTTTCGCTTTTTCTAAGCGCCCCTTCTCTAGAGAGCATTTCAACAACAAGTTTTCGCGCTTCTGGCAGGCTCTTCCCATTCAGCTCTCCCGCATTTACAAGTGCGCCCTTATCGTCTATTGCCTCTATAAGGCTTAACTTATGTCTGTAGAACATCGAGATGTCAGCTTTGTCTCCGAAAGTGCAGATCATCTCGGCTCCTGTGCCAAACTCCTTGTCTACTCCGTCGTCGGCTATTATTTTTACAATTTTTCCATATATTGGGGTTTTGACAGACATTCCCACAAGGCCGGAATACCTGCTGTCCGAGCCGTTTACCGCTATGGCTACGCATGCATGCAGCATCTCAGGTCTTGATGTCGCTATTATCAAGCCGTTCCCAGCCGCAGCGCCTGCTGGAGTCTCCATCTTAAACTCTATATGATGAAGCATCGACTCCTCTTCGCGCTCCTCTGTCTCTTCCCTTGAGATTCCAGAGACGCACCTGGTGCACCATTCTACAGGATGCACGCCAAGATAGACCAGCCCTTTCTTGTGCATCTCTACAAGAGACCACTGCACTTTTGACACGTAATCCTTGCTTGTAGTGGTATATTCTAACGAACCGTCAAATGTTGCGCCTAGCATCTTCATCATGTCCTTCATTGCTTTTATGTTGGCCATTGAAAGCTCAAGGCACTTAGAATAGAAATCATCCCTGCTTAGCCCCTTTCCATACTGCTTTTCAACTGCTAGCTCCGTAGCAAAACCATGTGTATCCCAACCCACCGGATAAAGAACATTGTATCCCGACATATTCCTATATCTGGCTATAGCATCTACGTAGCAGACCCAGAAAGTCTGCCCCATATGCAGCTTTCCATTTGTAAATGGTGGAGGTGTGTCTATAACAAAAAGCGGCTTTTCTTTATCACTAGTGTTGAATTTGAAGATTCCAGAGTTTTCCCAGTAAGAAATCCACTTCTTTTGTATCTCTTCATTCTCTGTATTATCCAATCCAATACCCCGCGCTCCTGCCTCAAACATGTAAGCTGTCATAGATGCAACTGCATCAAATAATAAAATGCTATCTGCTACCGCATTTACTGCAGAGGCTCTCCAACAGCGAATCTGGCTTTTACATCTGTTATCTTTACTCTTATTTTGTCGCCTTGCTTTGCGCCTTTTACAAATATGACAAATCCATCCTTTCTTGCTATGCCATCACCTTTGGCGGCTGTGGCATCTATTGTTACCTCTACCTCATCCCCCGCCTTGACCGGCTTAGGCAGAAAGTAACTGGATTTTATATTCATTCCCCTGTCTCTTCCTCTTCTTTCTCCTCCCTCTCTAAATTCTTCTTCCATTATATCTACCGAAAAAGGAACTTCTAAATGTCCCTGAGGATTAATTGCAAGTTTGGTTTAAAAGCCTTTCTTTTTAGGGACGCCTGCTAAGGATATATTCGCGATAAAGTCCTTGGGTATGGGAGGGTGTCAAGTATTGTCTCCCTTTTTGTTATCCATTTTACCAATCTGTCTATTCCAAGCCCAAATCCAGAATGCGGAACGCTTCCATATCTTCTAAGGTCCAGGTACCACTCGTAAGCTTTTGGGTTGAATCCCTCTGCCTTTATCCTTGTTATTATTGCGTCAAGATCATCCTCTCGCTGTCCTCCTGTACTAATCTCTCCGTAGCCTTCAGGGGCGAGCATGTCCGCAGACAGGACAAAGTCTGGCCTGTTCTGGTCTATTTTAGTATAGAAGGGCTTCACTTTCTTAGGGTATTCTACAACAAATATCGGCGCCTTCTCCTTTGCTGTAAGTTGCTTCTCGTGTTCTGAAGAAAGGTCTTCTCCAGCCTCCATCTCAATGCCGCTTTTCTTCATAATTTTTACTACTTCATCATAATGCACTCTTTTGAAAGGCGGCTTTATCCTGAATAGGTCTTCCGGGTCCCTCCCAAGCGCTGCAAGCTCTTTCGGCGCTGCCTCAGCGGCGCGATGGACCATGGCAGTAAGCAGCTGCTCCTCGGCTTTAAGGATTCCTTCGAAATCCAGCCATGCTACCTCTCCTTCAAGGTGCCAGAATTCCATGAGGTGCCTGTTGGTTCTGCTCTTCTCAGCCCTAAACGAAGGTGTCAGAGACCAAACCTTTTCCAATGGGAAAATTAATGTTTCAAGGTAAAGCTGCGCAGACTGGGATAAATATGCGGTCTTGCCATGGTAGTCCAGCTCGAAAAGAGTAGCACCGCCTTCAACAGCGCTACCAGTCAATATCGGAGGGTTAACCTCGTGCCACTCCTGCGATGCAAACCAATCTCTTGCGCCAGCAAGCACCTTCTCCCTAACCAGCATTATGTTCTTTATTTTTGTGGACCTGTTCCACAAGTGCCTTACATCAAGCAGGAACTCTTCTGAGAAATCTTTAGATATTGGATATTTTTCCGAATCTCCTATTATGCTTATTCCGCTGGCACGTATTTCGAATCCTCCAGGTGCTCTTTCGTCTTTTGTAACAACTCCTGTTATCTCTACAGACGCCTCTATGTATATCGGCTTCTTAACAAGCTTAGATGGTATTACGGCCTGCATCACTCCTGTCGAATCCCTCACAACAACAAAAATATCATTGGAATGCTCTCTCTTTCTCCAAACCCATCCAAGAAGAGATACCTGCTTACCCTCATTTTTTTCATTCAGCAGGTCTCGTATAAATATCCTTTTTCCCTCGTCAAGTCTAATGCTCGATATGCTGCTGATAGGTTTTTCTTCTTTGTGTGCGCTGGGCTTCCTTGGCATAGTATCACTACGATATGATGCAAAACCTTATAAATGTGAGCGGGAAAATCCATGATTTCAATCGTGGGATGAAAGCGAACCAGAACACATATAAGATTTAATGGTGAAAAGGATATGTTCATCTTGAAAAAGACGTACAGATACAGGGCATATCCGTCGCAGTCGCAGAAATCAACACTCAACCGTCAGATGTATCTCTCGAAACAACTCTACAACCTTCTTCTTGAACAATCACAAAAATACTTCAAGGAAACTGGAAAGACCTTCACGAAATACGACATGAACAAGTGGATTACAAAACTCAAAAGGAAGAACCCAGAATTCAATGAACTGTATTCGCAGGTCTGCCAGAATGTTGCGGACAGGGTCTCAAAGGCATATAAGAACTTCTTCAGGAGGATAAAGGAAAGAAAACAGGGAAAGAAAGTCAAGGTAGGTTTCCCACGTTTCAAATCATACGTCTCTTCATTGACTTACCCACAATTGGGTTTCAAGCCCGAAAAGAAAAAGGTTTCCGTTTCAAAAATCGGCAGGATAAACTTTGTCAACCACAGAGATATGGAAGGAAAGATAAAAACAATGGCGATAAAACAGACAAAATCGCAGGAATGGTATATCACATTTTCCACTGAAAAGGAAGATACCTCTCTCTTCTCAAACAATAAACCACAAGTAGGGATGGACTTGGGACTAAAGGAATACGCAACTTTGTCTGATGGAACAAGAATCCCAAATCCGAGAATCTCGAATAAATCCATCGGCAAACTGAAAACAATCCAGAGAAGGCTCTCAAACAAGAAGAAAGGAGGCAAGAACAGAAGAAGGACAAAGATAAAACTTGCAAGGATATCGGAACATATTGCAAGGCAGAGGGACGACTTTCTTCACAAGACCTCATATCGTCTTGTAAATTCATACTCATTCATTGCATACGAGGAACTGAAGATTGCGAATATGGCAAAGAACCATAATCTTGCAAGACAGATAACGGATGCTTCTTGGGGCAACTTCACCCAATATCTCTGCTACAAGGCCGAAAGTGCTGGTTGCAGAGTCGTAGGCGTGAACCCAAGGAACACAACAAGGACATGCAGTAAATGTGGAAACATACAGGATATGGGATTGGGTGAAAGGACATATCTCTGCAAGAATTGCGGACTGAAGATTGACAGAGATTTGAATGCCTCAATAAATATCTTGACTACCGCAGGACATGCGGGAAGTAACGCCTCTGGAGACGTTGTAAGACCTAAACTACTGGAGGCAGCCGTCTGTGAATCAGGAACTATACTTGGTGGTTCAAGATGACCAATCAAAAAACCGCCATTGGAAGCCCACCACCTTCAGTGGTGGGAGGATGTCACAATAAAAGGCTTTTGTATATTCTTTGCTGTTCAAGCAATAATATAAATTTTCTTTTTCTATATTATGCGTGGTAAAATGATTGATGGTTATACTGATGTCGCTATAGTTGTGTCTGACGCTCAGAAAGCGAAGAAGTGGTATGTGGAAAAATTAGGTTTTAAGGTAACTCTTGAGAAGGGCCATGCGATATGCGTAAGTCCAAATGTCGAAGGCCAGAGCTTGATGCTGCACCTGTGCGGCGATAATTTTGCACCCCTCGAGCCCGGCAATACTGGAATAGGATTTACAGCAAATAATTTCGACCAGACATGCAAGGAGATGATGGAGAAAGGCGTGAAGTTCAGCGAGCCGCCCAGGGCCGAAGACGAGTACAAGATGGCGAAGTTCCTCGACATGGACGGAAACGAATACTGGCTTTTTGAGAGCAGTCTTGCAAATACGGTATTGAAAGAGGCAGACTAGTGAATGTGGGCTCGTAGCTCAGCTTGGATAGAGCGATGTCCTCCTAATGGGCTTTTAGGAAAAGTTCAATCAAAAGGGGAAAGACATAGGCCGCGGGTTCAAATCCCGCCGAGCCCGATCACATGGCAGCAATCCACAGCCGAAAGGCTTCAAAACCTTTATTATGTTTTCGCATCAAACACTAGTTATTGAAAAAATATGGTGAGCCATTGGCAAAAAGGCAAAGCGAAAAGAAAGCAACGCGTGAGGCTGTATTTATAGTGAAACCAGCGCTAAAGCACGGAGGCCTGGATTACCTTCACATATCTCTGATAGCGTTAGTGATAATACTCATAGCGCTGGCGTTTTCGCTCTCCCTATTCAAGCCAAATTCAATAATACGCAACTGCCAATACGGAATACTTAACGGAACATGCATTCAACCGAAATATAATTCAACGCAGGCAATAACGGCGTCCGGCAAGATACTTGCAAGCTATTCTTTTGTAAACTCATCCCTTTCCCTTCTTCCGTATTACTCGGAGCCAAACAAAGCAAATGCATCATACCTTCCAAATTCAAACGAATGGCTGGTCAATGTTCCTTACATCGATCCTCTGGCAAACAACAGCATGTTTAGCATTTCTTTCTTGCTTTCCGGGAGCAATCTCTCTCTTGTCAACTCTTACCTTCAGAGCATAAATCCAAATATGCAGGGCAACAACACCGTAGTATCGCTAGGAACTGTACAACTCTCAGGAAAGGTTTACTGCCAGACAACAACTCCGATACCTGTTTACTATATAACAGATCCGTATGCTCCTGGTGCATTTTCAGGGCTTGCAAAAGCGATAAACTTGTCATCAATTTACCATGGCAAGCTTAATATGAGCTATGATTTCATATTTACAAACTTCTCAGCCAGATGGTATTCAGGCTACGGGGTCTTGCAGACGCAGGCTATAGGCAACTACCTGTTCTGCTCCGCTGCTCAAAATAAGATAGCCCAATTCTCAGCCAATGTTACAAATATATTCGACGGAAGGCCGCTCTCAAATGACACATTATACCAGACTGCAATCGGGTCTGGCCTAAATGCCAGCTCTCTAAACGCGTGCCTTGCAAACAGCACAACATCTCTCGATTATCAGGCAAAACTTGCGGGATTCTATAACGTTGTATCGACTCCCCAAATCATAGTTGACTGCAGATATTCTACAATACCAGAGACTGCAGGTTACGCAATAAATTATACTTTAAGTAGGATAAATTCTTCAAGAACTCAGTGAATGGTTGCTTGGCGCACATAATAGTAGGAATAGACCCCGGAAAGACATCTGGTATAGCATGTCTTGCTCTTGACGGCAAGCTCATTATGGCATCTCACAAGACAGGGGCCGGAGTTGAGTGGATGGTAAGCCAGATTCGTGAAATAGGAACACCCTCAGTCATAGCCACAGACAAGAAGCATCCGAGCTCCGTAGCAAGGAAACTAAATTCAATATTCAATTCTAGGCTTATGACGCCGCAGAAGGACATCTCAATGGAAGAAAAAAGAAGGATGTCAAAAGGGACGAGCATAAGCAACCCGCATGAAAGGGATGCTTATTCTGCTGCGCTGAAGGCTTACAATGCAATGGCGAACAAGCTAAACCAGGCGGAGCACATCTCAAGGGCTATGAATGTAGATGACACGGATTCGATAAAGGCGAAGGTGTTCAATAAGTACTCAATAAGTGAAGCGATACAGGGCAAGAAAGCAAATCGATGACGCAAAGGGATAAAAAGGGCGTCATAGGAATATAATCCACACAGAATAAGGCGACCAGTGAGAGATTGATGCGGCAAAAGCAGCCCCAGATGAAGCGGAACGCGCATAAGACAGACGCAGTCTCGATAAGGAAAAGGCTCGGCATGCTTCCATTGAAGAGCATCATGTATGCAATATCCTACCTGATGGCGGATCCGTGCTCTGCTAGGGTAAAAAAGGGAACTACGGCTGCCAGAAGAATGGCAACAATAGGGAGGCATAGGGATGCGTTGCAAGTGGTTCTCTCCAACATGCAGGGGCCTGTAAAGCTGGAAGAGGTGCGTTCAAGGATTGCATCCGCTGTAAACTCGTACGTCGGCTTCTTCTATTCTATAGATGACCAATCAAGAATGGCATTCATAGAGAGAGCGGACAGGAACAGAATGTCTGACAGGATACCTAAAGGAAACAATCTCATACTTATACCTGCAATAATGGCGCGCAATGGTGAGAAAAGGAGCAGGGCAATCGCCCAGCTTTCAAGATGGTTGTATGCCTCTCCGCTTATCTTCCTCAAAAAGAGCTCCAAGGCTGCGATGCACATCGAACTTCTTCAGCAGTCCATAGGTTTGAAGGATATAGCAGACAGCTCAATGAAAAGGCTCTCGCTCTCTATGAATCAGCTAGACTCTGCCATAGAGAGAATAATGCAGGGTGGGTTCAGGCTGGAAGAAGACGGCATGATTGCAGACCTAACAGTAAACGAGATAGTCGCAATATCAGAGGCAGAGAGGCTCTCAATAGCAGATTTCATATCGGAAAAACTGCACGACAGCGAACTCTGCGAAGACAAAGCTGTAAGAATGATAAGGAAGTAGCTTAATATATATTGGAGTAATCGTTATCTAAAGCTCCGATCGTCTAGCTCGGTCAAGGACACGGCCCTCTCAAGGCTGAAACTCGGGTTCAAATCCCGATCGGAGCAAATCAAATTTTCGACGACAAACTCGGGTTCAGTTCCCTAGCCAAGGATAAGAAATTTAACAGGATACGGTTCGGTTCCATCACGGAGACCGAACCCGAAAAACTCAAGAAGCACATTCAAGAGGTGCTACCGCAGCTTAGTTTCCACGAGATTAAGGACGTTCTGTCCGTAATCTACAACATCAAAAAGAGACGTTTCAGGGGCAATGCTCCTCCGAAGTACGGAAGCCTCAATAAGGGCTTCACGGAACAGGAGGTGCAAGCCTTCTTCAAAGTCATAGAAAATGACAAGTTTCGCCTATTGTTTGGGTATCAAGCACAGCTTGGGCTCAGGATAGGCGAAGCTGTCAAGGTCAATGTTAAGGATATAAAGTTCGAGACACGTGAGCTGACCGTGAAAACGGAAAAGGCGCACGTGATAGATACGATGCTCATTCCAATCCCATTATTTCGGCAAACTGTTGAGTTCATAAACCGCAACGAGCAAGCGATCACGCAAGCTGGCGGGTTCGTGTTTTTTGCAGAGCTTGGGCACAGCCTAAGGGGCGAGCCGTTCCTAGAGAAGAACTACGTGCGGAAGGTGTTCAGGGGGTATGTCCAGCAAGCCAGACTGGACGAAGTCTACGACCAGAGCGAGGAATCATACGGAAGGACGCCTAGGCGGCTCCATAGGCTGACTACCCACAGTCTGATGCACTATGCAATCACCAGCTTCGCCCGCCAGAGTAACGGGAATGTGGTGCTTTCCAGCAGGTTCGCTAGGCATAGCGACCCAAGCACTACTATGACCTACATAAACACACGAAAAGACGAGCTTTACAAGGCCGTGGACGAAGCCTTTTCGGTAGAGCGGGCTTCTGGCCTGAAAGCAAGGCTTTCCAAGCCCTTCTAGCAGCATTCTCTACATGACTTTGGTTTCTCTACATGCCCAAGCCATTCCATGTAGAGAAAATCTCCCTCGTAAGCCCTCAAAACAAGGCTATTTCTCCTCTACATGACTGCACATCAATATTATAGCCGCCCATGTAGAGTTTCATGTAGAGAAATTCCCACCTTGCAGCCTCCGCCCGCCTTTAAGACACCTTTGGGTGTCGCACGGCGGGCTACGGCTGCTGCGGCTACTTTGTAGGACATGGCTGCGTGAGAAACTACGTCTTTTGTCTACAAAAGGCGGCCGATTTTGTGGGGGGAGTCAAAATCGGCCCTAGTTTCGGTTCTGGTGGCAGATTACAGTGCGTTGGCACGTTAGCCCACGTGAATCCGAAGGATGAACGTGCTGGCGTAGTTTTAAGGATTACAGGTTCCTTGAAAGTTATAAATATCTCCTAAAACGAATCTCTGTAGGAATGGATTGATGAGATATGAACAACAAAATGACCTTTAATGCAGAAGTCCAAAAGGAGCTGGAAGAACTTAGAGACTACTTGACAAACTCTGAGCAAATCAAGACCTTCGCAGACAAAACAGCGAATTATCCTAGTGTGAGAGGTAAGGGAATTAAGTATATAGGGTTGTTCCTGTGCCAAGGCTCGACTACTTACTACATGTGCAAGGCTGGGCTTATTAATACCTATTTGATGGGTGATAAGTCCCTCTTGAAAGCTAATGGATCGAAAGACTATGAGAATGCTAACTATTACAAAGAAATGCAATGCCCAAATCAAAAGATAAACGATTACGATGTTTACATGCTTTACGAAGGCATTGACAACAGAGCACTATGGAGAAATGCTAGAATGGCCATACCTAAAGAGGAAGGGTTCAATGGTAAGAAGATGGACATTACAAAGAAGGCCATTCAAAAGCGGATAGTTGACAGCAATAAAAGCCACGAAGAAGCCATTAGAGAATATATAAAACATAAAGCTCAGGGCTACCATCTATCCAAGCGACCTATAATAATGCTTGACCCAGAAATCAAAGTCATATGGCATGGGCAGAAAGGGTGCACGCCTAATTTTATTGCGGCGGAGCAAGATTATAAGCTACCATAATAATTACTCAAATGGAACTCAAGGTTCTCTAGTAAGGTTCTAATAATAAGTTGGAATATACTTATAGTATGCCTGAAACTGAGCCTCAGAAACGTGAAGCTGAGATGGAGCAGTCAGTAATAGGTATAACCAAAGCAGATAAGTGGCGGGAAAGTCGAACTAAAGACACGGAGAAATTGGCAAAGGAAGTTGTTGATATAAGCGCATATGATAAGGTGGCATTAATATCGCTACCTTCATTAGACCTGCTTAGGGAAGCTTATTCTTGCTATCAGAATGGAGCATATATGGGTACCGCAATAATGTGCAGAGCAGTTACCGAAGCTGTCGTTTACTTCTCATTAGCAAGAAGAACAAATAAACCGAAGGACTTTGGAGGAGGGCTAGTAAAGATAGATTTTGATTGGATTGATGCTGAGTGGGGAAACATATTGAAGGACGCAAAGAAGGCTGGAATTGTCAATGATAAGTTGATAGGTAGAATTGATTATATAAGAAGTTACGGGAATGCCACAGTACATTATGGACAGTATGAAGATAAAGCCTGGCTTAAAATGCAGCATGGCAAAGTTGTAGATGCACCGCATGGATGGATTGGAAGAGAAAAAGCATTAGAGCTTCTACATAAAACAATCGGAATATTTAATGAGGTTATTAAAGGGCAAGCCAATGCAATCAAAAACGAAAAGAAAAGCAAGAAAGGACGGGGAAATAAACTTGTACCAACACTTATAACAAGCGGTTTCCTTTTTATCGTATTTATAATGCCTTTTCTGAATGCGATATGGATGATATTGCTCTCTCTTCACACAGGAACTTTAGCTTACTTGGAATGGGGACTATCTGTATTCCTATTCTATTTCATAGCATGGATGTTAATAGTGATGCCGGCCAAATTCTTTGGCATTGAACTTCCTAAAGAAGGGCAATTTACTTCAGCTAAAGGCTTTTTAAGGTCTTTCCCCTTCTACGCTATTGCTGTGTTGTTTCTTTCTAGTTGGAACGCTCCATCTGGAAATGCTATTGGCATTGCCATAGGTGCTGCCGCCGTTTTACTTTATTATCAATATGTAGTGGAGTACGTTTCAAAAATGTTTTAGCAGTCAAGAGAAAGATTAAAAGTTTATCATTGTAAGGGATGGATATGGATAAAGCAGATAACACAAAAGCTGACAAAGAACTTCAAAGAGAGATGTTGCATTATTATAAAATGCAGAATCAGAGGTTACTCCTAGAAGAGCAGCAAAATAAAGACGCCTTGCAAATTAGAGACAAAACTCAAATGGAATTACTTAAGATGTCGGCAAAGGCCAAGAAGCTAAATGACAAACTACTTGTAGATACTATCTATTCAATAATTATTAAGAAATGGGAAGATGAAGAAACAATTATTGATGAGCGAATAAATATTTTTGAAGTACTGGAAGTTCAAGAATGGTTTTTGAATAAGGAAATAGACTTAAAAACTATAGGTTTAGATAGTGCAAATTATTCTTGGAGAATGGCAGGAACTCTAAACGCAGAGGAGCCTCGTTCATATTTTGACCTTTATGGACTTAAAGAACGAATAAGATGGAGTAAAATTATTCTGAATATCAGAAAGAAACTAATAGAATACAGAGTTGTGCAGGAGCGCGCTACGTTTGCGGATATTGTTGATAAACTTGTTAAGAGGGCGAGGCAGGACAATTTATTCTCTGTTTCAACGGCTCATATAAAGCAATTTGCTAGCGAGTTAGGAATTGATACGTCTAGGCAACTAAGTTTGTTGACTAATGCAGTTTCTACTAGACTCCAAAAGGAGTTTGGAGGGCAGGAGCCAAAAAGAACGAGAACGCTGACAAACTCAATAAAGATAGAAGTTTTCAAAAGAGACAATTACATATGTCAAGAGTGTGGGGCGAGTAGGGAAGCTAAGTTGCATGTCCACCATATAATTCCATTTAGCAGAGGAGGTTCAGATGAAATGAGTAATCTTATCACGCTATGTGAAAGTTGCAATGAAGCTATAGGCAATCGCATTTACGAAATGAAACCTAAAAATGTAAAGTAACTTAGCTATAAATTTCAGGTTCAGATTTCTGGCGAATCTGAACCGTGCTTGCTTATATAGCTTGCTTGGGAAAAGCTACTGTTCAGAAAGCTAGATTTGTTTTGGTATGTTTTTGATTGTAAAAGGTGCTAGAATGAAGCTAGAAAAAGACGACAAACTCGGCCAAGGACGCGGGGCTTTCAACCCTGCAACTCGGGTTCAAATCCCGATCGGAGCACTGAGCTTGCGGGGTTATATATAGAAGCCCCAAATGTTACCTTTTTCTAACAATATCATCGCCACCCTGCCCTTAGGTTTTACATATTCTTTACTTTTCGTAACTTCTGATGCGATGTACGTGAAGTCTTTTTACCCTTATTAAAGTTTTTTAGGAAGAAACTATCGAACCAACTCCACCCAATGCTAAACGCCACAATTGCAGAAGGTATAATCAAAATTAACTCTAATAATGGCGTCCAATTTGCTGTCTGTGAAAAAATATTACCCAAACTAGAGCTACCTTCATAGAATAAATTTACATTTGATAGATACACAAATTCAATAGCTATAAGTAATGCTAAAATGAAGAGAAAAATGCTCTTAATAAAGTCAGATGAATACCTAGAAAGAACTAGAAAAGAGACATCCAACATAGTAAACAATAATAAGACCAAAACAACGAAATAAACTATCGTGTATTGTGGCACATATGCGTTAATTATTTCATGTAGTCTACATTGGTTTTCCAAAGAGATTGAATTAGCACTGCTACATGGTTGTGTATTATTCCATTGCGTGTTATTTGAAGCTAAACTAGAGATTGCCTCTATGTTAATACTGTTTGCAGATGCAAATAAGAATATTACTAAAAAAATTGGTAAAAGCGTGGTTAACAAAATCAGTATATCATATTCCCTTTGATATTTTTCTACAACCATGCAATCATATTTTATGATAAATATCTGTTATCTTACGCCGTCTTCCTTGCCAAATTTTCACTTAGTTTTCTCATAATTTGCAATGTTTTATCTTTGTTAATTATCAATCCGCCGCAGATAAAAGCCAGTATACCTATTATGATAAGAATGATATATTCAACACTTACCACTAATGAATTTGTTACAAAAGAAGGATTTGTAGCCTTATTCAATTGAAAATTAGAGTTCCATAAAAAGGATGCGTATACTACTACCACCATACCTATTAGCACAACGAATAATCCGCCAATGGTTTTAGCCTTCATTTTATCAAATTTTATACTTCAACAATTTATTTAACGTTTTCCTTTTAAG
Source organism: Microcaldota archaeon (assembly GCA_021810105.1). Taxonomy (GTDB): domain Archaea; phylum Micrarchaeota; class Micrarchaeia; order Micrarchaeales; family Micrarchaeaceae; genus JAJZAB01. Next base: position 10,075 of record JAJZJM010000001.1, on the reverse strand, counting down.
TTGCTTAATTGCCAACAATAACAAAGTTGAACGGCTTTAGCCTCTTGTCCTCTAAGAGTTGTATCACCGATAAATCTACAGCCACCTATAACGCTCCTGAACGTCATATACAAGCGACGCTCGGCTATTGCTCAATGGAACTAAATAAAAAAATAAGAAGATATGCAAGATTGGGAATCAAGTATGATTCTAGAACAAAACGGGCCAAAAAGAGTGGTTCAAGCCAGTAGACTCTAAACAGGCGCAATAGCAGTTTTGTATTATATATCACCTAAGATGTAATATATAGCAGGCACTTAATCGGCAGGCATATTCCTGACAATCAGTATATCAGTAAACGAATCATTTGGAAATATGCATAAATTCGAAGACGTGTTCAAAATCTTCTTATATATGAACTCCGCATTTGAAAATTCTACGACAAAATCTGGTCCGAAAAGAAGCAAGCAAAATGATTCTTACAGATCCAAAAATGTAAAATACAGGTTAGATTTGAGCTTGCACTTCTGCAGCGCCAACCTCATCATAAATCTTGTTAGAAATGCCAGTATTCGACTATAAACGAAATTGAAATCAGATATTAATATTAAAAAGTGGCATAGCGTACACATTGATGACATGGAGCTTACGAAACCCCATACTTCTAATTCAAAAGACTGCCAAAGTACAACTATAGAGATAGCATGCGCTATATTGAAGCCAGATACTGTGCAAGATGGAAGAAAAGATCGGATAGTTGCCCATCTAAAGAACTTTTCCAGTGAAAATGGCTTAATTTTAATGGAAGAATTTTTCACACCACCAGACATCTCTGATAAAATGCGCAGAATGCATTTTGATGGAAAGAGCAAACTTAACGAGACAGGTGAAAAAGTCATAAGCTCATTTTTGCGTAGAGGGATTTCTGAAGAGCAAATGAATTGGACGCTTAAAAAATACAATCTTGACCCAAAAGATAAAGAAGGCATAGGAAAGTGGATAACTGATGTAGAGGTTAATAGTTATCTGGGAAAAGAGTCTTATATGCTGATCTTTTCAGGGCCCGATGCTATAAGCAAGCTTTTTAGCATAAGGGGAGGTTCAGACCCTATGTTTGCAAAAGAGGGAACGCTAAGGAAAATGTTCAGCAATGGGATGTCAATAGTTGATATGTTTGATGGACCTAGCGGCAGGCCTATAGACAATGTTCTTCACATACCTGATACTGTTGAAGAGGTAGACCGCCATCTGGTCTCTTATACAGGAAAGGGATATCAAGAGCATCTGAATATGGCAAAACAGTACGCAACCTTGAATAAGCTGATAAGATGATGAACCCCAAAAGAGATTCTAATACGCCGCTGCACGCAAGAATTGAGATGGTGAGCGGCTCTAACATAAAGCACATATATGATGCTAAGACCGGGAATATTACCGTGCAGAGAGCGCTTCCAAAGCCTCTTCCAGAGCCATATAACTATGGGTTCCTGCACGGAACTCTTGGAGAAGATGGGGATGAGCTTGATGTATTTGTGATAAGCGGCAAGCGAGTCTCGCTAGGAGATAAAATCGCAGTGAAACCGGTTGGTGTAATATACATGGAGGATGAAAACGGAGGAGACGACAAAATAATTGCTACATTCGAAGGAGACTCTGCATATTCTGATGTTTCAAGAATAGAAGAAATGAAGCCTGGCATGATAGACAATCTGGTCTACTATATACAGCATAACAAAGATGGCATACCTGGAAGGTTCGTAAAAATAAAAGGGATTGGAGATGCGAATGCTGCTGCAAGAGTGATAGAAGAATCGCATCTCAGGGCAAGCAATTCTGAAGAGGATAGGTAAACGGGTTGCCAAACTCAATGTAATCCTCTTTTCAAAAGAATTATAAATGTGAGCGGGAAAACCCATGATTTCAATCGTGGGATGAAAGCGAACCGCAACACATATAAGATTTAATGGTGAAAAGGATATGTTCATCTTGAAAAAGACGTACAGATACAGAGCATATCCTTCTCAGTCGCAGAAATCAACACTCAACCGTCAGATGTATCTATCGAAACAACTCTACAACCTTCTTCTTGAACAATCACAAAAATACTTCAAGGAAACTGGAAAGACTTTCACGAAATACGACATGAACAAGTGGATTACAAAACTCAAAAAGAAGAACCCAGAATTCAATGAACTATATTCCCAAGTCTGCCAAAATGTCGCAGACAGAGTATCAAAGGCATATAAGAACTTCTTCAGAAGGATAAAGGAAAGAAAACAAGGAAAGAAAGTCAAGGTAGGTTTCCCACGTTTCAAATCATACGTCTCTTCATTGACTTACCCACAGTCTGGTTTCAAACTCGAAAAGAAAAAGGTTTCCGTTTCAAAAATCGGCAGGATAAACTTTGTCAACCACAGAGATATGGAAGGAAAGATAAAAACAATGGCGATAAAACCGACAAAATCGCAGGAATGGTATATCACATTTTCCACTGAAAAGGAAGATACCCCTCTCTTCTCAAACAATAAACCACAAGTAGGGATGGACTTGGGACTAAAGGAATACGCAACTTTGTCTGATGGAACAAGAATCCCAAATCCGAGAATCTCGAATAAATCCATCTGCAAATTGAAAACAATCCAGAGAAGGCTCTCAAACAAGAAGAAAGGGGGCAAGAATAGGAGAAAGGCAAAGATAAAACTTGCAAGGATATCGGAACATATCGCAAGGCAGAGGGACGACTTCCTTCACAAGACCTCATATCGTCTTGTAAATTCATACTCCTTCATTGCATACGAGGAACTGAAGATTGCGAACATGGCAAAGAACCATAATCTTGCAAGACAGATAACGGATGCTTCTTGGGGCAATTTCACCCAATATCTTTGTTACAAGGCTGAAAGTGCTGGTTGCAGAGTTGTAGGTGTGAACCCAAGGAACACAACAAGGACATGCAGTAAATGTGGAAACATACAGGATATAGGATTGGGTGAAAGGACATATCTCTGCAAGAATTGCGGGATGAGAATAGACAGAGATTTGAATGCCTCAATAAATATCCTGACTACCGCAGGACATGCGGGAAGTAACGCCTCTGGAGACGTTGTAAGACCTCAACTACAGGAGGCAGCCGTCAGTGAATCAGGAACTATACTTGGTGGTTCAAGATGACCAATCAAAAAACCGCCATTGGAAGCCCACCACCTTCAGTGGTGGGAGGATGTCACTTTCCTTTTAGCCTTTCCACTACCATAAGTGCTATCAGCACAACCACGAACCAGAAGACCAGGTCAACTACAAGCCCTCCCAACTGTATCCTCCATGCTGTAGGATAAGTTATAAGCTTGTTTACCCAGTTCAACGGGTATCCATACCAAACCGCTCCGACAAGGCCTTTGGAAGTGCTTGATACAAGTCCTGTAAGCATTGTGATTACAACGCCCCCGACTATGGATGTTCCAAATTTTATTTCTTGTTTCATGGCTTTATATCAATGCGGGGGTTTAAAAGGATTGCTGAAACTGTTCTAATGGGATTTTTAGCATTGTTTAAAGTAAAAAATAAAATGAGATAAAATGTTTGCAATAATTCAGTCGGTATTATTTTACATAAGCATAGCAGTTTTTATAATCAGCGAGTATGTTGGGGCCAGGATGTTGCCAAGAATCCGCTCAAGAGGATTAAAGCAGACAGCCGCAGCAAAGAGAGGCTCCCTTGGTCTGATATCTATAAGCATAATCGCAATTATTCTGCTTATACTCGCTTTCCAAAAACTTGGCCTTGCAAATATTCCCCAATGGCTGTTTTACACTGGCTTTTTGATAATCCTTTTTGGCATAGCAATACGCCAATGGGCGATAGTTGTATTGGGGCGCTTTTTCAATGTTAACGTAAGGTCAGTAGAAGGCCATTTTGTCATAAAAAGGGGGCCGTACAGGCTCGTCAGGCATCCATCATATACAGGCCTACTCATAATAATACTTGGCATAGCTATTGAAGGAGGCTCATGGGAAGGTGTCCTATGCGCAGCAGCTATCTCACTATTTTTTATTTGGTATAGGATAAGGATAGAGGAAAGCTTTCTGATAGAGCAATTAGGAAACGAGTATGTAGAATACAGGAAGCATACAAAATACTTGATACCTTTCCTAATCTAAAGCAACTGCAATCCTGCAGCAGTGCCAAGTCACAGTATTAAGTTTTACATAAATCGAGGTTTGCTGTTTTCCTACGATTTAAATCATATGTTTTCCCACTCACATTTATAAACATGCAAGAAGAAAATTTATTGTGCTTCTTATGGCAGAGAAAGTGATAATAATAGGATCTGGTCCTGCTGGTCTCAGCGCGGCCATATATCTCGCAAGGGAGGGATTTGACCCTCTTATCATAGGCGGAAGCATATCCGGAGGACAGCTTATGCTCACCACCAAAGTCGATAATATGCCAGGCTTTCCAGATGGGATAGATGGGCCTGAATTGATAGAACGGATGAGGGTGCAGGCTGAGAAGTTTGGCACAAGATTTGTGAACGAAGATGTAATCGATGTAGATTTAGGCACCATGCCTTTCAATATAAAGACCCAGTCGAATATGTACCAAGCGAATGCTCTGGTAATAGCTACGGGGGCCAGCTCAAGAATGTTGAACATAGAATCGGAAAAAAGGCTGATGGGCCACGGAGTAAGCACCTGCGCAACATGCGATTCGCCTTTCTATAAGAATAAGGATATAGTTGTCATAGGCGGCGGAGACACTGCAATGGAAGACTCTCTCTTCTCAACTAGGTTTTGCAGGAGCGTTACAATAATACACAGGCGAGACTCGTTCCGCGCCAGCAAGGCAATGCAGGATAAGGTGCTTTCAAACCCAAAGATAAAAGTGATATGGAACACTGAAGTCATCGAGATACTCGGTGATAAAAAAGTCACAGGGGTCAGGCTTAAGGATAATTCAGGCAAGCTTACAGATATGCCTATAGATGGGGTATTTCTCGCAATCGGCCATGTGCCAACTACAGATTTTCTAAAAGGCAAGCTCAAGCTTGATGATCAAGGGTACATAGTTGCAAAAGAAGAGGTTTTAACTGAGATAGACGGGGTTTACGTTGCAGGTGATAACGCAGACAAGTTTTATAGGCAGGCCGGCACAGCATCATCTTCAGGAATAAAGGCTGCGTTAAGGGTAAGAGAGTATTTCCAGAAGATGCAGAAATAAATCACAGGCTTTTCTGCCCCTTCCTCTGCGAAAGCGAAGATACTCTTACACCTATCTTTCTTATGGGTTTCTTTCCTACAAGCTCAGAAAAAAGCATTTTCGCTGTGCTTATCAGGATTTCCTCAGAATCTGAATAATTGTTCAGGCTCCTGCTTTTTATCCTGTCAGTAAAATCAGAATATCTCGCCTTAACTCCAATGCTCTTGAATGCAACACTCTTTTTTTTGACCTCCCCAATTACCGAATGCGCAAGCTCTGATATCATGCCGGACATCTCTTCGACAGAGTTTGCATTCTTCTCCAAAGTCTTTTCTCTGCCAACGGATATCGCAGGGGATTCATCCACGACGCGGCTCATATCATTTCCATTTGCTATCAGGAAAAGCTCTTTTCCGAAAGAGCCAAGCGCACCGACCAGGACTGTAGGCTCTGTTTTAGCAAGTTCCTTCACGGTTTTTATTCCCAAAGAGGCAAGCTTCTCTTCAGTTTTCTTCCCGACTCCTGGAATCTTCCCTACGCTTAGGCCTTGAAGAAAATTATTTACATCTGCGTCATCTATGGCTATCAGCCCGTCGGGCTTTGCAGAATCGCAAGCCATTTTGGCTATGATCTTTCCTTTCGCTATGCCAACTGTGCAAGGCAGCCCAAATTTGTTTTTTATACTATTCTTTATCCCTTTGGCGATCTCCAATGCTGAGTCCTTGCCTTTCGATTCTACTTCAATTGCAGCTTCGTCTATACTGTCCATCTCCATCCTGAGTCCGTATCCTTTAAGTAATGCCTCTATCTCCGATGATACCCTCTCATAATACGAATTATCGGCCTCTATGTAAGCGGCATCCTTGCATAGCCTGTAAGCCATCGTTGTTGGCATCGCGCTGTGAATTCCGTATTTTCGCGCCTCATAGTTGCACGCCTGCACAACCCCTCTCTCCTTTGTTTCTGGAGGGTTTGACCCTACTATAAGGGGCTTGCCTTTTAGCTCTGGATGCCTGGCGATTTCACATGAGGCAAAGAAGGAATCCATGTCTATGTATAATATGAGCACCATGATGGTCATCTAATATTCTCTTGAAGCAATATAAATTTTTACTGTAATATATGTTCGATAAAATGCGAAATAGCGCAGTAGCAGGCAATTTTTATCCAGCAGACAGGGACGAGCTGGCAAACTTCATAGACAAGGCTATCAAGGAGGTAAGGCTGAAACATGATGTAGAGGATGCTGTATCTTACGTAGTGCCGCATGCTGGTTATATATACTCCGGAAGGACAGCTGCGCATGCTTACTCAGCTATGCTTGGCAAAAAAGAGATAGAGTCTATAGAATCTGTGATAGTGATAGGGCCAAACCATACTGGAGAGGGGAAACCCGTATCCGTATCTATGCAGGACTGGATGACCCCTCTGGGCGTAGCATACAATGACAAAGAGCTTTCAAATGAGATATGCAAGGTAAAAGGCATACAGAAAGACGAGGTTGCGCACAAGAATGAGCATTCTGTTGAGGTGCAGCTGCCTTTCATCAAGCAGCTATTTCCAGATGTAAAATGCTGCTTCATCTGCATGGGCGACCAGAGCATAGAAGCGGCAGGCCTTCTTTCCGGAGCTGTAATAAAAGCTTTGGATTCTACCTGCAGAAAGGCAATAGTAATAGCAAGCTCTGATTTCAACCACTACGAATCAAGGAGCGTTGCAGACAGAAAGGACATTCCATTATTCAACCGCATAGAGTCTATGGACGTAGAAGGATTCTACAGAGAAAAGGAGCGCCAGAATGAGAGCTCATGCGGATATGGACCTATAGCTGTATCTATGATGTTTGCGAAAGCCGCGAATGCCTCGAAAGGTTTGATGTTGGACAGGTCGGATTCTGGAAGCCATACTGATGACACAGAAAGCATTGTAGATTACGCTGCGTTCGCATTCTGCTGATAAACAAAACAAATCTAACCTATTATGCCTATGCCCGAAAACTCTTTGCCGGAATAAAGCGTAAACCTTCCAAGCTCCCTTGTTTCCGTGAAGCTCTCTGCAGGTATCTTGCTTTCAAGCACAATCTCGGCATCTACAGCATTAAGCACCTTTATATTTTTGCTTCCTATGGTTTCTCCGGTAGTGGTGTCTATCTGCGAGTTTATCTTGATTGAGTTGCATCCTACCTCTATGCCATTGAAACGTATGCTAAGCTTTCCATCTAGCTTTCCTATTACGAATACCCTCGCCCTTATGCTCTTTCTCGCTATAGGGCAATACGCCTCACCGCAGAGTATCGCTCCTCTTGGGTCTTTGTTCACATTCCTGTTAAGCTCTAAAGCTACGCTATCTCCAACATGCGCGCTTCTGACTCTTCTGCCTCCAGCCTCTATGCTTTTTACAGTTACATTGATGTCGAGAGGTATTATGCATGTGCCCTTCTCTCCAACTTTTATATGCCCTCTTACTATTCTCCCTGCCACCATATTCTTTCTGCCGTTGAGAACGCCCTGGAGCACAATCCTCAAGGCACTGTCATCTTTAGATGCATTTTTCCCAGAATTCTCATAAATGGCTTCGAGAAGCGGTTTTCCTCTGTACCATGGCATATCTCTGCTTTTTTTAAGGATGTTGTCTCCCTTATACGCCGAAATCGGGACAAATGAAACATTCCTTTTGTCAAACCCTATCTTCATTATGAATTCTGTAAGTTCATCCATTATGGAATCAAAAGCCTTCTTTGAATATTCAACCGTATCCATCTTGTTTACAGCTACGACCAAGTAGTCTATGCCCATCATTTTTGCTATGAAGAGGTGCCTTTTTGTTTGCCCTCTTATGCCCTCATCCTTTTTTGCAGATACCAGCAATAGAGCGGTATTGGCGTATGATGCCCCGCTGATCATATTTTTTATCAGCTCTTCGTGGCCTGGCACGTCTATCAAAGAGAATGCCACTTTATTGTAGAGTATCTCCGCCCTTGTTATGTCTATTGTAAGGCCTCCCTCCCTCTCTTCATGGAAGCTGTCCAGTATGAATGCTGGCTCAAAATCCCTGTGCAGTTTTTTGCTGTATTTCTTGGCTTCGTTTATGCGCACATTAGTTACTGAGTTTGTCAACATAAGTATGCTTCCTATGAGTGTTGACTTTCCGTGATCCTTATGCCCTAGCATTGTTATGCTTCTTACTTCTACCATAAACTCACATGTAGCCCAATGATCTCAAGCGCTGCATAGTGTATTCTGCCTCTTTGTCCATGCTCCTTCCAGATCTCTCCTCTATCTTAGTAGTCTCCAGCTCCTTCACTATGTCATCCACGCTTTTTGCATTTGATTTTACAGGCACTGTGCAGTGCAGGCAGCCCAGGCTTCTGTACCTGAAGCCATTCCTTGAGAAATAAAGCGGGTTGACAGGTATCTTCTCCTGCTTTATGTAACTCCATATATCTATTTCGCTCCAGTCCAAAAGAGGATGCACTCTCACATGGCCTCCTTCGTCAAGCTTGCTTGCATAATCATCCCAAAGCTCTGCAGGTTGGTCTTTGTAGTTCCATCGGAATTTCTCATCCCTTGGGCTCATGTACCTCTCCTTGCTTCTTATTCCATGTTCATCCCTTCTTATGGAGACAATCAGGGCATCGAAGCCATTCTCCTTCATAACCTTTTTCAGGGTATCTGGCTTGTTCCTTCCGCAGCACGCTGATCCTATAGAGTCGGGCTTTATCTCGCTGTTTGCCACTATAAGATTAAGCTTCCATTTCTTTGCAAGCTGCTCCCTGAAAGTATATGTCTCTGGGAAATCTATGCCATTGTCTATGTGTATTACAGGAAAAGGTATCTTGCCCAAGAATGCCTTTCTGGCCAGAGCAAGCATTGTAGTCGAGTCCTTGCCCATGGACCAGAGCGCCGCAACATTCTTGAACTTCATGTTCGCCTCTCTGAGTATGTATATGCTTCTCTCCTCCAGCTGCTTTATGTTTTGTTTTATCATGCAACCCACTCTTTGTAGTCTTTGTTTGTGTTAATCAAGCTCTTGAAGTAAATGGACGCGCCTTCTACTATGCTTCCTTTTTTCATCATTATCGGTATCCTAAACATTGGCAGGTATTTTGCATCGTATACCGTTACGTATGCGGCAAGCAGGTCGTTTTTTCTCTTTATCTTCTTAGGAAAGAAAGCCTTGTAGTATCTTGCATTGCTTTTTACCAGGTACTTCCTGAAAGCTTCCCAGTGCTTCTTGTCCGGGTTCCTGTTAAGCTCATCCACAACCTTATTTGTCTTAATAGGCTTCGCCATATTATCACTAATTATACATAATTTATATTTTAACTATGTATAATTAGATATAAAAAGCTTCCCATGAAATATAGATGCATGAGAGTGAAGCGTGATAAGAAGATTGCATTTACTTCTGTTTCAATACCGACTGCCCTATTCAAGAAAACAGAGAAGCACATAGAGAAAACGGGATTTCCATCAGTATCCAGCTATGTCGCATTTCTGCTCAGAATGATCCTTAGCGATAGCAGAAGCTCGGATACATCGAATTATGAGACCGAGATGATAAAGAAGAAGCTTAAGGAGCTGGGCTACCTTTAGTTCTTTTTTATAAATGTGAGCGGGAAAACCCATGATTTCAATCGTGGGATGAAAGCGAACCGCAACACATATAAGATTTAATGGTGAAAAGGATATGGTCATCTTGAAAAAGACATACAAATACAGGGCGTATCCGTCGCAGTCGCAGAAATCAACACTCAACCGTCAGATGTATCTCTCGAAACAACTCTACAACCTTCTTCTTGAACAATCACAAAAATACTTCAAGGAAACTGGAAAGACCTTCACGAAATACGACATGAACAAGTGGATTACAAAACTCAAAAAGAAGAACCCAGAATTCA
>JAJZJM010000002.1 GCA_021810105.1 Microcaldota archaeon | reverse complement strand
TGCTCTTCATCTGCAATATCTACCTGCGAACCGTCCCAATACTCCTCTACGGGAACCTCTTTCCAGCCTCTCTCTTCATCAGCATCCAACCTTTATAAACTGTCTCTTGTATCGAATCCGAATTCAATAATAGTTATAAACGGCCAGAGGTATATCTCAAGGCCATCTGAAGCTTTCATATACCTGCCATTCGGAAGCTATAGCGCATATGCCTTGGCCCCTTCAGGATATTCATTTGGAGAATGGGTGGGTACGCCATCACCAACTAATATAACATTGTCTTCCACTTCATCGCAGAATATCACAATAAAATTGACTGGCAACAGCACTCTCACCGCCCTGTTTAATACTGTTTCTATCACAAAAAGTTCAACTACTACAATAATTCCTACGCTTCCAACAAGCGTGTCTACTTCAACATCCACAACCACGTCAACAACAACTTCAACCTCTACAACAACTTCAACCTCAACAACATCCACTACCACCTCTACCACCACATCTACATCTTCTTCAAGCACGATCCCATACAGCTATATTTTTGGTGTTAGCTCTGCCCAAATCTCAAATTCAATATTTACTGCAGTCTACTCTGCAGAGGTAAGCCAAGGAAAAATAACAGGAGCTTGGTCGCAGCAGCCAGATCTGCCTGTAAACATAACCTCTACAGGATGTTCAATCTTTTCAGGCTATATCTACTGTGTAGGATCAGAAGGCGTTGCACCAATCGGACTCAATTCAATATATTCTGCACCAATAGCAAATGGAATTATAGGCACCTGGACAAGCCAGCTAAAATATCCTATCCCATATGAGGACGGGGGATGTTCAATATATCTAGGATTTATATATTGTGTAGGCAATGCTGACTCGAACATGACATATTCTGCCCCTGTAAGTGGCGGAACAATAGGAACCTGGACAAGACAAATAACCTATCCTATATATATGTATAGCGCAGGATGCTCAATATATGAGGGATACATATATTGTGTCGGTTCTGCAAAAAGTGCAACCGTTGCTCCTGATGTATACACTGCCACAGTAAGTGCCGGATCTATAGGTACATGGGTAAGGCAGACAGATTATCCTATAGACATGTCTGGCGCAGGATGCTCAATATATGAGGGATACATATATTGCGTGGGTTCTTCTGCTTCTCCTAGAGCTGTTTATTCTGCTACGGTATCGAGTGGAACTGTGGGCCAATGGGTGCAACAACTTTCATACCCTGCAAATATGGAGAATGCAGGGTGTTCAATTTACAGCGGATATATCTATTGCGTTGGAGGCCTTGGAGCTAACCAATCAGTGTATTCCGCCCCGGTTTCTGGAGGCAATGTTGGTACTTGGACTCCGCAGACTTCATATCCAGTTCCAATACCTAGACTTTCTTCCGAGGATGCTTGGATAGAAATATCAGGTTCAGGAGGGGGCTTTAACGGCGGCGGAGGACCTAACTGAAGATAGTTAAGCCGCTGATTTATTCTTTTAATGTAATGATAATTTTTAGTACGTAAAAACGGTAAATTAAGAATGACAATTATATTCTTCCCATAGATTCTCCTTTTGAAATACCGCTCGCTATCATATGAGATAGCCTAAGAAGCTCTGCAGAAGCATTCAAAACATTCTTTACATCGGTATCAGGATACGCCTGTATGTAGAAACCTCCCACCTTTCTTATATCTCCTTGTTTTTTTAACATACTTATCTTTCTGGCCTTTTCTTCAGTATTAATACACGCATTCCTGATAGATTGAATCAAGAGGCTTCTTCTCGGCCTCTTTCTTGTTAGTAATATTGTCTGGCACCGTAGTTTTCTATTTAGCTCTTCAATATCTACTACATTCAAACCTGCAATCGCTATCCCATTAAGCGCTATGGCTTTTACCTGCTCTCTAAAACGGGATCTTTTTATCATGCTTATTATTTTTTTTGTAGAATCAGAACCGTCTACGCTGACTTTAGAAGAGAGTATGCCTTCTATCCCTTTTTTGCTGCCTATCACAGCAACTATCTGCGTATTCCTGAGTTTTGCCTCTACTCCTTTTTTTATTGGTCCGCTTGTTACCGCAGCTATGCGTACGCCCTCCTTCATACTATGACAATGCCATGAAAATTAGATAAAGCATTACTTGCGTGCATTCAGCCCTTCTTTTTAGCAAATCCTTCTCTCAGCTCAGCAGCATTCTCCTCTATCCTCTTCAACGCGCTTTCAAGAGCCGCGCTCGCGCTTTTCTTTGTAGTTCTTATAACGAGCGTAGGGAGCCCTATCTCAGGGTGGCTTATGCTTGCGCCTGCAAAGCTTACATCGCTATCATTAAGAAGCTCATGCGCTACAAGGTCTGGGAACGTCATGTCCTTCGAGTCAAATTCCAAAATAATTTCCTTGCCTTCGTTTTTTATTGCCTTTATCTCCATATCATCAACCTTATTGTGAAAACAGGTTTTTTATCTCTTTTGGATTGCCGTAGAGGGTGCTCACCTTCCGCCTTTCCGCTCTTCTGCAATTGTTGCAAAGCAATACGCTTGGCCTGTCTCCTTTCTTAAGCATCTCTCCGCATAAGCCGCATTTGGAATATATTACCCCTGCCTCAGGACCTGCAACTCCCAAGAGATATATGTCCTTCTCTTCAGCTATCACATTGGCTATAATCACATCTCCCTTCTTGCAAGGCTTTTCCTCGCTCTCATCTCTTTCCCTGAACTGCGGCCTGCCCCTGTTTCTATCTCCGAAGCCCCTCCTGTCCTTCATTATAATTATCTTGCCATCCTTTTTCGGCACATACTCCTTTTTGCCGTCATTAATCTTGCTTATTTCTATGAAAACTACGCTTTTCATGCTTTCTGTTACCTTTCCAAGGACTTTCATCCCAGGCTGGAAAGTAAGCATCTCCTTAAGCGGCCTTACGTTAATGCTCCTGTCCTTTATTTCTACACTTCCGCAAGCTGCCGCATAGACATAGCCATCTTCTGCATAAGCATTAGCTCCTGCAGAATGCTCCTCTTCTGTTGAGAGCCTATCTCCAGGAACTACAACAAGCTCTTCCGCTTTCAACTTCTCATCTTTCCTTGGCCTCTATCAAAGCCATATTCTTCATTGAAGCCTCTTTTCTAAGCGCCCGGTATGCTGCAAGCAGAGCATTGTATCTCGCTCTTGTCCTGCCTCTTGAGAAGCTCCAAAGGTCTTTCACTCCTCCCAGCTCAAGCATCTTCTTTACGGGCTCGCTCGCCACTACTCCCAATCCTCTTGGAGCAGGCTTAAGTATTACCTCTACGCTTCCACATTTTCCCCTCGCAATAAGTGGTATGCTGTGTGGCATTCCGCACATGCACTGCCAAGATCCGCATCCGAATATTATTGGTATGATATTCTCCTTGGCATTCTTTATCGCCCTGTCTATTGCCGCCTTTACTTCCGCTTCCTTGCCCCAGCCTACTCCCACATGGCCTTTTCCATCTCCAACTATGGCGGTTACCCTGAATTTGGCCTTCCTATTGTTTTTCGTCATCCTCTGGACGCTTGCGATCTCTATAACCTCATTCTTTATGTCTGGCAGCAAAGCGTCAACTATCTCAACCTCCCGTATATGCTTTCCTTCGTGGAAAATCTGCTCTATTGAGGTTATTTCGTGGTTCTTTACCCTTTTCCCTATCTCTGTACGCGGCTCCCACGCCTCTATGTTGAACCTTGGCTCTTCATCTCTTCCTCTATATCTGTATTCCAATACATCACTTCATAATTTTCTTCTTTGTCTCTTCAAACAACTCTGTTATTTTAGAAGCATCAATGTTTTCTTTCTTATATGAGGTATTTGCATTGCCAGTTTTAGAGTACGCGGCTATATGCGCCCCTTTTATTCTCTCTTCGGAGCCCTCTAAGTTTCCTAAAAGCTGTATTCCTCCATCGGCAGCTCCTTTGGCCCCAGCAAATATCACTGAAGATTTTATTGGCTTGTGAACTCCAATGTCAAGGACGACAGAGCCTTCTACTTTCTCTCCCGCCTTCTTTGCGAGTAGCATCCCAGTAAGATACGCGGTTGGCGTATTTGCCCTGGACGGCCATCCAACCTTAACAAGTTCGTTGGAATCCGCATACGCCACAGTTTTATCGCCATTCTCGCTATAGGATATTATTTGCGCTATTATCCTCTTATTGGTTTTCCTTATTACTATCCTCGGCATGCCTCCCTTAAGCAGAGCTATCCTTCTCTTGTAATTAGTCTCCGAAGACCTTCTTCTCGCTCTTATGTGTCTATATGCCATATAATCATGCTCATATGTGTCTCAATTGCTTTGCAGTTTCTTCGTTTATGCTTATTCCGTTATTCTGCATCTGGCTTATAAGGGAACCCTTGCTCTTGAATGTGCCTCCTTTTACAAGACGGTAGAACTTCTTATACATCTGATTGTCAATTGTGTTATCTGCCTTAAGCTTCTTCAATACTCTCCTCTGCCCTCTTACACTCTTCTTGTAATCTACGGATGATCTTGATTTCGCGCTGCCCTTCCTTCTTCCAGGTCCTCTTCTCCTGCCCTGCGCTTTCTTCATAGAGACTATCGAGGATCTTAGGCTGGCGTTTCGCTTCTCTTTTCTTACATATATCTTGCCTGACTTTATCATGTCCCTTACGTCGTCTGCGGTTATCGCTTTCTGTGCATCCGCTACAGCATCTTTCTTTATAAGTACCTTTGTCTCGCCCCTTTTCATGATTCTGGCAGCAATTCTTCTTGTAAGTTTTACGCTCATGCTCTCCCACTATTTACTATTTTTGCCCCTAAATTTCCAGCCAATTCAGCTATCTCCGCACGTTTTCTTTTAGAGACCGCGTGGCCAATTGCAAAATCATAAGCATCAGCGCCCTCCTTCTGCACTATCGTCTGCAATTCTCTGCCATTCTGCACTGTCTTCAGCCTTTTTCCGGACGCTCTTATACCTCTCAAGCTTTCAGGATTTCCATAGCCTATGTTCGGCTCTGCACCCATGAAGTCCTTCTTTATCCTTTTCTTGTTGTCTATGCCTCTCTGTTTTCTCCATCTATCCTTTACCCTTTTCCTGTGCTTCGCTCCTAAGTTAGGCACATTGAATTTAGGATGGGATCTTTTTCCTGCCATAAATATCATTCCTCTAAAGCGTAATATACTCCGTCTTGGAAGACTCTCTCGTCTTTCTTTACTATTTTGCAGGCCTTCCTTATATTGGCAGCAGTCTGAGACACATCGTCAAGGCTTGTCCCATATATCCTTACATTCTGCCCTTTAACTTCCACTTTTGCATTTCCGGCTATCTTTGCGCTTCTCGGCGCCCTCTCTCCTATCATGTTCTTTATCAGAAGCGAGTCTCCTTTCACTTCAAGCACAAGAGGGAAATGGGAATGCGTGCTCTGCATCTTTATCTCAAAATGTTTTGTAACTCCCGCCATGTCATTCATAAGCTCTTTTGCAAATGCGTTCTCTGACATTGCGGCTTTGACTCCAAGAATCTTAGATATAATCGGTTTCACTACTATCTTGCCGTTAGCTTGCGATACTTCTAGCAAAGTGGAGTTGATCTTGCGCTTATTAGTGCCCAGGCTGCCCTTTGTTGTAACTATTCCTGACTCTATAGAAACGTTAACTCCCTCAGGTATCTTTATTTCTGCCATTCAAACACTCAATATACGTACGCTAGCAGCCTTCCTCCAGTCCCATTGGCTACGGCCTCTTTGTTTGTAACAATGCCTTTGGGAGTAGATATAAGAAGTATTCCGAAGTCTCTGCTTGGTATGTATCTCGCTTCATATCTCTGTACGTCATCCTTGCCTATTGCATATCTGGGTTTTATTACTCCGATCTCGTTTATCTTGTTAGACAAATAAACCTTCAGCATATTTTTATGCCCTTCTGAAAATTCTTCATAATCTTTTATGTAAGATTCGCGTTTCATTATATCAAGCGCTGCCTTGACAAGTTTAGTCGAGGGCATTACGCACTCTACTCTTCCTATCCTCTCATTTGTCTTTATTGTATTTATAGCGTCAGAAAATCTATCCATAATATCATCCATACTTCTTGAAGCCCATTCCCTTTGCGCTTTCCCTAAAGCATTTTCTGCAAATGTATAGTCTATGCGACCTTATCAATCCCCGCACGTTTCCGCACATCCTGCATTTGCGTATGCCTTTTCCTTTAAATTTCTCTTCTAGTCTGATTTGCATATAATCCTCAATTAAATTCGGCTTTGAACTCTCTGATCATGTACTCTTTTATTTCATCTGTGCCTATTTTTCCGTGCCTGTCAGGTATTCTCTCCGCTAGCCTTTTCCTGTTCTTGACTCTCTGCCCCTTTCTGCTAAACGACACGTTAATATTCATGCCCATCATCCCTATAGATGGATCGTACTTGACTCCGCGTATGTCTATGTATTCCCTTATCCCAAAGCTTAATGAATTTGTTGTAATGCCTGAAAGCTTTACCTTATTGTCTGCCGCATCGAGAAGCTTCTTCAGAGTCTCCGCTGCAGGTTTGCCTCTAAGTGTTACAAATGCTCCTATTCTCTGCCCTCTTGTTATCTTAAATGCAGGCCTCCTATTCTTAGAGATCTCGTCAGCCGGCTTCCTTCCAGTAACAAGCTCTATTAGCTTCCTTGCCGCATCAGCCTGTTTTTCCTCGTTCCCACTCCCTATATTGACTACCACTTTGTTTATTCCTATATTCTTCATAGGGTTGCTTGCCATATTATTCAACTACCATTATATTGTCAAGCAGGGTGTCGAAAGCCGCTCCGCTTCCGCTCTTTATCCTTGCTGTTGCCTTTGATACGTCAGAGCCCTTCTGTATGCCTTCAACAATTCCAAGGTCTCCTACGTGAACTCCATCTATGATTAAGCACTTGCATCCTACATCAAGCTTAAGCCTCTTTCCTTCGGATGGGTCGGTTCCTTTTATCATAATAGAATCGTTAACTCCAATTCCCTTGTCCTTGGCTTTGAAAACCTCGCCATCATGTAGCCTTATCATTAAGCTATTTCCCTTTGTCTTGTATTTCTGTACAACTTTGCATACTCTGGCTGGCTTTTCCTTCCCTTCCTTTATATCTATTTGAGCCCTGTCATTTATGCCAATTATGTAGCTCTTTCCAGCATCCTTCATATCTACTACATCGTTTAATCCTACAGTATAATACGGCTGCTTTATGGTCTTGCCATTCACAGCAATTCCGCCGGTATTTATTACTCTTTTTATGTACTTCGATGAGTCTGATATCCCTATTTTTCTTCCAAAAGAGATAAGAGGAATGCCTCTCTCCAAAGAATGCCTGCCAGGCATGGCCTTTGCAGTATATTTATACTCTTTCTTATGTACATTAAGGTAGGTTGGTGACGAGAGCGATTTTATATGCCTTACGTTTCCTTTTTTTGCCATTTTATTTCACCGTAGCGTTTTTTGCTGTAGCCGCATCTCCAATCTGCTGGGCTGTTTTTTGCTGCATGGTTTTTTCTGTAGGAAGACCCTCTATCTGCTTAGCCTGCGCATTTTCAGTTTTTTGCTCTTTGGTTTCTGGCTGGTACTTCAGATTCAATTTTGCAGCCCTGACTTTATCCGATAAATTAATATCAGTAATGTAAACATTATTGCTGCTTATCGAGACTCCCAGCTCTTTTCCTTTAGCGTTCTTTCTCTTCATAGTATCTATAAATATTCTTCCAGACCTCAGATTTATCATAGTGACCTTTCCAGTCACTCCTTTGTTTGAACCAGCCATCACCTTCACGCTGTCTCCTTTTGAAAGCTGTATGGCCCTTTTTTTAAGTTTAAGTTTCTCTCTAAGCTGCTTGTCTATATGGGCGTGGACAAATTTCTGCCTTTCGTGCAATGACGCAGTATATCTGAATAGCCTCTGCTTCCTGGGTTTACTGCTCTGTATCATTACACCACTCTGGAGGCTATGCCTGCCAATTTTATATATCTCTCCACTACCTCTCTTGCCATTGCCCCCTTGACTTCTGTTCCAACAGCAAGGTTGCTGTCTGTTATGAGTATTCCGGCGTTATCCTCAAATCTTACTCTCATTCCATTTGCTCTCCTTATCGGCTGTTTCTGCCTTATTATCACTACCCTGACCTTCTTCTTTATGTACTGCGGGTTGCCGCTCTTTACGCTCGCCATGACTATGTCTCCTATGCCTGATGTGGCAAGCCTGCCTTTCCTGCCCGCCTTCCCTATTTTATTTATTATCATTAGGGTTTTGGCTCCGCTATTATCTGCGCAAGTAAGCACAGAGCTCGGTATGAGTGTTCTAGATATGCTTGTAGATAGTCCTTTCATGCAGATTCCCTCCCTAATACTTTTACAACTACAAATGATTTTGTCTTGCTAAGCCTCCTGCAGCCAGCTATGGTGACACGCTCGCCCTCCTTAGCATTTATGCATGCCGGGTTATAGGCCGGTATTCTCGAAGTGTTCCTTAGAGACCTTTCATACTTTTTAAGGAAAGTATTATATTCCCTCTCCACTATGACGGTCTTGTTAGCCTTTCCGCTAACCACGGTGCCTTCCATTCTGCTGCCGTGCGTCTTAAGATTCCCGTGCACAGGGCATTTTGGGTCTTTACATTCCAATCAATCATCTCGTTGTTTTGTTCTCCTGGCTTTGCATGCCTCTTTTTTTGTAGAACTTAAAGCTCTTCTCGAGGCGTTCATACGGCCTAAAGCAGATTTCTTCTCCATTTACAATGAACTTATTTCTTCCGAAAAGGAATTTAAATGTTGATGTGACCTTTGGGACCCTTTTATCCTTGGATGCTGTGCGGATCAAGAGGGTATTCTTGGTTTCGTCTACTACAGTTCCTTTCGTTCCTTTAATTGAACTATCTTTGCTTCTGAGGACCTCGACCTTCAAGCCGATAAGCTCATGCAGAACAATGGTTTTATTGTTATATTCAGTCATATATAAACCTTACCAATGAAAAATACAGGGCTAGAAATCTGCAGGAGTCCAAACAATGCAAGAATTACTTGACTATTATCCTATCAGATATGCTCGTTATCCTGTCTACATCATACCTTATTACATTTCCATAATCTGTTTTTATCATCATTATTCCGCGCTTTGTATCCACAGCTGTGACCTTTCCAACATACGCACCTATGTCATTTATGACATGCTTGTCTTTCATCCTGGATCTTCTAATGGCTCTGCTTCTGAGAGCGCTACTGGTTTTAGAGACAAGGTAGCCGAAAACAATCGCAATTGCGCTGAAAAGAATGAACTGCCAAAAATAGAGTTGCCCTATTATCCACGCAGATGTCAGGTAAATTATTGTAATCGTTATGATTCCATAGCCTGTATATGTTCCCTGCATTATTGCCCTGTATCTCATGCGCTTGTTCTCCATATCCAGGACCCTCCCAACTAAATATAGTACAAGGCTTACAGGGAAGAGTATAAGGAACCCCTGTAAAGCGTAAGCTGAAAGCACAATCTGGTTTGTAGTTGTGGAAATTGCAGAGGTGTAGGCGCCATAACCTATTATCAGGCTTATCAAGAAAAATATTATTGAGCTGGTATAGAAAACAAAGCTCATCCTCTCTACGCTGAATCCAAGTCCCTTGAAAGAGCTGACCAAAGAGTCCTCTACTCCAAATCCTTTAGATATCAGATAAACCCCTATAAGCGCTGCTGGTAGTTGCCATCCATAATTGAAATAGTAGCTTAGCGCAAAAAGAAGCAGAAGGACTGCAGGTATCCCAAAAACAATTCTTGCATAATGGGGCTCTTTGAGTTTTTCGAATAATGTAAAATACGCGCCTTCTAGCGCTTCTGCCTGGTGTATTCTTACTAGGTCTACGCTATTTACTTTTATTCTGGTTTTTAATACAGGGAGGACTCTCATGTCGCTCGCACCGTCTGTAACAAGCACGCAGGAATCCGCCTTGAACCTATCAAGAACTACATCTATTTGCTTTGCAACCGCAGAGTCGGCAACATATCCCTCTTTTTCCGCTCCAGTTATCGTAGCTACAGAGACAGAATAGCCCTTTTTCTTTAGTTCATCATATTTCTTTACCGCTTCGAACATTGTGTTCGCATCAGCCTCCTGCGGGTCTGCAAGAGCAAGCTTTGCAGCAGCTTTAAGGTTTGCCTCACGCCCAATTACCGGACCCGCCACTCTGGCCTTTCTATAGAGGTCATTGTCTATGTCTACAGCAAGGACGATTACACGCTCAGCCAAAATACCTACCTTTATACATATTAATAGAGTGCAAATAAACTAAAAACCTTCTATAATATTATAAATGCAAGCTAAAAGATAAGTATTAGCGCAATCAATAGAAGCCTAAAATGTTGAGTAGCATGGCCTCGTACAGTGCATCGATATCGGATACTATAGATTCTGAGGCTAGCGCAATAGGTGCAGAAACAGCAAGCACTGCCACTTTTGTGCTCATAGGCAAGTTCTCATCGATAATCTTCCTCGGGCTGGCATTCATAGCATTGGCCAGACTCCTTGGGCCTTCTGGCTATGGGATATATGCGCTCGCATTGGCTGTATCCGGGCTGTTTGGCTCAGTAGGAAACCTTGGCGTAAGCACAGCCCTAAACAAATTCATTCCAGAGCATATACACAGGAAGGATAAAAGTGCAATAGAGGATCTTCTAGCAAATTCATTCGCAGTGACACTAATAACTGGGATTGCATTCGCCGCGATATCATTCGCCATAAGCGGCCTGGTCGCTACATACGCATTCCATAATCCTTCTTATACAATCTTCATAGAGCTTGCATCGATATCTATACTATCGTCAATGCTTTTCGGAGCATCATATTCCGCACTTCTGGGTTTCAATAAAGGTTCTCATATAGCTGCCATAAATACGACCCAGGCTGTGCTCCAGGCGGGCATTGCAGTCTTTCTGGTTCTGATCGGGTTCGGCCCGGCAGGTCCGATAATCGGCCTGATAATCGGATACTCTGTAGCTTTCCTGTATTCTCTCTATTTGATATACGTGAAGAACAAACTCAGGATGTTTGTAATGCCTTCGAAAGCATCCATAAAAAAAATATTCAGTTTTTCCCTTCCTGTTGCCGGAGCAACTGCGGTTCAGTCATTAACAAGCAATCTTTCGCTTATAGTCTTGGGTGTATTTGCCACGGCATTCGTAATAGGAAATTTTGGAGTTGCATCAAGGGTAAACTCCCTTATAGACGTCATCTCTGGTTCAATAAGCGTATCCCTCCTCGCAATGTTCTCTACGACCCTTGTGAATAAAAAGACGAGCAAAAGCATAGGCAGGTTCTTCAACTACACTATATATTATTCTGTGCTGATGCTTGCACCCATACTATTTTTCATAGCCGTCCTTGCAAAGCCTTTTTCGTACGTGGCATTTAGCGGAGTTTATTCCATAGCTCCTTTATACATAGCAATAATGTCTATAGGCACCCTTGCAGGGCTTGCTGGAGGGTACGCATCGACTTTGCTTATAAGCGCTCAAAAGGTCAAGGAGGTGCTGAAATATAATCTCATAATAGCGGCTGTCCAGCTAATCCTTCTGCCGATAATAATTCCGGCATTAAATGGCCTGGGCCTGATTATCATACTGTATGCGATAACTCCTGTACTTACAGATGTCCTTTTCATAGCAAAGAGCGTTAAGCTATACAAGCTTAACTTCGATTCCAGAAAGCTCATCCTAATACTTGCGGCTAATGCTGTCACTATGCTCCTTATAATCCCTGCAATCATAGCATTCGGAAATAATTTCATACCCCTGCTGATAGTTGCTGCAATGGAAGTGATACTCGTATATCCGATAGCCCTGGGGCTTCTTGGCGCCGTAAAAAGAAAAGACCTGAAAATAATGAGCCAAATGACAGACAGGGTGCCTGTTATTGGGGCAATAATACGCATCATGCTAAATTATACGGCTCACTTCGTTGGCATGTGAGCCTACCGGCAAAACTGGGCGGGAAGATGGCAAGATGTTTCATATCCATAGAGCCTCCGGAGAAGGTCAGGGTAGCAATAGGCTCTGCAGCATCAAAGATAAAAGGAAAAATTAAGGCTGTAGAAGCTGAAAACATCCATATCACTTTGCTTTTTCTCGGAGAGATTGACGAAACCAAAATCCGCTCTGTCGAAAAAATACTTTCTGGCATTAATATCAAAGCGTTTGAAATAGAGGCCAAAGGCATCTCGTTCTTCGGCGCAAAATACCCAAAAATCGCATTTGTTAACATTTCTGATGGCGAGGAGGAGATCTGCTGCATATGGAAATATCTTTATGAAGAGATGAAATCTCTTGGAATGGAGGTTGGTGACATCCTCCCACCACTGAAGGTGGTGGGCTTCCAATGGCGGTTTTTTGATTGGTCATCTTGAACCACCAAGTATAGTTCCTGATTCACTGACGGCTGCCTCCTGTAATTGAGGTCTTACAACGTCTCCAGAGGCGTTACTTCCCGCAAGTCCTGCGGTAGTCAGGATATTTATTGAGGCATTCAAATCTCTGTCAATCTTCAGTCCGCAATTTTGGCAGAGATATGTCCTTTCACCCAATCCTATGTCCTGTATGTTTCCACATTTACTGCATGTCCTTGTTGTGTTCCTTGGGTTCACACCTACAACTCTGCAACCAGCACTTTCAGCCTTGTAGCAGAGATATTGGGTGAAGTTGCCCCAAGAAGCATCCGTTATCTGTCTTGCAAGATTATGGTTCTTTGCCATGTTCGCAATCTTCAGTTCCTCGTATGCAATGAATGAGTATGAATTTACAAGACGATATGAGGTCTTGTGAAGGAAGTCGTCCCTCTGCCTTGCGATATGTTCCGATATCCTTGCAAGTTTTATTTTTGCCCTTCTCCTGTTCTTGCCTCCTTTCTTCTTGTTTGAGAGCCTTCTCTGGATTCTTTTCAATTTGCAGATGGATTTATCCGAGATTCTCGGATTTGGGATTCTTGTTCCATCAGACAAAGTTGCGTATTCCTTTAGTCCCAAGTCCATCCCTACTTGTGGTTTATTGTCTGAGAAGAGAGAGATATCTTCCTTTTCAGTGGAAAATGTGACATACCATTCCTGCGATTTTGTCTGTTTTATCGCAAGTGTCTTTATCTTTCCTTCTATCTCCCTATGATTGACGAAATTGACCCTGCCGATTTTTGAAACGGAAACCTTTTTCTTTTCGAGTTTGAAACCAGACTGTGGGTATGTCAATGAAGAGACGTATGATTTGAAACGTGGGAAACCTACCTTGACTTTCTTTCCTTGTTTTCTTTCCTTTATCCTTCTGAAGAAGTTCTTGTATGCTTTTGAGACCCTGTCCGCGACATTCTGGCAGACTTGGGAATATAGTTCATTGAATTCTGGGTTCTTCTTTTTGAGTTTTGTAATCCACTTGTTCATGTCGTATTTCGTGAAGGTCTTTCCAGTTTTCTTGAAGTATTTTTGTGATTGTTCAAGAAGGAGGTTGTAGAGTTGTTTCGATAGATACATCTGACGGTTGAGTGTTGATTTCTGCGACTGCGACGGATACGCCCTGTATCTGTACGTCTTTTTCAAGATGAACATATCCTTTTCACCATTAAATCTTATATGTGTTGCGGTTCGCTTTCATCCCACGATTTAAATCATGGGTTTTCCCGCTCACATTTATAAAGAAAAATTCAAACCGCACATAACAATTGGAAGGATAAAGAACCGAGCCATAAATCCAGAACAGGCCAAAGTGCTTTCTGCAGATTCGCAGGACCTGTCTTTTGGAAAATTCATATGCAGCGAAATAAAATTGAAATCCAGTGTTCTTTCCGAAAAAGGACCAGAATACAAGGATGTATTCGTCAAGAAACTGTCTTCTTAAGGTCTCTCTCAAACTGCTCCATAGTTATCTTATTTTCAAGCTCGCCTGGCTTGTATAGGCGGTCTTCCATGAGAATATTAAAGCTCATTCCTGTGTGGAGGTCTATCGCGACGTGCCTTACTGAGGTCCCGAAAAGATCTATTTCGCATATGGGCACAGACCTTTTCGATAGCCAGCTACTGATTCCGAGCAAAGGTCCAATACCGCTCTTGTTCTGCAGTCCTATTATCCTGGCTTCAAGATTTGGTCTTTTTATTTTTTTTATAAATTTATCCATGCCTGCAGCCAAAGACTTAGAGAAATCTATGGACCTGGCAGCAAACGCGCTTCTCGAGTTAACGTCATATATGCTTATAAAAATTTCATATGTCAATGAGGCTGCGCAAACATACCTCTTATTCATTCCGTCATAATTCATCTGGCTCCACCATTGCCCGCTGCTAAGATACGCATGCCCATCAGCAGAATCCACCTTCTCTTTTGATATGTGAGGCCTTGCTTTGAAAGACCTGAGATACGCTTTAGAATTGAAGTCGCGTTCAGTCAAATTTTCAATCAGAAGGGACTCAAATGTCAAATATTTCACCTTACGGCTATGCTGGCTAACTTTAATATTCAAAGTGAGTTTTCCCTCTACCTTTATAAATCTTATTTCCATAACTTTATTAACTATTTATCTTTACAGTGAGCAAATGAAAATAGAGATCTTAGAGGATAATGGAAATGTGCTGCGCTTCACGCTTAAAGATGCAACTAATGCATATGCAAATGCGCTTAGAAGGGAATCAATAGGCAACATTCCGACATTCGCTATAGATACGGTAACAATATATGAAAATTCAAGCTCCATGTTCGATGAATATATCGCCCACAGAATCGGATTGATACCTATATCGACTCCAGCAAAAGGATACAGCGCCAAGGATGAAGTTCTGTTTTCCTTAGATGCCGATGGCCCTAAGACAGTATATTCCAAGGATATAACCTCTTCAGACAAAGAGGTAAAGGTATCAAATGGCGCCATACCTGTTATAAAACTTGCTGAAGGGCAAAAGATAAGATTAGACGGCAAAGCGGTTCTCGGAATAGGTTCCAAGCATGCTAAGTTCCAGCCAGGATTAGTAACTTACGATCAAAAAGCGGATGGAGTATTTGAATTTTATGTTGAGTCATTCGGCCAGATGCCACCCAGGCAAATAATTAATAAGGCTTTAGGTGCAATAGAGGAGCAGGCTGAGGCACTTATAGCTAAAGCCAAGAAACTTTGAGCGGGGGTGGCAGAGCTTGGCCAAATGCGCAGGACTGAGGTGCGCTTCAAGCGCGCAGAACTCCTGTGTCTTTAGTGACTGCGAGAGTTCAAATCTCTCCCCCCGCAAATGTGTGTTTGAATGAAATTGCATTTCGAAAGAACAGATATAAAAGAATGGATGAACGTTCTAGCCAGTCTAAGCGCTGAACAGAAGCACGGGAAGGTATGGGGCCGCGTTGAAGAACTGCTATCAGTGCCTTCCAGGGAAAGGGTTTCTGTGAACATATACAGGATAAACAAGAGTACCAAGGAAGGAGATGTGGTAGTTGTGCCTGGCAAAGTTCTTTCCACAGGCCAGATGGACCATAAGGTAAGCATAGCCGCATTAGATTACTCTGCCGCTGCTGCCGAGAAGATGGCAAAATCAGGCTGCGGTATGGTGGATTTGAAATCCATGATAGGACAGAAAAGAGTAAACATAATAAGATGATAAAATGGCAGCAGTTAAAAAGGGAAATAATGAATTGCTCGTTTATGATGCTCAGGGAAAGATACTTGGAAGGCTTGCAAGCCATGTAGCCAAGAGCGTACTTCAAGGCAAAGAGGTCTGCATAATAAATGCAGAGTCTGCTATAATAAGTGGAAACAGGAATGATATAGTTAAAAAATATATGACAAGGGTAAACCTTAAGGAGAAGGCCAATCCTGAGCACTCTCCTTACTGGCCAAGAAGACCAGATCTTCTGGTTAAGAGAGTTGTAAGAGGGATGCTTCCCTACAGGAAGCCTACAGGAAAGGCAGCATATAAAAGGCTGAAGGTCTATATGGGAATGCCAGAAGAGTTTGCATCCAAGAAGCTTATAGAAATGGAAGCTAAAGATCCCAGGTCAATGTATGTCAGCAGCATGACTGTTAAAGAGCTTTCAGGGTTGCTTGGGTATAATAGATGATTATAATGGAAGATTCAAAAGATAAAGCAGAAAATGTAAACGCCCAGCCGGACGCATCTCAGAAAACGGATGCGGGTGTGATTACAAAGAGCAGGGCAAAATCGCCAGGAAAGAAAAGGGCGTCTAAAAAACTAGATAAGATAATAAATGTCAAGAGCAAGAGAAAAGAGGCAATTGCCAGAGCGTCTATAAAAATAGGTTCTGGAAGAATAAGGCTTAACGGAATGGACATAAACGCTATAGAGAATGAGATATACAAAGCAATGATGCTAGAGCCTGTGAATCTATCAAGCATAACTAAAGGGATGGCAAATAAGATAGACATAATGATAAGCACACGCGGAGGTGGCATAAGTGGCCAGATACAGGCTGCAAGAAGCACTATAGCAAAGGGGATATCAGAATTCTCAGATACAGATACGATAAGAAAGGAATACATGAGATACGACAGGAGCCTTCTTGTAGATGATTACAGGAGAGTAGAGCCAAAGAAGCCTCTTGGACCTAAAGCAAGGGCAAAAGAGCAGACTTCTTACAGATGATGTTTAGCAATATTAGCAAGCCAAAATGTGATAACCATGATGATACCTGTGAGATGCTTCAGCTGCGGAGCAGTGATAGCAGATAAATGGGAAGAATACAATAGGAGAGTAAACCAGGAGCATGAAGATGCGGGTGCGGTTCTCGACAGCATGGGTATTAAAAGGTACTGCTGCAGGCGAATGCTGATAAGCAATGTAGAGCTTATAGATGAATTTATAAAGATAGGAAAGAAATAGAAAAATCCAAAGAGGTAAGTAATAAAAGGGAAGAGGTAAAAGATTAACGGGGGCCGTCTGCTAGCTTGGTAGGCTTCTACCTTGGGGTGGTAGCGACCCGAGTTCAAAGGCTAACGCTGAAAATCTCGGCGGCCCCATATAAAAAAAGAGAATGATATAATGGTTGAAGAAGTACAGCAGCAACTGCTTATCGAGCAGAACAATTATCTAGAGGCAGGAATACACATCGCCACAAAAACAAGAAGTCCCGGCATGAAGAGGTTTGTCTATAAAGTAAGGGATGATGGACTATACTTGCTTGATATAAAGACCATAGACTCTAGAATTAAAATTGCTGCTGAAATGATGGGCAGGATCAGTCCAAAGGACGTCATAGTTACCGCATCAAGGATATATGCGATAGTGCCTGCTCAGAAATTTGCAGAGGCTATAGGTGCAAAATTCATAAAAGGCAGAGTTACACCAGGAATCTTTACCAATCCCAACAGGCAGGACTTCATAGAGCCGAAGCTCATACTGATAAGCGACTCTAGGAATGAAAAACAGGCTGTAAATGAGGCGAGCAAGGTAAACATGCCTATAATTGCGCTTAGCGATACCGACAACTCCACAAAATTCATAGACTTTGTAGTTCCAGCAAACAACAGGGGAAGGAAATCGCTCGCGCTCATCTATTATCTGCTGGCAAGAGAGGTGCTGAAAGCTAGGGGCGTGATAAAGACCGACCAGGAATTCACAGAGACTATGGATGGATTCGAAGCAAAGCTCGAAACAAAAACAATCAAGCAGGAAGCCTGATCAAAGCGCTATCTGAACAAGCGGCACAAGCAGGTATCCAAAAAGCACTATTCCCATTGCAGCTAGGCTTATATTTCTCGCATTCATATAAACCATCCTGCTGTTGACGTGCAGCATGCATGTTATCGCAGTATATGCAAGCATTATATCTGCAATTCCTATGAACAGAGCATATACAAAGCTAAACTCGAAAGGCTTTACGAAGAAGAAAACGAATATGCTTATCAATATCGCCTCTGCATAAAGAATAAAAGCTATCTGGGCGGAGCGCTCAGCGCCTATGTAGTGCACAAGGTTTCTGGTGTTCCTTGCTACGGAGTCCCCCCTATAATCCCTTATCATTCCATGAATCTCCCTGGCAAGGCCGCTTAGGAACGCTATAAAAAATATCGCCAATATTGCATATGACAATTTCTGCGAAACAACAAAGTTCCCATAAAGGAAAGGTATCGCCATAGACAGACCTATGTATGCATTTCCAACAAGCGCCATGTCTTTTAGCCTATAGCTGTAAAGTATTGCAAGCAAAGCGAATGCCGATGCTATAGATAATGCATACGCATTGATGAATACGCTTGCAATTACCCCCACGGCGAAGCAGCATAAAGATATCGCTAATGCTGCATTTTTTGTTATCTCACCAGATACTATCGGTCTTCTGCGTATTTTATTTCGCTTATCCGCCTCTACATCAAAGTAATCATTTATTGCGAAGGATCCCATGCTTATGAAGACTGGAGTAATAAAGCTCAGGATTAATATTCGCAATCCTGGCAGGCCTCCGCTTATAAGCTCCGCTGCGGCAACAGCTACAACAAGCATAATGCTGTGTTCTATTCTGGTAAGGCGCATAAACGCCGATACGATTCCCATCATAATACCTATTTTAATACTATTCTACCAATATCTTTTTAGCAGTTTTATTAAAAGGTATTTCAGTGTCCAGAAAGCTTAAAGAGGTTCCCCAACTCGGCAAAAGTGCAACTAGTCTGCAATCCGCAGTAGATTTCCTTACAACGTATGGTTGGGCCCTCCTTCTAATACTAGTATTCGTTTCGTTTCTTTACCTGTTCATATTGGTGCCCTCTTCGATAGCTCCGGCATCATGTAGCATGGTTGTCCCTATAAACTGCAGGGACGTAGTGGTTGCTACAAACACCGCAGCGCAAACCACTAACGTCATACTTTTACTGTCTAATTCTCAAGTATATCCGATAAAAAACCCGAGCGCATTCATAAATATAAATGGAGTTAATACAACAGCAACAGCATGCAAGCCATATTTTGTCTCTCCAGGAGGGGACATAATATGCACCCTCTCAATATCTCAAGTTGTAAAAATAAACAATATATTGGCTGGCAAGATATTCCTGAACGTTTCAAACTGCGCTTTTGCAATAAATTATAGCTCCTCAACATGCCAGACCTCAAGGACCGAAACATATATAGGCTCTTTTACAGGCCCTTCAGAGCCTTCAATAAGCACAAGCATCACAATAACCCTAAATGGAAGCAATGGAGGCAGAAGCAGCAGCATAACGCAGCCTACCTACCTATATGCCAACGTTATGCTTGCAGGATATCCATTGAAAGGAGCAGAAGTCAATTTCTCCACAACTTCGCCTTATGTTACAATAAGTCCCGGAATTTCAACTACAGGGGCAAATGGCACCGCCGTGGTAATGGTCAAAGCATCAGAGCCAACAACCGCTTCATTTTCTGCCAATTCACTAGGAGAGATAAGCAACCTGTATTCGATAAACTTTGTTTCGCCTGCAACAACCAGCATTTTTTCCACGTCCACTTCAACAACTACATCAACAACAACTTCAACCTCTACCACAACCTCCACATCTACAACATCATCAACATCTACAACTACTTCCACAACTACTACCTCAACAACGACTTCCACATCTACAACATCATCCACTTCAACAACTACCTCAACAACAACCTCAACATCTACAACAACTTCAACAACCACAACTACATCCACGTCCACAACAACTTCCACAACAACGTCAACAACTACCTCAACAACTACTACCTCAACAACAACCTCAACCACCACTTCCACATCCACAACAACCTCCACAACTACATCAACCACAACATCTACTTCCACAACCACTACCTCAACAACTACCTCAACGTCCACTACAACATCTACATCCACAACAACCTCCACAACTACATCAACCACAACATCTACTTCCACAACCACTACCTCAACAACTACCTCAACGTCCACTACAACATCTACATCCACAACAACATCAACAACAACTTCAACAACTACATCAACAACAACTTCAACCACCACTTCCACATCAACAACAACGTCAACAACTACATCTACAACAACATCAACAACTACCTCAACCTCAACAACAACCTCCACATCAACAACAGTTTCTGTTTCTACTACTGTATTCTATGTTCCGATAACACTGACCAACTCACAATCTACCCCGACATCGCCAGCGTTCCAGCAGATGATATGGGTGCAAACGTCAAAGTACACTTCCCATATAGGTACCTCATGGGATAATGTTGAGTTCACTACGGCTCCTAATGCTGGAGGGACTGCCCTTCAAGCATGGGTTGAAACAAACGCAACTTCATCTGCATTAGAGACTCTTGTATGGGTAAACCTTCCGACTAGCCTGGCTCCTAGCGTTCCAACTACAATATACATGAATTTCATGCCAAGCAGTGTGCTCTCCAGCAGCGGCCCCACAGGGGAGGCCCCTCAATTATCAAGTTCATACGGCCAATACGACAATGGGGCTAAAGTTTTCATGGATTATCAAGAATGGGGAGGTTTGTCATCGCTACCATCGGGCTGGAGTAACGCAGGGGCTTCAATCTCGTACTCAGCAACATATACTACAATAACTGGCAACGGAAACGCGTGGGCTAGCGTATACGAATCTACTCCATCAAACCTCCTATCATTCCCCACAATATACGATGTCTATGCAAATATAGGATCAGGAAGCAGTACAAGCGGCCTTCCAGGGCTTATATACAGCGCCTGCACATCCAATGCAGGGTGTTCATGCGCAGCTGAGATTAGAGGGGGTGTTGCAGGAACAAGTAAGCTATCCATCACAACGCAGACTTGCGGCAGTAACCCATCATCTTCAACAACTGTAGTGAATAATCCGGAGGTTTACTCAATAGCTGCAATTAGCAGTACAAGCGCTGAGTTTATATATAACTATAATAATCTAATCGGTCCTACTACGGTGGCATCAAGTGCTTATACCTATATTACGCTTGATGCGGTTGAGTCTGGCCCTTATGACCCTGCAATAATATATTGGTCAAGAGGAAGACAATACCCTCCAAAAGGTGTTATGCCAACGGTCTCTTTCGGTTCGGTTAGTTAGAAAATAAGATTTCACACTTGCGGCTTTTCTAATTCTACTTCAGAAGAGGCAGGTGTTGATGATGGTGAGGAGGGTTGAGGAGTGATATTTGTTCTGCCCCTCTTTCTAGTATATAAAATAACTGCAATTATTACAATGATTATCACTGCGGCTAATACATATAGCAGATAATTCTCATTTTGCGACGCAGCCTGATATATGGTGCTTGTGGTTGAACTAGTGCCTATTGTTGAAGTTGTGCTTACAGGTTTTGAGTTCGGATTTGTTATATTTATCAATAGCAAAGTATAGTTTGAAGAGGGTGCGCTTCCTGTTGAAACAAACTGTATTGCAAATACTCCATAGAATAATCCTGCACCAAGCGAAATATTTGCAATACCGTTATATGGTGGATATCCGCTAGGCTTGCTGAAATTTACTCCAATCCCTATATAGGTAATATTCTCTTTCTGCAAGTAGCTAATATTGGTAAGTCCTGATTTGCCGGAAACTAGGCTTACATTATAAGCTACAAGCGCGTGGCCATATGGCGCAAGCTTTATGGATGTAGAATTAAGAGTTATCCTAGAAACGCCAGTAGATTGGCCTAACGTGCTTCCTCCAAGAAGGATTAGAAAGGTAATTCCCATTGCAATTTTAAGCACGGTGTTTTTCATACAATCCTCTGCCAGCATTCAATCTGAATCCTCAAATGCTTATTTTTAAATAGGATATCAAACTCTTAAATTCTTCGTTTCCATAGTATAATGTAAAAGCATCCAAGGCTTAAGCGTGGCGTTATCCGAAAGGTGTTGTTGATAAGATGGAAATTAAACTGCAAAGCGCTATAGAATACCTGATAACTTACGGCTGGGCTCTGCTTATAATAGTAATCGCATTGCTGATTCTCGAAGTTGCTGGCGTATTCAATTCAAACTCCTACATACATCCAAGCTGCTTGCTCCCCTCCTCATTTGAGTGCGTTAACCCATCATTTTCTGCAAACGGGATACTTACATTCGGAATAAAACAGGGAACTGGTTACCCTATAAACATAACTGGGGCGTACTGCAATACCTTGCAGGCAATTCCCTCTAATGCCCTCCTTTTCCAGTCAAATGATATAGCCGTAGGAGGAAATATCACCATTTCAATACCTTGCTATGTAAATAGCACAGCGCAATTTAGCGGCAAACCAGGCAGTATATACAGGGGCTATCTGATGCTAAACTATACAAACCTGGCCACCTCCTTCCAGACTACAGTATCGGGATCGGTAGTGCTAAAAGCAAGCTAATCTTTAATGCACAATAAGGAAGAGTATTACGTTACCAAAAAGCAGCGCAGTAACTATTCCAATAAAAATTGGCGCTGCGAGGGGGATTGCCTTTTTGTATACGGGGAATCTGTTTTTTATTTTTTTTCTTTTCATTTCCTTTATTAATTCTGGGGTGACAAGTCTGCCAAAGTTCTTAATGTGTTTTTTTATCTTTCCAACAGAGTTAGGTTCCATCAGGTTTGTTGCTATCATATCCCCCTCTTCGAACTTATAAACTGTGACATACTCAATCATAGATTCTGCTATTGGTTTCTGAAAAAGCATAATCATAGCAGAGCCTAGCATAAGGAGGATAAGTACAGCTATCCCTGCAATGCTAATACCAACGTCAGTAATCAGGAATATGGCGAAAATCAGATAGACCAGGCTTACCAGGATTGCCCTTCCTGCATCTCCTTTAGGTATTTCCTTTCCTATCCTGATATGCCTTATGTGCGATTTCGGCAGATAATAGATCGGCACTATCACTAGGGCCGTGATTCCAGTCGCCATAAATACGGATATTATAAAAGGCAGACCCAGCTGTCCTGTTCTGGTGAAGAAGGGCAGCGCCTGGAAAGGCAATATTAGCGATAAAGTTGCAAATTCAAAAACATCTCCTGCACCTAGAGATCCGTTGCGATATACCAAATATCCCGCTGCGAATACTACCGCACCTATCGCAGCACTTATCAGTATGCTGCTTACGTTTAGATAGAGAACGGTGAGCAATATTCCGTATGCCAACGCGCTGTAAACAAACCAAGAGGGTATATTTCTTTTATTGAAAAGGTCAAATAACATATATATTAGGCCTATCGCAATAAGGCTAATTACTCTTACCGCAAATATTTCCATGAAAGCACCCTTCTAAACAAATTATATAGCTTTGCCTGACAAAGTATTAAAACAACATATCGTACGGTAATTTTATGATTGATTATTCAAATATAGAAAAAAAATGGCAGGATGCCTGGGACAAAGAAAAAGCATTCGAAGTAGAGCCTAACGATAAGGAAAGCAGGCTGATAACTGCAGCATTCCCCTATGTTAACATGCCTCTTCATATAGGGCATTTAAGAACATACGCCACTACAGATACGTACGCAAGATACCTTCGCATGAGGGGATTTAATGTGCTTTTTCCCATGGGTTTCCATGCATCTGGCATACCAATCCTCTCGATTGCAAAAAGAATAGCAAAATCAGATCCAGAATTGATCGAAGAGCTGAAAATTTTCAATATCCCGGATGAAGACATAAAAAAGATGTCAGACCCCCTCTTCATTGCGGAATATTTTACAAATGAAATGACAGAGTCTATGAAAGCTGCAGGATTTAGCATAGACTGGAGGCGTAAGTTTATTTCTATAGATCCTCTTTTCAGCAAGTTTGTGGAATGGCAGTTTTCAAAGCTTAAGGAAAAAGGATATCTTGAAAAAGGGGTTCATCCTGTTGGGTGGTGCACAAATGATATGAGTGCCATAGGACAGCATGATACTCTCCATGACACGCATCCGGAGATTGAGGAACTGACAGGGATAAAATTTAAAGATAAGGATTCCGAAATATTTTTTGTGTGTACTACCTATAGGCCAGAAACCATATACGGGGTAACCAATCTGTTTGTAAACAAAAATTCGGGATACTCGATTGTAGAGATTAAAGGTGAAAAGTTTTATGTGTCAAAGGCTGCCGCTGCATCTCTCTCTAACCAGTTTGAATTAAAAATATTGGGCGAAGTTACTGCAGATGCCCTATTGAAAAAAAATGCCATCAATCCAGAGACTGGGGAATCCGTGCCTGTCTTTCCCGGATTCTTCGTAAAAGAGGGTTTTGGAACCGGAATTGTCATGTCTGTACCTGCTCATGCACCATTCGACTATGTGGCACTCGAAAAGCTGAAATCTGAAGGGTATAACATCCCGCCAGAATCTTACAAGAAGGTTATAGCAATCCCGGATAAAAATAAAGATGGTCAATCTGAAGGCGTAGATATTCCTGCTCTTGCGCACTTGGAATCGATAATGGGCGACTCTCGCTCGGATTATAAATTAATAGAAGAGGCAACGAAAAAACTCTACAGGGAGGAAGCTCATCACGGAATAATGTCGATCGGTAAATATGAAGGCAAACCAGAGTCAGAAGCCCGCGAATTAATAAAAAAAGACATGATATCTTCTGGCACAGCGATTAGCATATACGTAATAGGAAATGCGGAACCTGTGATATGCAGATGCGGCACAGAAATAATAGTAAAAAAAGTAGATCAATGGTTTATCAATTATGGCAATAAAGCATGGAAAGATGACGTAAGGTCATTCATGTCGGATATGAAAGTTTACCCACCTCAACTAAAAGGTGCATTCAACGCAGCTTCCGAATGGATAGGGTTAAGGGCTACAGAAAGATCACAGGGGTTGGGGACGAAATTCCCTTATGAACCATCTCATATAATAGAATCGCTCTCTGATTCAACAATATATCCTGTTTTCTATACGATATTCCCTATTTTGAAGTCTGATACAATCAAATCAGAGCAGCTAAAACCTGAATTTTTTGATTTTGTTGTTCTAAACAAAGGTGACGTTGAATCGATATCTGCGGAAACAGGTATCGATGTCTCCACAATAAAAAGATGCCAGGAATCGGTAAATTATTGGTATGTGAATACGTCGCGTCATTCCGCTCCTGACCTTATTTACAACCATTACATGATGTACATTTACAATCACATAGCAATATTGCCAAAAAAGATGTGGCCAAAGCAGGTTGTTGTAAACGGCATGGTTACATACGAAGGCGAGAAGATGAGCAAAAGCCTTGGCAACGTCATCCCTCTTCTGCAAGGCATAAAAAAATACGGCGCAGACTCTGTTAGATTTATAGAACTCGCATCTGCAGACATAGGTACTGATACCAACTTTACTGAAGAAGGAATAAAGAGCATAGAAGCAAAGAACAATGCTCTATATGAGCTTGTATCCTCATTGGATCAATATGAAGCAGGCAGCCTATCCCACATTGATTATTGGCTATATTCTAAACTAAACTCCAAGATAAAGAAAGCTACAGAAAGCATGGACCGTCTTTCATTCAGGGAGGCATATACTGAGATATATTATAATTCCATAACAGAAATAAAGCAATACCTTGATAAGGGCGGCAAAAACCAGATTGTATTAAAGGAATTCTTAGACAAGCTCGCTTTGATGCTTCAGCCCATCATGCCGCATATTGCTGAAGAGCTATGGCACGTGCTAGGAAATAACACGTTTGCTTCAAAAGAAAAGTGGCCAGAAGCCGACATGCAAATGATCAACCAAGAGGCGGAGAAGATCGAGGAGATAATAGACAGCACAGAGCAGGACATAAAGAATGCCATATCATTAACATCAAAAACAGCCAAGAGCGAGACAAAAAAGCCCAAGTCTATCAATATAATTATAGCCGCTGATTGGAAGGCAAAAGCATACGATGAACTGGCTAGCACAAAAAAGATCTCTGATGTGATCGATAAAGTCAAAGGCGTTGATAAAGCTACGCTTTCCGAATTCCTCTCGAGGTTTTCAAAAAGGTTGAACTCGTTGGAGAAGGAAAACCCCGTCTCATCATCTCAATTAAAGGAAGGTTTTGAAGAGGCTAAAGAGTACCTTGGGTCAAAATTTGGCGCAGAAATAGCAATAGAGTTGGAGGAAGAGTCAAAATCCCAGAGGGCCAAACGCGCACTTCCAACCAAGCCCAGCATAGATGTGATCTGGTGATACGTCAACCCAAGCTATCAAGCAAATTTGACACCTTCATATTCGATTGGGACGGCACGTTGACTACTGTAAAGTGGCTAAGACTTATAAATGAGAAACTCAATCCAGCAGTAAAATATTACAAATGGGCTTCTAGAAGAAAACAGATATCTGCAATAGAGCCCCATAAAGCGATAATCAAAAAAGAGAGCATGAGCTCAAAAAGCAGGGAATTTGAGAACCGCGTCCTATCAAAACCTATAAATCTTTCAATGTCTCTTTTGGTGCCAAGATTGCATAATGGAGTGCGTGAGGTTTTAGAAGAGCTGGATTCGAGAGGGAAAAAGATTGCGCTCTTAACAAATGGGAATATGTACAGGGTGATAAAGGAGATAGAAAGGCTGAAAATTGAGAATTACTTCGATGCCATAGAAAGCGCGCAGGCGCTTGGTGCATGGAAGCCCAGCCCGATTGGGATAGAGGTTCTCATAAAATCTTTAAAGTCCGATAAAAAAGACACGATCTATATTGGCGACTCTGCAGATGATGTAGATGCGGCTAGGTTTGCAGGTATAAAATCATGCGTAGTGGCAAACGGATTTGATAGCAAGCAGAGATTGCTGCTACATAAGCCGGATTTCATGTTCGAAAGCATGGAGGAGCTTTATAAAGCATTGTGACACATCCAATTCCATATTTATAGTTAACTTTAGATTTTAATTGATAATCTTGTCAGAATGGGAGCAAATATTTAGAGAATACCTTTTCAGCAATCTAGATGTACCCATACCTGATAATCAATCAGAGGCAAGCCTGATTATGCAGATGGGTAAAATACTCGAGACTACCTACTTCAAGACAAGTGATGGAATCGAAATAAATTTCAAAGAGTGCGAGAGATCATTCAACCTGCTAAAGAATGCGGCGTTATTTATACTCAAAGGCTCAGGAATGAGCACGCACTCTGCCATTGATTTATGCTATCAAATAGGTATAAAGAAGAACTCGGACTATGGGAGCGAAAACATAAAGAAATTGGGCATTATAGGCATAGTGGTTAGGCTTTCCGACAAGATATCCAGGCTGAGCAATTTATACTGCAGGAGCGACTCTGTAAATTATGAAAAAACAAGCGATACTCTTATTGATATAATAAATTATGCAACATACGGAGAGATGCTTTGCAATTCTGCGTGGCCATAAAATTACATCTTCTCGATTGAGTCTATCCCAAGCAATGCAAGCGAGCGTCCGAGTACCTTCCTGAATGCAAATACAAGAGAAAGGAACCAATCTCTTTCGCTTCCCTCTTTTTTAAGTATCTGCACGTTTTCATAGAAGGTGCTGAAAGACGTGGATAAGTCTATCAGGTAGTCTGCAATTATGTTAGGCCTGCATTCTCTGCAAGCCTTCTCAACAATCTCGCCGTACAAAGCCAATAATTTTATAAGGCCAAAAGCCTCCTCAGGTACCGCATTTATCATTGGCAGTCTGTCAAAAGCTCTGATTCCTGATTTTTCTATTACTCTTGAAGCTCTTGCGTAAGTGTATTGGCAGTAAGGTCCAGAGTCTCCATCGAAAGTCAATGCAGCGTCCCATGAAAAGATAATCTTCTTCTCTGGGGATATTTTCAAGAATGTGAATTTTATCGCAGCAATTCCGACCGCTTTGGCTATCTGCTCTTTTTCATCTTCTCCCAAACCCTCATGTTGCGATATGAGCTTCAAAGCCCTGCTCTTCGCCTCGTTAAGAAGGTCATCAGCAGTATACCCTATCCATGTGCCTTTCCTTCCTGATAATTTTGAGCCTTCCAGTTCGACCACTTCGTAAGCAAGGTGCTTTATCTCCTTCGTTTTTCCTTCATGCAGCGCCTCTATTGCGCCTTTTACTACCTGCTGTTCAAAATTTTGCTGGGAGTCTATTACGCTGATCGCAACGTCTGCGCCTCCGAATCCCATTTCTTTACCGCCTTTCCCTGAAATGTATAATGGCTTTCCGTTTTTCTGTTTTGGCACAAGAGTCGAAAATAACACATCATCCTTTATAATCCCCAATTTCCACATATGGTACGCTATGTCTTTAGCTGCATAATTTGGAGTACCATCGCTCCTCACGAGCACTTTTACGGTTTCCTTCAATCCTGTCAGCGTTCCAGCACTTCCTATACTGCCCAGGTCCATTGCAATGCATCCTGAATACTTGCCTTCAGTATACAATTTTGCAATTCCTTTTGCTTTCAGTTGTTCAATCGCTTTATCGAACAGCTTAAAATGGATTATATCGCTCTCTCTCACGATAATATCTTGGTATATTCCAAATGAGGACGCGGTTTCCCTCTCGGCTTTAAGATATTCAAAAATCATACTGCCTTCCAAAGTCTTCCTCTCAGCCGTCTCATCATTCTCCATAAGCCTATTTGTTTTTCTTATCTCTTCCATAATCCCCGAATCAGTTTCAATAGATTTGTTGGTTTTAACGTATATCTCGCCAAGCATATGGTCGAATTTCTTCGTTGGGTCTATGGAAACGCCCAACCTTTTAAGATTCATAAGCCCCCAAAGCGCCTCTGCTGCCTGCAGCCCAAGGTCATCAAGATAATTTTCCCGCACAACTTCATAGCCGCATGCCTGATAAATATTGGAAAGAGAGTCTCCAATAAGGGCGTTTCTAAGGTGACCTACATGCCATGGGTGCACAGGGTTTACGCTTACGTATTCAACAACAACCCTGGATCTGCCTCCAACGCTTGAGGCGCTATCCTCATATCCTCTTTTTAACACATACTCTATTGTTTCTGAAGAAAACCTCTCTCGTTTAAGGTGGAAATTTACAAATCCATTATCTGCAGTAATGCTCTTTACGAGCTCAGGCGCCTTTATATGTGCAACAATTTCAGCCGCAACATCCTCCGAACGCCTTCCTATTTTTTTGGCAAATCTGAACGCTATAGAAGATGAGATATCTCCAATCCCTTTTGATTGTGATATGCTATTTTCAATATCCTCAACAGTGTATTGGCAGCCTAGTCTTTTTGCCTCGCTTTCAAACAATGAAAATATCTCCTTTTTCAGGATAAGGTATGGTGCGTCCACGCAATCATCATGTTATTCTATCGAATCTCTTTAATGATTCTGGTATCGATGCAATTAAATCATCAGCGGTTATGTGCAAACCCTTCTTATCGTACAACGTATCTCCGATTCTCGAATGCGCATATACTCCTGCGGATGAAGCCTCAAAAAGGTTTTTATGAACCGATGCGTATGCTGCTATAATGCCTGATAGCACGTCTCCTGTGCCCATCGTGGCCAATGCCGGAGTATTTGCCTTATTTATCTTCAGCAAATTCCCGTCGGTGATTACTGTATTGTGCCCTTTCAGGACTACTACAGCTCCACATTTTTTGGCGAAAGATATAGCCCTTTTTGCCCGTTCATAGAGGTTTGCATCTTTTGTATTGAATCCAGAGAGCATGCGGAACTCTCCATCATGCGGCGTAAGTATCGTATTTGCTCCTATTAGACGCTTTTGACTAGCTATCGTCTTTATCGCGCCAGCATCCACCAAGACACTTTTACCTGCAGTTTTTTCAATCTGCAACAGTCTCGCAATGGTTTCCTTATGCGTAGCGTCCATCCCCGGGCCTATCACAAGAACATCATGCCTTATCTTAGAGACTTGTTCTGCAATTTTATCCGCATTATCCCATACAGCATTTATGAATATTGGGGAATTGGTAATGCTTCTAGCTATTGTAGCGACATTTTCTGGCAAACACGCTGTAACGTATCCTGCTCCAGAAAGCAGCGCAGCAAGTGAGTTTGACGCAGCAAAACTTGCCAACATGGAGGCACCCCCATATTCTGTACCTCCCAATATCAGAACTTTTCCATGGCTTAATTTGTTGTCTGACATCAATCGCGGCTTTGTAGCCATGAAAATGTCCCCTGGCCCTGTTAGCAGTTCGGCTGAAAACGGCATGCCGATGTCAAGAACTGATACCTCTCCCGCCTTTTCGCTTTTTACCAAACCATCCTTAATTTTATGGAGGCAATAAGTATGATTGGTTTTCACATATGCCAAATTAGGCATACCTGTATTACCATCTATGCCGGAAGGTATGTCTATCGAAATCGTATGCTTACTCGACTTATTCATCGCAGTTATTACAGATATGAGCGTCGATGATAATCTTCCTTTCATTCCGCATCCTATCAGTGCATCAATAACAAGCTCGGCGTTCGTGATGTCCTTGCGAAAAGACTGAGGTACAGAATCAATTATCCTATCTATGTCTATCATATCTGATAGCATGTCAAAATTCAGCTTTGCAGACCTGTTTCTTATCTTAGAAGGATCACCAACAAATGAGACTTTTATATCATATTTATTAATCAGGTGCCTCGCTGTAGCAATGCCTATCGCACCCTTTCCTCCGCTTCCGCAGACAAAAGTAATCCTCTCCAAATCATGTGTTTTTTGAATTTCATTAGCGATAGCAAAGCCTGCAGATTCTACTAGGGCGGTTTCTCCTATTCCAAGGTTTGCCGCATTCTCCCTGAGCGCATACGTATCCTGAATAGACAGGCTTTTTTTTGTGTAACCTACAAACTCTTTTAAGCTTTGCATGGTCTAATATTACTGTGCAGCTATAAAATCTTATCTTAGGGGGTATCTTGCCAAAAATATTCAAAGTAAATAATCGCCTTTCAATCAACATTCCTTATGATATTATATCCTCGATGGGGCTCAAGGAGGGCGATGAGATCGAAATAATGCAGCAAGATGGCCACTTTATCATTTCAAAAAATAGCAACCCTATAAAAGGAATACAGGCAGCGGAAATACCTGTAAAATACCCTATTGTGCAGGAACCAAGTCCAAAAGAGCTTGCGCTGCTTAAGAAACTCGATACTCTAAGATACGGGGCAAGAACAGAATCTAAAATTGCGGCTATGCTTACCCAAGATGAGAAAAAGACCCTTGCAGATATGCAAAAGAAACGTATTGTGAGCCTATTCAAAAAAGAGGGTGAGAAGGAGTACAAATACAGCATACCTAAAATGATATACGATAAATTCCTGATGAGAAAAAGCAAGTCCAATGACGAAGCGCCCATCCAGATTCAAGCAAAGCCGGCAGTTGCGCCTTCAACTCCAAAAGAAACCCCGAAGAAATGGGAGCTCTCTCTAAAACCAGAAACATCACTAATTACATTGCTAGAAACTAAAGGTTATATAGTGCTTCCAACTACTGCGGAGGCAACTGCG
The DNA here is from genome assembly GCA_021810105.1 of Microcaldota archaeon. Lineage (GTDB taxonomy): Archaea > Micrarchaeota > Micrarchaeia > Micrarchaeales > Micrarchaeaceae > JAJZAB01. The sequence goes on along the minus strand of JAJZJM010000002.1, from coordinate 142,163 downwards.
GCATCAGCTGCACTTGAAGAGAGCATACGCCATGGCCTAGTGATTGGAACCAGGGCATTCAATAAGAAATTCTACGTTGTGACCAGAAGTTTCCTCGGAAAGGCTGCAAAAGAGATAAGCGGCGCAATGGGTCCGAAAGGCGCAAGCGTATCAGACATATCCAAAGAGACGGGAATTGATGAGGAGGGAGTTAGGGCTGTCCTTTACATGCTTGCAGAAGCTGGAGACGTAGCAGAGATAAAAAAAGACGTTTTCAAAGAGGTATAGTTCAGAAATTAATGAAATGGTTTGCTATCAGGATCACTACGGCAAACGCTATTATGAGTATTATTATTATTCTAGGGTCTATCTTAGGACCTTTTGTTGGAGCATCATAAAAGCTCATTACGCCTGCCTGGGACTGCGGTGATTGAAGTAATGCCATACTAACAGCTTAATTATATATCAAACACTTTAAAATGTTTGCTTATAGGAATCTTTTTATTACTGAATACACCCATATAATGGATACAATGGCAATAAAACCAGAGCCTTATGATCCTGAAAAGGACAAAATAGAAAAGGCCAGGGAGGCTCATAATGTTGCTGATGGTACGCGCACAGTATCAGAAATAGTAATTACGGGTCCTATGACCTTCTGGATATTGGTTTTGTGCGTAAGCATTGTATTATCTTTTATATTGGCTCCTTCTTTAGGCATAAAAACAAAGATTGGCGGCGATATACTGCTAGCATCCCAGTATATACTTTACCTGCCCGGATCACTTATACTTCCGCTCATAGTCTCTTTATGGGCAGGCTCAAGAATCGGATCATCAGGAAGGCAGATAAAGGCGGCGGTAAAGGCGGGCGTACTGAACGGCGTGTACATGGGGGTGGTCTACGGCATAGCAATAACAGCGATAATCCTTGCAATATACTATATCAATCCGGCAATACTGCCAAATGGACTTGGATTGGAGAATTTTGCAATAAGGTCTATCGGTACTCCTATAGCTATTGTGATAGTTCTCACAACTCTAATATCGCTCCTATCGGCTGCCAGGCACGTTACTAAGTGAAAATACAGTTTCAAACCGATTTTGCAGAGCTGACAATCTTTATGATATCATTCTCTTTAAGTATGTAGTCTTTAGAAAGTCGCATTTTTGTCCTCGCATCTACCGCATATAGCATCTTTTCAGCGATGTCTGTATGAATATGCGCAGCAAGATCTTTAGCAGAAGAGCCCCTTTTTATTAATATCGCATCCGGCAGGAGATTTCCAAAATGATCGCAAAACTTATTTTCATCCTCTACTGGGTATACTACTATATTATCTAGGATTTTTAGATATACTCTATTGATAAGATTCTGGACTCCGGTTCCGTGCTCTCTTACAAATTTCTCCATGAAAGCCAATGCCTTCGACTGTTCTGCAGATATGCTCTGGCTTAGTACAGATATGCTTCCTTTTGCAGAATCATACGAAATTATCCCTGTGTTTACAGCTTTGCTAAGTGCAAGCTCTATAGCTGCGGAGCAAGCTACCACTCTCTCCCCCCCGTATTTTTCCTGAAGCAATTTGACTGCCGCTTCGCTTCCGGGAATATCTGACTTGTTTGCAGCTATTATGAAAGGCCTGGAGACTTTCAATATCTCTTTTGAAATTTCATATATCCCGTAATCAGTACTCAGATCGCCACGAAGCCCAGCTGCTCCAATCGCCTTTTCTATCTGCGAATCTGATACGTTCAATCCTGACAAGGCGTTATGGAGCATTGCATTAATTCCTATCCTGCCTGCTTCCTTTACGTGCTTCTTTATTATTTGTGCTATCCATTCCGATATCTCTGAAAGCACCATCTCTATATCGTCTAAAGGGTTGGATCCTGCGGAAGGGTTTCCAGACGAATCGGTTCTTCCTGAAGCATCAACAACGATTATCAGCGCATCCGCAGCAGCGATATCATTTAGGAACTGGTTTCCCATCCCTCTTCCAGAATGCGCCCCCTCAATAAGACCTGCAACATCGATAATTTTTACAGGTATTTTTCTAGTTCCGTTAACGCAAGCAGAATTTTTTGGATTGCAAGAGGCCAGGCCCAAAGAGGGATGCGGGCATTTTTCTGTTACGTATGCCATGCCCACGTTCGGTTTTATTGTTGTGAATGGATAGTCCGCTATCTGCACTTCCATAGATGTCATTGAAGAGAAAAGTGTGCTCTTTCCCTTGTTTGGCGCGCCAACTATTCCTACTAACATGCATTCACCTAAAAAGCTTTTCTTTAATCACTCTCTTATTTTCTGCCTCACGCAGGGTATAGTAAATGACCATGAGGGACAGCACTATTATAATGCCTATGACAAGAGTCTCTTTAGGCATCCCGATTATAAAAAGCAGTAAAGCAACTACTCCTATAATTGGAATATAAGGATACAGAGGCGTCTTTACCTCTCCCTGTATGCCTCTTTTTCTGAAATGTATTAGTGCAAAACCTAAAACAAGGTATGAGAGAAGAAGACCGAAGTCGCTTATTGCTGTCATAACAAATATGTTACCGGAAAAAAGCATCACAATGGCTACAAGGGCAGTCACTACAATACTCTGAGTTGATTCTCCGCGGCTTTTATTATATCCTCTAAGGAATTTTGGCAGAAGCCTGTCTTTGCTCACCTGATAAAGCTGGTTTGATGAAGCTATAATCATGGCCAGAGACGCAGATGCTGTAGCAACAAGCGCCCCTATCCCGACTACTAGCGACACCCATGCTGGAGCATTCGCGTAGTGCAATGCTGTTGCGAGCGGATCGCCACTAATGCCGTACTTGGAGGCTGGCATAAGGAGAAGAAGGGCAACAACTACTGCAAGGTATAGTGCCATGCTAATGACAACAGCCATAGCTATGGCTCTTGCAGCCGTCTTCCCTCCCCCTTTAATTTTTGGTGTCAGTGTGGCTATTGCCTGGAAACCAGTATAAGCAAAGAATATCACCAGGCTTGCTGCAAAAAATGCACCGATTCCGCTTTGCTCTTTAGATACTGTGAAGTTATTTAGGTTGAAATTAGAGGTGTGGAGCGCCAGCACAAGAGCAAAGCCTATAAACAGGAGCAGGGCTACTATTTTTATTACAACTAAAACAAAGTCAGCCTTAACCGCCTTTTTCATTCCTGTGACAGTCAAGGCAGCCAATGCTACAATTAGAAGGACTGCAAACGCCTGTATGCTTCCGTTGAAATGCGCTCCAAGCATGCTTGTCAAATACGATCCAAAACCTGTGGCGATAACAGCTAAGGCAGTGGCGAAGCTCAAGTATAGCAATATGCCTGTTATGAAACCAAGTTCGCTCCCGAATGCCTCGTAGATATAAGAATAGGCAGAACCTGTCAATTTTGGAAATATTGAGCTAAGTTCCCCCATCTCAAATCCAACTATGAGGGCCACAGCTCCAACAAGTATGAACGCAAAAAGCGCATATGCGCCAGCCTGCGCTATCGCAGTGCCGCTCAATACAAATATTCCGGCACCTATTATGGCGCCAAGACCTACGGCAGTGGCTAGCACAGCTCCAATCTGTTTATTCTTTGAGTTGCCCAAGTAAACCAATAGCATTATATGCGAGGTTTATTAAATATTAGAAAGAATTTTCATTCATGCAGGGGTGGCAGAGCCTGGCCAAATGCGACGGGCTTAGGACCCGTTCTCTTTAGTGGGTGCGAGAGTTCAAATCTCTCCCCCTGCAAATAAATACGACAAATGTTCTACTGAGCAGAAAACGTATAAAGCTTATTATAGAATAATTTTTGGATGGGATGGCTTTTGCAGACCGAAAAAGAAGAAATGGGAGCAAACCCGGCTACGAAAGTAGCGACACGGCTAACACTCCTTATTTTGAATCGACATTCAATGAAGGCAACTTAAAATCCGTGCCTGACGGCGAATATACTGTAACCGGCATTTACCTAGAGCCCACCTCAAAAAAGATTTTGGAAGATCAAAGAACAGGAAAGCGATACTCCGCAACTTTAATGCACCTGCTTTTGGAAGGGAAAGACGGCGATGTCTATAATTTGATAGAAGTTGTAAATAACGAGTTCCGTGCGTTATTTAAAGAGGCTAGTCTCGAGGCGTTAAACAAAAAATTGAATATAAAAAATGGATTAATCACTGGCGACTCAATTTATGACCTAGCTCCATGGAGTGGGACGGAAAGCATATACGCAGCCGAATCTTTCCCAACCAGAAACCTCATACGTTTGTCAGAGGCTCTTGGATTGGAAAAATTTATCATATTAAGCCCAAGCATGGCTTATACTGTAAACCAGGTTAAGAAAGAGAGGCCAAACCCATCATCAAACTCAAACGTAATAATTATAGAGGCTGATTTAACTGGCAGGCAATTAAGGCCCTATAGCACGGAAGATGCAGAAAACAGTAAAGAGATACTCTGTAAATTTGTCGTATATATCCCTGCTAACTGCATCCAAAACTACGAGAAGGCTGAGAGAGTCGGGTCTTTCCTTACAGCACTTCGCGGAAAGGAGTTTACGCCATTATATTCTCTTCCTACAATATGTCATTCCCCCAATACCTCGGAATTAATGGAATGCATTGGCAAGAGCATTGGTCCTACGTTTAAAAAAGGGCAGCTCTACCGCTTAGATAATGTAGAAAAAGAAGGCGAACAAAAAGTAATATTACATGCTGCAGAAATTCAAAATAATGACGTTGTAAATGGACAAACTCCACATAAAAAAGATGCAGACAGGCCTAAGATAGAGGTGGGATTTCCCACAATTCTTAAAGATCCAAGCGTAAAATTTGAAATCCATACGTATAATGGAAGTTTAATTAATGAAGAGTGGTTTGGGCCACGCAGCCAGGGCCGTGTATTTAATCATTTCAAGAAATACATAGACGCTGCCTCCAAAAATGAGAACAAATTTGCCTCTTTAATGGTTGAGAGGGATATATATCCTGGCGAAGTTAATTTTATGGATGTGGGTTTGAATGAAGGCAAGCGCCACATATCTGACATATTTATGCTCAATGTTGTTGATTGCGGTGACATAAATATACGCCGCATAACTGGCAATATTTCTGAAAAAAATGTTAATAAAGGGCTTTTACGTTGATTGCATGTTCCAATGATACAAGAATAGAAAAATAATTTTAAAAATGGTTGAATGCAGAGTAAAAATTTCAAAATACGCGACCCGCAAATAGAAAAGGAGCTCAAGACATCTATGTATAACCAGATAGATGCAAATAGCGGGATCAACAGGCCAAAACCAGGAGCATATGAGATTGTATTGGCATACGCTGAGCCGGTGTTTGACAATAACCCTCTAAAAATTGATAACAACGACAAAACTGGCTTCTCTCTATCAAATGCTTCCTCATTTATTGCAAGAATAGTCCTTCAAGGGGCGGAAGACCAAATGGCTTTTTTGGCACTGCCTTGCGATGAATATTCGATCGACACGTTTAGCGAATTGATAGGCAAAAAAGTAATCTCCAACGGCGAATCTTTCTGTATATATGGAGACCGCTGTACATCAGCAACAAATCCTGTTGACTTAGAAAAGGAGAACTTGATATCGCCATTTTTTATGAACAATGCAACCAGAAGGCACGACTTTTTCAATGGTTTAGGCATGCTTAGGTCGGAATTCTTGGCTAAAGGGCAGGAGTATACAATCAAATCCGCATTATTATCTGAGGGAATCAATAAATTAAATGGCGTGGCGAGGAGGTTTATAGATGTGAAAATAAGCCCCGAACCTGAAAAGGAATTTGCAAGCGGAACCATTTCCAACCCATCCGATACCGTCACCCTCAGAGTCTATTTCAATAAATTAGAAGAGGCGCAACAGCAAAGGACTTTGGGCTTTTTCTCGCTTAGGGCAGGTAAAAAATTCACACCAAAAAAACAGATTCCAACAATGATAAGACCGATAAATATGATCCTATTTCTTCAGCAATTCGTTTCTGATGCCGAAGCTCCTCTGATGCAGGTCGGAAAGATATACGTTCTAGATTATTCCGGAGAAAAGAATGAAGACGAGGCATACATAGTATTCCACGATATAGAGATAAACAAGCAAGTTGAAGAGTGCGATAAAAGCATACTCAGCATACCTGGTGTTAAAATTGCAAGTATAAGGGGTTTCCCAAAATCAGATAGCGCAAATAGTCAAATACCCAAGCACATGGAAGGGAGGACTGTCAGCGATATTATTGAAGCTTTCAATCCTAAAAAAGAGAACTCGCCAAAAAGGATTTTCTCAGTCTCCGAGGATATATATGACGGAATGCTTGATTATGTGAACTTTAGGCAGATGAGGCTGGGGCTGGAGCTTTTCAGTTTCAAGGACTTTAATGGCTTTAAGGAAGACGAAGTCACGAAGATGCGTTCCATGTCATTGGCAAGGAATTCGCTAAGATCAGAGGCGATGAGACAGCACTTTGAGGCTGGCCTTGAATGAGATAAAGAAGAACCCCGCGCGTTTTAGGCCAATCTGAAGGTCCCCGCAGGAAGTTGCCGCATAACCGCATCAACATCATCGTAATCTAGCCTTCTGCATATCTCCTTAGCAGTATGCGCTTTTTCAGCCTTGCCTTCGTTTACAGTAACATATTTCTGTATATTTAATCCAGCAAGTTTGTTCAACGCATTTCCAGGAATGACTCTGAGTTCTCCATCCATTACAAAAAAGATCAGCTCCAATTTCATATTCCTGTACCACTCCCTCTCCCCCTTAAGGAGGAAACTGCCAGATGATATAGACCCCTTCTCTGTAGATTTGCTTACTTGGTCTCTTCTCATCGCATATACGTCTACAACAGGGAGCATTTTCTTCCATGCGCTCGAATAGCATGCGGCCATCTGCGCGGTGCACTCTTTATCGGTTGTTTCTGCATTGACCCCATTTTTCAATATGAATACAGATGCCCCGAATATGTCGGCATGGAAGAATAGGTCATTATCATCGAAATACTTTGAATTGAGCGTCTCATTCTGTTTCGCATCCCTTCCGCCTATTGCAAGGAGCCCTCCAGGAGTGTGCATCCAATGAAACTTCTGATACCATTCTCCTGGCTTTTTTATTATTATTGTTTTCCGCTCTTTTAGCACTGAGGATTGAATTCCTGAAAGTTTTTTCTCAAGATCCTTAATGGCTTTTTCTGCGCCAAGCTTTTTCTGCAGAAGTTTTTTCGACCTTTTATAATAATCATCAGCATTTTCCTGCGCTGATTTTGTAAAGTCTATTTTAATCTGCATGATTACACTAGCGCAAGGCTGCCCGTAACAAGCAGTGAAATAATTATGGCTATGACCAAACCTAATACTCCTGCAAGTATTATGCCCAATATGACTATCTTAGCGGTTCTTTTGAATCTTTCTTCTCCTGGCTTATAGCTTACATACAGAATGTGTCTTGCATTCGTTATAAAGCTTCTTAATTTGTTTCCCAATTGCATGCAATCAATTTATATTTTATTCACTATATAAGTAAATTCGTATTCGGATTTTTATATATAGTGGTATTGTGCTTAAATATGATGCCATAGAGGTGCATTTTGGCGAGCTTTGGTTAAAGGGCATGAACCGCAACGAATTTATATCCAGGCTCAAGCACAACATATCTGATATGATATCTGCAACTGGAGCCGATATAGTGCTTAGCAGGGACAGGCTTTTCATATACCACAAAAAAGAAGAGGATGCCTCCGAGATAATAGGTGCATTGAAAAGCACGTTTGGAATATCGTGGTTTGGGCCTGTATTGCTGACGAAGAACTCTGTAGATTCTATAATCTCTGTATCAAACCGTATGTTCTCAGCAGATGATACGGTAAGGGTCTCGGTAAGCAGGTCTTACAAAGGCACAACGTTTGATTCCAAAGAGCTTGTAGGCAGTTTTATACATTCAGGTAATCTGAATTACAAATTAGACAAGAATTCAGACAAAGCACTATATATTAGTATAATGGCCAGCGGGGCATCCTTATGCAAAGAGAAAATTAAAGGGCTCGGAGGCCTGCCCGTAGGTTCTTCCGGAAGGGCTGTAGTGCTTCTTTCAGGTGGGATAGATTCGCCAGTATCCGCGCTATATGCAATGAAGCGCGGTTTGAAACCAACATATCTGCATGTCCATGCTTTTAGCGACAATTCTGATGCAGAAAATTCTAAAATGAATGAGATAATCAGAATATTGAGGAAATTTTCCCCAGGCAGCAAGGTATATTTTATACCATCTCATATCTTCCAAACCGCTACATTGAAAATCCCAAGAAAATACGAGCTAGTGCTGTTTAGAAGATTTTTGTTTAAGATTGCAGAGAAAGTCGCAGAAAAAGAGGATGCAGAGGTAATAGTCACAGGCGAAAGCCTTGGGCAGGTCGCATCCCAGACAGTGAAGAATATGATTGCGGCGCAGAACGGGATAAATCGCTTGATATTTAGGCCTCTTTCCGGATTTGACAAAGCAGAAATAATAAGCAAGGCAAAGGAACTTGGAACCTACACCCTTTCCATAATGCCTTATAAAGACGTCTGCTCTATCGGAGTCAGAAACCCTTCTACAGGAATGCTTCCTGATAAAGTCTCTGTATTATATGACCAATGCGATATAGATGCGGTTATAAACAGAAGCTTAATCCTTTCTGACGTTCTTTGAAATTACCTCGCCGTAGCACTTTTCCAGGCTATCTTCTATTTTGTAGCGCTTTCTGAAAAATTTAAGTACGTTTGTCAAATCTTTTTTCAAGAACTCGGGCGCCCTTGGGTGTTTTATCGAAATTGCCTGGCCAAAATCTATCATATACGGCAAACCACCATGGATCAAAATGTTGTATTCGCTCAAATCAGCATGTACTAATCCATAAGAGAAGAGCCTCCCAACATCTTTTATTATGTGTTTTAACGTTTGCTCTGGGTTTTCTAGTTCCGCATCTAGTAATGTTGGAGCTATGGTCTCTCTATTGCCTAGGAACTGCATTGCAAGTATGTTTCCGCTATAGACATATGGTGTCGGAGCATGGACGCCAGCCTGGATTGCTATAGAAAGGTTACCGAACTCTTTTTTGCACCATGTGTTTATTATGCTGTAACGCCCCCTTCCCACCTGCCGCTCAAACCTCGGGTCCCCCAAAATGTAATCTTTCATATTTGAGAATGCGGTTGCTTCAATCCTAAAGAATTTCAGTACAATGAGCTGCTGTCCTTTGACGATCTCGGAATCTCCCGCCTCTGCAATGTAAACATCCGCCTCCTTTCCTCTTGCTATCAGGTGGTCCAGTTTTGATACTATGCCCTTGCTGAAAAGTTTGCCTAACGTTCGCATAGTATTATGATCGAATATGCCCTGCTCTGTTTTCCTCTGCTCATTAAGCATGAAGTCTTCCCTTGATGGGGCATGCCTTTTGGATCTCATTCTTGCCATGCTTATTAATTCCCATTATGGCTATTAAACCTGAGCTCAAGGCATACAAACAATAATTTAACCTTTTGTATGCATATATTAAGGGTGAATTAAATGGCAGGAAGAAAGAATATCATCACAATAGACCCAGAGCTTTCTTACAAGAGAAGGCTGCATTATATGGAAAAGCATTCAGGATGGCACATATTCAGGGCAATATACTGGGGAATATATATATTCATAATCGGCATGATTTTAGCAACGCTTGTACCAGGTACAATCGCGTATCCGCTATATTTTGGATGGTTATTAATCCTATTTTCATTATTTCTGATAGTTTATGGGTTTGCATCTGCCCTTCATCTCAAATTGATGAAAAGGTACGCATAGAAAAGCATGCAATCTTTAATATTGGCTATCTAATCATTTGCTGGTTGAAATGCAAATTCCAAACATCTACGAATTCAAAAGATATAAGTTATTCATACTTATACCGATAATCCTGCTTCTCGTAAGTCTGTATTTTATACCAAAGATACAGCTGGACCAGTCCCTTAGAGGGGGTGTAGATATACAACTGCAGACAAACTCGATAATAAACGTGCAGGCTCTCACAGCGGCGATAAACTCCGCACTCCCAGGAAGCCAGGCAAGCATATCAAAATCCCCAGGTGGGATCTCGATAACCCTAAGTGCAAATACTACTCTATACACTGCCAGCTTATATTCTGCAGCAGTATACGGCGCATATACAAATTACACAAATGCTGAATATCTATCTGCCGCATACCAGTCTCAGTTGAGCAGCCAGCCCAGCAACCAGAGCGTAATTACCGCTATAAAGGGCGCCCAAACAAACCAAACGAAATACATAACCGCAATGCAAACCAATCTCGCCAAAGAGCTTTCTCTGCTTTCCGTTTTCTTAAAATCCATCCCAACATACAACTCTACAGATCCGCAAAGCATGGCGTCGCTATCTCAAAGCGCGTATTCAAACGCATCATCAAAGTACCAATCAAATGTCGTATCTGTCATAAGAGGCCTTGTAAGTTTCACAAGCTACTCTTACAACGATGTCACCCCAACGCTAGGGGCTTTCTTCCTTTCCCAGATGGAAGAGATAATCATAGTTGCTTTTATATTGGTTGCAATTTCGGTATTCATAGTTTTCAGGAGCCCAGTTCCTGCCATGGCTGTGGTATTTAGCTCTGCAAACGACATACTCGTGGCTTTAGGCGCAATGGGGGCATTCGGAATACCTTTTGGAGTTGCCTCGATAGGAGGGATACTCATGCTTATAGGCTATTCCATAGATACGGCTTTGCTGTCATCGATAAGAATACTGAAAAGGACAGAGGCGACACCAACAATGCGCGCATATACTACAATGAAGACAGGAATAACTATGACATCAGCAGCCATAATCACATTTGCCATACTTCTTGTAGTGTCTTACATTGCATTCATACCAACCTACCTAGAAATATCCGGGGTTGTGCTTGCTGGGCTAATTGCAGACATATTTACAACATGGTTCGGAAACACTCCTATGGTGTTGGCGTATAAGAAAAAGCGTGAATCAAGATGAACATAAAAGGATACCTAAAAGACAGAAGGATTCTCTCCCTGATATTCATAGTTGTGGCGCTCGCTGCCCTTGACTTTCATTATGGGATACATTTTGGAATAGAGTTTGCTGGAGGCACGCAAATACCTGTTACGCTAGAGCATAGTGTCAATGCGAGCGACATGTCCACCCTGATATCCGCGCTTCAGCAAAGAGTTTCCACATTTGGGCTTAAGCAGGTCACTGTAGAGGGAATAGGTAGCAAGGAGGTCTATGTCACTATACCTACCGTATCAAGCAGCGAAATAAACCAGACCATAAATATAATACAGAGCCAGGGAACCTTCCAAGGGATAGTCAATGGCAAGGAGGCTTTGAACGGCAGCGGAATACTAAAAGGAAGCATTGGACAGCCCTCCCCTACCGTACTTAACAACAGCGTAGAATGGCAGGTTACCTTCTTCGTAACACAAACGGCCGCGTCCACATTTGCAAAGGCCGTCCTAGGGCAAGCAAACCAATCATTATACATGTTCCTTGATAGACCAACGTCTACCGTAGTGATATTCAACGGCACTATACAGGTAAATTCTACATCTTCTATCTCGCAGGCAGCTGCTCTTTCTGCGCTTCAGGCCGCGCTGAAAAACGGAAACGAAACAATACCCGTAATGATCTCTTATAATACAAACTCAAGCATAAAAAGCATAGAGGCATTTCTGCAAGGCAGCAAGCAGAAATATCAAAACATAATAGCCAGCTCAGGCATAAACGGAACCCTCTTGTCATACATGCAGCAGAATAACTATACGGTTAAACTGGAGAGTAAAGCCAATATGACTCCGTTATACACAACAATAAACATAGGTCAATTAGTCGTAGAATCTTGGCCTGTTGTCGGTCTCTTATCTGCTCCAGTGCTAAATCCTTCAATAACCAATGGAAACGTTAGCGACAGTTATGAGATATCTGGAGTTGCACCTACCACATTGTCAAAATCCGCTCAGATCGCATACGCTAACCAGCAGACAAAGCAGATAGCAAGCGTGCTAAGCGGAGGTGCGTTGCCTGTAGCTGTATTTGCAGGGACTCCCACAACAATACCACCAACGCTTGGTTCACACTTCCTATACATAAGCCTGATAGCCGGAGGGATTGCAATCCTGTTTGTATCAATATTCATAATGATTAGATACAGGAAGCTCTTCCTAGTGGGCCCAATACTTATAACAACGGCTATGGAGCTGTTCATAATAGTCTCAATAATAGGGCTTATCGGCACCATAGACCTGGCTGCAGTTGCAGGAATGATAGCGGTTGTGGGAACCGGAGTTGACGCGCAGATAATTATAACAGACGAAGTGCTCCTTCACAAAGAGGAGCAAGGCTCTGCAAAGATTCTGCTAGGTCATGCTTTCTATATAGTCTGGGCTGATGCAATACTCCTTGTAATTGCAATGATGCCCCTGTTCTTCTCAACATCTCTCGTCACAATAATAGGATTCTCCGAATCTACCATAATCGGAGCGATATTGGGAGTTCTCATAACCAGGCCTGCATACGGAGCTATAATAAGCAAGCATTTCGCTTGAGGTTAATAAAATGCTTAAATACTGCCCAACCTGCAATAGGTCAAGCGAAGATGTGCACTTCATAGGCGAATTTTGCGAACTCTGCATAAAGGAGAAATTGGCAAAAAGCCTCCCAAGCGGAGTTACTCTCGAGGTGTGTAAATCCTGCGGAAGAATAAAGACCAGAGAGGGATATTTCAATTCAAACAAAGAGGCAATTGCCGATGCGGTATCAAGCAGTGTAGGGGGAAAATGGAAGATAGCCATAAAGGAGTTCGACTGGAAGCACGCAACTGTAACATTCAAGCAGGAATATGGAGATGAATGGGTTAAAATTGATAAGGAAATAGAGGTAAAAGTAAAGAAGCCTATGTGCATAGATTGCTATAGGCAGACTTCCGGCTACTACGAAGCCATACTTCAGATAAGGGGGCCTGATAGCAAGGTCGAAAGCACCATGGCTAAGCTTATGAAATTCATAAGCGTGCGAAACACATTCACTTCAAGAGTGGACGAATTGGAAAATGGCTATGATATATACCTCAGCGATAAGAAAGTGGCGAATGCATTCTTTGAATATTATGAGCTTAAGCCTGGCAGATCCTATTCTCTTTATGGCCTGAAAAACGGAAAGGAGCTATACAGAAATATATACATATTGAGACTGGAGTAGACTTCCAATCAGATGTCTTCCGCTCACGCCTTTTGCATATACACGCAGGATACATCCGGCGCCGAAGGGCAGCTGTTCTGCGCGCTTACATTAATAAGATAAGTGCCTTGCACAGATATTGATGAAAGCTGGCCGCTCACGTTTATCGGAGTATAAGATGTAACATAACTACTGCCTCCGCTAGTTGCTATCACGAATATTATCTCATGGCCTGGGCTATCTGACTGAGTTCCTATATATACGTTCTGGATGCCAGGAGGCACTTGGACAAGGACAAGCTGCCTTGCAGGATATCCTTGCGCTCCTATGTTTGTGGCTACGCTGGCTAGCTTGCTCGCTGCTGACTGTGCTTCTGTGGCTGCAAGGGTGGAATTGGAGGTAGATATCTGTATGAAAGCCAGCACTATTATCGGTATCAGTATTATCAGGCCGAAAGAGACTGTTATAAGCAGTTCGAAGCTGGATTGGCCCTTCTGCCTCTTTCTATCAAAGAACCTAGAGCTCATCTATTCTCACCTCATCTATGCCTCTTCTGAATTCTTCTTTCCTGCTCATTGTTATAGTCTTCTCCTTGGTTCTTTTCAGTTCATTTGTAAGAGAATCTAGGAGCTTCCTAAGGCACCTGTCAAGCATATACTCCTCAGCATGCGCATTTATGGTGCCGCTCCCATCCAAAGATAGGCGGGCATGCATATTATACATCTTTCCAGAAGATTTTATATTTACTATTATCGCAGACGGTTTTACCCTGCGCATCTTTTTTGCTTTTGACATGAACTTTGAGATTTCATCTTTCATTTCCTGCTCATATTCTCTGTTCTTGTCGTTAATTCCAGATATCAGTATGTTGTCTTCTGAAGAGTTTCTTCTTGAAATTATGTTTCCAAATATGTCAAAGACTGTGATTATTCCCGCAGGTTTTCCAGAAGAGAGGACTATCACAGAAGAGACATTGTTCTCTATCATCTCCCGTGCTGCATCAGAAAGCCCTTTAGTATAATTAAGAACTACAAGGTTGGTGTTGCACATTCCGCCAACATTAGCGCTGCCCTCTGGATGAGGTGCGCTCTTCATTTCAGGAAGCCTTTCCCCTTCCTTAAAATGCCCATATGCAATATCGTGGTTTGTTATAATCCCATAAGGCCGTTTGTCCTTTATTACTACTAGCCTGCTGACTTTGTTATCGCGCATTGCTGCTTTTGCCTGGGCTAGTGAGGCTTCAGAGTCTATCGCCAGAACCGGAGAGGTCATGGCATCAGATACTCTAATTTCCTTAAGCATCCCCAGGGATAACAATGCTTTTAGGATTGTGAATCTCTTGATTATGCCGGCTACCTTTCCATTTGAGAAATACGGCAAGGCTTTAGTTCTGCTTTTGTAGAAGCCGAGCAACGCTTCATCTATGCTAGTATCGTCAGTCAAGCTCGGTGCGTTAATGCAGATTTTAGACGCAGACATTTTTGTTGATCCAGTTCCCAGTCCTGACCTATAAAGCGCCCGGTTGTCTATTATGCCCAAATACTTCTCTTTTTTAGTTATTACAACCGCTCCAAACTTGTTAATCTTGTCAAGTATGCTGGAAATAGGGACAGATCCATCAAAAGATTCTGTTTCAGATATTAATTCTCTCGGAATGTTGATTATGCTGCTATCCATCTTAAGACCTTTTTAGATATTACATGCTAAAATATAAATAATCGGCAATAAAACCATATCTGTGCCAGGATGGCAGATCGGCTATGCAGCCGCCTGCAGAGCGGCGTAGGGGGGTTCAACTCCCTCTCCTGGCTTATTGTTTTTTGTTTAAATCAAAGTATTTAAATAAATACAAACGCAAACAGCATTATGGCGAACAGGCTTCTTAAGAGGTACGGACTAGAGACTCCGGCTAAAATCCTTATTGCGATTGGAGCGTTATTTGTTCTTATCTCATGGATTACAGGCATATACTATTTCGGCAATACAGGCAAAACTGCACTATTCATAGTGCCATTCATATTCACATGTGTTTTGATACTGCTTTCCGCAATAATCAAATACAGGTACACCCTATTTGAGAAATATCCATACCTGATGAACCTTCCCTCATTGTTCTATCGCATTAAGGAAAAGAAGGGTACGAACAACCAAAGCATGGCATTCAGTATGATATTCACCGTGCACGCGCTTGTTATTGCCTTTTTAGGGCTATTAAGTGTAGTGCTTACGATAAGTATAGGTACGGGCGTTAAAAGCGGCTCTATTTCTCCATTCCTGAATCTGTATCTGGTTATAGTCGCCATACTGATTATATCGGTGTTGCTTCAATACCGCAGGATTTACATGAAGTTTGTCAAGTAACCATTGTACTTTTGCACTGTCAGGTTCTCATACAGCTCATTCATCAGAATGTAAAAGGAGATGCGATCGCTAGGTACTCGATCTATCTGGAATGACAGTTGAGCAGCTGCGCAAACTGGCTTCCCCTGCAAAGTTGCAAAAGGAAATTTTGCACGCCTCCCTAGTTATAATATGCTATGGCTTCCTCCTGCTAATAGCGAGCCGAATAGCGAAGCACCCACTGCAAATGTTATTACGAATGTTATTATTCCCACTATGACTGTCTCCAGAACCAATGTACCAAAAGCCTTGATCTTGCTTATGGATAACTGGTTGGACAATGAGAAAAGTATGGTTATGAATGACCATATGCCTGCTATTATTTCTATCACAAGCCCTATTTCAGCAAGGGACAATGATCCTGTAAGGGGTGCAATTATCCATATTAAGAATACGTAAGGTACGCTTGCATAAGTAAATGCTGTCACAACTTTGGAATAGTCTGCCTTGAACATTTTAAATAGCAAACCTATTATCAGGTAATATACGCCTCCGCCTATAAGTATGCTAAGAGGTATTGTTATTATCAAAGAGAGCGCAACAGTTCCTGCAGTAAGAAGTCCAGTTGCCGCACCGCCAAAAACATAGCTTAGCACTATGCCTAATATAAGGGGTATAATCATAATCGTATAGTAGAACTTCAGTGCTCCTCCTATCGACATGCTCTGCGTTGTGCCGCTTTTTGGATGCAATATTGCATTAAATGCACCTTTCAATGTATCAGCAAATCCCATTAAATCACGCATATATAACAATAACAAGTATTAAAAACTTTATCCGGCATACGACACAGAAAGTGTTAATATTTCCAAGGCATATTTACTAATATGGAAGGAGTACCGCCAGGCCAAGTTGTTACTAAAATAACATGGCCTGTGTTGAGCGCAACAGACACGCCAGAGATCGACCTGAAAAGCTACAGGTTGAAAATATTCGGCAAAGTAGATAAAGAGATATCGCTCGGCTGGGACGAGCTAATGAAAATGCCCAGGATAATAAAAAAACTTGATATGCATTGCGTTACAAGGTGGAGCAGGTTGGGAGATGAATGGGAAGGTATATCTCTCAATTATTTATTGAAAATGGCAGGCGCAAAAGGCAGATACCTAATGCTTCTCTCCTCCTATGTTGACTACTCAGCCAACGTCCCAATTGAGTACATAAATGATGATTGCATGCTTGCCCTCAAGGTCAATGGCAAGCCTCTTGAGCCAAAGCACGGAGGTCCTATAAGGGCATTCGTACCCACATTATACCTCTGGAAAAGCACCAAGTGGATTGACGGAATAGAGGTTCTGGAGGAAGACAAGCCAGGATTCTGGGAGCAAAGAGGATACAACATGCGCGGGGACTATTGGAAAGAGGAAAGGTATTGGAAAGGAATAACTTTTGTTGACAAGCTTCTTCACAGGCAGAAAAAGATATAAAGTGAAGCATACAATCTTCTTCTGATTAAATGAAAAGTAAAAAAATATTAGGAGTCAGAATTAACAAGAATGTAAAGCTCGCATATTATAAATTCACAGATATTTTCAAAGGGTTTGAAAATGTAGATGCTGTGAAAAAGATATTCGGCAAAGACACTAATAAAGTCCTTTCTGGGTTAAAGGTAATGCTTGTCTCAACCAAATGGGGTTATCTATGGGTAGACGACAGGAACCTATCCATAGGGTGCAATTATGATTACATAAAGAGGGCAGATGAGCGTCATGTATACCTGGATGTAATACATGAGCTTACCCATATAAAGCAGGGCATGGACGGTAAAAACCTTTTTGATGATAATTTTGAGTATGTGGACAGCCCGACAGAGATAGAGGCATACAAAGGAGGTGTTGCAGAAGCAAAGAGGTTAGGCATGTCTGATAATGAAATAATAGAGTATCTAAAAGTGGATTGGGTAGAGAAAAAAGATTTTAACAGGCTGCTTAAGGCTGTAGGTTTGGCTTGATGCACGCGTGCTTTGATGGAGATAAAACCTAAAAATGAAAGCCCTTTGCGAATTGCTCTCCTGTTCGTCCTTATAGCATTGCCTCTTCTAATATTATTGGTGCTTTTCCACTTCAGAGGCCCGCAATGGGACATAACTGCTCATTCTCTTCTCGGTAAAACTCTCATTAATTATCTAAAGAACGACTCAGTAGGGGCAAAGAACGCTTTCATAGGAGAGTATCTGAATAATCTGGTGTATTACGCAGAGCCGTATAGGGCTCCTCTCAGCACTCCGATATTCGCACTTCTATCTTTACTCTTCTCAGAACCCGTGCTTCCATATATGATAATCGTATATCTGGGTGCGGCAGCTGCGCTTTATGCTGTTGGAAAATACATGAGGATAAACACTCTTCTTCTTTACGCCGCGTTCCTGAATCCATATACAATATACTTCTTCTTTGTGCCGAATGGCATGGAAGGGTTATCCGTAATTTTCGTGCTGATTGCGATGGTGCTTATATACAAAAAACGCAGCATATCAGGAGTATTTCTGGCACTCGCAGGCCTGGCCAAATATCCGACCCTCATACTTACACCAATGGTTTTACTTCTTGGAACAAAAAAGAAGGTGATCTTTGGACTTCTGTTCGAGATTATAACAACATCTCCATGGTTGCTCTTCAATTATCTTATATACGGCAATCCGCTATACAGTTATGAGTCTGCTTTATCTAATGCCGTGACGTCCGGAGGTTACATTGCAGTTTATCCGCTCGCTATACTCGCAGTGGTCGCATATCCTCTTGCGCTTGGAGTGTTGGGGCTGGCAGCATGGGTAAAGGGAAAAAGGAGAAAGGTATGGGGCGTGAATTGGAAAAAGTACAAAGTGCTTATCTCATTCTTTGCTCTTTCCCTTATAGGTTATGTTTTTGTACTTCCACACAATGATTTCTTTACCCAAGAGCGGTTTGGCTATCTTTTTGCTACTTCATTCATTCTCTTGTCCGTATCGATTCTCAGCAGCATGCTGCAAAAATGGAGGAATTTAGAATACTACGTTGCTATAGCTGCTATAATTGTGCTAATCATAGCGGTATGCTACACATATGTGACTTCGAATACTGCTATTGTAGAATATTACAATGCCAACAATCAGAACAACGTATATGTGCAGGCGTACAGCCAGCTATCCTCGTTGGGCTTTGCCGGATGCAGATTCATATCAAACGCATGGATACCTATGCTTTATCAGCACATGAATGCGTATTCCCCTTTCATAAGATATTCGAGTAAAACAATAACCCCAATGGTTACTGCCTTGCTTGAACAGCAAGGTATCAATTATACTATATTAACAAACGAGCAGGCGAAATATCCCATAGTTATAATAGATGGCGCCGGAGTCTCCCCTACGCTGATAATCGGTATTAAAAACTTTACATTGGCGTACAACTCTTCTTACATACAGATATACCTTCCAACAAATGCAACATGCTATCCGCCAAATCTAACTTAGGCAATCCCTGAAGATGTGCAAAATATCCAAAAATGGCAGAGTGAATGGGTTCTTAAAGGAGCATATTAAAAAGTATACAGGAGATGTCTATCGAATAAAGCGGGTTAAAAAATGGCTGAGATAAAGAAAATAAATGATTTCCTTTGGGAAATCGAGAAGGATAAGAATTCCGGCATGAATGTGCCTATACGCTTATATGCGAATGAGCCACTCAGAAATGCTATCGAAAAAGACAGGACTCTGAATCAAGCTACAAACGCGTCAAAACTTCCTTCTATAGTCAAGAACATGCTCCTAATGCCTGATGCGCATGAGGGATATTCCTTCCCCATAGGCGGCGTAGCCGCGTTTGATGCCAATGATGGCATAATATCGCCAGGCGCGATAGGATTTGACATAGGGTGCGGTGTAAGGCTAATCAAGACCAACCTGACGGAGAAAGAGCTAAGGCCAAAGTTCGGTGCGCTTATGGATGCCATGTTCAGGAATGTGCCAAGCGGCGTAGGAAGCAAGATGCACCTTGGTTTTACTCAAAAACAGCTGGAGAGGATAGCAACAGAAGGAGTAGGCTATATAGTCAAAGAGGGCTACGGATTCCCCGAAGATCCCGAAAGAACTGAGGAAGAGACGCACATGAAAGGCGCAGATTATGGCATAGTGAGCGATCTAGCCAAGAAAAGGGGCATACAACAGCTTGGCACACTTGGGGCAGGCAACCATTTTGCAGAAGTGCAGAAAGTAGATAAAATATTTGATGAAAAGATAGGCAAGGCATACGGGCTAGAAAAAGATATGGTTGTGATAATGCTTCATAGCGGCTCCAGAGGCTATGGCCATCAGATATGTAGTGACTACATAAGAGTGCTTATGGATTACCAGAAAAAATATAATATAACTTTTCCTGATGTAGAGCTTAGCTATGCTCATGTGGGCAGTAAAGAGGCTGACAGATACTGGGCATCTATGTGCTCTGCTATTAACTTCGCTTTTGTGAATAGGCAGATAATGACGCATTTCATAAGAAAGAGCTTTGCAGACACATTCAAGAGAAGCGCAGATGAATTGGATATGAGGCTTGTTTACGACCTGTGCCATAACACAGCCAAACTTGAGGAGCATGATGTCGATGGTAAAAGAATGAGTTTGTATGTGCACAGAAAAGGAGCCACAAGGGCATTCGGCCCCGGAAGGAAGGAGATTCCTTCGGCATATAGGGAATACGGTCAGCCTGTTCTTATACCGGGCAGCATGGGTACTTCAAGCTATGTGCTTGCAGGAAGGAAAGAGGGCATGACAGAGACGTTCGGGTCGTCTTGCCATGGTGCTGGAAGGGTGATGTCAAGACACCAGGCGCTAAGGGAAATAACCTCTTCAAAGACATTGGATGAGATGAAAAGAAAGAACATAGAGATAAGGGTAAGGAGCAAGAAGCTGGTAAGCGAGGAAGCTGAATGGGCATACAAGAATGTAGACGATGTAGTGGCCAGCATAGAAGGTGCGAAAATATCAGGAATAGTTGCAAAGCTTGTGCCGCTCGGAGTAACCAAAGGGTAAACCTTTTTTAACAAACTATTTTATAAAGAAGTTATCATACTCGTTAGAGTGGTATAATGGTAATGGGTTCTCTGCCAGAGCAGGTTGACATAGCTGTAATAGGCGGAGGCGTAGGAGGATATGTTGCAGCAATAAGGGCAGCAGAGCTTGGAAAAAGCGTTGCCCTGGTAGAGAAAGAAAAATTGGGCGGCCATTGCCTTAATTACGCATGCATACCTTCAAAGACTCTTATCCACATATCCGACATATTTTATGAGGCCCAGCATTCCCAAAAATTCGGCATAAACATCGGCTCTGTTTCTTTAGATGCAAAGAAGATGCTTGATTGGAGGATGGGGGTCTCGAAGAAACTGGAAGATGGGGTGGCATTCCTATGCAAATCAAATGGAGTTGACGTGCTAAAAGGAGCAGCAACATTTCTCTCCTCCAACAATTTACAGTTGACAGATGGTATTACCTTGGAATTCAAAAAAGCAATAATAGCAACAGGTTCCATTCCAAGGCCGCTCAGAGGATTTGAATTCAGCAATACTATAATAGATTACAAGAATGCATTGATGCTTGATAGAATCCCCAAAAGCATGCTGATAATAGGTGCCGGATATGTCGCTGTTGAGATAGGGACTCTTTATGCAAAGCTCGGTACAAAGGTTACAATACTTGCAAGGTCGGATGTGCTCTCCCATTTCGATAGGGATGCTGTAGACCTCGTCAAAAGAAGGATGTCAGAACTCGGAATATCTATACTTACTGGTGTTAACCCAGTGGAAAGAAAAGGGAGTGCTGTCTCAATTAGCAATGGCAGCAGCGTAGAAGCAGAAATAATTGTTGTTGCTACTGGATTATCTCCGTATACTGTAGGATTAGGCCTCGAAAATACAAAAGTCGAAGTTAGCCAGGACGGATTCATAAAAGTTGATGGAAGACTGCAGACCTCGGACCCGAACATATTGGCAGTCGGAGACGTCATAGGGGAACCCATGCTTGCTCATAAGGCAATAAGGCAGGGGGTCGTGGCTGGAGAGGTGGCATCAGGAATAAACTCCTCTTATTCAAACATAGTAGTGCCTGCTGTTATATTCTCCGACCCTGAAATCGCAATAGCCGGAAGCATAGAAGAGGCCGAAGGAGTAAAAGTGACAAAGTTTCCTCTCACAGGCCTTGGCAGGGCGGTTGCGCTTGATACTACAAAAGGGTTTGTCAAAGTCTCTTATGAGGATGATGGCCTTGTAAAGGGCATTGAAATTGTATCTCCTGACGCCAACTCAATGATAGCAGAGGCTGCGCTTGCTATAGAGATGGGGGCCACTATAGAGGACATAGCTGACACCATACACCCACATCCCACATACAGCGAGGGCATTCAGGAAGTTGCAGAAGCGGCTTTGGGCAGACCAATACACTTCTTCTACGGCAAGCCTGCAAAATAACCGTGCATACTATGGACTACGAATCAGATTTTGCAGACGAGTTTGCAGAAACCTCTTTGGGAGACATGCATTTCAAGCACCATAAAGGAAATGGCGAGAAGATGATCTTTATTCACGGGCTCGGAGGCAGCACTCTTGTATGGAAGCGCCTCATGGAGCATATGCCTGATGACCTTGACATATACCTTATAGACATGTTAGGGCACGGCCAATCTGCAGCTCCGGATATTGATTACACTGTGAGCGCTCAATTCCAATTCTTAAGGGAGTTCATAGCGCTTCAAAATAATGGCGACAGCATAATAATCGGCCATTCGTATGGAGGGTGGGTGGCTGCATATTACGCATCCCAACCCTGCGGACTTAAAGGCGTAGTGCTGGAGGATACCGCAGGAATAAAAGAGCAGTTCGACGATCTTTCCTCTTCTGGCAAGCTTCAAGCTGACAGGGAGAGGCTTATGTCGTCCGTAATGGAACTGAATGAAAATAAAGAGAGCATAATGAGGAGTATTATATTCTCTGATCACAGCAGCGAAGATATAGAGGATGGAATGATTGCAGACATAAAGAAGCCAGTGCGGCTTATATGGGGCCGTGATGATGCCACAGTGCCCCTGAGTTACGGAATTCTTCTTGGCAAAAAAATGAATGCTGAAATAGACATAATCGAAGGCGCTGGCCACGAACCCCATTTCGAGCAGCCTGAGAAGGTAAAGGAGGCGATAATGGATTTCGTTTCTAAGGTAGCTTCCCAGCCTCGATGAATTTTAGCAATTCCGGCATCCTGTCTATTTGCTTGAGTTTTGGCTGCGCACCAGGCTTTCCTTCAATCCTTGCTTTCAGGTAATCTATCACAACATCCTTGTCCGCGCTACCATCCAATTCAAGTACCTCATCGCTTCTCTCCTGGGCAGCAACTCCGCAATAATCAAGCGCCTCAGCCATAAGATTTTCCTTCAGTTTCTCTGTCCCATAACCCCTATCCAGAAGGCGCTGTTCCAATATCTCGAGCTGGCATCTGACAACTATGGCTATATCATACCTTATCCCAAGTTCGCATGCAAGGTGCCCCACTATCAAAGCCGCACCATTTTTCAAACTCTCCCCTGCGAGTTGCTTTATCTTCTTTGTCAACGGCTTTATCATTGCGATTTTTGCCCCATCATCATCTGTTTCTGAAAAAAGCCTGTAAGATTCCACTATCGAATTTATCTCTATTAGGGTGATGCCGAGATCATCTGATATCTCTTTGGCAAATGTGCTCTTCCCGGCTCCCGGAGTGCCTGTAACAGCTATAAAAAGTCCGTGCCCCTCTTTTTTTATGCTAACCACTCACATAATGCGAAGCCGCATCAAAAACTCCGTTCAGCTCTTCCCTGGCCAACTCCAGGTTCATTGCCTCGTTCTGTGGCACATGCACGTTTACCACATAGTTTTTGGCTCCGCTGAAAAGCCAAGAGCCCACCGCCTTCTCTTTGAATTTATAACTAAAATCAGCAATCATATCGGATCTGAGCGCAAGCCTTTCCATAAGCTTAATCGTCTGGTCGTCGATAGAGTCTATCTCTATTGTTTCCTCCTTGGATATATCCCGTGCCACATTAAACGGTTTTATAATTGGCACTTCGTGCTGTTTTGCCTGCATAGAGATGTTCTGGGTTAGCTGTCTAGTTATGGAGTCTGCCCTTGAAAGGTCATCCTCCATATCTTTCGCTTCCTTAGAAACGGAACCAAGGGCATTGTCTATGTATTTATTTGCATATTCCTTCATATTCGATATGGTGACCCCTATATTTGGCCTAGTTGCATACTTGTCGAGATTGTTGATCGCTTCAGATATAGATAATGAAAACCTTGTTCCAGCCTCTTTATCCATGTCCTTTACCAATGATTGAGTATAATCGCTCAAGATTTCTGCCATGCCAAAACACCGATATTACTATAAAAGATAAAAGTATTAATAGTAGCGGTGAACACATGGCAACAGATGACAGCACTGCTATAAAAGTCAGGATAGAAAAAGACATAACTGCATTCCAAACAAATTTTGCATCAATATCCTCACTGCATAAGGAAAACAAGGTGGCCAGGATGGTGGAGATGTCAATGATGTATGCTAAAGACGCAAAGAGCTATCTCGATAAAGGAGATTTCTATACATCATTCTCCTGCATATCCTATGCTCATGGGATATTAGACGCAATAAAAGGCATATTTGGTGATTGACTGTACAGAGAGGGAAAGGCTAAAATAAGGCAACAATCCGCGTTTTTAAACTCAAAGGCAAAATTCATCCGCGACCTTAGCGTAGGATTCATGCAGGCGAAAGCAAATAAAAACAGCAAGGTGCTGGATGCTACCGGAGGAACGGGGATACGCGGCATAAGGTACATGCTTGAATCAAAAGCAAATGAGGTAACAATATTGGATATGAATCCCTCCGCTGTAAGGGCAATAAAGGCGAATGCCTCTCTAAACGATGTTAAGCCCAAAATCCTGAAAACCTCCTTTCAAGAGTTTTCTAATTCATCAGAAGAGAAATTTGACTTCATAGACATAGACCCATTTGGCGGCCTGCACCCTTACGTATATGATGCAATGAAGATCGCTAAAGGCGGCACCTATCTTATGCTTACTGCAACAGACACCGCAGTGCTATGCGGCGCGCATAAAGAGGCATGCGTAAGGCTATATGGCGCAATCCCTCTCCACAACGAGCTGTGCCATGAAGCAGGCATAAGGATACTTATAAACTACATAATAGGCATAGCCGCACAGTTCAATTTCGGCATAGAGGTTAGCATTGCGGTTTTTCAGGCACATTACTTCAGGATATTCATAAAGCTCGTGCATGGAAGCAAGAGCGCACTAGAATCTATAGGCAAGTGCGGCTATGCTGTTTACTGTGAGTCATGTAAGTGGAGAAGCAGCTACATTGGCATTCAGTACAGCCAAACCAAATGCGGCAACTGCGGAAGTAAGGCAAAGGTGTCGGGAAGAATGTGGCTTGGAAGTCTATGCAATAAGAAAGATGCTGCAAACCTGATAAGATATTTTGAAAACAACATACAGGAAAAGAGTGAAGTGGCTATGATGAAAAGGATTGGGGAAGAGTATGATACGCCCTTTTTCTATTCTATTCCAGTAATAACAAAATCTCAAAAAATACCATCTGTCAGCCCAGCATCAATCATAGAAAAACTCAAGGCGAGGGGTTATGTTGCCACATACACGCATTTCGACCCGGATGGAATCAAAACCAATGCTGGGATAAATGAGATGGTCTCGCTAGTTGGCGGATCGCATTAAGAAGCATACGTGTGGCTCACTTCCGCTTTTCAGCAAAATCAATAAAGTATAAATATCTGAAAAATGAAAATCTATTCAAGGGAGGGGAAAGGAAGGGATAGACGCCGCGAGGTTGTCAAGGATGGGTATGGGATATGAACGTTGCAGAACTAGGTACTCGATATAGTGTAGCCGGAGGAATAGCGAAATGTGCTGTATGCGAAAAAGAGCTCGGCAGAGGCGAAGTAAAGATCGTGCTGCCCTCATCGGCATTCCTTACTGGCAGCATGCCTGTAGAAAGAAGACTTTCTTGCGCAAGCTGCTATAAGGCGTTGCTCATAAGGACAAAGGTAGCAAGAAGAAAGCAGCCAGCGCTCAGACACAAAACAATGCAAACAACTCGCACGACGAAGCATACTGCAGGAAGGTCACTCTCAATAGATATCACGAGCACGCATATATATTGAGCAATATTGAGCAAAATTAACAGTCTACATACATTTGTAAAATAAAAAAAATAAACGGCGAAACAATGGAAATGGAAAAAACAACAAAGGAATGCCCTACAAAAGGAGAAATAAGCATACGTCTATATGCACGATCGGCAGATCAGGAATTTACAAGGGCAAAACAAGCTTGGCATAATGACATATGGTGGGGAGATACAAATTGGAATGATAAAGATGGTGATTGGGCAGATAAGGTTTACGATAATGTAAAATATACGGATATGAGTATTCATCAGCCAAAAACTATTGCCCGAGATAGTGAAAAAAATGCTGAAAAAAGAGAAGATTTGTCAGTTAGAAAAACGGCAGAGCAGAAACTAGCTGATCTTATCAAAATACGCAAAGATACTGAAGACTATGGTTTCGTAAAGAACGTAGAGACCAGAGAAATATTCTTAGTCAATAACACAGTAATATGGCTATTAAGAGAAATGATTGAAGAACCATCAGAAACACTATCAGAAAATCAGCAAGCAGTACTGGAACAATTGAATATCAAAGCATAAAGTGTTTTAGATGATTTTACCTAGCTATCCTTTTAGAATTGAATTTGAAGTAAATCATATATGCAATCTTCGTTGTCATTATTGCTATGCCCAACCATTTACCAATATAACACCACCATTCCAGAATCTAGCTTACCTTTTTGATAAGACGCAAAAGGAGGCTGCTCCATTCGAAGTTATTCTGTTAGGTGGCGAGCCATTTTTAAGGAATGATATATTAGAAATAATAGAACTTGCGCTTAAAACTTTTAATCACACTGTAGGGATAAGCACAAACGGAACGTTGCTTTCATCAATGGGAGAAGAGAAACTTCTGAAGTTAAAAGAGCAGGTCACAAAAGGGCTATCTATACAAGTTTCAATAGATAGTGCAGATTCGAAAGTTAATGACGCTACAAGAGGTCTCACAGAAAGGACGCTTGCTGGCCTAGATGTTCTAGAAAAAAATAAAATACCTTTCTCTATAGGGCTCATTCTTACAAATGCAAATCGCAATGACGTATTGAAGACTGAGGAGTATGCACTTTCAAAATATAAGGCACTGAGAATGTTCAATCTTGAAACACTTCAACCGACTTTTATTTTGGGCAAGAGATGGTTTGACATGAAACTTGAACTTCCTGAAATGCTCAATATACGTGAAAATGCAATCAAGCTAACTAAAGATATGAACAGAGAAGACGTAAAGGTAAAGGGCGTGGTAGAAGAAAGTAGTTGCTCTAACGGAAAACCTCCACTGTCAGAGAGTTACGGTTTTAAGACCTGCACAGCCGGATTATTCAGAGCAGGTGTCTTTGTTGATGGTTCGGTTACTCCGTGCGTTACGATACGCACATTGGTAATGGGTAACCTTTTCAAGGAGTCATGGGAAGAAATTTGGTCAAAATCAGGGGAAAGGTTTAAACATCTAAATTTCGTAAAAAATGAAAGTGGAAGACAATGCAATATAAACCTTTTGAGAAAGGAGACTGTAGAAGTTGAGAAAATAAAGTTAAGGTAAGGTAATGGCAAAGAAAATGTCTTCTATTAAAAAATTATACGAAGAGATTTGCAGCTTGGATAATGAAAGAATCGCAGAAATAAAGAAAGGAATACAGGATAACACCATCTCATATACGTTTTCGAATAGATTATTTGTCATGGTTCCATCAATGCATACTAAAAGGGACCAAGCATTCCGCGATTTTGTATCGGATCTTTTTGATAGAGTTAAACCAGAAATGGTCTTATTAGAGCAGCCTATGGACATTTCAAGAAGGAGTATAGATTCAAGGATGAACCGTAATCAGGCATCATATAATGACGATATAGAATGGCCATTTTATCTTGCAAAGATGCACAGCATAAAAATCGGGTTTTCTGATGCACCTCTCAGAGACCTAGTCAACTTTTACCTTAAAATGGACGATGGCATTGAACTATTTCTTTTCTTTTACATAACTGCGGCTTATAACGCAAACAGAGTTCTAAAACTCTCTGCAACAGATGCTTACGAACTGTCAAAAAACAATATTATATCAGATTTCGTCTATAACCAACGTCCACTTTATCAGTATAGAAATCTGCTTGATTCATTGCAGAGAAAATATAAATTAGGAAGTATCTCTAAATGTATAGACTTTTCCATGCAGGGACTGGTTAATAAATATATAGCAAAAGAGCCGATTATTAAATTACTTGCAAAAGAGGTGAACTTACATACGCCATACCCTTTCTATAAGAAATATAAGATAAACAAGATAAACACTTATGTTGAATCTTTTAGGAACCTGTACATGGCAGATAACTTTATCAAGTCACTTAGGATATATAAAAGGGTAATATCAATCAATGGCGTTGGCCATGCAATAGAGTTAAGACAGCATATGTTTAATATGATAGAAAATAATTTCTCTAAGTGTCAGATGCACAGGGTAAGGATTTTAAGAAAATGCTAACAGTTTAGCCATTTGAAGTTATCCTCTGAAGTGGTCGATGCCTCAATCCAGAAAATTCTATTCCTTTATGTTGCACATTTCCACAGCACTCAACATAACGGAAATGGTTTCTGCGCCTCTCTCTTACTTCTGTTACTTTAAGAGTTCTTCCACATGACAACAGCAGGTTTTATTCCTCGCGTACAAATCTTAAAGCATTACTGTTATAACAATACCTTTATAAAGCTATCTTAAAAAGAGCGGGAACCTTTAAATATCTCCAGCAATCAATAGCATTAGTTGCAATGTGAGAATGCAGATGCAAAGAATTATTTATATTATGAACAAAAGATAAAGGTGCAGGGATGGCGGAGCTTGGTCAAACGCGACGGACTCAAGATCCGTTGGCTTAGGCCTGCGGGAGTTCAATCAATTGCGAACAAATCTCCCTCCCTGCATCTTATTTTAAAGGTGTGAAAATGAACAGAAAAACAACAAACAAAAAACCAAAAAACAGCAGATTAGCATCAAAACACGGGCCAAGACAAAGGGAATCTAAAATGTTTGACATTCCTAATTATGCTCAGACTGAGAGGTTTACAAGTTCGGCAGCATGTGCAATGATGGTGCTAAAGCATATCAACAAAAAGATGCAAATGTCTAAAGATACAGAATATAAGATATGGCAGCAGGCAGTCGCAGGCAGCGTCTGGTACGGTTCAAGATACGGACTCGCATACGCACTGGCGCAGAGAGGAGCAAAAACCGAAATTGTAAGTGACGTAAAGGACGAAGGCTACGAAAAAAGGCTTGCAGTATACGAGGGAATAAACCTTGACACGCTAACCGCATCATTCAATGAGGTAAAGGAAAAGGCACGCACACTAAAGGTCAAGGAGATGTACGGTAAGGCGAGCATAAATACTATAAAGAAAGCTCTGAACAGCGGAAAGATACCTATTGTTGTTATAGATGCAAAATCAATAAACCCAGAGCTTGAGTCTTCTCCGCATTGGGTCGTAGTGAAGGGATACGACAAGGATACTTTCTATATAAACGATCCATATTCTGACATAACCGTAACTATGGAGCCTGATGCGTTTAAGGCAGCCATAGGTTATGACAACGAATTTCATATGATAGGAGTAAGTACCAGAAGCAAGCGTTAGCAAAGGTATAGCAATCTTTTTAAGCAGGAGAAAACACTATAGTCTAAAGTCTAAATAAGAATATTGGGCTATGAGTAGTGGTATTGGATGCCTGCAGAAAAAGATAGAAAATTATACATCATAGGAATAGACGCAGCGCCTTTATGGATAATCCGCAATTATCTAAAAAAAGCAGATCTGGAAGGTTTTTCAGAGATAATGAAGGAAGGTGCGCTTATAGACATGGAGTCCACTTTGCCTCCAATGACTGGCCCTTCATGGCCGAGCATATATACGGGTTTCAGGCCAGGGCAGCACGGCGTGCCAGAGTTCCTTAAAATGGAGCCGGACTATACAAGATCCGTAGTTTATTACGATCCAGGCATAAAGCCTCCTTTTTGGGAAAGCATTGCGCAAAAAGGGTTTCGAAGTCTTGTGATGACTCCAGCAATGCTTGTAAGGACTCCCACAAGCAGGAATATAGACATGATAACTGGCTTCCCGTTGCCGCCCAAGTTCAGCTCTAATTCTATAAAAGAGGCTGCAGATAGGCATGATTTCAAAGGAGAGCCTGAGATAGAAGCGGAAATGAAAAATGGTGAGCTTCCAATAGAGGAAGCCTCAAATATATACAAAGAAGGGATAAGGAAAAGGGCAGAAGTCAGCAAGGATCTTATGGATGCAAATGATTATAACCTGTCATTTATCTGTTTCACAGAAACTGACAGAATGCAGCACTTCTCATTGAATAAAAAGAACTGGGCAAGCTGCGTTGTGCCGCTCTATGAAGAGATATCGAAGTTTCTAAAGTGGACAGAACGCCGCGCCAAAAAAGAGGGCGCCACAGTGATGGTTATATCAGATCACGGAGCCCAGCCAATAAAGAAAATGTTTCTCATGAACGGCTGGCTAATGAAAGAGGGATATTCAAAATTCAAAAAAGAGATAGAGGAAGGTTTAAACGAGAGAAGCCAGGGGATGGCGATCAAGTATAAGCTAAGGGAGCAGATACTCCGATCAGTCCACAGAAGCGGCTCAAGGAAAGCCATATACGATAAGCTGCCCCGCGTGGGTAAAAGGATGGCGCGCGCAATACTCGCAAATTCATTATCCGGAACATCCGGCGTAAATTACAACAGGATACACGATTTCGACTATGAAATGTCAAAAACAAAAGCGTTTGCAAACATAGCGAACTGCCCTGTGACTACCATATACATAAATGATGGCAGGTTTACCCATGGATCAGTAAAAGCAGCTGAGAAGCTGGCGCTTAAAAAAAGAATAATGCGCGACCTGATGAATATTAAGGACGAAAAAGGCAAGCCCCTGATAATAAATGTCTGGGATGGAGATGAATATTATGAAGGAACAAAACTTTTCATAGCCCCTGACATAATGGCGCAGGCCGAAGAGGGATATCTTCTAGAGTCTTTTGGATTCCTTAAGGACGGCAACCTGTTTATGGAGCCGGAGATGCCAAAATCAGGCGATCATCTAAGAAACGGAATTTTCGGAGTGGTCTCATACGGCAATAAAATCGATTGCAGCAAAATAGCCAGAAAAAAGCTGTATGTATATAATGTGCAACCTACAGTAATGCATTATTTCGGCATGGCATCAAAGAACGATAAGAGGTACGGCCCAGTTTTTTAGTGAATTAATGAAAGTACTTATAATAGACACGAGCGCGAAAGCGGGCGTTTCTTTAGGCGGCGGGGCAAGAGTAGCAGGAAGTCTGTTTAATGGTCTCGAAGAGCACGGCATAGAGACTTACTACCTTGGATATGGAAATCCTTACATAAATCCAAGCAAAAGGGCATTCACGCTTTCCGGAGGAAAAGTAAAGGTTCAGGCTTCTGCAAGAAAGATACTGCACAGATTGGGGTTAAACGGAATTGCAGAAAGCATTCCAGGCAGAATCGCATATTATTCGATATACTCGCTGACAGGAGTATACTTGGAAGGGGCTGAAAAATGGATTGAGAGGATAAAGCCAGATATAATATTAGCAAGCTCAATACAGGATTATGTTGTGCTTAAACGCATAAAGCGGCTCCTCGGAAAAGCGAAAATAATCTATATAGAACATGCTAACGCTTCAGGAGAATACAAAAACGCTTTCGATTATAATGCTCTCTCATTGACATTCGGAACCGGTATGTATAAGGGGCTGAACGCTTCGCAGGAGAGTTTCTTCAGATTTTTTGACGGAGTTATAGCCCTCAACAAAGAGCAGAAGGATAAAATCGAGAGGCTAAATCCAAATGTTGCGATTATACACAGCAGCGTCCTAATGGAAAATCTCAAAATAAGCAGAGCCAAGCTAAAAAATCTGAAAAAGAGATTGAAATTGCCCAATGCTACGAAAACAATATTGTATTTGGGCAGGTTGTCAGAAGCCCAAAAGAACATAAGCACTCTGATACTCGCATTTCAAGGGATAAAAGGAAATGAGTTCAGGCTAGTGATAGCGGGAGAGGGCAAGTCAATGTCTCTCTATCTCAATATGTCAAAATCCGACGGAAGAATAATCATGCCTGGAAGAGTATCAGAGGAGGAGCTTGGATACTACTATGCGCTAGCAGACCTTTATGTGCTGCCTTCGGTATGGGAGTCTTTCAACGCCACGATGATAGAGGCTGCATATTTTGGCTGCGGGCTCCTGCTTTCCAGGCTTGCAATAAACAGGGACATAACAGAAAGATTTGGAAAGCGGCTTTACACCTTCGATCCTTACGATGCAGATGAGCTTAGGCGCAAGATCGTCTCATATTTTTCCGACGATAATCTCAGAAAAAGGCTGAAAGCTCTTTCTAGAGATATTGCTAATGAATATAGCAAGGAAAAGCAGATCAAGGCATACGCGGATTGCCTGAAAAAGCTGTACAAGTTGGGCAGATTCTGACAATCATCTTGTTATCTGATATTTCTGCACTGCCTCGTAAAGTTCCCTTGCTCTCTTGTCTTTCTCGAAATGCTCTCTTACAGGGCGTATCTGCTGCTCTAGTTTATCAGCAACAAAATTCTTTATGTCAAGAGGATGGATATTGCCTGCAGTGTAAAGCCGCTCAAGCTCTCCATACCCTGCAGCCTCTATGTTTCCTCCGAATTTTTCTGGGCGCTCTATGGTTATATGGTCTTCCGGAGAGTCTATTATTATAAGTTTTATGAAGTTGAACATAGGGTTGCCCTCAACAACTCGCTCTGGGCAATATGCGCTTCCAATCTTTTCCTTTATCTCTTTGTAAGTGTTATGCATGTACACTGCGCTTTTTGGATTTGATTTTGACATCTTGAACTCAGCCATTGCTTCATAGTCTTTTTTCGTGTCTTTGCCAGCAGCTGTACCTTGCAGCCCTAGCATTAGGGGATGGTGTATGGCAACAGGCTTTTTCCACTTATATTTATCTGCAATCTCCCTTGCAAGTATGTTGGCTCTCCTCTGGTCCATGCCGAGCTGGCATATATCTATGTCCATTTGAAATATGTCTGTTACCTGCATCGCAGGGTAAAAAAGCATACCTGCAGAAAGGTTTTCGCCCTCCTTTCTTCCCATTATGGTTACGGCACGTTTTATACGTTCTATTGTGGTCGCTTTGCCTACTTTCATAAACCTGTCCCAATAGTTTATTGTATCCATAAGCTCGCTCGCCCATACGACATTGACTTTTGACATGTCGACTCCGCAAGCCTTCCATATCTCCACAAAATACTCACCCGCAGTCCTGATATGCTCCAAGTCTCCTCCGAGCTTGTTGTTCAGGAATGCAAAATAATCTGCAAGATAGAGGTTGAATCTTATTCCTGCAGATAGCACACGCTTCAGGTTCTTCGCACGCAGAAGCCCGAAATGTATGGGTGCAAGTCCCGAAGGTTCAAAACCGTCATAAGCCAATGGATGATTGTTTGTCTCTAGCAATCCCTTAAGCTCTTCAATTGTCACTATCTCTTCTGCAAAGCATCTGAAGGCGTCCAGCTTTGTCTCTATATCCATGTAAACCAAAGACTATACCACACAAAAATATTAAGCCTTGCTTTCAGAAGGCAAATACTTTTCGCCAGCCTTTAAACCTTTTTCCTATTATATAATCCAGCGAAGTCCTATTCTCCTTGTTTGTCAGGGCTATAGCCATAAGAAGCAGGAATACTACGGCGTATATTATGCCGGTTCCTATATCTGTTGAGCCAGGGCCATAAGGTCCTCCAAAGCCTTCAGGGACAGACCATATAAGCAGGCTTAGCACGAATCCACCAGCATAGCCTATTCTTCTCATGAATCCAAAGATAAGGCAAAACGCAAGCGCTAGCTCAAAGAGACCGACGCTATAAACAAATACCGCAGGGTTGCCAAGAGTGGCATGCGCCCAGAACGTGAACCATCCTGAAAGCCAGGAAGGCTGTCCTGCAGATGCCTGAAGTATAAGACCAGGAAATGCCTGGACTACGCCAGGAAGAAACTTGAAGGTTCCGTCTATTCCCCATATTATTCCAAAAATTATCTCTATAACTCTGGCGAATCCCGCAGGGTTTCTGTGCAAAAAGCCTTTTCTTGCCATATTCTCTAAATTCATTCAAATAGAAAAGCTAAATACCTTTTTGATTATTGGGATAGCCCAAAGAGGGAATTGAACCCCCGACCTTCTGCTTACCATGCAGACGCTCTACCACTGAGCTACTTGGGCGCATCTTGCAATATGCTCTTCCGAATGTCACTGAAGCTTGTAAACCCTACTATTTTTTTCTATTGGCACAGATGTTTTTATGCCAACCGAGTCTCCCGCGTATGCCTTGGATACGTCCTGCCTCTCTATCTGCATGCTCTCAACTCTTTGCCTTACAGCCTGTCCCTCTTTTTCAAACTCTATAATGTCTCCGACATCCAGCTCTCCGGAAAGGACAACTGCGGCAACGCCCGCCTTGTCAAAAAAACGGTCTACAATTCCTATCTCTGTTTTATTTGCTGCAGAAGATTGGCCAGAAGGCGAGTCTCTTGCCTCGCGCTCCTCGAGATTCCTCATTTCATCTTCCAGATTGCTTATGCTCCTTGCCATAAAATAAAGTCGAAGTAAAACTATATAGAGCTTTCATTCAGACTGCAGTTATAGACCCAGTGCTAACCGATGGCATGATTCCATCAGGAGGATAGTCTCTAACGCGGAACCAATAATAAACCATATTTGCATTTGGAGAGCACTGCCCAGTTTGTATGCTTGCATATAAGCTTGAGTTCCAGATCTCTCCTGTGTTAGAAGAGGAAACAAAAACATAGTTCCATCCTATCCCCTCATTTCCATTAGCAAGCCAGTAAATGCTAGCTACTCCTCCGCCAGAGCTTATATCGAATGGGTTGCCAATATTGTAATATCCTCCAGCTATGGATCCGCCGCCCCATCCCCAAGTGTCTGCTACGCCGGCGTATCCTGTAGCTATATCGCTGTTCTTTACATATATCCCCACGTCTTCAGGTCCGGACGTTCTCACCCCTGAGCTGTAAGTTTCAACTACAGAGTCCGCACTATATATGGGGTTATTGTATATTATCCCTGCCCATGTGCTAGTGCATCCATCATTGAGTACTTTTAACTTAAGGCCATTATTTACAGATATATTCCCATTGGTGCCAACATAAGGTGTAAAACTGCTTGATAGATTTGTTCCAGCAAAATTGGCATATGAATTGAAAACGCTTTCTCCATTATCATATTCTGCATATATGGGGCTGAGTTGAGGCGCCTCTCCAGCATATCTTCCGCTGTAATCGATGTTATTAGGCAAGAAATAAAGCTGCAGCGATGTGGCGCTGTTTGCAGGTATTGAATTCGGAAGCTTAATCCAGAATATAGTTTTGCTAGAATTAGAATTGCATCCAGACTCGCACCAACTGTTCAATTCCATGGCGCCATAATAGAATCTGAGATTTCCAAGGTCGCTTCTCTCATATTGAGAATACGAAGAGGAAGTTAGATTAACCTGCATCTGGAACCCTGCCTGAGTTGGTGCGCTCAATGCTAAATTCGTTGCAGTGAGCGGAAGGTAGTAATACGGTCCCATGTAAACTTGCTGCTTCTCAGCCTGTGTCTCAATTGTTGCTATATAGGAATAGCTGCTGCTCGAAGCGCAGGAATAGTTTAATCCATATCCTTCAGGACAGTAATTTGCAGATACATTGAATGTTCCGCTATACACATTTCCCAAAGCTGGAGTATAAGCGAAATTGGCTGTGCAGTATACCTTCTGCCCTTCCATCGCAACCTTAGGGGTGCAATACCACGCATTGCTTTTATACTGCCCTATTGTCGCGCTAAAACTGCTTATATTGACTATCCCTGGCTCGCTATCTGCTATTTCGACAAATAACCTAGATCCCGAATTTGCTGTTGTATTTATGCTATATATCGTTCCTGCGCACGAAAATCCTCCGTAAATATTGCATTCGCTTGGGAAGACAGACTTAGGGGCGTTTGCAAGTATCAGTACAAACACTATCGCAACGGTTATTATCAATATTACGAAGGTGTAGTTTGAAAGAAATTCTACAGCGTTCTGCCCTTTCATCAGCATATTGTGTGATGCTCATCTCAGATTTAAATAGATTCTGTGATGAATCTTAATTATGAAAGCCATCGATCCAGAATACTATAAAAGAATAATCAAATCTATAGGGTTCAATAAGAGACTTGGCCAGAATTTTCTTTTGGATGACGGTGTTGCTAAAGCGGAAGCGGTCCACGTTTCTGGCAAGCGCGTGCTGGAGCTGGGTCCAGGGCTTGGGATACTAACTAGGAGGCTTTGCGAAGAAGCAGATTTTGTAACCGCCATAGAGATAGATAAAAAACTTTCCGAATTCCTTTCTGCAAACCTCAACAGCAAGAACCTGAAGCTCATAAATGAAGATTTTTTTGAAGTTGCTGACAGAGAATCAAAAAATGCAGACATAGTTGCATCTAATGTGCCCTATCAGCTTTCAAGCAAGCTTCTTTTCTGGATTTCCAGGAAAGGCATGCCGGCTGTGCTTTGCCTCCAGAAGGAATTCGTAAACAGGATGATGGCACAGCCAGGCACAAATGAGTATTCAAGGCTAAGCGTTTTCTGCAGCCTCCAGTTCAGGATATCCGAAATAATGGGGGTGCCATCTTCAAGCTTCTATCCTCCTCCCAAAGTAGACTCGAAAGTTGTATATCTCAAACCAAAAGGGGCAGATATAAGCGAAAAAAGCTCCGATATTATCTCTTTGATAATGGAGCACAAGAATAAGAAACTTAGGAACGCCATACAGGATTCTTCCTCAATGCTTGGTCTAGACAAAGCGGAAGCCAGGAAGATCGCAGACTCTTTCGATGAGTGCGATTCTAGGGTATTTACTCTATCTCCAGAAGCGCTCCTTAATGTATCGAATAAGCTTTCAAGCCTTCAAAAGGAGTAAAAAGGCTCCTGCACCTCTTTCATAAAGAGTGCATTCCTTACTTTTTCCCTGAATATTTTTTCTGCGTTTGCAGATCCCTCCCTGCCAAGCAGCGCCTTGTAATGCATAGGCACTGCATATTGCGCCCCTATTGCATTCGCAGCCGAAGCTGCTTCGTTAGCATCCATAACATAGGTTCCTCCCATAGGGAGCAACGATGCCCCCAAGCCACGCAAGGGTCTCATCTCGTCTATGAAATCTGTATCTCCAGCATGGTATATCTTGAAGCCTTCAATGTCTATTACGTAACCAACCCAATTATTTTTCTTGGGGTGGAAATGGGCTCTCTCTTTTTTTACATTGTAAGCCGGCACAGCATCTATAGATATTCCATTAAAATCGGTTTTGAAGCCTGGTTTGCTCAGCGTAAAGTTCTTAAAAATATCATTATCAAGGCAGCCCTGCGGGCATATAACCTCTCCCTCTGGCTTTAGCACCCTTTCTATCTGGTCTTTGCTGCAATGGTCTGAGTGCGCATGTGTTATGAGAACCAAGTCGGCCTTCTCTTTTATTGCAGGCGTTATGTTGAAAGGATCTATGAAAATTGTCTTTCCCTGCGCTTTTATGTAGAAACTCGCATGACCTATCCAGAACAGAGTCTTGTTAATCTCCACTTAATCACAATAATATCATAAATTAAAAATTAATATTACTTACTAAAAAGCAGAAAAAACAAATCCGAATAAAATTCACAAGGATCTTTCTTTCCGTCAACAATCGATTAGCAAAGGTATTTAAGAAGAAACTTCCAATTTAATTTTGTGATGCAGATGAACCCTCTTCAGCATTATGCCCATCGCTTTATGCTTTGCATCATGCTCATACTCTGCATTTCTTTGTTAAATTCAATAGCCATGGCATCTTCAACTTCAAGCACAACAACAGCATATTATACCTGCAATGCATGCGCTAGGATAATTCCAGGATATTCGTGCCCTCAATCCTGCCCCTACCTGGCAAAATGTAGCGCACCTCAAGATGCATCGTGCTCCGCAACCTCTACCACTACCACATCTACAACAACAACTATACTCCCATGCACGGTAGACACGGCTTCTGTTGGGCAGTGCGATTTTTCAAACACATTGACAGCAACGACTCCTTCATCGTACTATTCATCAGCAGGCAACGGGCAGCTCACCCCTCAGCAGTTCGGCGGGGTACAGACAACCCCAGTTACAATGAATGTAATTGCTTACGATTCTGGCAATCCGCAATGGCTTATAACGTGCCCTAATACGCCAAACCCTGCAAATACATGGGAGTATGTAGTTTCAAGCCAATCATCTCCTGTAATAGGGGGAGACGAATGCCTTGCTTCAAGTGCACCTATAAGCACTTCTGACACCGGCAACCTTTATATTTCATGGGGGCCTACGACTCCCGCAACAGCAAATGTACAAGCAAATCAGCAAGGCGGGCAGCTTTCAATTACTAATCTCGCATACGCCGGAGAGGCATACAACTCTGTTTCCGGATTAAGCTCGGCGAATACCTCTAACGGCTATGACACCTTTACAAATGTTTTCTCTCCAATACCTTCTGACCAGCAGAGCGGAATATGGACATGGACTGCAAAACTTGGCAACCCATCCGCTTTAAGCTACGACTGGCAAAATTCACAAGCGTTCAACTCTCTCCTGGTGACACAGGATTTTAACAACCAGGCATGCCAGTATAGTTATGACTATTCTGCAATCTCAGACATAAACTCCATAAAATCTTACAACCAAGTCCCGGTTCCAGTAACCCAAACCCCAAAGCAAAATTACATATCGTTCAATAATCAAACATACTCCAATTTCCAACTAGGTAGCCAACACGGGGCGAATGCCATAGAAATGAGTCAATGCTATATTCCAAGTATATTGAGCGCATGGCACCTTGCAGGCTATAATGGAGTATTAAATTACCAAGGCAATACACAAAATCCCGTATGTGTTTACCAGTACTCTGATACTCCTGAATATTGGACAGCATACAATACGCCAAATGGAGAAACTGCAGGTTTTGCTCCGTCAAATTCCCTTACTTTCGAAAACTTCCCCTACATGCCATATTTCTTGTACAACTTTTCCATTCCGATATCGTCCGGAAGCATATTCAACAACGGAATGTCATATCTCAACGAATCTTACTATGTATACAGCCCGCACAACATCCAGTCGCCAGGGAATTTTATAGACCCTCTGATGATAGGCGGAGGGAACATGAGCGGCAGCACCTCCGGAATTTTCATGAGCACCAATAGCGTACTTACGCAGCTTTCATACTCAGCATTTTTCGGTAGCAGCACAACACCGGTTGTGCCAGGTACCGATGCGTATAACGGGCTTGAAGTACAGTCTAAAAACTTTATAATTGCTGCAAACTATATAACCGCAAGCAATGAATTTGGATTAACAAATGCAAAACCGATAGGGACTTCATACTCGATCTCGAATATTACTAATACCTCTTATCTGGCTCCGTCAGCATCAAACTACATGTTTGCGGTCAGCAGTACTCCATCATGCCCTAGCACAGAGCAGTGCACAAACAAGATGTATTATCTGTATGGAATAACCCTTGCGCCAAGAGGCTATTTCAACCCTGTGCTGTATTCTCCATCCAATGCTATAGCTGAGTCCGAATCTGGTTCATCAGCTCCAAATTTCCAGAAGGCTATATCTGCATACTGGTATAATGTGAGTGCAATACAATCGTCTACAGGATACGTTACAAAAATGTACAACCTGACAAACCTGACGAGCGGTTTCTACCCATGGCTAAACTACTGTAACCCCTCATCAGAATGCTCGCAAAGCATATGTAGGTACGATGGCGAAGAATGCTTTACTCCACCTCCAGAATACACTATGCCCATAGCCATTGCTTCTGACAGTGAGGGAGACACATTCATAATGACTGCTAACGTTACACCCCCGCAAGCTTTCGCCCAAACATCTCCTGGGAAAGGATTCGATCTTCTTGTGATATCAAATAACGGGATTGTAGCTGCAGCTAATGTGGTAGGTGGCCCTTACGCATCTCAGTTCGGGCAGGATGTCGCGCCTGCATCTTCATTGGGGAACGGTTACCCCGCATCAATGGCGGTATCCCCTGATGGCAAGTATCTTTATGTGAGCGAAAGAGGGATGCCAAGGGTGCTAATATATCATTTGGTATACTACGGCAACACGCTTAATCCAAGCTATTCAGGGGCAATAAATCTTGCATACAATAATGTATCAAGCGGGTATAATCTAAGCATATCTGATTATCTTCAAGGCGGTGGGCCTTTCAATTCCAGTTTGCTTAAAATGGTATACTCCAATCCCACATCTCAAATCGGCGATGCTGGTTACAATGGAAATGCCCAAATAGTTCACGTGCCTCTCGGTGTTGCAGATTCTGGCGGCATACTTTATGTATTGGATGAATGGCTGTTCAATGCTAACAGCTGTACATTCTGCAGCGGGCATACAGCAAGCGACGTGATACTGATGCTAAGGGCATTCACATATAACGGCACAGAGATCCCAATTCATCCGACAACATATCAGGATATGTTCAATCCGAATGGCGCTTCCCTTAGCACTGGATATACTGGTGCGTATTCGAACCCGCCATACGGATGGCCACTATCTGCCAACTTTTCCATATGGTACCAAAGCGGTCAAGGCAGCGCAAAATACCTTAGCTATTGCTCTTTCGGATGCACTTACTCAGCAGCAAATGCACCGCAAGAGTCGCAGAACTTTGGAGGTTTCCCTCCAGACGGCCCATTTATAGGGGCAGAATGGGCAACTCCTCTAGAAGACGGATCTACGCCTAATCCTGACATACTGCCGCCTAACTTTTCAATATCATCCGATTTCAATAACACCATATATCTGGACGAAGGCGCTTATAGCAGCCCAATACCATACACAAACAACCTCTGTTACACATATTCTAACTATTTTGGCGGTACATATTCTCCTCCAAACTGTGTAGGTCTATTCTATAATGAGATAGCAGCGCTGCATTTTGACCCGTATAATTATACGCGAATAGCATCTACTCCTATAGCGTCTGGAAACTGCTATATAGGAATAGACAAAACATGGGAGGCGGCTGTATCAAGCATGCAGTCGTGGGCATCTACACTATCTAATACTCCATGCCAAATCATAGACGAGCTCAGTACTTCTACAGTTCCGTTTAGCGGCATGCCTGATGCCTTTACATATGCAGAGGGGTTGGGCAATCCAAGCATATACACTGCAGCTCCAATCCCCATACCCTCAACTTTATCATACTCCAAATCCAGCCAAAGTTCCGAGAGCCATGCTGGAATGGCAAGCTATTCATTTTCTTCATCTGGCTCGTCTTCCCAGCAGCAACCATTGCCAACCCTACAGTTATCTCCAAGCGCTGTGATTATTGGGCAGAATGTTATAGCGCAATGCACAGTTTCGACAGGAACGTGTGACATAGAAGAGCCCTTAAATCAGCCTATCCCCACTTCTATTCTGCCTGCTTCGTGTATTTCCTCATCAAGCAGCGGCAGCTACACAGACACGTGCACATTCAACTCCATAGATCTCGGCGCAGGTACTTTTACATTTTATTCGAGAAGCCCTGGATCTCTCTCATACGCATCTGCAAACCTAATTGTCGCTTCTTCATTTAGTCCGATAATAAGCATAAACCCGAGCGTAGCTACATTAGGGCAAAGCGTTAATGTAATCGCGTCCTGCATTGTTTCTACAGACACCTGCGATATAGAGATGCCATTAGGAACACAGATACAAAACAGTGCAGCTCAGGCTGTGTGCAGCCCGTCGCAGGCAGTAAATGGAAATACAGAAACATGCACAATAAATTCCAATAGCCTCGGAACCGGCAGTTATACCATATACGCAAAAGATATAAGCGGCCAGTATGCTGGTAATTTTGTATCAGCAACCCTGCTGATAATCCCCCCAGTTACAACTGTCTCATCGTTTCCAAGTGAGCCAGGGATTTCTTTCCTGAAAAGCAGCATATCAGGAAGCCTTCTTGTCCCATACAGCTACTCATACGCTTTAACTCAGGCGTGGCTTCCGCAGGTCGATAACAGCTTGACAAACAATGCGATATGCATAGCGAATCCTTTGGACTTCGGCCCGGCGCAAGCCTCATCTGGCACAGCATACGGGCTTTCATCAGCCGTAAGCGCTAACAGCGTGCTTAATGAGACTATACAGAGCGGGTTGCTTCTGGCGCAATTTGAAAATACAAAGCAGTATTTCACAGCCAACCTATCAGATGCAGGTCTGATATTCCCGCCCCAGCTTTACGTAAATATTTTTGATAATAGGATTTTTGGAGAGGCTTACATAAACCAAAGCGTTTCTCCTAAAGGTTTGACGTATCCTCCATATGCTTCTACTCCATCTACCTCTACAAACCCTGGAGGAACTCTTGTTGTAAACATAGCAAACACCCCTCAGGCATTTGGCATAGAAGACCTTATAACCGTGCATGACTACACATTCCCTCCCGGAAGTTCCAAGATATCCGCAACGCTCCCGCCTGGCGTAGAGTACTACATACCTATTACATTAGGAACCCCGGGTTCGCCAAGCCCATGGACAACTGTGAACTCTCCAACAGTGCAGCAGGAAATTAAGATAGACCTTGCAGATTACCCCCAATATGTCAACGCTACGCCTTTCAACGTAGAATGGTTCTATCCAAACAACGGGCAGATAATCCCTTCTTGGTTAGAGTCAGGCGCATCAAACACAATGACAGCCACATACTGGCTTAAGATATCTAACACTGTGAATACGATAGCGATAGGCTTCGGTCCAATGAATGTAAACTTCTTCAACACCCAAGATACAGGAGAAGCACCCAGATTATACTCTACCTATTCTGGAGCCTATCAGCCGAGCACATACGGCGAATTTGATGATGGCGCGAGTGTCTTTACCAACTATTGGAATTTTGCAGGGACTAGCATGCCTTCAGGGTGGAATAGCATAAATGACAAATACGCAAATCCGCCATTAATAAATAATGGGATAAAATTCACATATCCTAGCGGCTATGTATATCCCAACTATGGATACTCTCTGCTCTATACAACTAGCACATACGCATATCCGAATATATTTGAAATTAACGCAACAAGCCACAATGCTGTCAGGTCTGTTGTAGGGCTAGGGGCATCCAATACGTTCAACACTGGCTATACTTCAACATCGCAAATCCAACCTACGGGATTTGAGAATTCATATCTCTCCCTTTTCGGCAGATACGGCAGTTTCCATCTTCTATTCCAGCCTATTGAGGCAGATGGCAGCATGGGTACTGGAGTCACAAACAGCATAAACAACGGTGCCAATCCGTACGTTCAAGGAATCGGGTGGTATTCTACCGGCAGCGAAGCAGTCTCTGCATATGCTTATGATGGTTCATACAATACTTACACTAGCTTTGCAGATAGCACGATAACCATAGGCCCGCAATATCTGATGTTTGGAATAGACGCTGCTGGAAATACCAACGATGGATGCAGCAGCTGTTCTCTAACGGTAAACTGGGCAAGGACAAGAGTCCCTCCACCAAACGGCCAGATGCCAACTTATACTCTTGGAATAGTACAACCTCAATACAGCACATCGCTCACAATCCAGGACGCTGCTACAGGACAGGTCCTATCCCAAGCATCTACACCAGGGCCTGAACTGCAATACACCCTATGTACCGGAGGAAACGCATGCCCTTACCCTGGCAACTACCTGCTAACAGGGTGCGGAATTACCAATACGCAAAATGGAGGGCAGACTCCAGTCTGCATTAATAACATACCTCTAAGAGTGATACCATCAAAACCAATTTCTCTTGTGATAAATGCAAGCCATTCGTATAATTATTCTCAGGAGAATTTCATCCAAACATCCTCTTACGGCAGCTTCCCCGGTTTCTCAGCTGAAAATGCGATAGAGCAACAGCCGGTAGCTTTCAATGCACTATGCAAATTCTGCTCAGCTGCAGGTTATTACTATAACCCATCCAACCTATTCTCCGGTAACAACATACTTACGTATTCATCAGCAAATGTGCTTAATTTCGCGCAGCTCTTTAACCAGCTGAAAGCCCAATCTTACCTGTACACGATTGGCCTGGATTTAATATACAACCCAAGCGTTCTCGGATACAACAGGTTTAATTACACATATATAGACGAATTCAATAACACGATAAACATGCCATTGGACGTAGATCTTGCAAATATAACAAGCATAAACCTGAATACCGTATCATCGCTCAGCCCCACAAACACAAATGAGACAACCATAACCGTGAACGGCATAGCTGGATACTATCCCTCAGC
Organism: Microcaldota archaeon; assembly: GCA_021810105.1. GTDB lineage: Archaea > Micrarchaeota > Micrarchaeia > Micrarchaeales > Micrarchaeaceae > JAJZAB01. The sequence continues at coordinate 97,944 of JAJZJM010000002.1, read as the reverse complement.
ATTCAGCACCCAACTTTCCCCTCTTCCGGCTAACAGTCCAATATATCTCTATTACGATACAAACATTAATTTCTACACGGATGGCCTGAGCCCTAGCACAAATCCTGCAGCATATTATGCATACGCAGAGCAATGTGCATTTGGCACAGGCAGCGACTGTACCCTGGCAAATCCTGTATTCTCTTCCAATGTGCCGCCATTAGGGCAAGGGGCTATCGGGTCACAGCTCGCGAACGTGGTAACCTTCAATACGCAATACAATTCTCTAGGGCAATGCCCTCCGCAACCCACAAGCCTGCTCACCCCTGCAAATACTTGGGAGTGCAATATATACGGGGATTTCGGCCTTCCTCAGACTGGAACATCAGCCAATGGCAATATCGAATACTGTGTCCCTGATTATGTAAATGGAACTGGCGTATTGACATCTCAGCTTGGGCTCCTAGGAGTGGCTACTACCAACTCCGCAGGGGATTTCGGATACACATTTACAGCATGCGGCACTGGAACTGCAAGAATCCAGGCAAATTATTACGGCTCTCCATCGCCGCAGCCCCAGGTATTCTATCAGCCGCCTCTGCAGCAGCCCCAAAGCAGCAACACAGCAGAACAGCTCAGGCCCCTTCTCATACCAAGTATAGAGTTCAACTATTCCGTTGCTCCAAATTCCACTTACACATCATTGAATATAGGCACATATTACCTCTCTTTCGGCGATATTACTTCTGTTGCAGTTATGGCTTTGGCGGGCGCTATTGCAATATACCTAATCATACGTCTAAAACCCAATACCAAGGCATAGTATTTATATCTAAAAAGTACCAATTATATTGATGAGAATATGCTGCAAGCTCTGGTAATGTCTTTAGGTGCGATATACGCATTCATACCTATAGTGATAATAATAATATTGATTGCAGCTGCTGCTGGATTATCCAGGGGCACAGACCTATTCCAGATTTTCGGGATAGGTGCTCTTATAGGCGTAGGCTCTGGAATAGGAGGCGGAGGGACTGGTAAGTCTATCAAAGGGTTCGGGAAATCCTATGGAAGCACAAAAGCGTTTAGTAAGATGGGAGGAGCAGCAGGTGGTACAATTAAAGGTGCTGGCAATAAGGATTTTGAGGCAAAAATGGCAGCCAGGCGGGCTAAAATCATAAATAATTTCGAAGATGCTGCAGCCACAGGCAAGTTAGGGGGTACAAACTTGAGTAACGGTGAAAAGGCGGCATTGGCTGCAGCTGCCATAGCAGTATCCGGAAAAGCCAAGACTCACGAAGCCGCTACAGGAAAGGTAGTCTCTGCAGAATCAATCTTAAGCCAGCATGTGAACATGGCCGTTGTACCTGGTGCAATGGCTCCAAAAAGCCATGGTTTCATATACGGTAGGGATGCATCTAAAAATAATCCAAAAGCATTCTCCACACAAGCCGTAGGCAGTTTTGTAAGCGAAAAAAAGAAATATGATGTTGGCAGCTTCAGCACCTGGCTATATGGTGGAAAGAAAGTGACAAGCGGAAATGCCCCAAGGACAATAATCTCTCTTGGACCCGCAGCAAGTATATATGGCGCGTCTACATCGGTTATGTCGCGCTTTTCGAAAGATAGGCTCAGCAGAGCTGCTGATCCCGATGCATTCGGTTCTGCACGATGGGGCCGCGTAAGGCAGGAAGCCCTGCAGAAGAAATTAGAAAGAGAAGGAAAACCACTCCAAAAAAACGTTGATACCGCTGAAAAAGAGGCTAACATCACTCAAAAGTCATATCATGATGCAATAGTAAAAGAACTGAAGAATACCCCTGAGGGCAGAGAGGTGCTGAGGAAAATAAAATTAGTTTCAAATGAAAATTATAATTTCCATGCAGGAATGCCTGTACCCGCTTTAAAAGGAACTTATACTATGGCTGATACGAAGTCCGGCTTTAAATCTTACTACTTCAAAGTAGGGAAAAAAATGAAATCCAAGCTTACTTCTTAAAAGCGATATGGTCTGTGCCATCTTCCGCATTGCAAGGAGAGCGATATTCCTCTAACAGTGCACTTACAGAACTCTCTTCGCAATCTCGCTTGATATGCTCTCTCCTGCCGTTATTCCTGGTATCACTATAAGTGAAGCTCCCGCCTTATCGAGTTTTTTAATATTGTCCTCTTCTATTACACGTGAGATTATTTTTATATTCGGGTTTATGTCTTTTGAAGTTATGGCTATTAGGGCATTCTCTATATCCGTATCTCCGCAAGCTACAATATGTTTTGCATTATTCAGGCCAGCAACTTTGAACGACTCCTTGTTCTTAATTCCTCCAACTATCGCAAGCATATGCTTGCTGTAAAGGTTTGCTACCTGCAAAGGGTTTTCTGCCATGACAACAAATTTAATCTTCTTTTTCTGCATCTCCTCCGCGAGCGTCTTTGAGAAATTGTTATACGGCGCTATGATTACGTGGCCTCGCAGCCTTTTTATCCTAATCGAAGAAATATATTCGGATACGTTTATCCTGCGTATTATCCCCATAAACCATCCTGCAAGGAATACGGTTAGTAGTGCAAATACGAATGCATCCATCAGGCTAGCAATCAATATGGCCGGGCTTGATACTATATTCGCTTGTATAAGGCTATAGTATATGTACAAAGATGCAAGGAGGTTCCATATTATCGCGGTTTTCAGGTCTACTCCCTCGCTAAGTGTCAATGCTACAGCAATTGCATATAGTACAAGCGCAGCAGCAAGTACAATATACCTAGCGTCTCCGGATTTCATGTTGCCACCTTCGACCTTATCGCATCTCCCATGCGTATCCCTCCTAGTATCTCTGGCACAACGCAGATTTCGGCACCCCCTCTCTGCATCTTAGTAACAGAAGCTTCCTCGGAAGCCCTAGAAATTATTTTTATACTGTCGTTCAAATGCTTGGCGGTTATAATCCCTATAAGGGTGGCGAGATCGTCTTCAGCTGCAAACAGTATGGCGCGGGCCTTTTCTATGCCTGCGCTTTTCAATGTCTCTTCAGAGGTGAAGTCACCGTTGACTATTTTATAGCCGAATTCAAAAAGGGTCTCTGCAGTTTCTGCTTTCTTGTCAACTATAACTACGTTCTGTCCTCTTTTCTTAAGTTCCATCGCCACATTCGCTCCTATATCTGAATACCCGCATATTATAGTGTGGTTCTTGAGCCTCTTTGCTTTCAAAGAGTTCACTTTTGTTATTATATTGCTATTTGACAGTATCTCAACTATGGCAGCAAGGGCAATACCTACAGCAACAATTTTTACAAATCCATCTATTATTGACAGCGCAATTAGCGCATCGAATCTTTCGCTGAATGGCGGTGCGTATGCCTGAAGCGTAGGCATTACATTAATCCCAACCGCATCGAAAAGCGTGCCTATCGTGTAATATGCAGATACATAAAAATCATGCGATATGCTGTATACAAAATAAAGGGTGAGAATCGCCACTATGACCGCAATGGCTGCCAGCGCTATTAGGGTTCTTCCAGCAACGCTTTTTCTTTCTATCTCAGGGACATTCAAATACGCACCTATCTCATAAGTTCATCCACTATCTCTATGCTGGCGGTCTTCTGTGGCATTACAATGAAGTCGGCTCCAGCATCAACAAGCTTCTCCCGTATGAAGTCGTCATTTGACCTAGTTGCTATGAAGATCTTTTTGTTAAGGTCCCTTGCAGTAAGAACCGCAAAAAGGTTTTTGGCATCATTGTCCATTACAACCGCTATGGCTTTTGCAGATGCAACTCCGGCGCTCTTAAGTATGCGAGAGGATGTTGCATCTCCCTGTATAACATTATATCCCAGTTCTTCAATGACTTTGACTATATTGGGGTCATTCTCTATTATTACAAAGCCTATATTGTGCTCTATAAGCGATGAGACTACCTTGCTGCCTACTATCCCATAACCGCACACAATCACGTGCCCGCTAATGCCAGAGAACTTCTTGTCGGCCAAATGACCACCAACACTATATTTAATCAACGCTTTTTATAAGCATTGCTGAGGTGGCGGCAAAAAGAGATTTGGTAAAATTGAGCAAACCTAAATCGATGCGACATAATGCACCTCCCCGATAAGGCCTCTTGGAAGCAAAATATATCTGTGTATTTCTTTGCATTTTGGCTAACCCTTTTGCCGTTTAGTACGCTATTTCTCATGTTTTTGATTATGATATATCGCATACTGCGGGCTTTTCTAGCTATTGTTGGAGGATTTTTCTTATTGTTATTTATCATAGTAAACAATCACCAGCAGCTAGCGAACACATTAGGATTTTTGCTTATAATATTGGGCGTATTTATTACAGCAGCACCATTGCTCTTATTGTTCTACCCAAAAATTAAAAAAGAGGCAATGAAATTAAAAGAGGAAACATTTAATTCTAGATTATTTACAGTAGAATACTACTTGATAATTTCATTCATAATTTTACTTTTTTCTTATTTGATTATATCAAATACCGGTATCTCTCTTGCAACCTTGAGCCTTTCATCAATACGCATTATATTGTTCATCTTAGAAACGGGATTAATACCTCTATTTGGTGGGCTTATCATTTTATTAGAAACGCTAACGCAAGTGTTTCTTAAAATCTAAGCAATCATGCACATGAGTTTAACTTAAGGAAGAAGGCTTGAATTATGGTGTTATTGGTGGCGAAGAACTGTAATTGTATGTTATAATTCCTCCGGAACCACCACTTCCAGCTTTTCCGTATTCAGTAATCCCTGCTGCTCCACCGCTGTAGTTATATGTGCCTGAGAGATAGCCGCCTAGACCATAGCCTATCAATATCGCTCCTCCTCCACCACCTCCGCTGGCCTCTTCATTAGCTCCTGATCCTGATTGCCCAGCAGTGTTAATGTTTCCTGCGATTACGTTATCTGCTTGAATATATACTCCATACGAACCGCTGCCTCCTGATTCTGAGCTACCGCAATTATATGCTGACCCTCCGCCAGCTCCTTCTAGATATTGTTGAACGTTGTTATTGTACATTGTTTGTATGTCCAAAGTATTTAATTTGGGAGATGGAGTACTTCCAGAAGTTCCACTTCCAGCAGCTTGATCAAATCCGTTGTTCAAACCTGAACCACCTGCAACCACGCTGCTTCCACCATTATACGCTGCAGAGCCACCTCCAGCGTTTCCGCAACCAAAAGCCCAGCCGCCTCCACCACTTCCCCCATATGAATACGTGGAGCTTTCATTCCCATTGGTAGCTAAGCCAGCGGCTATGCTCCCTTGATTATCAAATGTTCCACCTGAAATTAAGCTATAGCCTTCTGTGTTAACGACAACCCCTCGCAATAAAATAGTTATATTACCGCTAGTTACTATATTGCCAGTCAATATGGTGTTATTAGTAAATATTACTGGAGCCTGACCTTGATAGCTAGTTGGATTATATATAGTCTGAGCAATAGTTGTTGTGGAGATTGTTGCTGGAATAGAAGTGCTCTGTAATGCGGTAGATGTAACTGGTGAAGTTGAGATGCGCTCTTGGCCGAAAAGTATGAAGAGCACTAATACTACTATCACTATACATGCTAGCACTAAAAGCATCTTCATGTTGGCCATAATACTACCTTACATAAACGAAAGTGCCCATCCTTCTTCTCGTTCTGAATCCTGCAAACAATCCAAGTATGCCTAAAACTATACCAAACCATTCTTCAAAGCCAGCATACGCTCGTGGAACAAAAGCACTACCAAAGAAGAAAAACATACCCAAAAGTATTAGCACTACTGATAAAATCCCCATACCCCACATTCCTAGGTCATCTGCACCCAAGCCGAAGCCATTCAATAGAAGCAATCCTAGGATGAAGATCAGGAGCTCGGTAATGTATATTACAGGAGATAAGACTGCCAATACACTCTTAGGAAGTGCTGGGTTAAACAATAAAAGATACATTACTACTATTATCAATACAGCGAAAATTATTATTAAAAGTTTAGATAAAGATGGTATTCTTCGTCTATTCGCGCTATGATAATAAGTCATTTTATCCCCGATGAGTTAGGGAGGTAAAGGAACATAAACCTTACGTTTGAAAGATGTTCAAAATGAAGTGTCTATATATAACCCCGTTTTAAGCATAGCTCCACCCAGATTCGAACTGGGGTCCCCAGGTCCAGAGCCTGGTATCCTTGACCACTAGACTATGGAGCTACACAAAGATATATTCAATGCCTTCATTATTTATATTTGTTTCTGGCAATCATATAGCATGCGAGAGAACCTCTCAAGTATGATTGAGATTAAAAATATACTAATGTCTGATATAGTTCTTATAATTGCTATGTCCCTTACGCTTTCCGGAGGTATTTTCGGCGCAAGCTCAGAAGGAGGAATCCTAAGCAGTTTCTTATACTTCCTGCCCATAGCGGCACTTGCAGTTTCTCTCAGCTTCATCCTCCATGAGCTTATGCACAAGTTTGTTGCGCAGCATTATGGTGCAATAGCAGGTTTCAGAAGTTCCATGAGCGGCCTTCTAATAACTTTAGCTACCGGAGCCTTTGGTTTTCTTCTTGGTATACCGGGCGCTACAGTTATCTTTGCTCACAGCTTTAACAAGAAGCAATATGGAATCGTATCGCTCGCAGGCCCGCTTACCAATTTTGTAGTTTTTGGAGTGTTCCTGGCAATGCTAACAATAATCAACCCACCTCAAAGCTCATACCTATTCGCAGTCCTGTATATAACGTTATTCATAAGCATAATATTGGCTTTTTTCAACATGCTTCCTGTTTTCCCTCTAGACGGAAGCAAGGTGTTGGCATGGGATAAGCGCGTATATTTTGGAACAATGGCAGCCATATTCCTGCTAATGCTGTTCTTTACTCCAATACCAATTACAACAATTATCTTCATGATAATAATCGCTGTATTCTTCTCTCTATTCTATAAAAATCTGATATAAACAAAAGCAGCGCCAACATTAGATCCGGCTGCATTTTCTACAATGCGGGTTTTAAGCATATTTTATCTCTTAATTTACTCGAATTCCCTAAAGCCCTAATGTATTTTAAGCTTATTAGTGTAAGCTATATAAGGCGTGATTTTGATGGCTATGCAGCCCGACGCAGAAACAAAGACGACTATCGACACCCTGATAGAGACCTTGAAGAGCAGTGGGAAGACGGATCTGGCTACTCTTGCGGGTGAATTAAATACCGATACCAGCGTGGTTGAGAATTGGGCCAAAATACTAGAGAAAGGAGGCATGGTTAAGATAAGTTATGAAGTCGGAAAGATGTTTATATCTCCATTAAACTTGACTCAAGAGCAGGAAAAAACCATAAAATCTGACATTCAGCTAAAAGCCGCAGCCATGCAAGAGACTACTTCTTCACAGCTCATATCTCTCCAAAACCTCGAGAACAATTTAAGAAGTATGCGCGGAGCAATAGCCGAAGCGGAAAAGGTTGAAGCGGAAGAATTGCCCGAGATGAAGAAGGCGATAGGAGCTCTGAATAATATATACGGCTTAATAGAGCATAACAGCAGAGTTGTAGAGAATCTTTATAAAAATCTAGAGGCAGAGTATGAATCTGCTAACAAAAAAGCAGAGGAGTTATCTTCAAAAATTACTTCTATAAACTCACCCACCTCTCCTGATTCCATAGCCTCTGATGAGATAAAAGTAAAGATGTCGGAGCTTCAGAAGAACGTCGCATCTGTAAATAATGAGTTAATTCAGGCAAGCAGAAACGCGCATAATTCTATAGACGAGCTAAAGAAGAACGTAATAGATCAGGCAAAATCAATAGAGAAAGAGATAGAGCAGAGCAAGAGGTCCCTGGACGAAAAGGTAAAAGGGTACCAAGAGGAGGCAAAAGCGATTGAGAACGCACTTAAGGCAAGGCTCAGGTCTTTGGATGCCATATCACAGGAAGCCAAAAATCAGATTAGAGATAAGGAAGAAAGCATAAGGAGAATAAAACGCCTCAAAGAAGAATTCAACAATGCTTACTTGAAGTCCATAGAGAAAATAAAGCAGCAGAATGCCGAGGCCAAAGCATTGTCAGACAATTTAATGAACAATATAAAAAACATCAAGGGCAAATTCGGGGACGCTCCCGAAATTGATGAGGAATTGAGTAAGACAAAGAAGGAGTTTTCAGAGATTGAGAATGAAATAAGCGAAACAAAGAAAGAATTGGAAAAGATGCAAGTTGAACTGAAGGGAGTCATTACAATGGCTCACCTTTCCCCAGAGCAAAAAGATTCTGCCATAAAGTCCCTGCAGAGCAAAACTCAAAAGAGCGAAGCAAAGATCTCTGGAATGAAAAAAAGGCTGGATAAAGCGTCTTCCGATGCGAGGAACATAGGCAAGCCCAAGAAAAAATAATGGTTGCATAAAATGGAGGATAATAAAAATAACCATGATGACAAACAGATAAATACGCTGGCAAAATACAACCTTAATGCCAATGGCATGTCTGTAGATATAGAAATAATAGAAACTCAGGATGAGTATACTCCTTTATACCAGATAACAATACCTGGAATAGGAGCTGCAACAAGGGTTCTTCTCCTTTCATTAAGGGGGGATTTGGTATCCAGCGTGCCTATAGATACAACCAGAATACAGGACAAGAGATACCAGGCAGAGATGAGGGCCAAATACAAAGACGTAAGCAGCCTTCTTATAGATAAATATCTTCCAGGGACCGACAGCAAAACAAAGGATCTACTAATAGCATACATAGTTAACATGATGCTCGGGCTTGGAGACATAGAGGCTCCGCTAGCAGACGATAATCTTGAAGAGATAACGGTTAATGGAGCAAGCAGCCACATATGGGTCTTCCATAAAAAGTTTGGGTGGTGCAAAACAAACCTCAAACCCGCAAGCGAAGATCAAATATATGACGTTGCATCGCAAGTTGGCAGACTGGTAGGCAGGGAGATAAATACTCTTTCGCCGCTCATGGATGCAGCATTGCCTGATGGCTCTAGAGTAAATGCCACTTTGTATCCTATTTCCGAGCAGGGCAATACAATAACCATAAGGAAATTTTCGAAGAACCCATGGACTATGCCGCTTCTCATAAAGAATATGACTACAAGCCCTGAAATAGGGGCTATGATATGGCTTTGCATACAGAACGAGATAAGCCTAATAATCGGAGGAGGAACCGCAAGTGGAAAGACAAGCCTTCTGAATGCAATGAGCATTTTCTTCCCCCCAAACAGGAGAGTGATATCTGTAGAAGAGACAAGAGAGCTTACCCTTCCCGATACGCTTCAGTGGGTGCCCATGGTAACAAGGCAGCCTAACCCAGAAGGCAAGGGAGAGATTACCTTGTACGATCTCACTATAAACGCGTTGAGGCAAAGGCCTGACATAGTTATAGTTGGAGAGGTAAGAACGAAAAAAGATGCAGAAACACTATTCGAGGCCATACATACCGGGCACGCTGTATACGGGACATTGCACGCAGACAATGCGCAGGACGTTATAATTAGAATGACAAATCCGCCTATAGATGTGCCAAAGATAATGCTCAATGCAATCGGCGGCATTGTTGTCGCATTCAGGCACAGATCTAAGGGAATGAGAAGAATCCTAGAATATGCTGAGGTATTGCGTTCTGGAGACGTTAATGTCATTTACAAGTGGAACCTCAGAGAGGATTCATTCGGCCAGCTAAGCGAGATGACAAGACTTGGAGATACGCTTATCATGTATTCCGGGTACACTATGAATGATATAAATAACGAACTGGCGGAGAAAACTGAGATACTGAAGTGGATGGTGGAGAATGAAGTTTTCAGCGTCAACGATGCAGGAAAGGTCATCGCAAACTATTACAGGAACAAAGAGAAGGTCATAGAAATAGTAAGGAATAAGTTAAAGTTTTCAAGCGACATGTTTTCAGAAGTTAAATGAGATAGGGTATGATTATGCAGGAGCAAGGGCGTACGCCCAGTAAATACGAAAGCGCGCTTAAATTAATCGAAGAGATAGAACAAAGCTCTGTTAAAATGCAATCCGCAGAGATAGACATGTCGGGAAGCTTTGTTTCAGAATCAAAGCCAGCGCCTCAGAATTATGAAGACATACTCTCATTGATCAATGAGATTGAGAGAAAAGGGAGGATGTTCTCCCACCAAAAGCCTATCCAGGTTGAAAGAAGGTCGGCAGAACAGCAGGCGCAGCCCCAGCCGGAAATGCAGAATGCACCTGTGCAGGCCGGCACTCCGGTTACCATCAAAGCGGAAAATAACGCAAAAGAGGAGCTTGAACAGCTTACAAAAGTACTCCCGCTCAATATCCCATTATTCTCTGATAGTAAACTTAAAAGAGTCAACATATCGGATCTTGTCCTTCCGAATCTGTCTATGATGGATCAGGTGGCGGAGCTTGAGAGGATTATAGAAGGAATAAAGGGAGGTGCATTCAACAACGAAGATATATACATAGTCAAAGAAGAGCTATATGGTCTGGCAAAGGAGGTCAATGAAGAGAATAAAGAGCTTAAAAAAAGGGAGTCATATGCAGAGAACGATTATCAACTTAGGCTTTTGAGAGAGCAAAGGCTGGCCCAGGCGATAGATATGCTTTCGAGCAGAGTAAATGCAAATTGATTTAGATGTTTTTCAAAAAAGAGGACAAAAAAATAATAACCGTTGACGGGAAGCAGATAGAGCTGCAGCCCAAGCCTAAGAAGGGCATAGGGTCTCTATTTTCGCAGGGCCCATCAAGGTCTGCAAACCCAAACCAGGAAAAAGAGAGCCAAAGCAATTTTAAAAAGATAGACATAAACTATGGTATCCCCACCGCAGAGCAGCAGGCCTCTAAGATAAACGCTTCTGCTCCAGCACGCAGTTTCTTTTCGCTAAAAGCACCGCAGCAAAATTCTCCACAGCAACCAACGCCATCAGCACAGCCTCAAATTAACTTTTCAGATGCAAGGGTGGGACAAAACATAAATCAGAAGCCACAGCTTAAAAAGTCAGAATTGCCGCCATTATTTGCAAATAGGCATGGAGATCAAAAGCAGCAGCCCAGGCAGGGGCAGAAAGGCGGCCCGTTGAATGCATATGTAAGGAGACTCGCTATAAAAAATAGAAAGTTAGAGGATGCGCTGAAAGACCAGAATGTCAAAGGGACTATCTACGATTTTATCAAGAGGATGATGATAACCGCGATGATGATATCTGTAGTTATGGCAATTACCATATTCCTGCTCTTTAGCCGCCTTGGAATTAACCCTGCTGTAGGCGTACTGCTCGCATTCGCAATTGGATTTGCGGTTTACCAGTTTGCACTAAAATCATTTATGGGATTCCCTCTTAAGAAATCGAAAAAATCGTCAAAGAATGTGGAGCGAGACATACTTTTTGCAGCAAGGGATATGATAATATCGTTGAGATCCGGAATGCCGCTCTACAATGCAATTGTGTCAGTCAGTACGGGCTACGGAGACGCCAGCGCAGAATTCGCCAGGATAACGCAAAGGGTTCAGCTTGGAATGCCTTTAGAGGAGGCGATAGACCAGACTACCGCAGAAACGAAAAGCGAATCGTTCAGAAAAATAATGCTACAGGCTTCGGTAAGCATAAAGGCCGGAGCAAACGTTGTGAGCGCCATGCAGAGCACAATCGACGAGCTTTCGGAAGAGAGGGTTATAGCGCTTAGAAAATATGGCCAAAGGCTGAATGCGATAGCTATGTTTTATATGCTGTTCGGGGTCATCCTCCCCAGCATGGGTATTGCAATAGCAACAATACTCACAACATTCATATCAATATTCACTGTCAATATCGCAATACTTGAAGGTGCAATAGTGGGATTGATTTTCATGCAGATAGTCTTCCTGCAACTTATAAGAGGCTCAAGGCCTGTCTTTGCAATGTGATGCTATGGCAATAAATTTCGAGAGGCTTGTTTCAAGAAGCGTTGCCGTATGGCTATCAAGGGAAATAGACCTTGCTGGACTTAAGATTAGCGTAAATAAATTGCTGGAATACGTAATAGTCGGCGGAGTCGCAGTTCTGGTAATTTTTGCCTTCGCCCTTTTCTTCATAGGCATACCTACAATAGAGGCTTTCCTTGTAGGAATTGGCGCAGCAGGTTTCTTTGTAGCGTTCACATATGTGTACCTGGAATATCTGATTGATAAAAGAAAGTCCAAAATGGAGGAGATACTTCCTGATTACTTCCAGATAACATCAGCTAATCTTAGAAGCGGAGTGGCACTGGACAGGGCACTTCTGCTGGCATCAAGGCCGGAATTTGGCTTCTTTTCGGATGACATAAAGGACATGAGCAGAAGGGTATTCGGAGGCGAAACTATAGATAAAGCGCTTACCGCTGTAGGGCAAAAGTATAGGTCTTACCAGCTTACGCACTCTATAAGGATGATACTTGAAGCTCTGAGATTTGGAGGCGGCCTCGCAGACCTTATGGAGCAGATAGCCAAGGAGGTTAGGTCGCAGCAGATGGTGCAGAAAGAGGTATCCGGTCAGCTCTTCATGTATAGCATTTTTATTGCGTTTGCCGGAGTGATTGCCGCTCCAGTCCTCTATGGACTTACTGGCCAGATGATAACAGTTACAGATACGGTGTGGAAAGGAATACTCGCATCTAATCCCGGAGGGCTTCCAACAGTCGGAGTCTCTTTCCTAAAACCTTCTCCGCCACAGATTACTCCTGGCGCTTATAGGGATTTCTCGCTTGTAGCTATAGCTGTTATAACGGGATTTGCCAGTCTTATAATGTCTGCAATCTCTTCGGGAAGTCCTGTTAAAGGGCTGAAATACCTCCCGGTTTTCATACTTGCAGGTTTTGTGATATACTTCATTGTGCTAAAGGTGCTTGGACTCCTATTTGCAGGAATTGGTGCGGCCGCTTAGCTCTTAGCCCGCCTTATGGCTGCGATATCACAGCGCCACAGCTTTCTCTAAGTACGCCTTGAGCAGAGCATGCCCCTCCGCTGGAATTGTAGAATGTTGCATTATCTCCAGCAACTGTATCTGCAGTTTTGTTGTATGTTCCCGGTATGTAGCTTGAGAGGGGCCAGTCTCCTACCAGAGTATTGCCGCTAATGCTGTTGTTCTGGAACAAGGATTGTATCTGCGATTGGCTTAGTTGAGCGTCGTACAATTGCACATCAGATATATAGCCATAGAACGGGATGCTGTTAACGAAGTTGTATCCAATTCCTAGATTTCCTGCGGCTAGGTCCTGCACTGGCAGTCCGCTTATTGTCTGTCCCGTAGTGTTCAGATAAACCTGGTAGCTTCCGCCTCCATATGTTGCAGTGACAAAGCTCCATGAGTTTAAAGGCACTACAAGGGTAGAGTACGCAACGCCGTTGCTTACATCTAGGCCAAGATCTCCGCTGCTGTCAATTACAAAACGGAACGATTGACCAGCATTTCCTCCGCCGTTCGGACCAAGTACAACAATCCCGCTTTCCGATGAGTATGATGTCGGATATACCCATGCTGATACGGTTTTCGAATTCGAGCCCAAAACATTTGCCGGTATGCTATTTGCCTCTACATCACCACCGCTGAATAAAACCGCATTTGGCACAGACCCATTTACAAGACCAAGTGCAGATGTCTCATTAAGAACATTGCCATTGCTTACTGAGAGGCTGCGTGCGCCGAGATAAAGGTGCGGCAGTGCGGCATTGCTGCACTGATTAAGGTTGTCGCAGTTCAGAACTCCTTTTACTACAGAAGAGTGATATCTATTCAGAACAGTGTTAAATATGGGGTCTTCGGTAAAGCCAGGCATTGCCGAATATATAACATTGTAAGGAGTTCCATTGTTATTATAGCCTGAGTAGTCGTTTGCATTGCCGCTTAGAGGATACCATGCTATAAGGCTGGAATTGGTGAGCGGAGGTGCGTCAATACCTCTGATATAGAGTTGTGATACCTGTGCAGGTGTGAGGGAAGTGTTGTAAATTTGAACATTTGAAATGTATCCGGTAAACTGCGAAATGCCTGCCGCAGACTGTGAAATTGCAAGAGAATTAAATGAATAAGGGCCGCTTATTACGGATATAGTATAAGGTCCAGCGCCATTTGCATAAAAATTTGCCTTACCATTTGATATCGAAACAGCAACCATATTCCAAGAGCCACCATTTATCCCATAACCGTGGTAATAATTAGTTCCCAAACCAAGCTCCTCATCACCATTGCCTGGTGTAGCTCCCACTCCTCCGCCGTTATTTAGCCACATCTGAAAATTGTTTGTCCCTCCAGAATTGAATAATGTATATCCATTGCTACTTTCCATTTTTAAAGTATTTGCAGCGTTAACCCACAATACTATAGTAAAAGATGAAGTTACTGTTTGTAATGGTGTGCTTATGCTGTTCTCTCCATTGAACTGCGCAGCCTGTCTGTTCAATAAGTTGAAAGAGAAAAGCCCATTTTCCGAACCTCTTGTTGTGGAAACTTCTGACGTCTGCAGATAAGATGGCGAAGAATTTGATCCAAAGTAATAGCCTTGCTGTATGCCCTTCTGGATTCCGTCCAATCCAAGGACAGACAAACCTGCGCCATTCAGCAGTACAGATGTTCCGGAAGGAATATTGTTAAATATATTAACGCCATTGTAGACTAAATATGGCACTAACGGAGGGGAAGAGGCTGAATCTGTAACCAAACCTACCATGTTTGTGCAGAGGCTGCCTCCAGACCATGTCGGCGTAAATAGAATATAGTTGAAAGCCGGAGCTGTTCCTGGGCATCCGGATGAGCTATATATTGCAGGAGCGTATACAAACCTGTAAGGGCTTCTACTCCCAGATACCGCAAGGGTATTTCCTATAAGCGTAGTGAACTGATAATTCGGCATGCTCTTTATCGCTATGGGATTTCCATTCTGGACGCTTAGGAGGTCTTTCGTACCATTTAGGCTCAAATTGCCAACTACGTCTATCGGGAATGTGGTCGTACCTGTGCTCGAATTCAGAACAGCGCTTCCAAGAAGCCTCGCACTCAAATAAAATGGACTTGATTGAAATACGCTTATGGAAAGATTGCTCAATGAAAGGTTTGCACCAACGCTTGCCGCCTTATTATATAAAACATTTTCGTAAGCTTGCAAAGTCTCCCCTTCCATATATGAAGATACAGAATTTGATCCGTATAATGTTCCATTGTTCATCAGGCCCGAGAGAGCCAAAGCGGTATTGTTTATGAAATGATACTGCCTTAGAGAGGGCGTTCCCTCATATGTTGTCAAAGCGCTAACCGCGCTCGAAAGGCTTGTCGAAAGGAAGCTAGGCGCGCTTCCTGATATGAAGTTAAGGAATGTAGAGGAATCAAGCGCAGATGCACCAGTTGAGCTGAGCTGATCGTAATTTATAGTTATGACTACATAGGTGATAAGCTCACCAAGCATGAGTATGAAAAGCACAAGTGTTACAAGAGTGAGCAGCACTCCCTTTTTCTTTTTTCCATGGTTCATTTCCATACCACCACGCTTACATTATACAATCCTTTTAGGCCTGCTAGGGGGAGCGGGAAGCTATAAGCTCCTACGTCATACGCTGATGAAAGAGACTGAGGAGTAAAGTTTGTGCTGCCATAAGTGATGCTATAAGGATAGCCTATATTGCCGTTGCCTGAGTAGTCGTTTGCATTTCCATTGAGAGGCCACCACCCTACAAGAACGTCAGAAAGGTTTGCAAGAGGCAAGCCACCTATGCCTTCGGAGTAGAGAGTCTGAATCATTGATGGGCTGATAACAGTATCGTACATCTGTATGTCTTCCTCTTTTCCGTACATTACAGAACCTGCACCTACGCAGGTTGGGCAGTAAGTTCCTATATCTGGCATTGATACCGCCCCTCCATCATTTACAAAATTAAAATTGCAGTTATATTCTCCATTGTTTACTGTCATGTTTGCATTTGTGTCATTAATCCTCGCAACAACAAAATACCATTTATTAATTTGTATATTCCCTGTGCCGCAGCCTGAAGTAGAATCTGTAGCGTTATGTATCCATAAAGTAAATCCTGTGGATGTATAGCCAGGATATGTATTCGGGTATGACTGTAGTCCTATTGTTGGAGACTCGCTGATATCTGTCCACCACTCTTGGACTCCGTTTCCCGAGTTAAATGCGCTCACGTAAAACCAGCCTGTAATGGTAATACTAGACATAGGATACTTCTTGCTGGTGTTTGTTGCTATTATACTGTTGACCCCGTTAAAGTTTGCAACAGAGATGCTCGGAGCATAAGTTCCATTTATGAGTATCGTAGCACTTTTTGAATTATATGAGGCATTTAGGAGCAGGGCTGCACAGCCTCCGTTTCCGTCAATGTACATGCCTGCTATCGCTTGCAGCAGACTTTCTTGGGGGTTGCCCCTGCACGTGCCGAATGCATACAACGTGTCTCCGCCGCTGACATAAGCGTTTCCATACGCAAGGGCAATGTTCTGATATGGAAGCGTGCTTTGGCTTAATACATAAGAGTCCCACGATGGAGAACTGCCTCCGGAATAAGGAAATGCCATAAACTGTGTTTTATTTGCAAATACGTAGACTCCTTGGGATGTTACGGACGGGGTTTCGTTATAGCTCGTATAAGGTATGTTGAAAACGTTTTCTGTGCTGCCAGTGCTTAAATTCACTTCTAATATGTTTCTTGCAGTGCTGTAAAAGTAATATCCATTATCTGCAGCAGCTCCTCCTGCAGTAACATTTAGGGCTGCTGAGGTTGACCACAAAAGGCTGCCTCCCAAACTCAATCCATAGATCTGGTCTCCAGTTCCAACGCTTACTACTCCGTCATAAACTGCCGGGTTGGTAGTGTTCCATTTTTTAAGAGAGTATGTCCAGGTCTGGTGAAGGGCCCCTCCATAAAAGGTAAGCCCGTAAAGATAGTTGCTTGAGCCAGGCTGCGATGTGCTGGCAAAGAACTCGCCAGAGCTGTAAGCGGGAAGCTTAGCAACAGCAGCCAAAGTAAAAGACGCTGTCTGTGTGCCATTGGTTGGGTTTATAAGATATACATTATCTCCGGAGCCGTATGCTATGTAATTATCCTCTATGGCTACCGGTGTGGTTGGGACCGGATCCGCACTGCTCCATATAACATTGCCAGCATCGTTCCGTTCAGTCATATATCCAGTACTATTTTCATAGATTATGTTTGTCCTGTAGAATATTGGGTAAATCACGCTGCCTGATATCGTAATAGGGTACGGGTTCTCTACATTTCCTGTGCTGGCGTTTATTAAGTATATAGTGCTGCCTGAGGCAAAAACAACCTTTCCATTGGCTACAGACGGAGTAGAGGTTATGCTTCCTGCGGCTGTGTATTGAAACAGAAGTTGCGGCATTAGAGGCCCATAAGCTGCACTAGATGCAAGCCCATATCCCTGGGCATAATAGGGCCAGGGCCCAGTGGCTTCGCCTGAACTTGTAGCAGCCTGGGCGACAAGCGATGTTGAAGCGCTTAAAGGCATCTGTATCAGTGCCTGTGCTGTGCTCAAAGCCTCTGCGCTAGTTACCTGAAAGCTTGCAGGTTCTGAGAAATGTGCATATATAAGTATGCCAACGGCAGCGGCAGCTACAATTAATGAAAAGATCGCATCTATGGTAAATACGAATCCCTTTGTTTTCATATGATCAAATCTCAACCCACTGCACTAGGGTTACTGCTCCACAAATATACTTTTATTATAACCGGTATCCCGTTAATGAATGCGCTTCTGGTGCTTACGAAGGTCGTAACTGCCCCATTTGTAGTGGGGTTCCTCCCCATTGTTACGTTTAAACCGCCACCGTTAATTATTATGTAATAGTCATATGTGGCACCGAAAGTAAGGCCTGCATCAGAGTAATTCTGATTTACCATTGAGATCAATGTGTAAAGCTTTTTGGATGATAAGCTGGAAGAGCCTTGAGATGATGCCAGCCCTGCAGCTATTTTGCTGTATGTAGCTGGTGCTGATGTATTAACCAAGCCCTCCCAATTTCCAGGAGTGCCTTGCGATACGAGGTTCTGCCCTATTTGCTGTGCCTGAAGTTGCATCAATGTAGTTATTCCTCCAGTAGATATAGAAAGCTGGTTGCTTATATTTAACCAAGTTATTGCGAGTATAGTTATAGCCGACATGAAAATAACCATTGCAAATACAAGGTCAAAGCTCCAGAACTGTGCTTTGAACGAACCTATCCTTGCCATATTCTTAATCTGCATCCCATCATCCCGCTGAAACATTCATTGATTCAGGAACCGGCAATCCCTGGAGATAGAGCTGCTCTATCTGGGCAGGTGTCAGTGTGCTGTTATAAACCTGAACGCCCACTATGGAGCCGTTGAAAAATCTGAATGGAACAGCATATCCTAGTTCGGCTCCTATGCCCAAAGCTACTGGATTCGCAGGGACGCTGCTGCCTCCAGAATCTTTAGACATTACGAATCTTCTCCCGTTTATTATTCCATATTCGGTACCTGCCCCTCCGCTTATGTTGTATTCCAAGCCTACCTGGGTCCATGAATTTATGGGTATGGTTTGGTTAGATGTATGTCCATTCTCGTCCACACCGTTTCCTATCGCTACGAACATCTGCCCTGTACCGTCTACACCGATAAAATACTCATCTTTTGTATATGTCTGCCCCCATTTGCAAACTACGCACATTAACCCACCGCTAGTGTTGTATGCTCTAGGGTTCGCCCACGCCAGTACTGTAAAATTTCCTATCGGGTCAATCGCATTTGAGGTCGGTATGCTCACATAAGCGGTGTTGCCGTTGAAAAGAGGCAATTCTGTCTGATTTTTCTGAAATATTCCATTGTAATTTATGGAATTATATGTGATATTATGCGGAGTTGAGTCGTTTGGAGTTGATGCCATAGCTAAGTTCTTGGCAGTTCCAGAGAGCGGCCACCATCCCACCAACCCATAATTTGCCAAAGGAGTGCCTGTTACGCCTTCGCTATATAATTGTTGGTATGCGGTATTGGAAAACAAGCCATTGTATACCTCTATGTTTGATATCGATCCATTAAAATGCCTGTTTCCGCAGCAATTCTGCCATCCGACTATCCAGGAATTATACACTGGAGTAGTTAAATATGTGCCGCTAACCGAATAAGTCTCTTTTTTCCCATTAACATAAAGTGCAAGATCGGTCTTATTAAGATAAAATCCTACAAGGCTCCATTCATTTAAAGGAACATTCGGACCAGCATAATCATTTGCACCGTTCCACAAAACAAGGTCTCCATTTCCGTTAATTGCGAGCTGATATACTGAGCCTATCCATTCGGATATTACTTCAAAATTGCTGTTGCCATAATTTACTGGATAAACCCATTCGAAATTTGATATTGGGAAGGCATATATCCCAGTGCCGTTTATGTAGCTGCTCTGTCCATTGAACTGCGCAGTTAGGAAATTCGTAGTGGAGTTTGGGCTAAAATAATTTCCATCAATAAAATTCCCAGAATTTCCGTTTCCGCTAAAGTCCGGTGCTACTGTGCTGTTTCCCGTATCAAGAGGCCACCACCCTTTAAGGTCCGGAGTTGTGGACAGGCTTCCCTGGAAAGGCAATACTTGTATTTTTGTTGTTTTATTTATGTTGTTCGAAGTTACTAGCGTGCTTTGTAGCCCCCCGTTATAAGAGTCTATTGCAATGCTGTTGCTCCCTCCCAGTGTATTATTAGTTGATTCTATTGCAAGAGGAACTCCTCCAAGACCTCTTCCAGCAAGGCTTGGAGTCTCTATGTTAAGGTCAACCGCATTCTGATAACTTATGTCTTGCTGTGCTGTGGGTGTAGCATAGCCTGAATAGTCATTTGAGTTGCCGTTAAGCGGCCACCAACCTCGCAGTTTCGAAAGTTCATTCGTTGGGTTTGCTGTAGGGCCTGCCGCATATAAGTCTGCCAACTGAGATTGGTTCAATGATGCATTGTATAGCTGTACGTCTGCGATGTAACCTGTAAAAAAGGACGCTGTGAATGGTGCTGCGCCTATGTTGAAATTTGTAACTCCTGAAGGTGGAGTTGCTATCGTATTTCCGCCAGAGGGCACGCCGTCTATATACAATGTTGCGGACACTCCGTTGTATGTAGCTGCAAGGTCATACCATCCCCCCTGAGTGATAGTCGCATTGGCGAATGCGCTTTCCGTGAGTCCATTTACCTGGACTACCGGGACATTATCGCTCACTGCCAAAATGAAGGGCTGTGCAGAGCTTCCAAACTCTCCAGCTATGGGATAATATTGTACTGACTGGGGCGAAAGATAAACCCAGGCTTCAACAGTAAAGTTTTTTGTTATCTCCAGATTCGAATAGCCAGAGCTGAAAGCTGTTATCATGCTATTGCTCCCTGAGAAATAGGGGAGCTTTAGCGAGGCTTTCTGGCTAAGTATGGGAATGCCAGCAAGCGAATACAAAGAGGGTATGGGTTCATCAACGTATATTGTGCCTTTTATGTTAGAAAAATTAACATCACCAAGATAAGTGGGCGTGCTGTAAAGGCTTATTCCGTTAGAACTGCTTATCAATGCTCCGTTTATCACAAGGTTCCTTGCGTTGCTGGTAGCTATGCCAGTAATATTCTCCTTTCCAACAGTCGTCTGCGCGCTTATGAATCCACTGGTTGATACAAGAAGGGTATAGGGTATATAACCGACTCCTGCTGTGAGAGGGATGCTTACAGAATAACCGCTACCCGCGCTCAATGCCTGGTTTATCCCTCCAGCAACGTTCTGCGCTATAAGTTCCATCAGAGATGCTTCCTGCGCCCCCAAAGTCGCAGATCTTTCATTCGCAACCAATCCGAATATGACTACGAACACTACAAGTACTATCGCGTATACAATCATAAACTCCAGCGCAAGCTGGCCATTCATTTTTACACGGCATTCCTGCGTTCTCATTAAAACATTAGTTATACGCAATAAGATATAAAATAATCGTTCATTGCAGCTTCATGGTTAAATTGCCTTTGTTTATTTGCAAAAAATGAAATATCTGCTATAAATAAATAGTTTAATTGCGAGAGATTAGGCATGGATGTCCTCTCTCTAAAAGGTAAACTGCCATATGAGATAATAGAATCTATAACTGGCCGAGGGATGCACAAGCTGACCCCTCCGCAAGAGCTCTCGATAAATCACGGATTGCTCTCTTCAAATAATATAGTCGTTGCAGCCCCCACAGCAAGCGGCAAGACCCTCATAGCTGAGATCGGATGCGTTAATTCTATACTTTCAAAGAGAAGAAAAGCTGTTTATATAGCGCCCATGCGCGCGCTAGTTACTGAAAAGTTCAATGAGTTCAAGCAGGCGTATCCATACATAAAAACCGCTATGTCGATAGGCGACCTCGACTCTCAGGATGATTGGTTATCAGAGTACGACATGATATTCGTATCAACCGAAAAATTTGACAGCCTCATGCGCCATGGCATAGAATGGCTTGGCAGGGTCGGCTGCTTTGTATTCGATGAGATACACATGCTGGGTGACATTTCCCGCGGTCCTGCTCTTGAGGTACTTATAACCAAGATAATCTCAATGAGCGAGGCGCAGCTGATAGCGCTCAGCGCCACAATAGGAAATGCAAAAGAGATAGCCAAATGGCTGAATGCAGAGCTCATAGAGAGCGATTACAGGCCTGTAAAGCTCTCGAAAGGCGTTACTCTGGACTCAAAGGTCTATTACGGAGAGGAATATCCTGAGACAGAGGTTATGCTTGATGGAAGCAGCAAGATACCGGAGGTCAGGGTGGTGCAAGATACTCTGCTTCAGAAAAAGCAGATACTGATCTTCTATTCTACACGCAGGAACGCTGAGGCTGGCGCCAAAAGGCTTGCAGCCGAGCTCGGAGATGCATTGTCGAAAGGCAATGCTGAAAAACTCTCAGCGATAAGCAAGCAGGTAACCGGTGTCCTAGAACGGCCTACCGAGCAGTGCGAAAAGCTTGGAAAGCTTGTCAAAAGCGGAGTTGCGTTTCACCACGCTGGCCTGCTTAACGCCCAAAGACAGATCCTCGAGGATGCATTCAAGGAAAACATGATCAAAGTAATGTGCTCCACAACCACCCTGGGCTTTGGGGTAAATATGCCTGCGCATACAGTCCTTGTCAGGGACTTGTACAGATATGGGGGTTATGGGAGCGACAGCTTGGGCGTAAATGAGGTGCTGCAGCTGTTCGGCAGGGCTGGCAGGCCAAGATACGATACTGAAGGAAGGGCGTTGATAATAGCGCCTACAAAAGAGAGAATGAAGGAGCTATTCGCTAATTACATAGCCGCATCTCCGGATCCTATAGAATCAAGCCTTGGAGTTGTGCCTGTTCTAAGGTCGCACGTGCTCTCCTTGATATCTGCAAACATAGTAAACGATCCAGAGAGCATGAAGGCCTTTTTTGCAAAGAGCTTCTACGCTCTCCAGTATGGAAAGCGGAGCCATATAGACAATCTTATAGGAGAGGTCTTAGAGGATCTGGCAAAATGGGAGATGATAGAGGGGCAATGGGGAAAATATTCTGCAACAAAGCTTGGAAGCAGAGTTAGCGAGCTTTACATAGACCCCCTCTCTGCAAAATGGATGATAGACTCCCTTGAGGATGCTAAAAAGCCCATAGATGCTTTATTCATGATATGCAACACTCTCGAGATGCGGCCGTATGTAAGGGTAACCTCATCTGCAGAGGAAGAATTCACAGCATATATGTACAACACCTCAAAAGGAAGGCTTAAGGAGTTCTCTCCAGAGGATTACGGTAACTATGATCCAGAGGGCGCATTTGCAACAGCCTTGATGTTAAATGACTGGGCAGAGGAGATGAAGGAACCGGAGATAGTTGAGAAATATTCTTCAACTCCCGGCGCTTTATATACTAAAGTGACTAATGCGGATTGGCTCATATACTCCGCTATAGAGCTTGCAAAGATACTGAAAAAGCCGCAAAGAAAGCTTATAGACATGAGAGTCAGATTGAGATACGGTATAAAGGATGAGCTGCTTGACCTGATAAGGCTGCAGCAGGTAGGAAGAGTTAGGGCGAGAATGCTGTATAATCACGGTATAAAAAGCATAGCTGAGATAAGAAGCAACAGGGCAAGGATACCAGCAATACTAGGAAAAGATGTTGCTGAGAAAGTTTTATCACAGGTATAAAAAGCTTTGACTTGTAATAAGAAAGGACGTGGTCTGGTGTACATAACTAAAGGAACTATAAAGAAGATACTGAAAGAGGCGGGCGCTTTCAGGGTAAGCGATGAAGCGGCATCAGAGATGCAGAAGCGCCTGAATAGGAATGCTTTCGAGATTGCCCAGAAGGCGGTAAAACTTGCCGCCCATGCAAAAAGGAAAACTGTGACTGGCTCAGACATAAAGCTTGCTTAAGCTTGCTCTTCGGCATCTCATACAGAAAAGCATAATAAAACGATTTTGCACTTAATAACAGTGGCGGGTGGGCAGCTTACCGAAAGGAGGAAGCTCCTCCCATACAGAGCGCATACGGCTTAAGGCCATAACCGGAACAGAAACGATACCGCGAATATGCATAAAGCGATGACACTACGAGCGCATACAAGCGGATGAAACGGCTGGGGAAATGCGCAGATGAGTATGCAAGGCTTTACGCCGCTCAGTCTAATGCTGCCTAAAACAGAAGGAGGGCTACGGCCCGCCACTACCTTTGAAATCTAAAAAGAAAAAGCCAAATCAGCAATTGGAAGACGTGCTACATTACCTTTTTAATTTTCTAAGCATATCTTCCGGAGTGCCATATTCGGATTCAAGGCGCCTCAGGAGTCTTTGCTCCAATGCAACAAATTTTGCAAAACGCTCAGCGCGCTCAACTGTCTCAATTGGTATTATTATAGAATTCTGGGTGGTGTCTATGCATACATCATCCATGAGTTTTAAGTGACCTGCACTTGGCATTCGACCAACTCAATATATCATTTTTCAGTCGCCCTTCTAAACCTTTTCATGTATATTCCTGGATCAGGAATCTGAGCATGTCTGACCTTTTCAGATTCAGCAGCGGCTTCATTAAGGCTTTTTCCGGCTCCCAGTTCGCCGCTAAACTTTAAAGTTGCAGCTCTGCCGCGTATTTCATCTATGCCTTCCTCATCCATTTCTCTGGCATCTTTTTCAGTAAGAGGAATGGCTGATTCGCGGATAATTCTATTCCATTGTTCCATGCTTTCCGGAAATAAGTCTAGAGTGAAGTCTTTAGTAGTGGCTCCTCTCTCACCTGGTAACTTTTTTTCAACAGTCATAAACACTCCCTTCAAAATGCTTTGCCGTGCCGTAACAACGTGGTAATATCTATTATTCTTCCCAGATATTTAAACATATTGAAGGGTCATTTCCCCTCTATCCTGCTAAACAGTGCCGTTGCTATTGTTATGAAGATTACGGCGCATATTATTGTGACGGCCATGTCTACGATGAGCGGATAAGTGGAGAAATGTATCAGCGATGCGCGCATTCCATCGATCGCATAGAATAACGGGTCTATATGCGATAATGCATCAAGCCATATCGGAAGCGCACCGCTTATGGGAAAGAGCGCACCGGAAAGGAAGAAAAGCGGCATTACAAGGAAGTTTATGAGCACCTGGAAGCTCTCTATGTTGTTTATCAGTGCGGCTATTATCAGGCCCATTGCAACGAATGTAGCCGATGTAAGAAGCATGAATATGAGGAGCTCTATTATCCCCAATACGGACAAGCTTGCTATAGGGACTATCCCGAATACTATCACTACAACAAGTATTAGAAGGGCTGTCATAACCGCAATTGTGCTGCTGCCTGCTATCTTGCCGAGAACAATGCTCAATCTTGAAACAGGGGCTACAAGTATCTCCTTAAGGAATCCGAACTGCCTGTCCCATATAACGCTCACGCCAGCAAATATCGAGCTGAAAAGTATGGTCATGCCTATTAGTCCTGGAGACACAAA
Source organism: Microcaldota archaeon (assembly GCA_021810105.1). Classification (GTDB taxonomy): domain Archaea; phylum Micrarchaeota; class Micrarchaeia; order Micrarchaeales; family Micrarchaeaceae; genus JAJZAB01. Next base: position 72,989 of record JAJZJM010000002.1, on the reverse strand, counting down.
CGTAAGGTATGGCACGCTGCCGTTTACCTTCAAAGCGAATGCTGCTCCAAGCCCTACGCCAACAATCGCTAGCCAGATTAGCGGCTGGCCTCCGCTGCCTACCATCCTTGATTTTGATTTTAGGAACCTCTTCATCTCCCTAAGCCAAATTGTATACACAGCATCGATTGTCCCTGTCATCATCTCCCCCTGAATTTTTTCCATGACGATTCTCTATCAGCCCCCTCCTCGCGTATATTTCTCCCTGTCAGGTGTATAAATACATCTTCTAGGCTGGGCCGCTTCACTGTTGCATACGATATGCTTATGCCTTTAGTGTCTGCTATCCTGGTTATCATAGGAATCGCCTTAGAGCCATCTTTAGCGGATATCTCAAGGCCTTCATCCGATTCCTTCACGCTAATTATGAACGGCTTTCCTTTAAGCAAGCGCATAAGTTCCGTTTTCCTTCCAACTCCTATCCTTACAACGTCTCCCCCAAGAGACCTTTTCAACTCATCAGGAGTGCCTGATTTTATTATTTTGCCATGATCTATTATTGCAATTCTGTTGCAGAGCGAATCTGCTTCCTCAAGGTAGTGCGTTGTCAATATTATCGTCAACCCCTGCTCCCTGTTCAGCTTAGTTATGTAATCCCAGATGTTTCTTCTTGTTTGAGGGTCCAATCCCAATGTCGGCTCATCAAGGAAGAGCACTTTTGGATGGTGTATGAAGCCTCTGGCAATCTCAAGCCTTCTTTTCATCCCTCCAGAAAATGTCTTTACCTGCCTGTCAGCTTTGTCTTGAAGCTCTACAAGCCTGAGCACCTTCTCTATTATCTCTTTTTTACCCTCTTTAACTCCGTACAGCCTGGCATGAAAGTCAAGGTTTTCCCAAGCTGTAAGTTCGTCGTCTAGAGAAGGGTCTTGGAACACTATCCCTATCATCTGTCTTGCGCTATCCTTGGCAGCCAAAGCATCAACTCCGAAAAGTTTGATTGTTCCGGATGTATGGCTGAGCACAGTGGTCATCATTGATATAGTTGTGGTTTTTCCGGCTCCGTTCGGCCCGAGAAGTCCGAATATCTCCCCAGCCTTTACGGAAAAAGATATTCCTTTAACTGCTGTGAAGCTTCCGAATCTCTTCACAAGAGAGTTGACCACTATCGCATCCTGAATTCCGCTGCCTTGATTCATTGTAACACTCGAATAGACGTAACTGTTTTGCTCCAAACTCTATAAATGTTTCTGTAGTGGATATAATAAATAAAATAGTTAACTAAAATATACAAATATCCAGAGGTGCTGCATTGCCATTTGAAATAATAGGCCAGGTTCTGATAATTCTTGCAGCTACAATAATAGTGGGAGAGGTATTCGAGCAGTTTGACCTGCCGGCTGTTGCTGGTGCTCTTCTAGCGGGACTGATACTTGGACCCACAGTTTTCGGCATAATACAGCTATCCCTGCAATTGAGTGCAATAGAGTCTATCTCCCTCTTCTTCATAATGTTCTTCATAGGTATGGGCATGAGGACAGAGTTGATAACCAAGAGCATAAGCAAAGCGTTTTCATTTTCCGTAGCAAGCTTCATACTCCCTCTAATATTCGTATCCTCTCTGGCATACCTGCTTCTTGGCTTTGGTTCCACAGAAAGTTTTGCAATGTCTCTCGCAATAACCGTGCCTTCAATATCCATAATCTCGGTATTGGTAAGAAGATATAAGCTTCTTGATAAGGTGACAGGCTACTTCATACTCTCGTCTGTAATACTAACAGACATACTCGCATTTGTGCTGCTTATCTTCATATCAAGGCCTTTCTCAAGTGCGGAAACTGTGCTGATAGAGACGGGCATACTGATATTCATAATCATCGCAGCAGAAAAAATAGTAAGGCGCTATGCAAAGGGGCTCAATAAAGCGATGAGGCGCATCAAGCCCCTTCTAAAAAGCAGCAACATCGCATATGGCATAATACTTATATTCGGATTTTTCTTAGCTGCGCTCTTCAATTACATAGGGATAACATACATAGTCGGCGCATTTTTTGCAGGGCTTATAGTGCACTCCATAATTTCTGGCAGGAGCGCATATGGAAGGGTTACAAGAACCTTTGGCAGAATAACGGATGGATTTTTCATACCACTCTTTTTCGGGATCGCTGGGGCAAGTGCCCTACTGGATTATGCAGACATGTCTATTAAGATAGCAATCGGAGTCGCAGTTATAATAGCAGCGGCAATAGTCTCTTCTTATACGCTTACGCACAAGCTCTCCAGCAAAATAATCCCGGGAAGCTATCCAAAAAAGAACAGGAGGGCAGCAGGGATTCTCTCAGGGAGGGGCGCGGTAGGGGTTGCGATAGCGATAATCGCACTCGATGCCGGCATAATAAGCAGTCTCTCATACTCTATCATAATATTTGCTACTGTTGTGATATCAATAATCGCATCAATTTTATTGAGGGGCGTGGGTGCCGGGCAGAAGCCCGATAAGGAGAAAGCGCTGAAGGATATCGAATCTATAGGGGAATGGGATTGATTGCGGATACACTCACGCTGAAGTGCAAAAACGACGTCTATTTTCCCAGGGAGGACTCTTTTTTATTGGCGGAAGCTGTAGAGAAGCATACCCGCGGAAAGGTCCTCGATCTCGGGACTGGTTCTGGCATACAGGGCATTGTAGCTGCAAAGAAAGGGTGCGATGTGACTTTCTCAGATATTGACACTGAAGCGATAAAGTGCGCGGAAGAGAATGCTAAGACAAACGGAGTAAACGGCAGATTCTTGAAGAGCGACATGTTCTCAAACATAACCGGTGCGTTTGATGCCATAATATTCAATCCTCCATATCTCCCATCAAAGCCGATACAAAGCATGAAAGAAAACAAGATCCAAAGGGCGCTTGATGGCGGCAAAGAGGGCAGGGAGCTTATAGAATCGTTTCTGGAAAAGTACAAGGGTTTTCTTGATAAGGGTGGCATAGCTCTGCTCCTCGAAAGCGGACATAACCATTACGAGAAAGATATTGCAACAAAAGGCGCCCAGCTCTTATTTAAAAAGCATTATTTTTTCGAAGATTTGGTTGTACTGCTTCTATATTAGTTCTGTTTTCCAAACACCGAAGCCATTGGGCATCGCAGCATGGACTTGGAGGGGGCGAGATTTGAACTCGCGATCTCTAGATTTCTCGTCATAGCACATAGCTCTTCACTCATAATGCTTAGCATATGAGTCTAGCGCTCTAACCAGGCTGAGCTACCCCTCCTTGCAAATAGATTGCCATGAAGGATTAAAAACATACTGCAACAATTCGCAGCATTCAGCAACTTAATATTCATCAAGACCTTTCATTCTCTCTTCATACTCTTTTTTTGATATCTCTCCTTTCGCGTACCTCTCTTTCAGTATATAGTACGCGTCTCCATTATGCCTGTATCTCCTTCTCCCGGAATAAAATGGAAATTGGCAGGACCCTCCGAACAGCCACCACCTAATTATAAAGAAAAAGAAGAATATTCCGATTATAAATGTGAGCGGGAAAACCCACGATTTCAATCGTGGGATGAAAGCGAACCGCAACACATATAAGATTTAATGGTGAAAAGGATATGTTCATCTTGAAAAAGACGTACAAATACAGGGCATATCCGTCGCAGTCGCAGAAATCAACACTCAACCGTCAGATGTATCTATCGAAACAACTCTACAACCTCCTTCTTGAACAATCACAAAAATACTTCAAGGAAACAGGAAAGACCTTCACGAAATACGACATGAACAAGTGGATTACAAAACTCAAAAAGAAGAACCCAGAATTCAATGAACTATATTCCCAAGTCTGCCAGAATGTCGCGGACAGAGTCTCAGGGGCATACAAGAACTTCTTCAGAAGGATAAAGGAAAGAAAACAGGGAAAGAAAGTCAAGGGAGGTTTCCCACGTTTCAAATCATACATCTCTTCATTGACATACCCACAATCTGGTTTCAAACTCGAAAAGAAAATGGTTTCCGTTTCAAAAATCGGCAGGATAAACTTTGTCAACCACAGAGATATGGAAGGAAAGATAAAAACAATGGCGATAAAACAGACAAAATCGCAGGAATGGTATATCACATTTTCCACTGAAAAGGAAGATACCTCTCTCTTCTCAAACAATAAACCACAAGTAGGGATGGACTTGGGACTAAAGGAATATGCAACTTTGTCTGATGGAACAAGAATCCCAAATCCGAGAATCTCGAATAAATCCATCGACAAACTGAAAACAATCCAGAGAAGGCTCTCAAACAAGAAGAAAGGGGGCAAGAATAGGAGAAAGGCAAAGATAAAACTTGCAAGGATATCGGAACATATCGCAAGGCAGAGGGACGACTTTCTTCACAAGACCTCATATCGTCTTGTAAATTCATACTCATCCATTGCATACGAGGAACTGAAGATTGCAAACATGGCAAAGAACCATAATCTTGCAAGACAGATAACGGATGCTTCTTGGGGCAATTTCACCCAATATCTTTGTTACAAGGCTGAAAGTGCTGGTTGCAGGGTTGTCGGCGTGAACCCAAGGAACACAACAAGGACATGCAGTAAATGTGGAAACATACAGGATATAGGATTGAGTGAAAGGACATATCTCTGTCAAAATTGTGGACTGAAGATTGACAGAGATTTGAATGCCTCAATAAATATCCTGACTACCGCAGGACATGCGGGAAGTAACGCCTCTGGAGACGTTGTAAGACCTCAACTACAGGAGGCAGCCGTCGGTGAATCAGGAACTATACTTGGTGGTTCAAGATGACCAATCAAAAAACCGTCATTGGAAGCCCACCACCTTCAGTGGTGGGAGGATGTCACCCACCAGAATATTGATGAAGCAAACGAACCTATGCCAGCGAAACCGTATCTATACGCGCCAACAATAGCAGCAATTCCTATCAATACAAGTACGGCTGCAATTCCCATGCCTACCCAGTTTGGGTTTTCATCAGCCATGCAATTACCTATACATATTTTCCGGCTCAGACTTGAATTTCTTTATCTTCTCTGCCAGATGCTTTGGCACTGCAGGTTTTATCTCTTTTAGCGCGAATTCAAAATCCTCTTTGGATACGCTCGCCTTTTTCATACGTATAGCCCGCATTCCAGCTTCTCTGCACACATTTTCTATCTCTGCACCAGTGTAGCCCTCCAGGTCCACAGCAAGCTCCTCAAGGCGAATCTCCTTTGATAATGGCATGCGCTTTGTGTGCACTTTTAATATCGACAACCTTGTCTCCTCATCAGGCATTGGTATCTCTATTATCTTGTCAAAACGTCCCGGTCTCATAAGCGCAGGGTCTATTATATCTGGCCTGTTTGTTGCAGCAAGCACAACTATTCCCTTCATATCCTGCAGCCCATCCAATTCAGTTAGAAGGGTGTCCACGACTCTCTCAGTTACCATGGAATCTCCCCTGCTTCCGTCGCGCGTGCCCGCTATCGAGTCGATCTCATCTATGAATATAATGCACGGGGCCGCCTGCCTCGCCTTTCTGAATACCTCTCGCGTCGCCTTTTCGCTCTCACCTACGTATTTGCTGAGCAGCTCAGGCCCTTTTATAGAGATGAAGTTTGATTCCCTTTCTGTGGCCACGGCCTTAGCAAGCATAGTTTTTCCAGTTCCTGGCGCTCCGACAAGAAGTATGCCTTTCACAGGGCGTATGCCCATCTTCTCGAACGCTTCTGGGTTCTTTACAGGCATCTCAACAGCCTCTTTCAGCTGCTCTTTTACAGATGCCAAGCCTCCAACATCCTCCCAGTGTACATTGGGCCTCTCTACAAAGACCTCCCTGAGCGCACTTGGCTGTATGCTGTTGAAAGCGTTTATGAAATCATCCATGGTCACGTTAAGGTTCATCAGTATCTCGTTAGGTATGGACTTCTTGTCTATTATCATCGGAAGTATCTTTCTGAGCGTGCACATCGCCCCCTCCCTTGCAAGCGCTGTAAGGTCTGCGCCAGTGTAACCGTGTGTCATGCTTGCGAGTTCGTCAAGGTTGACGTCTTTTAACGGCATGTTTCTTGTATGTATCTGGAGTATCTCCTTTCTCGCATTCCTATCTGGAACTCCTATCTCTATCTCTCTGTCGAATCTTCCTGGCCTTCTAAGCGCAGGGTCTATCGCATTCGGCCTGTTTGTTGCGCCTATTACTATTACCTGGCCTCTGGATCCTATTCCGTCTAGAAGCGCAAGAAGCTGTGATACCATTCTTCTTTCTACTTCGTTTGTCGCCTCCTCTCTCTTAGGCACCATTGCGTCTATCTCATCCATGAATATTATAGTTGGCGCTTTCTCTTTTGCCTCATTGAATATCTCCCTAAGCTTCTCTTCGCTCTCCCCTACGAATTTGCTGACAAGTTCAGGGCCTGATATGTCTATAAAGTGAGCATCAGATTCGTTTGCGACAGCTTTCGCAAGCAGCGTCTTTCCAGTTCCAGGCGCTCCAAACAGAAGCACTCCTTTCGGCGGCTCTATCCCAAGCCTTTCAAATAATTCTGGATACCTTATGGGCAGCTCTACCATCTCCCTTATCTTCTGTATCTCATTCTTTAGGCCCCCAATATCTTCGTAATGAACATCTCCTATCTTGACCATTGATTCGGATATTGGTTCAGATCTTACAACCACTTCTGTGCGCCTTCCCACTCTTACAACTCCGTGAGGCGAAGTCTGCGCAACTATGAAGTTGAATACGTATCCGAACATAGGTATCGGTACAACGTCTCCCCTCACAAGAGGCTTGTCATCAAGCTTATTTTTGGCATATTCCGCAAAATCCGGTGATATCGGGGTTCTTTGATTTGGAGGTGGAGCCAGTATGACTTTCTCTGCATCCTTTGCATCCGCTTTGGTTACAAATACCCTATCGCCTATTCCTATTCCAAGGTTCTGCCTTATCCTCCCGTCTACGCGTACGAAATCCAGGCCTTCATCCTGCTGGTGAGCGGGCATAACTATGGCTGCCGTAGACCTGCGCTTGCCTTTTATCTCCACAACATCTCCAGAGCTTACCTCCAAAAGCTTCCTCGCTTTAGAGTCTATCCTGGCTATGCTCTTTCCATCATCAGTTACGAGTGCGCTTGCAACCGTAAGTTCTAACCCGTTTACCATGGTTTTTCACATCTAGAAACTAGAAACAGCTGGCATTAAGATACTGCGCCTTAAAGCTTAATACTCTTTCGATAAGGAAAGGTTTTATTGACTGCGATATGCAGGAAGAGGATTATTCATCGCCTTCTTCATCATCCTCTTCATCGTCTTCCCAATCTTCGTCATCATCTCCTTCTTCGTCGTCGCCTTCGTCTTCTTCTTCTGCTGCTGCCAAAACATATACATCTTTCATCAAGTCACCGTTCTACCGCTTTAGCGGCACGTCTGATATGAACAAATTGTTATAAAAACCTTTCTATAAATTAGGCTCCCGCGCAAAACTCTAAAACAGGCAAATGCGGTTTAGTCGCATTGTTAAATTAAGAGATTTTGGGCGTAATTTTATTTCCCGCTTAAAAGGCATAGGTTTTTATTAGTTTTCTACAGAAACATACTGCTTATTCCTCGACAGAAAATAGGCATTTATATTGATTTAGGTGAAACTATGGCAGAAAAACCACACATGAATTTGATCTTTATAGGTCACGTAGACCACGGAAAGTCTACGACAGTTGGAAGGCTCCTCTACGAAACAGGGGCGATAACTGACAGAGATATGGCAAGGTACAAGGAAGAGGCGGCTAAGGTAAACAAGCCTACTTTCGAATTCGCATTCGTTATGGACACGCTAAAGGAAGAGCGTGAACGTGGAATCACTATAGACATACAGCACAGGGATTTCCAGACAGCAAAATACTACTTTACTATAATAGACGCACCTGGCCACAGGGACTTCGTAAAGAATATGATAACTGGAGCAAGCCAGGCAGATGCGGCAGTCTTGGTAGTCAGCGCAAAGGACGGAATACAGGCTCAGACAAGGGAGCACGCAATACTTATAAGCGTACTTGGCGTAGGTCAGGTAATAGTCGGAGTAAACAAAATGGACGAAGTAGAATTCTCGCAGCAGAAATATGAGGACGTAAAGAAATCTGTAGGAGACCTGCTAAAGTCGTTCGGCTTCAAGCTGGATCAGGTTAACTTTATACCGTACTCTGCCATAGAGGGCAGCAATGTAAAGACGAAATCTGCAAAGACTCCATGGTATACAGGCCCAAGCCTTCTTGAGGCATTGGATCTGCTCAAGGTACCGGAAAAACCAACAGACAAGCCTCTTAGATTGCCAATACAGGACGTATTCAGCATATCTGGATTCGGAACAGTGCCTGTAGGAAGGATAGAGAGCGGAATACTAAAGGCCGGAGACCAGGTTATAATAATGCCTGGAGGCGTAAAGACCGAAGTCAAAAGCATAGAGATGCACCACCAGCAACTGCAGAGGGCAGAGCCTGGAGACAACATAGGCTTCAATGTAAAAGGAATAGAGAAGAAGGACATAAAGAGGGGAGACGTGGTAGGCCCCGCAAGCAATCCTCCTACGGTGGCATCAGAATTTAAGGCTCAGGTAGTGGTTCTGCACCACCAGAATGTCATAGCAAGAGGATATACCCCAGTCTTCCACATACATACTGCACAGATAGCATGCACATTCACTGACATACTCGAAAGAAAGGATCCGAAGACTGGCCAGACTGTAGAGCAGAACCCTCAGACAATAAAGACCGGAGACGTGGCAATAGTAAAGATAAAGCCCACAAAACCCGTGTCTTTGGAGAAGTTCAGCGACTTCAAGCCGCTCGGAAGGTTCGCCATACGTGATATGGGAGAGACAATAGGTGCAGGCATCATACTGGATGTCACTCCTGTAAAATGATGGAGTGAATAGATGGCAGGAACCGCAATAATAAAGCTAGTAAGCACAAACAAGAAGGACGTGGACTCTGTAGCAAGCCAGATAAAGAGTATAGTTCAGGGGGCCAACATAAAGTGCAAGGGCCCCATACCTCTTCCTACAAAGATAATAAGCCAGTCAACAAGGAAAGCACCTGCGCATCAAGGAAGCCATACATATGAGAAGTGGCAGATAAGGTTCCATAAAAGGCTTCTCGAGATAGATGGAAGCGAACAGGCCCTAAGGCAGATAATGAGAATACCTGTTCCTGACACGGTCCAGATAGAGATAAGCCTTGCTGGTTAGGCACTCTTTTTTATCAGGTTTTTCATTCTCTAAGAAGAGCTTCCACTCTTTTGCGCGTGCCATACCACGAAGCAGAAGAGAAATGCGATACAAATTTAGCATAGTGCTTTTCCTGCTTTAACTGGCTTGGGTATGCATCTACTATCAAACTCCTATGAATGAAGGACAAAGACGTATCGAAATTAAAAATATTGTAGCGCCCATTCTTGATCTCTTGTGCCGTCTCCTCCAAATTTGACAAAGTCACTTTAGATATGTAGCGGGTGTTGACGTGCTCAAGCTTCTTTACTGTAGAAAATAGGCAGTCACAGAACTTTTCTCTAGTGATCTTATCCTTAATATAAAGGCCCAGCGCCACCCTCTCGCTTATCAACAAATCCTCGAACTTTTGCAATGTCTCTTCGGATACGGATCTCTGTCTAGTTAAAATGCTCATTTCATCAACACATATTTTTTGCAATTTATTTTTGTGTTTTTATAATATTTATGTTATACTATTGGGCGTTTTGCTGGCCTTCTTTATCTCGGATATCTTCTTAAGCAATGCGGATTCCCTCTCATTTATCAAAGAGGAGAACTCGCCTTTCAGCATCCGCTCATCGCTGTCTGTAACCCTCGTGTAGAGCTTCTGCCCCTCCCTCACCTGCCTTCCGAATGTCGGCTCATCCATTGATATTGCAACATTTTCATTTGCTTTGGCAAGCTCCAACGGCGACTTCTCATTCTGTATCCCTTTTATTTTTCCTATTACTACGCCTTCATCAGACATAAGGAGCCATCCTGTTTTTATTCTTCCTTCAAGTACGTTGACTCCGAATATCGCGGGATGCGACATCCTGAAGCAGCTGTGCGGCAAAACCTCCACCATTCCAGGGAAGACTATCCTGCTCTCCGCTTTGCTCAGCACGTTCTTCTGCCTATCATCGACAAAAAGCTTATATTCGTCGAGTATCTTGTATATTATGTCCCCTGATATTATCTTTATCCCGCTGTCGAAAGAGGCGGTTTTGGCATCCTCTTCTATAGGCACGTTGAATGCAAGCACAACAGAATAAATCTGGTTCTCCGATAGCTGCCCAAAAGCATCAATGACATCTCTTTTTGTTACGCTTCCTATTCCCTTTTTGCTTATTTTGAATCCTGCAGCTTCTATGAGCCTTGAAAGAGCCTCAAGGCTTCCCATAGAGTCTGTCTTAAGCACGACTCCCTGCTTGTCTGTCTTGAATATATTGCTTATCTCTGATTTTATCTCAGTAGAATAGTCTCCATTGATTACCTGTACTACAGGAGATCCAGGCAGAGCGTCATCGAGCCCTGTCCCGCTTATTTTTACTCCGGAAGCTGCGCTTACTGATTCTATGTTCATGAAATTGCTAGAGCTCTCTCGTATCTCCTGCAATGGTTTGGTCTTCAGCAGCGCCTTTATCTTTGCTGTCCCTACTCCGGAAGAGGTTGCAAACGCAATAGTGTCATTAGTCTTGAGAGAGCCGTCATAAAGTATTACGTCTATTGTTGTGCCAAGGCCGCGCACCTCCTTCTTCTCCAAAATCGTGCCTCTGCCAGGGCCTTTCACCTCTATGTTTAGCCGCATCTCAAGATACCTCTGGGAAAGTCCAGTTGCAACCATGAGCAGTTCTGCAATTCCCTCGCCTGTCTTTGCGCTCAGAGGCACTATCGCGAGCTCTTTCTGGAAGTTTTTAACACGGTCGAAGCGTTCACTGTTGAATCCGAGTTCACTTACCCTGCCAATAAGCTCGAATATGCTGTTCTCAAGCGCCTGCTGCACTCCCTCGCTCTGTTTTCCAAGCGACTCTACGAAGCTCTTCGATCCTGTAGGTATCCAGCCAGTAAGCAAGTCTATCTTATTTGCTGCTATAAGGAATGGAGTCTTATACTCCTTGAGTATCATTGCAGCCTCTATGGTCTGAGGCTCGAATCCTTTTGTTATGTCAACAACAAGTATTGCAAGGTCTGCAACGCTGCCCCCGCGCTTCCTTAGGTTTGTGAAAGCCTCGTGCCCTGGCGTGTCTATAAAAAGAAGCCCAGGTATTGTGATCTTCACGCCTGCACTATTCAGCATATTGCCGCATATTCTTTCGATTACATCTATAGGAACTTCGCTCGCCCCTATGTGCTGTGTTATACCTCCAGCCTCTTTGGCTGCTATTGCGCTGTTGCGTATTCTGTCTAACAGGGAGGTTTTTCCATGGTCTACGTGACCCATTACAACTATTATTGGCTGTCTTATCATCTAAATCACAAAAAGGAACATCAGACATATTAGTATCCATATAAGGATTTAAAGCTGTTTTTAATCAAAAATAACTGCAGCAATCTGAGCTCAAATCCGTAAGAGTTCTTTATAGTATTGCCTATCGCAATATATAAGAATGTGAACAGGCAGAATGGATGTTAGCAAAAACCATATATTTGAAACCTTTCAGAACGAATGGGATAATTATGAATGTTAAAATAAACGGAATGTTTGGTAGGATATTAATTCCTTTATTTATCATGTGCTTGATTATAGGAAGCGCACATGCTGTTATAACCGTATCACCTCTGCCTTCCAATGTCGATCTAAATTATACGATAAATCTCTCTGCGAGCGTAAGTGGCGGAACGTCGCCGTATGCTGGTAATTTTTATCACACATCTCAGAACTCAAATGCTTCTGGAACTAAATTAGTTACAATACAAAATGGGAATGTATTTACATCAAATTATATATCTAAAACTGCGTCAACCGTTTACTTTTATTTTAAAGTTACTCACCCCCGCCCAAAGCAGATATCTCGCGCATTCGGTGTAAATGTAGTTGCACCGGCAGTTGTCTATTCACTTAGTCAATCCAAATATTATGCTTTTTCTGGAAATACGGAGATACTTGCAGGACAAATTAATAACGGAGTTCCGCCTTTCAATGTGATAGCCTTTTCTGGCAGCATTGAGGGCAATCTTCCAACATCCGATTGCAAGATTAATGTATTAAACTTCCTGAATTGCACAATACCCTATCTGCCATATGTTTCTAATACTGTAACTGATATGTATAAAATAACTTTTGCTGACGCAGACACGAAAAATACTATTGCCATGGCAAATGTAACAATAAATCCGCCCCCTCTTCCAAAAATCTATTACTTATCACCATCACTATCGTATGGCTATTCTGAGCAAGAAGAGGTGCTAAGTGCGAATATTGTAGGAGGCGTACCGCCGTTCAGTGTAAATTCTCTTAGCGGCAGCATAGAAGGCCCTCTTCCTGCTTCTGATTGCAGCATCTCTGGAAACTATACAAAGTGCTCTTTTAACCTGCCGTATGTTTCTAAGCAAACTTCAGATACATACACTTTAACAATAACCGATAACGACTTAAGATTCAACGTCAGCAGTGCAACAGTAACAGTCAATCCACAGATACAAATTGCAAATGCGGTTATAACGCCAAATGTTGTTGATGTTGGCCAAAAAATTTATCTATCAGCTAATGTCATTGGAGGGAGCGGAGGTTACAAATTAGAAAAATGGTACTATTCAGGCGGAAGCCAAAGCAATTCTTCAGGCACTCCGCTTAATACGTATGGCTATGAACCATTCAATGCAAGTTATACTCCTTCAAATACAACTCCCTCTACAATATATTTCTATTTTTCATCTCAAGATTCATCAACAGAGGTCAACGCAATAACAGGAGCAATCCCTGTAACTGTTAACCCAGATCCTGGAGCGGTTGCTTTAGAAGTCAGCAATCAAACCGTTGATCAGGGTCAGGGCGAACTTATAACCTCTCTAATAAGCGGAGGTACTCCTCCATATGCCTACAATACTCTGATTGAGAACTCATCTAACAGCGTTGTAAAACAGATCACCTCCATAAACTCTCTAACTACAAATTCGGTATTCTTTAGAATACCAGTTTCCCCAAACGTTTTAGGAACTTTGCAAGTTAACGGCGAAGCGACTGACGAAAATGGCTACAATGCGCCTCTTCCAGAAAACTCAATAACCGTATATTATGATCCATCGATCTCGCTAAATGCAATAAATTCAACCATAGATGTGGGACAGTATGCAACTTTCAATGCAATTATACCCGCAAATGTAGGCGCAGGCCCGTTTACTGTAAACCTAACTTCCGGAGGTAAAACACTTGCAACGGCAGTCACTCCTAAAAATGGAGGCCAAGCAATTCTTTCATATAAAACCTCATCAACCTCTACAAATTCCTTTAATGTAATCGCCGTAGACATGGGAACTACAACGCCTTTTGTATTTAACTCTACAACACTCGGAATATCAATAAATCCTGCACCTTCTATAATCAGCATAATTCCAAGCATCTCTGCATTAGACTATGGGCAGAGTGTAACGTATAACGGAGAAATTTCTGGAGGCGCTGGTCCGTTCACAGTTAACCTTGTAACTGGCGGAAATACGGTAGATACTATTACCGGAGTAACAGCAGGAAATGTATTTACATTCAACAGCATAACACCTCCGTTGGGTCAGGATACATATGGCATAAGTGCAACAGATGAAGGCACTTCTGTGCCATTTGTTTTTAACTCTGCATCGAATATCATCTCTGTAAATGCCAAACCTTCGCTCAAGCTTAATACAGAAAATGGAAATGTTATATTTGATAATGCAAATACTATACAAATTATTGCAAGCATATCTGGCGGCACAGCCCCCTTCACATATCTGTGGAGTTCAAGCAATTCTCTCATAGTATTTAATTCAACATGCTCTTCAGCAACAAGCTCAATAAATCATTGCACAGTCAGCCTCCCTAATGCAACATCAACTACAGTGTACACAATAAGCGCCAACATTACTGATGCATTCAACTCTATTGCTTCAAATACACTTAGCATAACAGATAATCCTCCCCTTGGCAAACCTATTCTTTCCGCATCCAAAACAACCATAGATCTAGGCCAAAATATTACAATCACCGCATCTGCGTTAGGCGGCACAGGAAATTACACATATGCGTACTACCAAGGAAATTCTTGCACTGGAGGGGCATTGAATACAAATGCGATATATACGGTTACTCCGTTATCTCTATCTTCAAACACGTATTGCGTTAAAGCAAATGATGGCATATCTACATCATCAAATACTATTTCGATAACGATACACACTGTTCCATCCCTTTCCATAACTCCTTCGGCTAACACAATAAATCCCGGCCAGGCAGTTTCATTTAATAACTTGACAATTTACGGAACTCCTCCATACTCAAATGTCATATACTCCACAGATGCCCCTAACGGCAGCTATGCAGTGACTGGCAACAGCATACTATTCGATGCAATAGGAAACTTCAGCGTAACTGGCACTCAAAGCGACAGCACAAACGCAGTGTTTTCCAACACGATATACATTAACATAACCGGCATTATATCGAATCAAACTGCAAATTACACAGTTCAAGCGCCTGCAAATACGTTAAAGAATATAGTTTACAGAAAGGCAAATACGACTCTATCGTTTATATCTTCAAATAGCATAAATGCAAGGCTACTGATAAAAAATGTAACAAAGAATTACAGCTCCACACCGTCCCTCTCTGGTTATTCTTTTGCAAAAACAACGCTTCTAAACATCAGCATTTTAAACGCCTCCAATTCAATATCCACAATCAATGTTACAATGGGCTATAGCTGCTCATTAGGCACATCAGCAGCACCATATTCCCTAACAAACGGAACGTGGGCCCAAATATCTCCTTTCAGCAGAAACTCGATAAGCTGCACAGTTTCTTTTAGCATACCTGCTGATCCTGTCATAGGAATATTTAGCCAATCCGCAATACCTCCATCATCGGGCGGAGGTGGCAGTGGAGGCGGAGGCGGAAGTGGAGGCGGTGGTTATAGTACAGTAGGGCTTCCTCCCACAAGCACAACCACAATACAGACCACAACTACAACTATCCCCTCAACAACTACAATAATAACTACCACAATACCTCAGGCCAAAACAGCTCCTCAGCCCACTACTACGATATTGCCAACGACAACCGTACCCGTAACCACTACAATACAGGTTCCTGCAAAGCAGGCGGCAGGACAGCCCATCATAAGCCTTTATGACTTAGAGATACTGGCTGGAATCGTGATTGCTGCAGTAATTGTTGGCCTTATTTATCTCAGGGCAGGAAAAAGAAGGAAGTAAAGCCAAGACGAAATGATGGGCTAAATCTTTCTGATGTCTTTTTTTATATCATTCTCAACGGTGTCTTCAATGGAGTCCACTTTATCCCTTACCTTGCGGTTAAGGTAAACATAGTACACTATCGCGAATATGATCCCTCCCAATATGTGGGCATACCAATAAACATTATCGTTCAGATATACGAAAAAGATAAGCGCCACAACAAGCACGAGAGCACCATACGCCAATGGCAGTTCTACCGCCTTCTTTTTAATGCTCTCTGCCTTTTTCGAAGCTAATTCGATTACACCTATGTCATAAGTCTCAGCAAATGCAAATATCAGTATGTTGAACGCCAAAATGGACGTGCCGGCGGATGGAAAGCCTGTGGCTGCCCATATTATGGCAGATGCAACATATGCGGACGCTATACTGAAAATTACCGCATTTCTTATAAGCGAATCCCTATTGCGAAGCTTTGCCAGGTTTCTGGTGTGCAGTTCAACTATTGCGTACATTATGATAAGCAGAACGTAATTGTATGCAAAACCTCCATTTGCAATCTCGTAAGATATGTTGAAAGGCGATGTAAGCCAAAGCAAAGGCGCACCAAGCAGATAATGCGGAGCTGAGTTGTAGAGTATGGTAACAACAGGGACTATTATGGCTATAAAGAGTGTTGCCCAAGGGAAATTGAATTTCGTTCTGGTCGCCATACCATAATCAATATTTCCACTTCTTAGATGGTCTTGTGATTATTCTGTGAATGCGCATCTATAAAATTTTATGTATGGATAAGCCATGTTTAATTTAAAAATCCAACATATATTAAATGTTTTACGGAATATAATGAAAGTGATTTTATGGAAAGAACTCTGGTGTTGCTAAAGCCCGAGACTGTAAAAAGGGCAATTTCGGGAAGGATAATAAGCAGGTTCGAAGATGCGGGACTTAAGATAGTTGCCCTAAAAATGGTTGTGCCTGATAGGAAACTGGCAGAGGCGCATTATCCATTGGATAAGGAATGGTCCGAAGGGCTTTGGAAAAAAACTAAAGAGGCATACGAAGCAAAGGGCCAAAAACTCAGCCTGACTGCGATGGAACTTGGAGAGAAAATAAGGGGAAACCTCGTAACTCATATCTCTAACAAACCAATAATTGCGATGGTCCTCGAAGGCAACGAGGCTGTATCATCAACAAGAAAGTTGGTCGGAGCAACATCTCCGGAAAAAGCAGACCCATCTACAATAAGAGGAAGTCTCTCTATAGATTCCTATGCAAATGCAGATAAGAAAGGGAGGCCAGTGCTTAATCTCGTGCACGCTTCTGACAGCACAAAAACTGCAGAGAATGAGATAAAGATCTGGTTTAAGGAAAATGAAATATTCGAATACAAAACCGCACAGGAAGAGTTCATATATTAGCTTCTGTACTTCAGCTCATCGCTCATCATCTCAGGAGTCCACATCGGATCCCATACCAGATCCACCTCTGCCTTGCTTATTCCGGGCAGAGCCTCAATCCTGAGTTGCACGTCCGCAAGTATTATGCTTGTAACAGGGCACATGGCGCTGGTCATGGTAAGCGTTACCTTTACACTATTATCTGGGTTTATTAGTATGCCCTGTATAAGGCCTATATCCACTATATTGGAGCCCAGTTCTGGGTCTTGGCACATGGACAATGCCTCAACTATCTCTTTCTTTGTCAGCAACAGATCACAATATGTATATTCTCTAAAAGTATAAAAAGAGATGCAGAAAAGAGGGTTTATATATCTGACCCAACAATCAATATAAGTTTGAAAAGGAGGAAAGCAAGCTTATTCTACAGTACAGGGATCATGTCCGAATAAGCGGTTTCCGCTCTAGACGGACTTATGATTAGAAAAAGGTAAGCATATGGAAGGTTTTGAAAAACTCTCATTAAGAAAGGAGATAATGGAAGCGCTAATAGATATGGGTTTCAAAGAACCCACAGATGTGCAGGCAAAGGCAATACCAGAGATACTGAAAGGAAAGGATGTTGTGGTAAGGTCCAAGACAGGATCGGGCAAGACCGCCGCGTTCCTTATACCAATATTGCAAAACTTTCATGGCCAAGGCCATGGGGTCGAAGCAATTATAATAGCCCCCACAAGGGAGCTTGCACTGCAGATAGATGGAGTGGCTAGCAAGCTGAGTAGATTTATCGGTGCAAAAACAGTTGTAGTGTACGGCGGAGTATCTACAATGCCCCAGGCAGAGAAGATCAGGCACGGCGCAAAGATAGTGGTAGGAACTCCAGGCAGGATATTGGATCTTATGGAGCGAAGGCAGTTAGATCTCAGCAAAGTGAGATTTGCTGTGCTAGACGAAGCTGACATAATGCTCGATATGGGCTTTATAGATGACATAAGGCTGATACTCAGCAAGACCCCAAGGTCAAAGCAGACAATGCTTTTCTCCGCAACAATGCCGCAGAAGATTGTAGAGATAGCTAGAGAGCAGATGAAGGATAGCATAAATATAGGCGTAGGCGATGAGGAGCAGCTTGCTGTAACATCAATAGAAAATCTTTATACTGTTGTCGATAATTCTTATAAATTCTCAACCCTTTTGGCGTATCTTAGTGAGAGAGCCCCGAAGAAGTCTGTAGTGTTTGCAAGGACCCAGAGAAGCGCAGACATACTATACAGGCTGCTGAAGGATCAGGGTTACAGTCCCGTGCTGCTGCACGGAGGAGTCACCCAGGCAAGGAGGGAGATTGCAATGGGATCTTTCAGGAGGAACGAGAACGGAATGCTTATAGCAACAAACGTTGCAGCGAGAGGAATAGACGTAAAAGACATAACAGATGTAATAAATTTCGATGCACCTGATGAGCCTACAGTATACATACACAGAATAGGAAGGTCTGCAAGAATGGGCAATAACGGCAGGGCATTTACAATATTCACAAGGGATCAGCACGGTCTCATAGGTGCGATAGAAAGGTTTGCCGGAGTGAGCATGCGCAGGATAGAGGTAGACAACAGGAAATTTGGAAGGATAAATTACGGAGAGTACATACGTGCATCAAGGGATTATAGTGAAAGAAGAAGCTATAGCGAAGGCGGCGAAAGAAGAAACTATGGCGAAAGAGGCCCAAGAAGATGGGGAGAGGGCGACCGCCAGCAGCCGCCTAGGCAGAGAGGATATGGCGCACACGGCAGCAGGGACAGATACGGGCCAAAGCACCACGGAGACGGAAGGTTCAAGTCTAGGTTTCAGAGAAGAGACTCGAGCGATAGAAAGTAAATATAACCGATTCCTTGCGTTCAAGTTTCAAATCAGAAATCAGAGTTCCCTTAACGCATCTATTGGTTCTAGCCTTGAAGCTTTCCAAGCAGGATAGGCTCCGGCTATTACACTCACTATTATTGCCACAAACATGGCTATGAGTACTACCTGCAAGGATATTACTGGGGAGAAAGATAAAGAGGATGAAGATCCTGATGTAACGCCTCCACCTCCAGAGAACGCTGCGCTTCCGCCTCCACGTCCGCCAGCTGCGAAAGTGGGCGACTGGCCAGATGAGGTTGTGCTTGTGCTTGAAGAGGAATGGCTTATCAGGGCTGTGAGTGTATACGCTCCAGCTGCGCCAGCCACAAGTCCTGCAATGCCTCCGAATACCCCTATTATGAGCGCCTGTATTATGAATATCGTCATTATATTCCTGTTCTTGAAACCCAGCGATTTCATGACTCCTATGTCATGGATCCTTTCATAGACTGATATCAGCATTATGTTCATTATTCCTATGGCGGCTACAAGCAACGATATGCCTGCTATTAGGACGAGCAGTGTGCTTATTGATCCTACTATCTGGTTGGCAGTCTGTGTCAGTTGCTGCGTTGTAAGGACTCTTGCAGTGCTGCCGTATATCGCGGTTATGGTATTTGCAACTCCTGACACTGTGCTGGTGTTTGTCGCCTTCACGAGTATGGTTGTGTAAGAGGTCTTATGCAGTATGGTCTCCGCTGCCGACAAAGACATTACAATTGCAGAGTCTACAGATATTATTGATGAGCCATAAGGCTGCAGAATTCCAACCACGGGCACTGTAAGGCTGGCTGAGCCTTTTCCGGATGCTGTTGTGATCGAGACCGGCTGCCCCACAATGACGCTCTGCACGCTTCCTCCGGTTGAAGGAAACGCGAGGTCATATCCTATTACAGACTCTGGAGATACTGTGTCTTGGTAAAGTGATCCCTGGTAGAAGTTCAGAGTTCCAAGAAAAAGCTGAAGGTCCTGAGGGCTTATACCAATTATAGTGGCTGTAGTATTCTCGCTTCCGCTTCTGAAGTCCACAGATCCTGTCAGCATTGGGATTACCTGGCTGACGTTAGGCAGCGACTGCATCTGGTCCGCTGTTGCTGCGGTAAATCCTGCCCCGCTGCCCACTGAGCTGACTATTATGGAAGTTGGCCCAAGCGCAGACAGCTCTTTTGTTATGCTGGCTCCTATTCCAGCTGTAAGTGATATAAGTGCAACTATGGATGCGACTCCTATTATCACCATAATTACAGTCAACGCTGTTCTGACCTTCTTCTCTTTCAGGTCTTTGAAGCTCAGAAAGAGCACATCTTGAATATTCATCGGCAATCCACCAAATCAGCTACTCTTTGGCTTCTCTATGCTTCCTGCCCTTTTTTCTCTCCTTCAAGAAAAGGTATGAAACGCAGGCAAGAGCTAATGCAAGCAGAATAGTCAGTGGGAGCAGGCCTGATGATCCTCTGCGAACTGCTGTAGCACCATTCGCTTCCGTAGGGTATGCGCTTCCAGATCCTATGGTCACGTTTACTACGCTTGTAGTGGTTATATTCTGTCTTAGGCTGTTAAGATAACTTATTCTCATCGGTATCTTGTAAGTGCCTGGCTTGAGAGTATTCGAAGCAACTAGGGATAATGTGACTGGTGCTTGGCTGTCTGCGCTTATGTCCCCTACATATACGGGATTTGAGCCGAAAGAGCTGAATCCGCTTGGAGTTATTGCACCTACGCTTACAGCAGATGCACCAGACGTTCCTATGTCTGTTAGCACGAATGAGATAGAGACTATGCCTCCCGGAGATGTTGTTGTTGGTGATAAGGTCAATCCCGAAGAGAGCAGGTCTATCGAGCCTATGGGTATGAGTGAGGTGCTGTTAGACACCTGCTCCAAGTTGTCCCCTTTGTAGAATGTTGCTGTTAGATTTAACGGGAAAGACTCTATGGATGCATTTCTTGATACAAAAAGGCTTACGTTCAGCCTATCTGTCATCATTGGCCCTAGTGATCCTAACTCTGCCTGGGTGCTTCCAACCACTGCTCCATCTACTCCAGGTACTCCATAGTGAACGTATAGGTTGTTTAATGTTGTATTGCCAGAATTTGTAAAGTTTATAGAAAGATTCTGTATCTCTCCAGAAGTGACTGTCTTAGGATTTACGCTTATAGCAAGAGGGCTTCCGCACGAAACCACCTCAAATGTCAGGTTCCTTGTCTCGCTATCAGTATAGAAAACATCATAAGCGTATTGTATCTGCACTCCTATTGATGTTATCAGGGATGCGTTTGACGAGACAAACAATGGCATGTTGGCTGTAGTGGAGCTGTTTGCATGTATCACGCCTATATATATGGTGCCTACTCCCTCGGGCAGTATCCCCTTACCAGGAGATACAGATAACTCTACCTGGTCCATTGCAGTGCCTGTCAGGTTGGATACTCCTACGCTTGGATAGCTTGCGCCAGCAGGTCCTCCATCCGTTATGGTTATAGGCACGTAATTTGTCTCGCCCCTGCAAAACACCAGCGAATTGCTTGTTACTGAAAATGCTGGTGGGTTCGGTATCGGCGAAGGGCCGCTAGTTCCCGCGACAGCTATTCCAGATACAGCAAATGCAGCAATCAAAACCATTATCCAAGTTCTTGTTCTTATCATTACATTACCCTGTTTTGTTCAAGTTTTCCATCTTTAATGTGCAGTATCCTGTCGCAATACTTAGTAAGGTCCATGTTATGCGTTACCATTACTACGGTTACATCATCCTCTTCGCTTATCTTTCTTAATATTCTTATCACTTCATTGCTTTGCTGAGATGCAAGGTTTCCAGTAGGTTCGTCAGCTAGAAGCATCGAAGGGTTATTTACCAGTGCCCTTGCGACTGCGACCCTCTGCTGCTCGCCGCCGCTCAGCTGATAAGGCTTGTTCTTCAATCTATGCCCAAGTCCAAGCTTTACGAGAAGCTCATCAGCGCGTTTTTTTCTTTCCATTGAAGAGAGGCTGGTCACCATCAACGGGAGCTCTACATTCTTTTCAGCATCAAGCCCTTTTATCAGGTTGAATGCCTGAAAAACAAAGCCAAGCTTCTTGTTCCTGAAATCAGCTAACTGGTCTCCGCTCATTTTTGATATTGCAACTCCATCTATGTATATCTCTCCGCTGGTGGGCTTGTCGATTGTACCAAGCATATTCATCAATGTCGATTTGCCACTGCCTGACGGGCCTACTATGGCTGCAAACTCCCCCTTATCCAATGAGAATGATACATGTTCAAGAGCTTTTACTGTTATGCTGCCTGATTTGTATACTTTGCCTATATTCTCCACACTAAGGACGTGTTTTGGCATATACTTAATTTGTCGTAATGCTATTATATAACTTGCTTAATGGTTAGGTATCCGATATCGAATTCTATAGCAAAATTGGCAATAATTTGGTAGCTAACTCGAGAATCTGCGATCTACTTGTAAGCTGGTTATTCTGCTGAAATCTGAGCGTCTGGCTTCAACTATATCCACAACTCGCACTTGCAAGAATAGCAGAAGTGAGTATTCTTAACATATCTCTGATGGTTTTAACCCTCAAGGATAAAGCCCGGAGAGCCCATTATTCTTTGGGGATAAGACCTGCTTTCAGCGCGGCTGCCTAAAGTCCTTTTAATCCTCAAGTAAAGTTCCACATTCTGGTTTGCTGACTTGAGAACCGAGTTAATCAAGATGTTTTGCTGCCTCGACCATTCCTTGTTAGGTGTCTTTTTTACATAATCTGCCCAGAACCTTACAAATCGCAGTCTTTCTTTGAAATCCCTTCTAGATAATGCCATACTTAGCCATCTCCTTTTCAACTTTTAATTCTTTTGACACATCCAACATCAACTTTTTATCTAGTTTCTCCTTAAAAAGCTCGTATAGATGCACGGCATCCTCAATATCCTTATCGCTGCCTAGCCATACCTTGAAAGGTAACTGGACTTCGAAAGGTGATATCAGCGGCCTTTTACTATTCACCAGAACCTCGATGGGAGAGTTTAGAGAGGCGAAATCCGTTTTCTTCTTTGGAAACTTAATCTCAAAATTCGGAATTACATTGTCCTTTTTGGCCACCCTTATAGATAAGGGATTCTGTAGTCGGTCAAACGCATCTTCCTTAGAATTCGCATCAATCAACCAGTAGCCGTTTTTTATAAGAAGGTCGAAGAATCTAGAGAATTCCTGAAGATTTATTTTGCCTATGAAAATACCTAATCTTCCGTAGTCCTGCTTCTTGCCAGAAGTATAGCAACATATCCGCTGATTATAACGTAGCGGATTTTTGCTTTCTGCAGTAGCTCTACGAATTCTATAACTTGCAGGTCAAGGTCAGAAAGTGTTTTATTAAATCTGAGGACTTTTCCATCATACTCCCAGAAAGCTATTTATATATATTAGTCCGTATTAATATGGTGTTAATATGGTTAAAGCGCTGGTAACAATAAGCGAGCAAACAAACAGAGTGCTGAACATCGTTAAGGCAGAATATGGTCTTAAAGATAAATCCCAGGCTATAGATAGGATGGCCGAGGACTACGAAGAGCTAGTTTTTGAGCCGAAACTAAAACCTTCTTACGCAAGAAAACTAAAAAAGATTCAAAAAGAACCCCTGATCCATATAGGCACGTTGAAGAACTTTAGAAAAAGGTACAATATGGATTAAGGTGTTCAGGTGGCACCTTACGAGTTAAAGGTAAGAAAGCATGTAGATAAGATCTTTGCTAAAATGGGCAAAAGGGAGCGATATAACCTTGATGTCATCTACAAAAAGCTTGCAGAAGTGTGCGAAAACCCAGAAAAGTTTAAACCACTGGGCGTACCAATGCAGAATTTAAGGAGGGTTCATGTACTAAAGAGCTTCGTATTGATCTATTCGGTAGATGAAAGCACTCACACGGTGTGGATTGAAGATTACGACCACCACGATAATATTTATTGAAATAACAGGCAACCACGCCTAAAACAGAGATGAGGGGCTGGAGGTAAGTAATTGGGGCAAAAGATGCCCAAACTATTATTTAAAGTGCCAGTTGTGCAAGATATGGAAGGCATTCGACCATCTTGCCTCCAACATTTCCCCGCTATCTGGAGGGAATCTGAGGGTTCTGCCCCTTAAGTACATAGCCCGGAGAGAGTTAGTCTTTCAGGGTTTAAGTCCCTCTTGGGTTTTGACGTCTAAGATAAACTTTCTTGTTTACTTAGGTCCATATTATTTAAGCTTAAGCTTTATTAAGTGACTACTTTATTAACATATTATGGATATGTTCTCAGCACTAGCAGAACCGGCACGGCGAGATATTATAGAGCTACTCTCACAGAAAGGTGAGCTACCAGCCACTGATATATACGATAAATTCAGCATAAGCCACCCTGCGGTATCCCAGCATCTTCAGATTCTGCACGAAGCGAAGCTTGTTAGCGTAGAGAAGCTTGCACAGCAACGCATCTACAGATTAAATCCAAAAACTATTTCTGAGCTGGGGCGATGGGCAAAACACACTATAGAGGTTTGGGAAGAGCGTTTTGATGCACTTGATAAGGTACTGGAAGAGGAAAAGAAAAAAACTCACAATAAAAAGAGGTAATGAACATGGCAAACGATAGAAAGGAATTGGTAATCACGCGCACATTCAATGCGCCACGCGAGCTTGTATGGAGGGCTTGGACAGATCAAAATATGATAAAGAGATGGTGGGGTCCTAGAGGTGTTACAAACCCAACATGTGAATGGGACGCACGACCAGGAGGCAAGATCAACATAGTCATGCTAGCGGGTAAGGAATTGGGTGACTTTGCAGGCCAGAAGTGGCCAATGACAGGCACGTTCCGTGAAGTCACTCCACAAAGCAGACTTGTGTATACCGCTAATGCATTAGACGATGTCAAAGATATCTTACTAGAGACTGAGACAACTGTAGATTTCGAAGGGCTTGGAGGCAAGACTAAAATGAAAATACACATAGTGGTTACAAAGGCAGGTCCAAAGGCGGCATTTGCGCTACAAGGGATGGAGGTTGGTTGGAACCAGCAAATTGACAAGCTTGGCGAAATGCTGGGAAAATAAAAAGACAATGAGGGCTTTAAACCCCGCGAAGTAAGCCCGGAGAGGGATTTGAACCCCCGACCTCCAGTTTACGAGACTATCGTATAAAATTGGTAAACGATATACTAACCCTGTACTGGCTTTAAATATCTTCAGTGTCTAATAATGTATAGGTAATAAAAATGTCAGAAATAGAGGTATGGAAGGAACACGGTGTGTATGCTGCACGGATCCCTTCTTTACATATAAATACACAGGCAAAGACCCTGAAGGAACTCAAGAAGAACCTTAAGGAAGCCATAGAGGTTACCATAGAAGGATTGCTCGAAATGAAAAAGCCAAAATTGGAGATGAAAGCGACTGCATAGTAAGGCGATTTTATAGCTCGACTCGTTGTTAAGGATGCTGAGCTCTTGAAGATAATAATCAAACGCTACAACTTTAAGGCGCTGAGACAAAAAGGAAGTCACATATTCCTGACCGACGGTATCCACTATACAACAATTCCCTATCATAATAGAGAACTGGGTAAAAGACTGCTTAATAAAATTCTAACAGACTGTGGCCTAACAAAAGAAGACATTTTAAAGTATTTATAAGAAAACGCAGCAAGAGCAGAAATTAACTGGTTTTAACCCCCAGAGACATAGCCAGGAGAGCCTTTTATCCTTTAGGGATAAGAACCTCGTCGCATCTTATTTAAACCGCTTTGGTGCCCACAATGTATCTTCCTCTGTATGAACCTTTTACGTTTTTTATAACACAAGCATCTAAGCCTACAGCGCCCATCATTTTTATAATTTTAGCATCTTCAAATAATCCATCTACTGCGACATCTTTTAGATACGTAATCCCTTTATTTTTTTCTGCAATAAGAAATCCAAACTCTACAATTGAGGTACTGCCTTTTTTCTTAGAATATGAGACCCTCGCTAGCTTTAGGTTATTTGAATTATATGTATCCATATCGATGTAGCCTGATATGAAGTCCCCTTTTTCTATCCATGGTTCTATTATTGTGATTCCGCCAGGTTTAAGGTGCCTTGAAATAGTTCTAAATACTTTCTTCAGATTGGCATAAGTTATGGCATAACCTATTGCACTACCCAAGATTGTTATAACATCGAATCTTTTGTTTAATATGAGGTTCTGCATATCTCCCTTCAGGAATCGTACCCCTCTTACGTTTCTTTTTGCGATGGCCAGCATCATAACGTTTATATCGACTCCCGTACAGTTAAATTTACGCCTCAGATAGAATAAGTCCGCGCCAGTTCCGCATCCTATGTCTAGCAGGTCTCTACCATCAGACTTACCATATCTCTCGGCAAGTTTTGTAATGGTCTTTGCCACCTCCTTATGATCCAGCACTTTACTATAAAGCAAATCGTAGTACTTTGCGAACTGCTTGTAGAGTAAATCCTGCCCTTCTACCTCTTTTACCAATTACACACCATACACTACTTGTTTGGATAAAAATAAGAATTAGTTGTACAACGTAACAGTGCTTATAAGATGCTAGGGGCTTTAAACCCTGCAATGTAAGCCCGGAGAGGGATTTGAACCCCCGACCTCCAGTTTACGAAACTGGCACTCTTCCACTGAGTTACCCGGGCTTATTATATTGCTATTTTGCACAGTTATTAAAATGTTCATGCAATAACATATGATATATCAACAGCTAAATGGTATGTATGAACCCTTACATTTATATGCAAAATCCCGATTTCATGCCCCAGCCCGGAGGCGGCACCCCGATTGCACCTCAGCCTGGCTCTGAAGAGGGCGCAGGCTCTGCCCAGCCATCACCCCCAGAAAAAATTATCAAAATGCAGGCTCCTGGAAACTCTTTTGAATTTAAAAAATTAATTCTTCCTATAGTGGCTGTGATGGTTATAATTGTATTGGTCATAGTAGCCTCGCATTTCATCAAGCCTTCAAATTCTACCACCTCTACAACTACTACAATACAAAATACAGGATTTGTAAGCTCCTGCAGGGCTCTAAACGCTCCGGGTACTTACACATTAGGCTCAAATATTTCAACCAGCATGTCTTCCGGATCTTGTCTTAACATAACCGCAAGTAATGTGCAGCTTAGCTGCAATGGTTATGGCATAAAAGGATCAGGACCATACTCCGGAGTCGGGCCTTTCACATACGGTATTGCTGTCAAAGGCAGTAATGTGGGAATAACAGGGTGCACAATAGGCAACTTTTCATATGGCATATACTCAATGCCCGGCTCCTCAGGGCTCAACATACACAACAATACATTATCTTACAATTATGTTTCAAACATATACATGGCTGGGACTGGCTCTAGCAATGTGTATCTGAATAATATATACGGATCTGAGAGCAATACAGGTTCCGTATACATCACAGCAAATTCATCAGGCGATGCCGTATATAACAATACCATTGGCAAATCTGCAATCAAGGGAATTTTTATAAACAGTACCGGCAATTCGTTCTACAATAACAAGATTAGCTCTACCCCCTCGGCATTTGAATGCACCGCATATGCTGGCCTTGTAAAAAGCAATCGCGGGTACGGAAATGCGTGTCTTAACAACACAGGCTGTTCATTCCTCGCATGCAGAGTTTCAAACACCCCTCCTAACCTAACCCAGATAAGCCTTGGCAGCAGCGTATCCGGATGCGGCGCAATAAACTTCCCTGGAACATACTCTCTATCAAGCAACATAAACATGGAGGACTACGTAAATACCAGCTCTTTGGGATTCCTTAATTATGTTCCATGCATAGACGTACGCGTAAGCAAGGTCACTCTTAACTGCAATAACTACGCAATAACAAATGCCAGCGTAGGGATAATGGCAGAAGGCATGAGCAACATAAGCATAAACAACTGCAGGATAAATTCCACTCCAGCAGGGGTGGGTATAGACCTATACAATATCTCAGGCTCGTCGATATCCAATATAACTATCATCAGGGCAGGTACTGGAATCTCATTAGCAAAGTCAAGCCAGAATAAGCTTACAGGATTGTCAGCGAAGAACTCTCTTATAGGAATACTTCTGAGCAGTTCTTATACAAATAATCTGAACGATTTCAATTCATCCAATAATAGCTATGGCATATATGTTGAGAATTCTACAGGAAACATATTCAATGGAGGGGTGGCAAACGGCAACCTTGCACTCGATGTATATGCAGACAACCTCTCATCAAAAGCGAATTACAATCTCATGACCTCTACAGGGTGCGGCTTCACAAACGCGGTCTGGGCGCCATGCAAAACGCACATATCCGCATCATTATCATATTATCCCGTAAATTCCTGCACCACGATATCAAAAGGAGGAAATTATTCTCTCCGCACCAGCATAGTCCCATCAACAACAGGTACGTGCATAAACATCGATACCAGCAATGTTGTGCTGAGATGCCATGGCTACAGACTCGCCCCTGCGGTGGCCTCCTCTCCAGGCACTGCGATATTGGTATCTAATGCAAACAATGTCACAGTGGAAGGATGCAGGATATCCGACTTTTCATATGCGATACGGGCGGTTAACTCTACAGCATTGAACATAACAAATATAACCTCTACAAGCCCCTCTACAGGCATTGCACTGCAACAGGTTAATTCATCGTTTATAACAAAAGATACCGTATCCAGCCCCTCGGGATACGGAATAGCAGTATCTGACTCCAAATCTGATATTATAACATTCAATAACGTCTCTCTCGCATCAACACAATCATTTTCAGGCATCATGCTGAATAACTCTATAAGGAACATAGTTCAGGGCAACAAAGGAAAGAGCAACTACATAGGGCTGCAGCTTTTAGGCAATTCTGTGAACAATACAATAATGAATAATACAATGAGCGGATCCGGAGCATACGATTATGAGTGCTCTCCACAGAGCAGCTCTCTTGGCAGCGAGAACGGAGGGGTAAATTACGGTGCGGTAAAGTATGGATGCCACTGGAATGCAGTTCTCACACCGTTCTCAAACCTGCACTGCTCTCCATCATTTTCCTCAAACAGGTTCTCACTATCTACAGACCATCAATATTCTGCAGGCGCGAACTGCTTCGACATATATGGGAACACCACCACTTTAGACTGCAACGGGCACACTATAATCTCAAACAATGGCGGAACTCTAATGTATGCGAAGAATGCAACAGCTATCGTGCAGAACTGCTACATAAAAGGCTTCCAGAATGTCCTTGCAGGTAAAAATTCTACGCTGAAACTGCTTAATGACACCATTTTGCTTAATTCCACAAGCATGGCGTACGATTCTGCGCTTAATGCAACTGGAGGCACTAGTGTATCCATTCAGGATGATAATATAACTGCACAGAATTATGGAGTAATCCTGACAAATGTAAACAGGGGTTCTGTGCTGAATGACGTAGTGAAAGCGGGTTCTGTGGCTTACAGCATAATAAATTCATCCGGAATCTCGTTCAGCCGCGATGTATCATATCCTGGAAGCGGAATAGGGATAATACTCAACGGTTCAACAGACATAAGCATGCAGGACAACCAATTCAATGGCACGCTTTTCGGAATCCAGTGCCTGGGAAGGTCTCAATCAAGCAGCAATGTTACAGACCTTGGAGGGAACAGCTGCTCTTCTCAGACTAGTTGCACTTGGATAAACCCCTCGTCATCAACATGCCGTTAATTTAGATTTATGAAGTGCTTGTATGCTGTTCAAGGAACTCGCAGGCTATTATGATAGGCTCTCTTCAATATCCTCAAGGCTGGAAATGATAGACGTAATGGCTGAAGTTTTCAAGAGTGCAAGCAAGGATGAGATAAAACCCATAATCTATATAACGCAGGGCATTCTTGTTCCGCCTTTTGAAGGAGTGGAGTTCGGCATGGCCGAGAAGACCATAGAGGACGCTATAGCATTCTCAACAGGCATATCCAAAGAAGCTGTAGAAAAGGAGTATAGGAAGCTGGGAGACATAGGGCTCGCAGCTGAAGAGATAAAGAAAAAAGGAAATATAAAGAGGCTTGCGGACAGGCCTTTGACTGTTTCTGAATTCTATGAAAAAATGCTGGAGATAGCCAAGATGTCAGGAAAAGGGAGCAAGGATGCCAAGGTAAAAGCGCTTTCATATATAATATCGGAATCTACACCAGAGGAGGCAAAATATGCCACGAAATATCCAATGAATGCGCTCAGGCTAGGCCTTGGCGACGCCACAATGCTTGAAGCGCTCTCAGTGGCTTTTTGCGGAGACAGAAAAAGCAAGGAGAAACTGGAGGCTGCATATAACTTATGCAATGACCTTGCCTTGGTTGGCGATACTCTGGCAAAGAAAGGTATACGTGCAATAGATGGATTTGAGGTCTCCCTGTTCAAGCCGGTAAGGCCTGCCCTAGCAGAGCGCCTTCCTACAGCTGAGCAGATAATGGAGAAGATGGGCGGAAGGGCGGCAGCAGAACAGAAATATGATGGATTCAGGTGCCAGCTGCATATGGGTGCACGCAAGGTAAAAATATTCTCAAGAAGGCTCGAAGACACTACTGAGATGTTTCCCGACCTTGCAGAAGCGGTTTTACGTGAGGTCAAGGCGGAAAGCGTAATACTTGACGGCGAGGCTCTGGCGTATAACGAAGAGACAGAGGAGTTCCTTCCCTTCCAGCAAACCATACAGAGGAAGAGAAAGCACGGCATAGCCGAAAAGGCACTGGAGATGCCCCTTCATCTGTTTGTTTTCGACATCCTATTCTTAAATGGAAAGGATATGATGAAGATGCCATACGAAGAGAGGCGGCACTTTATAGAGAAACTGCTTAAGAACTGCGAGATAATAAAGCCTTCAACAATGATTATGGTATCCAAGCCGAAAGAGCTGGAAGAGTTCTTTGAGAACTCAATAGAGAACGGGCTTGAGGGGGTTGTAGTCAAGGATCCCAAATCCAGCTATATAGCAGGTGCACGGAAATTCAGTTGGATAAAGATGAAAAGAAGCTACAAAGGCGAGCTCTCGGACACTGTCGACCTTGTTGTAGTTGGGTACTACAGGGGGAAAGGCATGCGCAGTGAATTCGGATTTGGAGGCCTGCTATGTGCGGCGTACAACGAGAAGAAGGACATGTTTGAAACAGTGTCGAGAATAGGCAGCGGTTTCACAGAGGAGCAGATGGTGCAGCTCAGAAAGGCGCTTGAGAAAGACAAAACTGATAATAAGCCGGTTAGGGTGGATTCGCTCATAAAGCCGGATTTCTGGGTCTATCCAAAGTACATAGTAACAGTGAAGGCTGACGAGATAACAAGGTCTCCAACGCATACTTGCGGAAAAGAAAAGCTAAATAATGGAACCGAAGCCGGATTTGCTCTGAGGTTTCCAAGGCTTGTGGGCGAAGAGGCCATAAGGAAAGATAAAGGGACGGAAGATGCTACAACCACAAAAGAGATATCAGAGATGTATAGGAACCAGAAGCGAGTAAGCATAGAAGAAGCGTAGGCATTCCTATTTCTGTATTACGGACTCAATAACCGTTGCAAGCTTTTGCACTCCCTTAACAACATCCTTCATCCTCGGATTAAGCCTGTATCCGAGTCCATACCCTTTCTCGGTTCGTATGTGGGTTGGCTGTATAACGTTGAGGTCCAAAGAAAGCTCCCTCAGGGTTATTATCAAAGTCTTTCTTGTAAATTTTTTTTCAAGCACAGAATAAAGTTCTTTTGTGGTTCTTGGAGATTTCTTTAGCAGAAGCTCCATTACGGCATAATTCGGCCTTGTTATCGTTTTTCTAAGCGCCCAGATATCGTCCTTCGGCTTCTCTCCTGCAACCATAAAGATACATTTCAGTAAAGGTTTATAAATATTTGTAGCTGGCTCACAATTTGTACTTTTTTTATAAAAACTTATAAAGAAATATAAACGCAAAAGGTAGGAATTACTATAACCTGGTATACACATCTAATTTATAGTAAAATATTTATATTTAAATATATAAATATATACTAAAGTATATGATAATTAAAGGGATATGATGAATAATATCAAGACTATTCTTGGAGCGTGGCGAAAACGCGGGTTTACAATAGACAAATGGATGCCTTTGGAAGCCAGGATTGGTTCGGTGGCAGAGAAACTTATGGCGCTCTCGCAAGAATTGCATACGCCGCTTTCCGGGGATGAATGCATTATCGCATCTCATATGCTGGCAGGATACGGTAAGGCAAGTTTCATAATGGAAAAATATGGTTTTAATAGAGCTGACATCTTTTCAAATGGGCATATAGTTGCGTACGGGCCTCTATCATCAAATAAGCAAATGCATGTTAAAATAAAAAAGGAGGAATGTTTCGGAATTACAAAAGAATGGATAAAGAATGATGCAGAAATGCATCCAAGCGGAAGGCTAAAGGTTGAAGTGCATGGAAAAGAAAGGAAATTCAAGAATCTAAGGTTAGCCACTATATATGCAGATGTCAGTGCCCCGTTTCCTCTCTCATGTTACAATAATACATCATCAAAAGATCTGCAGTGCATATCTTACATTTGGATGGCGCTTGAGTTGGGTCTGAACATCGCATTTATTGGAGACGAATGCGCAGCTGCAAAGGCAATGTTCTCTTTTTTGTCATTATTGCCAAGCAATGGCAAAATCGTCATGTTCTCTAAAAACAGGACGTGGCTAGATGGGTACAGTAACATAGTATTATCTGACTGCTGTAGGAAAAGCAAGATAGGGGAACCAATATCAAGCATGGTGGGCTTTAGGGCCGTACTTGCGGCCACTGATACTCCAGAAGAAAACGGTATCAGGAAGGCGTTTGAGGCGGGCTGCTATGCTATTCCTTTTGCAATAAATATCGGAGCTGTTGAGCCTGAAGAGGTGGTCAGGGTCTTACTCTCAAGCCCTTATAGCATACCAAGGGGGCTCATTAATGCATTGGACCTGATAGTGAAAGTAGACAATAACGGCAGGGTCTCTTGCATATGGGAGCTAAAATGGGCTGAGAAGAGCACAATATCATCACATGTGTACGGATACAAGTTGATTAATATGATGGGCAATGAGGGCATAAATTCAGCACTGTTAAAATACTCAGAGGCTGCAAATCTCAATATTAGGACAAATCCATCAAGCATACCCTCCTTTGAAAATGAGATCGCGATACGCTCAGAATACCTTAGGTTGTCTGGCCATAATACAGAGAGAGCAGGCCACTCCGCAGCATATTTTATGATGCGAGTCTTTGGCAATCCCCACAAAAGAATTAAATATGGCAAAAGCAGAATTGCATTTGCATATGGCCTTAGTGGTGTAACGGCTCGCACGGAAGGCTGTGGACCTTCAAGACCGGGTCCGACTCCCGGCTAAGGCCTTAAGGGTTCAGTTTCTGGGCTATCCATCTCGAATAAATAGTGATCGGATGCCAAAGAAACCTATGGAAACCCCAAAGGACTACATAAACGGTATGGAGTATCGCCTATCAAAAGAGCTTGCAAGGCTCAGAAAGCACGTACAGAAGCCCAATCTCGAATACGCAGAGAAATACTTGGACTACCTGTCAATGAACGATATGCCTCAAACTGTGGCTCGCAGATGCAGGGAGTTAAGGCGTATTCTGGTATTCCTTGATGGTAAGGATGCGAAGGAGCTTAAAAAAGCGGATATCGAGCAGCTTATCAAAAGGATAAACTCGATGAAAAGGCTTGATAAGCAAGGCGAGATCACTGATGAAGGCACGGCAGATATTACAAAGAATAAGATTAGGCTCACCTTTAAGGACTTTTATAGGTGGCTTAGGGGTGGAAATAAGCGAACCCCTTATCCTGAAGAGGTCGCATGGATTGAGGTTAAGACGGTTAGCAAAAAGAAGCTTCCAGAGGACATGCTAAGCGAAGCAGAGATCATCAAGCTTATAGAGAGTTGCAATAATCAGAGAGACAAAGCGATGGTTTCACTATTATACGATGCAGGCTTGCGAGCTGGGGAATTCCTTAGATTAAAGATAAAATCCGTTGTGCTATCGGAGGAGATGAGCTATGTTATCGTGGATTACAGAGGAAAAACAGGTTCGAGAAGAGTGCCGATAGTGTTTTCTGTACCGTTCTTGATTAGTTATATCAACACTTATAGGAAAAATGCCGATCCCGAAGAGCCTCTCTTTGTCATTCTTAACAATAACATACCGACGGATAGGCCGATGAACTATGAAGCATTCAGGATGTTTATACGGAAGCTAAATGAGCGTTCAGGGATAAAAAAGCATATTTATTCCCATCTATTCAGGTTCAGCAGAGCGACATGCATGGCTAAAACATTAACAGAGCAGCAGCTTAAGATGTATTTTGGATGGACAGGCGATAGCAGGATGGCTTCTGTATATGTGCATATGTCAGGGAGAGACCTAGATGAAGCTGTACTCAGAGCTAACGGGATATCCTCTAATAAAGAGCCTGAAAGACCTCTGCTTGCAGTTAAAAGATGTATGCGATGCCATTTTGATAATGAGACTACTGTCGAATATTGTAAGAAATGCAGCCTGCCTCTCGATATTAAAAGGCAGATAGAGGATTTAGAGAATGCTAAGCAGATGAAAGAGAGAATACAAAAATTAGAGGATGCGATAGGACTTCTTTATCAGCATTTACCTGACAAAACTAAGAAAGAAATCGAGAATATAAAATCATAAGGCATGTTTCATAAACTCAGCCCTTGTCTGAATATGAGTAGTATAAGGGTCGTAAATCAAGTTTTTATCCTGTTTTAGCCTATTGTGTATTGTAAGATTGCGTTTTGTTTGGAATTCTCTACCTTTCAAATCACTATCTATGAAATCGTAGATATTTTTAATGCTGATATAAATTTTCTTGTTCGATTTGGTTATCTTATCAATAAAAGTAAATTTGTATTTGCCCTCCCTAGCTAACATAGTTAAGGCTATTTCTAAATCCAATTTTTCAGCATGATAGGAACCTTCATCAAGTAGGAGATCAAAGGTAGAACCGTAGGCTAGACCAAGCTTTGGAGTTCTCGATATAATATCTAACTTAAATATCCATAGGATTAATTTGTTTAAAAGTTGGTCTAGGTCTTTATTATTGCTCAATAAAAATTTATTTACTGTGGGTTCTGATATAAATGCCAATAAAGATTTCTCTTCATCCCCATTTAGAGTAAAATATTCTGCAACATAATCAGCAATTATTCTATATTCCAATTGGATTGGTTTTGAATTTTTGCTCCGGAACCCTGCTTTCTTAGCTTTATAATCAGATAACGATTTAATCATAGTTGTAAGTTTATTTCTGTTCTGAATGCTCATACTTTTTGCTACTTCAGTAATAGTTATCGGTTTTTTCAAAAAATGAACCATGTATCTCCCCCTGTCTCTATCTTTAAAGAACTGCACTAGATCATGTCTGTTCATAAGGCTCACCTTAAACGTACCTAATTATTTTTAAATGTACAACAGCGGTACGTTTATTAACCCTTATCGTTAAATATGGTTCGTGATGTACATGAGAAAAAAAGCGGTTTTGATCTATTTAGACCGTAGCGAAGTTAAGTTTCTTGATAAAAAGGTTCAGCAGGGATGCAAAGTATCCAGCTATATCAGAACTCTTATTGATTTTGATATGATGGATGAGAAATAAGTACGAGTAAATGCAAAATAAACTTCTCCCAAAAATATTGCTATGGACAGCAGCTCAGAAAAAGAAGCCTGCAGATTCTACACCGCAGGCCAATAAGGTAGATTTACATGAAAATAATACAAAAACAGGTACTTAAAGAGAATGGCAATGGTAGCCTCAGCGTTGAGGTCTGCAAGATTTATCGTCAAGGTGCAATGTGTAAGGTATTATTAAAGCAAAATCTGGCAAAGCTTTTTCTGGCTGATTATCCTTTTGACTGCTTACTAGCGGTTGCCGATGAGA
Organism: Microcaldota archaeon; assembly: GCA_021810105.1. Classification (GTDB taxonomy): domain Archaea; phylum Micrarchaeota; class Micrarchaeia; order Micrarchaeales; family Micrarchaeaceae; genus JAJZAB01. The sequence continues at coordinate 37,343 of JAJZJM010000002.1, read as the reverse complement.
ATTCCGGCGTTATACTACTTTATAGGATAACAACTAAGGCTGAATTCGAGGATGCCTTTAAATTCGCAAATAAAATACGGCCTGGAGTGGCTGAGGCTCTAAAAAAAGTGGTGTTACAATGAGCGAGGAGCAAAAACCGACTAATGCCGAAATTGACAAGCTTTATAACGAATTTATTAACAGCGAAGAGTACAAAACTTTAGGAAGCAAGGGCAGCTATTTCGGGATGCCCCTGATTAAGGCCACGATAATATTTGTTCTGTCTAAGGTGAAAATATGAATTTTAACGCTTTAGATATTGAACTCGCCGAACAGGATAAGATTGCTAAGAGGTTGCCATCTGTATATGAAGGGCTGATCGAAGTAATTGACAGCTATCTCGACTTAGATGATGCTAACAAAAGGATGTTAGCCTTATGGATTATGGCTGCGCCATATAAAGAAGCTTTTCGAACCTTTCCTATCCTTTATATAAATGCTAGCAAAGGCTCTGGTAAGACTAGGGCAGCAGGGTTGATTAATGCGTTGATCCCAGAAGCGATATGCACACCAAATATTTCAGAGGCGGCATTCTTTCGCATATGCGCTAAAAAACGTTGCATTATCATAGATGAAGCAGAGCGTCTCAATTCTAAGGAAAAAGCCACCTTGAAAGACCTTCTTAATGTATGTTATAAAAGGAGTGGCAAGGTTCTGCGTACTGAAAAAGATAAGCTTGGTGGCTTCCAGATAGCTGAGTATGAGGTCTACAATCCTGTGGTCTTAGCAAATATATCAGGGTTGGATGCGGTACTAGAAGATAGATGCATTACTATGATAATGCAGAAAACTTTAAAGAAAGATATAACACGAATGTTAGAATTATTTGATTTAGACCCAAGAATTACGGCTTTGCGTGCTTTTTTCGAGAATGCAGATATCGGTGTAGGCTTAGCAATTGAAGAAGGCTTATTAAACCCATATTATGAACAAATGTTAAACCATCGTTCTATAAATAGCAATCAACCATCAAACATTAAACTACATACTACACTAACTACACCAAACTACACCAATGACGAGATAAACTCATTTATTAATCTGGTGTATATGTGTTATTTAAATGGTCGTGATTTTGAGCTATGGCTGCCATTATTCGCCATTGCTTTCACTATCTCAATACAAGGCCAGACTTATAGCGATTTATTCCAAGATACCTTAGCTTTAGCATCAATACAGGCTAGATTAAAAGAAGAAGAGGCTCTGGAAGGTGATGCGGACACAGCTTTAGCGGTCAGCCGTTATAACCTAACAATAAATACCGACTTCCCCGTAACTACTACAAGCGATATAATAAAAGCGCACCAAGACACGAATGGGCAGCAAGATTGGCTTAATAGCAAGTGGGTTGGTCGTTGCTTAAAGCGTATAGGTGTAATAAAGAAAAAGTGCAGGCTGAAGCAAGGGTACGAATATACCATAAATAAGGAAAGCCTTAGGAACTATTTGCAGGTACGCCACGCCTTAGAATTGATCGAGCAGACAGGAACGCTAAAAGAACCTCAAAAGCAATTGAAAGAAAATCAAGTATTACTTCAAGAAGCTAAGGACTTATTTAACGACCCAAAGGCGAAAGAAGGCGTTTTATTAGGTATGAACTTTGAAAACGCACCAGAGAATATAAGACCTATATTATCAGGGATGGCAAAGGCAGGCGAGATATATCAGCCAAAAGAAGGAATTTGGAAGTTGGCAAAAGGCACATTTTAGGTGTAGTTAGTGTAGTAATGCAGTTAGTGTAGTTAAAAAGAAGCATACAGAAAGAAATAAGTTACAAATCCCGCCATCTCGGCCTGCGTGTATGCCACAAGTATCTTGGGATTCCATCTCCCTCTTCTTCTGCTTGCTCTGTTTCAGTGTCATTTTCGGGCGGTTCCTGCTGTTTTTCTATGCGATTTTGTATATTTTTGTTATCGGAAGGTGTTATCTTGTCGTCAGTGATAACAGCGTTATCCTTAACATTGATTTTCTCTGCCTTTATAGGCTTTTTATACTCTAAACCCCTATGATAACGGGATTTATGTACCCTGAATGATGCACTACTGTTAAAATTACGTATTTCAGCGCAATGTGGGCATTGAATCATTGATAACACTGTTATCTTGTCGTCATTGATAACACTTATAATTATGGCAGTATTTAAAAAGAATGGTATATGTAGAAACATATAAAAGAAGGCACGAGGATAAAGGTTTATGGCAAGGTTATGGGTAAGATCAAGTAGGATAAGAAAATATAATCCATATTATAATACTTTTAACAACGGAGAGGAAGCCAAATTTTAGTGTAGTTGGAGGTAATGAATATTGTCTGGTTTTTCTATAATCCGAGCACGACCGATATAGTTGATGTTTCTATTGTTAGTCCTATCGTGTTGCAGTACATGCCTTCATAAGGCTATTTCTTCTTTCTAGGCCATAAGTAATATACGATCACACAAAGTACAAGGAATAAACTAACGAGCGATATCCAATAATACACTGCATTCCATAATGGCTGTGAACAATAAGTAGGATATGCAGTACATTGAAGGTTCTTTAGTGCTTCTGCTATAAGAGGTAGATTTACGCTGACAAGCATGGCAGTAAGCAGAAGCAAGGCTTTAGTGAACCTCTCAAGTCTTAGAGACGAATCTCTCATTTCGACTACTCTGTCACCAAGTCTTAACAGAGTTAGAAGTTCTATGCCCTTTATCGTTATCATATATCTAGGATAACCGGCATCAGTATGACTTGCTGGAAGTGCAGGGGCAACCTGCACTAGGCGTCTTGCTTGGGCTTCGCCAATAATAAGAGAGTATTTAGCTAGTTTAGGCGTATCCTTTTCGCTTATATACTCTTTAGGATAATGTTTATACAACAATTCTAGCAAATCAAGAATAGCCTCTTCATGGGGGGTTCGGGTTCTTGGAGTCCTTTTGCGTGTAGGCATTACGTTCACTACTTAGTCATCTTAGAGGAAATAATCCATTGGTTTTGTCGGCCGATTTTGAAATAGCGCACCTTGCGATCTTGTTCCAGTTTGAATAAGTGCATCTGAGCAGTATACCATGCCACGTTTAGCTGCTTCGCAACCATCTCTGTAGTGGCTGAAAACGGCAGGTCTGTAAGATACTTCAAAATAGCGTTGTCAATCTCTTCTCCATGCAATCGTTTAGCCAAAATAGCACCTTATGAGTATTGTACAATACCTTGTACGAATAACCTTTATATACTTTCTAATACAAGAACTAACGTGGGTAAATGGCTGGTACTAATACGAAGAAAAAGAGTAACACAGGCATAATTGCTACTGTAGTCGTAGTAATAATAGTAATAGCGTTCTTAGCATACGTTTTTGGTAGAGGAAGTTCATCACCTTACGGGGGCGGTGGATATTCATCAACGCCTTCTACTGTACCTCAAATCTATACAATAGACCTGCTTTCGCAAGGGCAAGTCTTCTCTATAAATGCTGGGGGTTATTACGGAGTTAATTTCACAGTGCCATCAGGCTCTTACTCTATAAACGTAACTGGCTCTTACACGTCTCAAGGTAAAGTTGAGGTGGCAATACTTACGCCAGCGCAATACGGAGCTTTTAGTCAAAATCAAGGAAGCATAGCTTCATCACAATACTATTATGGTGACACACAAGGGTCTACGATAAATGCCCAACTTTCAGCCGGACAATACACGCTGATTTTCTACGACCCGGGCATAATAACTCAGGACACAGTGACCGTAGTAAATCCTATTGTTGCGCACTATACAAACTGATTTAAATGAACGGTTACGGTAGAAGATGGAGTTACTTAATATTGACTTTTGCTTTGGTCTTTCTGCTAGTGCCAAACATCTCTCATGCGTCTGGAACAAGTACGCCTTATGATGAACAGTTAGGTATTACTTATACACAAGATTATACATCGTTAGCGTATAATGTAACTGCAATAGCACAAAGTTCAAGTGGTGGCTATGGGCCAGCCTATTTGTTAAATGGATATTCTAATACGGGATATTGGTATCAGGTAGGATTATCTTATAATTGGTTACCTAATCAGGGATGGGCCGTTAGTTATGAGGTTTTTGACCCTAATGGGCGCTCAATATACCCCCAAAATGGCGGAGGAGGCACGCTAGAGTTTAATGGGCCCATTAATCAAGGTGATAAAGTGCTATTGAACTTGTACTTCTCTGGTGGAAGTGTGATAATGTTGGCTAAGGATCTAAACACAGGGTCATCCTTCAGTACGTCGTACAGCGCAGAAGGTGCATCCACTTTTGTAGGTAATCCTTATGCTACTGCGACTAATGGCTATTTTACTGGGCTTATGACCGAATGGTATCATTCTAACCCATATTACGGCAATGAGCAGGGTGTGAATTATTCTATTTTTGGTAGTACATCAAATGCCGCAGCTTGGCTTTGGGCAGATGAATTTTATTGTGCAGACATAAATTGCTATCAAAAGCAGAATATATTCTGGAACTCAACAGTCTCACCAATATCTTTTACCAGTCCGTCTCTTTACGAATTTTATTCTAATGGAGCTACAGAATATGCCAATTCACGGACGTATATAAGTGGCAGTTATTCACCATCAAACATTCCGACCACCACAATTCCTAGCGGACTTTCTCAGACAACAACAATAAATTATCCATATATAAATAATGTCTCTATTGTTAAAATACAATATAATGCCACACTACCACAAATAGTCACTTCTAGCCATATCCTCAGCGTTTCTGGAATAGGTCAATCAAATAACTTTTACTTAACAGATCCAACAGACGTAGATCTATCTGGAATTAGTAACCTTCTTAATATAACGTCATCTTCGATGAACAATATTGTATTGTTGGATTTAAGTGGGGTAGGAAACAACATCACAATAGTAAACGGGAACATAAGTGTAGACTTATCTGGAATAAATAATATCGTGACTTTGAAAAATGCGAAAGCCAGAATATTAGCGGGCATTTCAGGAATAAATAACACGATTTATCTTATTAATAGTACATTAATCGGAGGTAATAAATTTGGTATAGATAACAAAATAATTTCTTATCAGAGAGGGATAATTGGTTTTTCTAATGAAACTATTCCAATAACTCAGATATCGACTACAACTATACCTTTCTATACGACAGCACCTACTACAATCATACAACATACTTCTCAAAATACTACTACAATAATAACGTCTAACAATCAGACAAGCAATAGCGGATTCGGTGGTACATTTTCTAATTTTATAGCTTCAATAGAAAACTTTTTTGCAAGTATTTTTGGTAATTCAGGCGCACAATATACAACGACTTTTCCAACAACTATACAATACACATTAAATTCTACCACCTCTATTTACACAACAGTCCCTTATATAACAACAATATCTTCAACTGGTTCAGGTTCTTGTAGCAGTTTTGAACTAACTGAAAGTTCGGCAAGCTCTAGCACAAGCGGTTCGTGTAGCTGGTTAGGTGGATACTTGACCTTAGCATATAGCACGGGGCAACTGGTGGCAATTACACTGAATATTACAAACAATAATGGATTTGCATCAAATATCAACGCAAATACCAGCGGAAGTTACCCTCTGTATTGCCTTAGTAACACTCAAAGCGAGTACCTTCCATCTGGTACTTATTATATCAAGCTCTTCACCGGTGCACGCGGAGCTACTTGCTCGAATAGCCACGCATATGTAACTTTAAGTGGGTAGACAAATTCCAACTCACTCTTCAATATCTTACTGAAGTTTTGCGATTCCTACAAAATCCCTCGATCTTCCGCAACTGTTACCAAAGATGCCTGATATCAGACCGATATCTTTTTCTACTTTGTCTATCACACTTATACTACCTAAAGGTAGTGTTACGTTATTTTTCATGTAATCAATGTAGAATGCGTAACCTACCTTAAAGGTTCAATGTGGTGAAGTTAAGTTTGCTATACGAAGAATGCATGAGGCAAATAAAAAGAAACCACCTAAAAACGCATTTGAAAAGATATGGTGTGCGTGGATGGACTGAAATCACACCATTGCGCTTTTTATTTGCGTTTATTTACTTTCTGGAGCATTATCTGGTTGTGGCTCGACAACTACCTCAATAAGCACTCTATTCGCTCCTGCATCGCTCCATTTAAGCAGCGTGGCCTTATCTATATGCTTCCATCTCGCAATCTCCCTGGGTACTGTTGCAATAAGCTGACCGTTTCCTAGCCTCATTACTCTGCTATGATCTTTGGCGACTATCTTATGAGTTCTCTTTTTCCTAAAATCTTGCATTGCATTTTCCATAGAAAGAGTTAATAAATTAATCGTATAAATAGATGATGGATATTCAGAAACTGTTTCTGTAAGGTTCTGAAACCGAACCACTACGGCTCGGCTAAGGCCTTTTTGGACTACTAGGGAAGCAATTTGAGGCCCACCCAAAAGGCATGTAAAGACGAACTGCGCGGCACAACCTATGGAAGCAGCATATTATGAAGTCCGGAACTACGATAAGGATGTGCTCAGGCTTTCAAGGCAGATAAGAGAAGCAAAGACATTATCAGTAAACAAGCAATATGTTGAAGATTTCGTTTCCTATCTCAGAGCAAGGGGCTCAGCGACTACCGCAAGGCAGAGGCGTTGCATAATGGCAGCTCAAACTGAGGAAGAGAAGAAAGCCGCCAAGCTGCAGGCTTACGCCGAAGCCCTGGCTTTCTTCATAGAAGAGCCAAAGGCCATAAACGACCCCACAATCGCGCTTTTTGTGGAGATATGCAAGGATAAGATCGCCTTAGAGCTTGATAAGCGCGCTAAAGGCATAGGACGCAGAAATCGCTTAAAATCAAGGCCTAGGAAGCTCCAGCCCAATTCACCCCGCGCTGCGCTAACCCCTCTTGGGCTTGAGCTTCGACCTTCTTAGGAAGAAGGTCAGCCAAGAATGCAGAGGCTCGCTGCGAGCCAGAGGACCCTATTTTCCGCTTAGGAAAATTAGCCTTTCGCTATGCTCAGGCTACCGTGCCCTCTGGCTCGCACCCCCCGTGTCAGAGGGGTGTATGACACCCCTGGGGTGCTCGCCTCTGCAAAATCTTCTTTCGGGTTGCCAAAGAAGATTTACCAAGAAAAGGGGTTATTTTTATAATTTTACATCAATAATTTACTGCATCATTTGGTATGTCAAACTATAATTTTTGATGATTGTTTGCTCAATAAGAAGAAAAACATTGGTGAAGTTACGAAATTGGGCCTAATCTTGGCTATGCCCCGAGGCAGGTCTTATAAGAAAGAAATGGAGAGGGAGGAGAAGACAAGATACGCAAAAAATGGGAGAATAATTATTGCCTTTACTATTGTGTCGATCGTCGTGGTTATTTTAATATTAGGGCTTCTTTCCTCAACTTTACACATAAACATTGCTGCTTTGGTAACATACAACGCTTTGGTCATAGCAGCTGCAGTATTTTTATTGACCTACCATTTGACTGAATTAAGGGATACAACAGGATTTTATAAGCGGAATAAAGATAGAAGTAATGTGAAGGGGGCATTTGATTTTTGGATTACAAACGAATCACAAGATGCCGCAGTCAGGATAGTAGAAGTTAAAGCTTTTTACATGTCTATTATGCTAGTCGCAGTTGTTTTTCTTATGGTATCTAGTTTTATTGCAATTGCTTCGCTTGAGTCATTAAGCTTTGTTGCGCTTGGGCTGTCCATCATCAGTTCTATAGGTATTGTAGCTATCTTGATTTTGACACTCCATATTTACTTAGAAGCAGCAGTGAAGTTTGCATCCGACCATCCATTTAATAGTAAAAAGAGATAAACACCAAACTACAATACAGATACGTGGACAGGCAGAACAGGATGTTTTACAAGAAAAACCTGGTATAGGGACATGCATGACTACAGAATTCCCCGTCAAAAAAATACGGCTATTGGATACACCATTTATACTAGCACTTGGCGGAACAAAGGTAGCCAGCGATGCAAAAATGATGTTCATAGACAAAACTACTGGGGTACATTATACTATACGTCTAATAAATGACAAGAAGAATGGCAGATTCATAGTTGATATTCACCTCACTGATGAAAAAGTACCAATAGACATGAGCAGGGCTAGAAAAGACCAAGACAGGTATAAGTCAGGAACCAAAATTAAGTTTATACTTGACATCACGAGCTTGAACAAAGATGGACAGCAAATAGGAGAATCTCTTAGAGTGATAGCAGAGGAAAGCACAACGCCTGTAGAAAACGATACTATGTTTGCTTGGAAGGCCATAATTCCTATGCTAAAAAACTTTGAGGCACCTTATTTCTCTAGTCAAGGTAAAGAGGCAACGGTAAATGGAAAAAGTTTGGCTGCGCTTATAGAACAGATTAAAAGTGTATCCGACTTGGATAGATTTGGCTTTAATGTTGCAATTGTAAAGGATGGTAGGATAGGCGGTGCTGTTTTTAAGAAAGAAGGCAAATGGTATTATTTTGATATGACTGGATTTGCAAAGAAGGGGATTCTTCTCTTCGAGCCATATATAACTATTGAAGGTGTGAGTAAGGAGGAATTTTTCGGGAAACTTAAAGGAATAGGTTGAGTGCAATAATGGGATTAAAGGAATATTTACCTAATTCCACGTTCATATACTCCACCACACCCTTATATGCCTTTGATGCCATAAAAAATAAACTATGGCAAAGGGTTTCAGCAAAAGGCCCAAATTGGGCAAAATAGATCACATCTTCATTCTTCTGTTCATCCTGGGCGCCCTATACGTTAGCAGTGTAGTCCTGCGCCTAAGTCTGAACCTGCCAATCTACGCCCTAATCGCTCTTCTTGGCGGGATCTTCCTTCTTGCCGCAGGTTCTAAATTCAATGGCAAAATATGAAAAAGGCATTATACATGCATACAACCCGCCATAAGAAAGCCTTTTAATACTTATCATTGATATTTAAGCAAGGTGAATACAATGGGAGGCGGAGGTAAACCAAGTTAAAGTTTAGTATTAGCAGCTTATTGCATATGTAATTTTTATAGCGCTTAAGCTGTATTTCTAGTTTTTACATTTAAATTTGAACCTGATTTTTGTATTTGTTCACTATTAAACATATTAATTGTCTATTCTTCGTTCAGAATGTAAGTCAATTTCCTGAATCCAGGGTAACCCACCAAATAATCAGTTATTATGGAACTGTCTATCTCAACTCCTTTTACATTTCGCCTAAGCCATGCATCGGCTCCCTCTTGCGAATGCCCGAATACTGGCATGATAAGTATCTCTCCATATGGTGCAGACGCATCCCCTACAAGAGTGAACTTGCTGAAAGGGGATTTTATAGCGTCATCCCTAACATAAGTTATGTACTTTTGCCTGTCCTGATTAAAAGCAACTATGTCAAATTGCTTAAGGTAGATAAATAATGAAAACCTGCAATTAGGCTTTGTAGCTACAATTGTCGCCCTCTCTATGACCTTGTTCTCTATAAGCCTGCGGTAAGTATGCTGCGCATTGCCCCTAGACAGGCCATGTCTCTCATCAATTGCAGTAAATTCTATTCCCCCATCGCTATTCAATTCGCGCAGAACAGCATATTCGCTCGGAAGAAGCTGGTCCTTGCTCCTTCTCGGCGAGTCTCTGCTCTTCCTCCATACTCTGCTTTCAAGCAGCTTGAAGAACTCATCCCTTAATGGGACATAGCCATGCCATTCCATAAGGTAGCCTACCTCCCATAAAGAGCTTGTTCCTGAAAAAACCCTGTCAGATCTTATCCTATATACTGTCTTCTCAACTTCGTCTATGTTTTCTGCGAGCATATAAATCAGAAGGTCGTGTTCTCCTTTCATAATCGCTGCCATCTGTATAAGCGGCTCAGCTGCGAGCAGGCGCTTTACTTTTGAGTAATCCGGAGGCGAAACAAATTTTACTACAGCTATAAACCTATGGAAGCCGAATATTTTGGGATAGATCTCTATTGTTTTCCTAATTCCGTATCTCTTGAAGAGGCTCCTGATCCTATAATATGCAGATCCGGTATGAACCCCTGCGTTTGATGCAATTGTAGGAACTGGCATTCGTGCATCCTTGCTCAAAGATTCTAATATAATGGAGTCTACCTCATCAACAAGTGCGTCACCATATTCATTGCTAGCATTCAAGCCCCTTTCTATATACTCATCAATGTTTTTCGCACGTGTCCTTTCAGTTCTATGTGCGGCCCTATGAAAACCTCCCTGGTCATCTATCCATCCTATATAAAACTGCTTTTTTGCTTTATTGTATGGCCTTCCTGGTGCTGTTACATACTTGTATTCGTACGCACAGAATCGCCCCCTTATCATAGATAATGTTATTTTGCCTTTTATCTCTCCGCGTAGCTTCTCCAATGCCTCTGCGACCCTCTCAGGATATGCCATATGCTTCCTTGCCATATATATTTAGCGTATGTATTAATATAAAAGTCTTTCTTTATCTTACTTAATATACTAATAAAATATCTTACTTTTATATAAATATGATATTAAGTCCTAAAATTCACTATAAGCTCTTAATATAATATTATAATCCAGCAATAGCATATAAATACAAGAAGCTACATAATATTAATGTGCGTCAATACGCATAGCATAATATCAAGACATCATGCTGGTTTCTAACGTATAAAGTCCCAAACCCATCCAGGGCGCATGGCCAATGCCGTGCGCCCTTCCAATTTATTACATGAATGCACAGGCGATATGATGAAATTATTCAACATTCAACCCAGAGCCAACATTAACAAGAAAAATTCAAATTCAGAGCGCTCAGTAAAAATAATAAAGACCGGAGAAAACTCATGGCAAATCGTATATTCTGACTTGTCTGATTGAAACCATGTAACTGCGGATTCTGCTTCTTGTAAAGGCTAAATTAAGTGTAGGGCAATCCACCTTGTAGTGTTCTTGATGAAAATCCTGAACCCGCTCGTATTCTTCTTGATGTCTTTTATCATCTTCTTGTACATAAGTTTCTCCTGCGGATCTAGTTTGCCCTCTTTAACTATCTCCTGCTTTTTTCCATCTACAGTCTGAGTCTCAGTCTTGCTTATCACGTCTTTCTTTACCATGAAATACCATTCATCAAGAGAACTCCCGCTTTCATCCTTATCCTTAAGCACTGAAAGTATGTCGCCTGTTGTGAGTTTTCTTTCCGTATGGTGCTGGTACTCGTGCAGTAGAGGCCTCATTGCCGCTTTGTCCACTGCCTTCTTTATGTCAGCAGGAGAATAGCCTGCGGTTGCCCTTCCAAGCCTGCCGTAGTTTATGAAGCCTTTTGGCTTATTCCTTGTCTCAAATTTTATCATTGCAACCCTCTCTTTGTACGTTGGCGGGCCCAGGTAAAGATGGTCTCCGAATCTTCCGCTCCTTTTAAGGGCAGGGTCAATGTCCCATGGCTGGTTTGTAGTGCCTATTACGAATATGCCTTCAGGGTTCTTCTCCAGGCCATTCATCTCGACAAGGAACTGGTTTATCGCACCCCTCATCGCAGAGCTCTGCTCGCCGCCCCCTCCCCCGCCTCTTTTTACTCCAAGAGCATCCAGCTCATCGAACATCACTATGCAAGGCGTGTTCTGCCTTGCCTGCTCGAATATTGCATGAAGGTTTTTCTCGGTATTTCCTGTATACATGTCTATTATCTGGTTTATCTGCGCTATGAATACTTTGGCATTCGCCTCTCCTGCAAGAGCATTCACTATGTATGTTTTTCCCACTCCAGGAGGACCATACAATATTAGCCCAAGTCCCAGCTGCTTCCCATATTTCCTGAATAGTTCTGGATTCTTTATCGCAAGCACAACGTTGGCTGAAAGGTATTCCTTTATTTTCTTAAGTCCCACCACGCTCTCAAAGTTGCTCTCAGATTTGTAGAAGGCAAGCTTCTTTATCTGTCCATCCTCTATTACTGTCTTCTGCTCCTCCTCTTTCGCATTATACTTTTGTTTTGCAGGTGCAGTAGCACCGCCTCCCTGCCCAACGTTTGCATTAACATGGATGAGTGAATCTATGTGCTCAAGCCTGCTTTTTGCCTCAGTATAGTCAGGGTTGTTAGATAGCGCTTTTTCATACCAGAAACGCGCACCTAGAAAGTCATTGCGAGTCTCCGACATGTCTCCTATAAGCAGCGGAGCATCCCAGCTTTTCGGCTGCAGTTTGAGCACGCTCTCAAGGTCTTTCTGCGCGTTTTCGTAATCCTGCTGTATCCTGTAGGTGAGCGCCCTGTTGAAATATGCGTCAGCGTATTTAGGGTCTATCTTCAAAGCTTCAGTATACTCTGCTATTGCATCTTCCATCTTGCTTGCTTCGAAATTAGCATTTCCTTTCTTCCAATGCTCCTTTGCCTGCTCATTGATCTGTGGCTGCGCCTGTGGTTTCAGCTCCTCAGTTTCGTTCGCGCCTCCTTTTGCCAATTTATCACGCAGGTAATCAGTATATTTACCTATTTATTTATTCCCTTTTTTCAAGTGATCTGGTAGTTGTTTATCCAGCTGCTTCCGTATATCACGTTGACATTCTGCGCATTGTTAAGGTTTCCGCTTTCATCATCAGCATTTCCATTCAGCGGCCACCATCCCACAAGGTTTTGAATCTGTATCGGGTCTCCGCCGATGCCTGACAGGTACATGCTTTTAATTAGGCTCTGTGGGAGGCTTGCATTGTATATCTGCACGTTCGCTATGCTTCCATTGAACCACTCTGCCTCTCCGTATCCTGTATATCCCGGTGATATAGCGCCTATGGTTACAATGGAATTGGCATATGTGAGCCTTCCGCTAACTACAGAATTGCCTATCTCCTGGCCATTTGCAAACCAGCGCTTTATGCTGTTTCCTGTAGAGGAGTCGTATGCAATGCTTGCACCGACAAAAATCCACTGGTTGAAACTTGCATTTGGTATAGCATAGCCAGGGCCCACCCAGTCATTTATGGTGTCCCACTCAAGGCATAGCCCAATATAATTGCTAGGATAGCACGAATGCGGCTGATTGTTATAGTCTAATTTCAACCCGTACTGGTTCTCTTTGTCAAATATGTCATGATAAGGGCTGCCAGACACATATATCCATGCTGTTATTGTGGCGTTATTCTGTATATTAAGAGGGCTTGAAGTGAGGTTAGAGCCAGGGACTATCATGTAATCGCCAACTCCGCGGGACCTGAAGACAAACTCCGGCAGGTAATTTGCACATACTCCGCCAAAGGCTATGTTGGTGTCGCTCATGGCTCCTCCAGGCCTGAATACGGCACAGGAGCCAGGCTGCGCCCTTACAGATAGATTGGATGTATTGAATACTCCCAATGAGAAAAGTGCAGCTAGTATAATCGCAATTACAAGAATTGCCCATCCGTATGTCATAAGGTACTCCATGGCGGATTGCAGCTTTCTCAGAGCGTAATGCCATTTTTTAGGAGAATGCGCTTTTACCATCTGCCCACGGAACTAAAGCTCTGATAACATTAATAGGTTTTTGTTTCTGGATATAAAATGGGCCCGCTGAGATTTGAACTCAGGGCCTCCTGATTATCAGTCAGGCGCTCCAACCAGGCTAAGCTACGGGCCCAATAAACACTATCTAATCCGCATCATTAAGATGCCTCTCTATCACATTTCCTTCAGGGGTTTCCTCCTTAAATACTTGTGTCTCAAACACGTAAAATTTTACTGCAGGCTGTTTCCACAGATCTGGGCTTATCCCTGCTTTTATGCAGGTCTCTTCGAGGAATCTTACGCTATCCCATCCCTCATCAATGGCTACTATCGGGAGAAGCAGCCCCTCGCGGAAACCATATCTGACCATCAAACCGTCTCTTCCTATTTTTATTTTTTTGCTCCTAGCTAATGCGCTGCCTGTGATCTCTTTCGGTTCTGTCAGTATGCTTATCTCTATTGTAATATGGCTAAGCTCACTGCTCGACAATGGGGTGAAACGGGAATCGCCAAATGCAGCCGAAAGTGCCGCATCTATCGCCCCTTTTCCTATATGTTCGGTCCCCATGCAATATCCTATGCATCCTCGCAGCGATCCTGTAGGGTAGTGCTCTATAGTTACAAATACTCCCTCCTTATACGAAAGGTCCGAGACCTCCTTATATATCATCTGCTTGTCAAGGCGCTCCATGCGCAAGTTCAGCTCAATGGCTGCTCTTGCCGCGCCCACAAGGCGCCTCCCTTCATCAAGAGAGTATTTATGCATATTCCCACATAGAATTAATCTTATCTGCCAGAATTAATAATTATTGTGATGGCATGGCAATAAAAATATACACTGATGGGGCTGCCAGAGGAAATCCCGGAAAGAGTGCATCCGGCTTTTCCATCTATTCAGGAAAAAAGCTCGTTAAGGAGAAGGCGGAATACAATGGCATATGCACAAATAATGTTGCAGAATACAAAGCAATAATCTCCGCCCTGGCTTGGGTCTCTGAAAACATTGAAGCGCCAGCCAATTCTGAGGTCGAGCTCTATTCGGACAGCGAGTTGGTAGTCAGGCAGCTCACCGGAAAGTACAAAATAAAATCCGAGAGCATGCGAAAACTTAGTTTAGAAGTTATGGGGCTGGTCCGTAAATTTTCAAAAGTTACTTTCCATAACCTTCCAAGGGAGCATCCAGGAATAAAGATGGTTGATAAACGCCTTAATGAGCTTCTGGACGGCATCTCCGAAGGTTAAGGCTTGCAAGATGAATTCATGTCAGGTGCCGGTTTCAAGGCCTATGACTCTGTATCCTTCCATAACCTCATTCCTGAACGGCTCTGCATTATATCCCGCCCTGCTCAGGTTCTGCGCAAATATCTCAGAGTTCGATCCATAAGTAAGTATTTTTTTAGGATGCGCTGCCTCTATGTAATCAAGGCTCTGCCTGAAGTCCGCATGATCGCTGAGCGGAAACTGAACGTCTGTGTTGAATCTGAAGAACTTGGCAAAGCCTGTTGCTGATGCTCTAAAAACGCGCTTTCCAGTGCCCTTGGATATTCTCGATGCAACCTCATCAAGTCTATGCGTCTCAACTATGCCCACTGCGCCTCCCCACCCTAATTCAGGCTCGCCTTCATCAGCTCCTGCGCACGAGTATTCCAATCCGATTCCACTCTCATTATATACAGAGTTTATTTTTCCTATCGCTTCAGTTGTGAAAGGAACAATCCCCTGCATGTTAAGTAGCTTCGTAAGCTCTTGGGCCTTTCCCATCCTATGTGCTCCGAAAAGTATTATTCCCTGCGGCTGCTTTCTGCTGACCCAAAGCTCTATTGCGGACTCTACCTCTTTTCTCGGATCAAACTTAATTTCTGGGGTACAGTACGTAGAATCTATTATCAATGTATCTGTTTCGAGGATCTCTATCGGCTTGCATGTTACCGCATGCTGCAGCATGAAGTCTCCTGTATATGTTATTACTCCTCCACCATTCGGTTCTATCCTTATCTGTTTTGCTCCCAGCATGTGCCCCGAGTCTGTCAGGCGTATTCCATCTATTCGCTCAGAACATATTTTTATCTTGATTCCTTTTGCAACTTCAAGGAGGCGCGCAGTTTCCGTGCTAGCTATTACTGATTTCGAGGATTTTGCAGCTGATATGTGGTCGCTGTGGGCATGAGATACAAAATCTATATTTGAAGAGTGCTCCCTTCTGTCTAATGATATTGCATACCCATCCAGGTATATCATTGCGTCGCCTTTCTAATACTCACTAAAAAGGTTAATATACTTTGCTGAGTTCTTCGGCATTGATTTTTCTAAAAGCAAGATTTAAATAAAATAAATCCGATAATGCATTGAAATAAGGGGATTTGATGGACTTAGACGAAAAAAATATTGATGGATTCGTAAAAGGGGGAAGTTCCATAGTCCTCTTCTATGCTGATTGGTGCCCATTCTGCAGGAAATTCAAACCAATATTCGACGCATATTCTGCTAATACTAAGCTTGGAATAAGGATGGCAGAGGCAAAAATAGACGAAGAAGAAAACCCTCTATGGGATAGATTTGGAATAGAGGTGATACCTACGATAGTCTTATTCAAGGAAGGCAAGATTACCGGAAGAGTGGATGGAAAAGCGGGCCGGGGATTGTCAGAAGATGATCTTAAGGGGCTAATTGGAAAAGCAAAATGAATGAAAAGCAATGAAGAGTGCACCATCTTTTAAGCTTTTACGTTAATGAGTATTCGAGGTATGGCTATGGTTACCGTAAGAGAAACAGAAGAGATAAGCATAGTGCTCATAATCGCAGCTGTGCTCGTAGTTGCATTTGTTGTCTATTTTGCAACCTTGGCAATATACGCATCGCAAATTGACACTTTAAAAGCAAATCTTGGAAATGTTACAGCAGAATATGTCAACCTGAATTATAACTATTCTATACTTAGCGCAAAGTATGGAACCCTTCTAAATAGCACTTACCAGAAATTACTAACTTCAAAGAACGTTACCCTTACACCGCAGACAATATTCTCTGGCAAGAAGATTACCCTGCAGTCTCTTCTCTACCCTGGCTATACCGGCCAGTCATATAACGTTAACAGCTTGCAGTATTTCCAACCTTCAAATACCTATGTCTACTATAGGCCCTACACATACCCTCCATACACGCCTCTGCAGTACATCAACTCCAGTTACTCGAGGTTCTATTTCAATGTAACTTCGCAGAACTCTGGATATATTATGATAAATTACACGTCCAACTCGCCTAATGGCTTGATGATTGTTAATTACCAATGCGAGCAAAATGTATCGCAACAGTCATCCATATACTATTCTTCAGATGCGCTCTCAAATGGAAGCATATCTATACCAGTAAATATGGGAAAAAGCTGCATGTACCTGCAAAACCCGAGCAATTTTAGCATAGGGCTAAGATTCACAGCTATGCTTGTGGAATACAAATAATGACCTTGCCTATTGCCGAAGTCCCGGATGGAGATCTACACGGAAGGCTGGATTATTGCAGAAACGTCCAGTAGCAGACATTGTAACTGTGATGTTTGTTGACTCGTTTCGATGTTGTTTATAGGAGGCAGCCGTCGGTGAATCAGGAACTATACTTGGTGGTTCAAGATGACCAATCAAAAAGCCACCATTGGAAGCCCACCACCTTCAGTGGTGGGAGGATGTCACATGAGTTCTCTCATATCGGCGATCAAAGAGTTATTTTTTGAAAGCAGGATAGTGTTGCCTGGCAACCTTTATGAAATTCTTGTCGATATTTGCATTAAAGACTCCGAAGCCCTCCATTCTCAATACGGGATCATGCCGTCCCACATCGCACGGCAGATTGAGTATGGATTCGAAATACTCGTCTAACTTTCTGCCCCAAAACTTGATAAGTATCGCTGCGTAATTTCAGATGGGCTTTAACTAGCAAGCATAAGCCTGGAGAGGGAATTGAACCCTCAACCTCATGCTCTCTTTACTTTTTGAGATTTCAAAAAGCATACAAGGCAAGCGCTCTGCCATTGAGCTACCCAGGCACGAAGTATATTCACAATCAATAATTTAAATTACTTTTGCTCTCTCACGAAATAAGATGTATAGGACACCAAAGCATCTGTTATGAAATGGAAGTGCTTGAGCCGCATCCCTGCACTTCTAATGAACTCGAGGTTGCTCCTTTTCGCAGCACCGAATATTCCGAGGAATGCTGGGAATATTAGCAGCCCTATTATTCCGTTGTAAACAATCGAAAGAAGCCCAGTATGGGATGCAAACGTCGCTATGTACAGAACAATGCCCCCTGACACTGATGCAGCCAGTATTGCAGCCAAAGGTCTGAACCTGTGCCTGATCCCGAACTGCTTCTTCAATGCGTGTATGTATATAATGTCCAGCAATATGGGGCTTACAACGAAAAGCGCAACAACAGCTCCCGCCACTTTATATATCGGCGTTAGTACAAATACAAGTCCTATCTGCATGGCTATTGTTATCAGCTGGTACTTCATGAATTTTAGGGTGTTTCCGCTTCCTATCATAAGAGTACCGGCGTATATTCCTATTATCTGAACCGCCATACCCGCAATCATCACAGAGAAGAGCAGCGGTGCGGTAACGTATCTTGAAGAGAACAGAAGGTTGGTAAGCGGAGCCGCCTCTACAATGCCGTATGCTACTACTGGAAGCAGGAAGAGGCATGTGTAATAGATGCTGCCGTTGTATATCGAGTTTATCTTCTGCGAAGTGGACTCTTTTGATAGCGTCATCGAATATGCGCCTAGCAGTATAAATGTTATCGCTGTTATGCTCAGCTCTATGAACCTGGCCAGCTTGTATGCTGCACCATAGCTGCCCACAGCAGAGCTTATCGCAACAGCGCCAAGCACCAATATCGCCAAATTCATAGACCCCTGCATTGCAATATTGTTTACAACTATCGGCAAAGAGAACGAGCGTATGCGTTTTATATCGGATTTATCAGCAGGATGGAGTTTAAGGCCTAGCTCCCTTGCCTGATATGCAAAAGCCAAAATAGTTCCAGAAGCCAGTCCTATCACAAAACCAGCTATCGCACCCATCACTCCGTATCCAAGCACTACAAGAGAGACTGCGGCTACAAGGTACCCGAGCGAATATCCCACATTTGCTATTGTGGCTTCCTTCACCTTGCCCAGCCCTACAAGTGAGCCGAGGAGGAGGTTGAAAGCAACAGATGCAAACTCCGATAGAGCAGCCAGCTCCAGTGCTAGAGTCAGAAGTGGGTTGTTATATACGTATCTTGCCACCACTCCGCTTATCAACAGGCCAATTATGGCAATAATAAGCCCTACCGGCAATGCAATTCTAAAGCCTGCAGCAACAAAGCCTGCAGCCTTGCCCTTATCTCTATACGAAGCTTCTGGCAGCGCCTTTCTGTATGCGGTGCCTATGCCAAATGTCTGTGCCACTGTCAGTATTCCAGCAAAAGATATCGCTATGGTATACAGACCGAATTGCCCAGGCCCAAGATACCTTGTCAGGAAGACCAGCAATACCAGCGTTATTATCGATGTGAGTATTTCTCCCCCTAAAAAAATGCTTCCGGATTTGGCCGCTCCAAGCCCTATCTCCAAAGCCTGGTCATTGCCCTCCCCATCTATCTGTTCTTTAGGATCCATCAAGCTCAATCCCTTTCCATGAACTCGTCAATTCTCTCATTCACCGCATTTCTCTTTTTCCTGTGCTGTTCCAAAAACAGGTTTACTCGTTTTGCAAGGTCTTGCTTATGCTCTCCTGCGAGAATTGTTCCTTTTCTTTCAGCCTCGAATATCTGCTCCAGCTTTGCGTCGTCAGGCTCGAATAGGAACTTGTAGTATTGGCAGACCATGCATTTGTCAGGATCTCCCCCCTTCTCCCTCTGCAGTTCTGCAGTGGATTGCTGCCCGGTAAGGGCCTTGTTTATCTTTTTCCTGACAGTTTCTTCATTATCATCAAGGTATACGGCATCGTTTTCTTTGCTTGCAGACATCTTAGAGTCCCCGCTTAGGCCGGGCAGGAATTTGCCGTGTATTATTGCTGGTTTGTAATATCCAAGCTTTTCTATTACGTCTCTAGCAACCCTGAAATGTACATCCTGGTCAACTCCCAAAGGTATAAGGCAAGGAACCTTTTTCCCTTCCTCTACAGACTTTAGGAACGAAGGCACAGCCTGCATGCTTGTGTAAAATATCATTCCTATATTGGTATCGTTCCCCATGCCAAAAGCATCCTTTATTGTAGAGAACGTTATCCTTCGCGCCACTCTTACTGCCTGCTTGTAAAGAGTCTTAGAATATTCTGTATCAAGGAATATCCTTGTTTTCTTAGGGTCAAACCCAAGGGCGGCTATGTCAAGTGCTGCCTCTTTTGCCAGATCGTGAAATTCATCCAATTCCGCCCCCTTCCTCCTTCCAGCAAGGTATTTCTCCTCATCAGGTATCTGTATCAATACCTCGGCATCGAATTTCTGCTGCAGCCAAAGCGTCATCATGAAAGGCAGAAGATGCCCTATCGTCATTTTGTTTGAAGGGGCTATTCCCGTATACAGGCAAAACTTTTCCCCTTTTTCATACATGTCAAGGAGCCAGTCCAGTTCCCTGTGCCCAAAGTATATCTCTCTTCTAATGAAAGGGTGCAGCGTTCCAGTATGCTTCTGTATTCGCTTTAGCAGGTCCTGGTTCAATGGTTTTATTCCAAAGTTCCTTTCAAGTATCTCATAATTCACTTTGCCATCAACATTCCAAGGGGTTACATTGAATGAATCTGCCATAAAACCGATACACATTCCCAACAAAGGCTTATATTTATTCTCTAGTTTAAATCTATTATGATATTAAAGTCCCAGAGCGCCATCCAGTATCTTATAACTTACGGCTGGGCAATCCTTATAGTTGCAATAGCGCTTGCAGTATTCGTTGCTCTTGGGGTAACAAAGCCTGGCGCATTCATAGGCAATTCATGTATAATGCAGGGTGATTTCACCTGCGGAATCTCCAGCATGGCAACAAACGGAGTCATAACATTGAGCATTGTGCAGGACACCTCATCTTCAATTCTGATACTGGGAGCTGGGTGCAATGCTACAAATCCTACAACTCTTACAGATACTAACCTGAACCTGCATGCCAATATAGCTGGAAACGCTACTATAACCATTCAATGCTATTCCGGAGGGTCGCAATTCAGAGGAAAAATAGGAAGCTCATATACTGGCTTGCTAAGCATAGAGTATATAGATGAGGATACATCGTTGCCGCATTACGTATCCGGCAAGATAACGGCAAAAGTAAACCTTCAGTCATGAAATTGCATACGCCCAGATTTAGTAAGATTTAAATAGGTTGATACCACTAATCTATTGACTTTGTCTCTTTAAAGGCTAGTTACCAGAGCAGTGTTCATATGGGAAAATTTCCGATAGCTGATGCAGAGCTTTCAAAAATAATGATATGCAAGAGGTGCAAGGCGCGCAACAAGGTTGGCGCAACCAAATGCAGAAAGTGCGGATGCCCGTATCTTAGACCAAAGAGGAAGGACATAAAGGTAAAGAAATGATGATTAGGTGAAACTATGGCAGAGTTAACGCCAATGGAAGAAATGATAGTAAAAGCCATGCAGGAGCTTGGTGCTACAAAAGACAGCGTAATCAAAACAGCGGACGACATAGCTAAGAAGTGCAACAGGCCAAAAGGCATGGTTAATAACAATCTTGTGACCCTTGTGCAGAAAGGCGTGATTAAAAGGGTAGCAAGAGAGAAAGCATCAGGATATTACATACTCTCAACGCAGTGAAAGCATGGAAGAGGAAGGAGACTACATAGACTTTATGGCGAAATACAAGGAATGGATATCAATAAGAAGGCTTGCGGTATGGCCTGATACCAAGCCAGAGGAGATAAGTTTCCATATGGCTGGAATAAGCGGCGTGATAGACAGCAAATCCCCGAGTTTTCTTGGAATAGATGTGCAAAAGCTTGATGCTCTTGCAGCGAAAATCACAGAGGGAAAGAAAAAGGGATACCAAGCCCTCTCTGAGGTTATTGCAAACCTTGGTACAAAGGAGGTAAAGGATGCCATCTCTGACTCTTGCGGAGACAAAAAGGAGATTGCCAAACTTGCAGAGGCGTGCCTTCTTGGAAAGATACTGAAGAGTATGGGTATGTATCCATATATAACTCAGGAGGCAATGACTAAAATCTTCCCTGACCTCAAGATAAAGAAGCCTCTTGGAAGGACAAAAAAGAGCGAGGCTTGAATGCCAAAAGTAAAGCTCAAATGCCCAAAATGCAAAAAAGAATTTACTTATTCTTACATAGTCGGTGTCCCGATAAATACAATAAAGACCTGGAACTACAGGTATATGCAATGTCTCCTATGCAGGCATTGGTCTCTATTCAAACTTTCTGGGCGAAAGCCCGCAATAATGAAATGACAAATTAGAATCTCGGCCTAATTGGCTCAGGAACCCCTGCCCCATTGACGAATACGCTCTCCCATGTGCCATCGGAATGCCTTCTTACAAGGTTAAACCCTTTCGGGAGCTTGCCTCCGAGCAAATCTCTATTCTGCTCTGTAAGGTCGTTTGTGGTTATTGTTCTAAAAGCATCTCCCAATATCAGCTGCGAGTGCAGGTATGTATATGCTGCTGGAAGAAGCTCGATTCCGCCCGATTCTGACTCTGTAGATATAATTATGTGCTCTCTGGATTTCTGGGTGGCTTTTATTTCGACAACGAATGCCTTTGCAACAAGGCCGCTTCCATAGAAAACAAGAACCGCAGGCCTGCTTATCATATGCTCTCCAAAGTGGTGCTGATCGCTTACTTTTCTAAGCAGGCTGGCCAATGCTACTGGCAGTGATGTGGTATAGGAATTGCCGATTTTGGAAGGAAGGTCTAATGCATCATCAATATGCAGTTTATTCAGAAATGCTCCAAATTCTGGCTGTTTCATTACTTTTTTGATCCATTTAAGTTCCTCTTTTATATCTTTGTCGCTCTCCAAATAAGATATAACTCCATTCTCAGCATCACCACCGAATGAAGAGAGTTTTTCAGTTATAAGGTCTGTAAGCCTTTTTCCAGCAAGCGGATCTTTTCCAACATCCTGCCTTTTCTGCATCTGATCGTAAAGTTTCGGGTTAAATCTCTTCAGGTAATGCACAAAAAGGTAACCTGCACCCTCTTTGGCCTGCTTTGGATACGGCACATGGCTTATGAATGCGTATAAGTCTGCAAAAGACAAGCCTTCATATTTCTCATTTATCTTTTTCAGAACAGAATGCATAATCCCAGAAATCATTTCTCCTATCTGCTTCGGTACTATCCTGCTTTCTAGTATAGATTGGCCCATGGGCGCTCTTGCAGAATACGCGGCTTCAAGGTCCTCTACAGCTTTTGCTACAGCATAAACGTATCCTATGTTCGAAGCTTCGCCATGAACTATTGGGGTGCAGTTGCCGAATTTAGTGAAATCTGAGAGAGGCATGCTGAACCTGCCATAACCTCTACTATATTTTATATCTACAAGTTCTGGGTTTTTAGTAATCCACATCAAGGCGGCTGCAGATCCCTGAGTCTTTTCTGCATTTCTCGCTCTTCTTGGGTTGTAAACGGCAGTGTCTGCAGTTATGACAATCGCGGATTCATTACGCCCGAACGAAGCTGCTGTATATACAGAATCTACGGCATCAGATATGCTAAGCCCGCCTCCTGCGCATGCAAATGTCACCTGCTTTATCTCTATGTTTTTCAATGCGTTTGCATATCTTTTGTATTTTTCAGCGTCTTCATTCAAAAGTCTTGATATTGTCATTCCGAGTGCAGGCGCTGCCTCAGGCCTGCTATAATCGTCATTGCTTTCTGTTCCAAAATATATGGCTTTTGGAAGCTCTTTAAAGAATTTTTTCTCCATGTCAGGCCAAGCAGACACTCTCTTTATGAACAGGTATATGGCATCGGCTACCATTGTCACGTTGCTTTGAGAGAGCGTAGGGAGCCTCTGTTTATGAACTCCAAAATGCTCTATCTTGCTTATCTCCTCTCCAGTAACTTCAGACAGGCCTTTCGATGTTATGTAAGTAGACGGAGTTGAAACTACCATCATGTTTATTCCGATCTGGACTGTTCCGCGTTCTGAAGCGTGCACAGTCCTGCTTTTTGCTGCCATAAAACTATCCTGAATAATTTAGGAACTAGTTTATTAAATGACGCATTTGAGTTAGACTATTAACGAACTTGAAAAAGGACATACAGCATGAAAATATTTAAATCAACTATTTAATTACAAAATTTATTTTTGTTTGATTGAGTTAAAATATGGTAAAGTATAGGCATCAAAGCGGCTGCATATTAATGATGCCAAGCGCAAGTGTTAGCCATCATTCCTTCGTGGCTGTAGGTTCGTAATAAGTCTTTAAAATCCTAAAGTAATAAGTATCTAAATACCAAATGCAAAACTGGCTTTCAAGGTGCTTGTCATTGACGCAATTTGGACAGCGCGCCTGGCATCGGATCCTGATATTGGGGATTCAAATAAACTTTTGCAAACGTTCAATCAGAAGTTATAAAAATCCCGTCAGATCAGTTATGTTTGAGTGTCGTTATGGAAGACGTCATAGTAGTTGATAATGTAGTCAAGCGCTTCAAGACCTACAAAAGTAAGGGCGGAGCGGCAAAGTCTCTCTTCAACAGGGAAAAGACGGTCGTAACCGCGCTGGACAAGGTCAGCTTTAGCGTTAAGCAGGGTGAGGTTGTTGCAATGCTTGGAAGAAATGGCAGCGGCAAGTCAACTCTGCTTAAGATGCTAATTGGGATATTGCACCCAGAAGAGGGAAAAATAAGGGTTTTGGGTCTGGATCCGACCAAGGACAGGATAAAATTAGTGCAACAGGTAGGCATTGTATTCGGGTCTACTCACCCGCAGCTCTGGTGGGACTTGCCCCCAATCGACACGTTCAACTACATCAAGGGTATGTACAACATCCCTGACAAGCAGTTTGAGAAGCGGCTAAAATACTTCATTGACCTACTGGACCTAAAAAAGATTCATACGCGCCAAACGAGGCAGCTTTCGCTCGGAGAGCGCATGAAATGCGAGTTCGTTGCCGCCAATATACACTCCCCCAAAATAGTTTTTATGGACGAGCCAACGATAGGAGTGGACCTTCCATCCCGGGTTGCGATATCGAATGCGATCCTCTCGGCAAGGAAGGAGCTATGCACCACCTACATCATAACGACCCACGTCGTTGAGGACATAGCGAACGTTGACAGGATAATACTTCTTGACAAGGGAAAGAAGATGTTCGATGGAACGCAGCAGAGTATGAGCGGCCTTTTCAAGAAGACCGTCACCGTCGAGCTCTACTTCGCCGGGAAGGTTGAGCCAAAGTATCTGCGCTTTGGAAAGGTGCTGAGAAAGGAAGACACCTATGTAAAGGTCAAGGTCAACCCATCGGTCATCAAGCAGGGGTGGTTCATCAGTATGTTGCACGACAAAAAAATCGTAAATTACAAGATTGCCGAGCCAGACCTGACCTTCCTGCTAAGCCAGATGTACAGGAGCCTAGACAGTAGCAATAGGGGCAAGGTGTAGGAATATGAATGAATGGCTTAAGCCCTATGGCTCCCTGCTGAAGATAAACTTCAAGAATACGACGGTTTACAGGGCAGACATGGCGCTCAGCACTGTGCTGACCCTTGTTTCTTCTCTTGTCTTCATACTCGTATGGAGTGCAGTGTATTACTTCTCTAGCAGCACAGCGATTAACGGCGTTGCACTGATAACCACCATAGCGTACTTCTTGGTGATTGGAGCAGTGGACCTGGTGGAAATGTCCAGCCTTGTGAGCAATATGCAGAACGACCTTCAATATGGAAATATCGCAACATCACTCATAAGGCCGATGAGCTATGTAAGCCAATTGATTATGGGAATCGCGCCGGACATGGTGATACTATTCTGTTTTGGAACAGTACCAATAATTGTCCTTGTCGTGCTGTTGGGCAACTTTGCACCAAGCATAGTGACGGTGCTGCTCTTCATTGCAGCCATTTTGGTAGGAGTTTCTATATTCAACCTCATAGGATTCATCTTCGGCGGGCTCTCTGCATACTTAACCAATGTGTGGGGGGTTTACAGCGCAGTGAGCTGGATATTCGCCATCGCGGGAGGAGGAATAGCGCCACTTGCATTCTTCCCTCATGCAGTTACGAATGCACTACTGCTTACGCCGATACCCATAACAGCATACGTGCCAGCAGCTACGATACTTGGGATGATTCCCAGCAGCATTGCAATTCAAAGCATAGTTGTCGGATTGGTTTGGATAGTCATACTGGCATTGATAGCATGGTTTGAGTGGACGAAGATCAGTAAGAAGCTCAATGCAGTAGGTGTTTGAATGTTTGAAGATGTTACAAAGAATTTGAGATTCTTCCTGTTGTCGTTGAAATACAACTGGCTTTCATTCCTAGTCTACAGGACTCAGGCTTTTGTGTGGATGGTGGTAAGCACTTTTTCGACCTTGAGCGGCCTCATAAGCATAAGCGTAATCTACAGCATCTCCGGCGGGTTGCCAGGGTGGAGTTACTTCCAGATGCTTGCCCTGGTTGGAATGGCGAACATGGTCTATAGTATCATAAACTTCATGATAGGTCCGCAAACGTTTGTAAGGGCTCTAAGGAATGGGGGGTTTGACCAGGCGCTCACCAAGCCGTATGACCCAATTATATCGATTTTTGCGCGTTATGGGACGCCATATAACATCGGGGGGATAATCAGCGGCATCGGGTTGCTCGCATATGCGCTAAGCAACACTGCGGTTAATGCGTTATCAATCGTTTCTTCTATATTGCTATTCGGATTCGGAGCCGCTGCAGTGGTGATGTTTCTGGTGATGATATCGCTCGTTTCATATGTCCTTTTCAGGAGTGGGAATTACCTGCAGTGGATAACCGCCATCACTACAAGTGCGTCGCAGTATCCTTTGGCTATATACGGGCTTGCAGGAACGCTGCTGCTTACGGTAGGATTTCCAATCGGTCTAGCGTCGTTTTACCCAGCAGAAATGCTGTTCTTGAAGATAAATTATGTCTATTTTTTGGCCATACTGGTGCTCTCAGTTGTGCTCTTCATCATCTTCTATAAAACCTCAAAGTGGCTGCTAAAATTCTATACAAGTGGAGGCGGCTAATCGGCTCAAATTCGTGGTTTAATACTAGGGATAAAGCCAATACCTACATGTCAGGAGGTTGTAGGCCTTCGGTAGATTTAAACCACTCAAAATTCTGGAATGATACTATATTTTTTGTTTTTATTAGAGGAGAATTGATTTCCACCAGTATGTTATAGACCACGCACAATGAGGTAACATCACTTATACGGAAGTTGAGCTTTCAGCACCACTATGTCCCTTCCGGAACAAACATTATAAACCCATTTCGCCATTATACGGAGTCCGCTTTCCCGTTTACTGCAATTTGCATGAGGAGGTTAATGGGAGCCGACAGCCGCATAGGCTTTAGTTTCTGACTGTCTCTTTTGGTTCAAATTAAATTTTTAGTATAAATTAAATAATACAGCAGACGTTCTTTATACATGTTCTCCTCGTAAACCTGATGTGGCTCGGGCGTTCTCGGGGCTCCGCCCCTCGCTCCCCTTTCATATCTGTACATCTCAATCACGATTAATCTTTTATGTTAGGAAAGTCTTTACTTCTTTGTACCTCCCTTGTAGAACCGGCTCTCTAAGGATACTTTGTAAGCATGCTCTAAAGTTAATCTTCTATCCCAGTATGTTAACCGCATGGTGCTTAGAGTTATTCTAAACGTATGGATCGTAAGTCGGCAATAGTCCG
Organism: Microcaldota archaeon; assembly: GCA_021810105.1. Taxonomy (GTDB): domain Archaea; phylum Micrarchaeota; class Micrarchaeia; order Micrarchaeales; family Micrarchaeaceae; genus JAJZAB01. The sequence continues at coordinate 9,977 of JAJZJM010000002.1, read as the reverse complement.
CAGAAAGCCCCAGTCCTCTCTATCGCCACTATATTTGCGCTGTTAATGTAATCAAACCGCATTTGAGAGCGACAGCTCAATAAGGTTATGCGGGCTATCTACCACAGCCACACTTACAAAGCGGATGGTTTCGCATAACTCCCTTCAGCATATTCTTCTATTCATTTGTGCCCTTGCCACGCAACAGCCTCCTTGCGCCACCGTCGCTCTTTACATAGAATGTCACTTTACCCATCAGGTACTTATAGTCCTCTGTAAGGTTCTCGTATGCCTTCATGGATTTAGGCTCGATGCTGAATGCGCGTGCCCTATCCAAATCTTCATCGTTTATCTGTGCAAGCACTTCGCCCACCCCTGCCTTGAAGAAACCATGATAACCATAGGTGTGGTACGTGATCTGGCTAGAAACCGGTTGCAGACTGGTGGCTACGCCGATAGGTGTCGGGTCCCAGTTGAACGCTATCTTCTTCGGGTCTACGTCTTTTATCCAGAACAATGTAGAGTTGGCATCTCTCCTTAATCTTCTCTTTTCCTCTTTGCTAAGGCCTTGCTCTGTTGCCCACCTTGTTATGAATGAGTTGAGCTTGCGCTCCTCGATATTGCTTCCCTTCACCACCGGTTTTATTATTTCATATCTTATCTTCAGCTCAGTGTCCGATATCTCTGGATAACGTTCATCTATTGCTTTTGTTTTTTGTGCCATTCAATCACTAATAATATAATGTGTAATCTAGTATATATGGAAATCGCATATAGTATATATATCTTGTATATACTATATGCATCATGCAGAAGCGGATATTCAAGTTCGGCGCGGGGAGCTGGGCCATAGTCGTGCCAAAACCTTGGGTAGATAAGAACAAACTGGATGGCAAGGCGCAAGTGGACGTGCATGAGGACGAATACGGCAACGTTGTGATATCGGCTAACGCGATTGGTCCTTCCGAATCAGAGGTACTTATCGGCAAGAGCGTGGATGCCGAAGCCCTAGGGAGATGGGTGGTAATATTCTACAGGCAGGGTGTAAAGAGACTTAAGGTCTATTCAAGAGAAGGAGGAGCAACAAAGCAGTTCGAGGCTGTTGAGGAGTTCGTGGATAGGCTCTGCCCCGGTTTCGAGGTATCAGACAGGTCTGCCAAAGTGATAGAATTCGAAGACCTGAATGATATGAGAGAAATCTCAACTGACAAGCTCTTACATCGTTTAAGATCGCTGATAGCCGAGGAACTGGAGGAGATTGGCCGGCAGGATAGCTCCGAAATAGGCAAACTCGAAGGGCTGGTAAACAGGTTCTTCTCGCTGGGCATACGTTACATAAACATCACACAGGGTAGGGACGCAACAAAGAACTTCAAGATATTCCAGCTACTTGAGACTGTTTCAGACCAGCTTTACCTTCTTTCGAAACAGGCAGGCGCATCCAAGAACCGCCCAATTTTCGACCAGCTTAAGGGGGATCTCCAGCTGTGCTTCGAAGGCTTGGTCGGAGATCATAACGCAATAGAGAAATGCGTAAAGACAAAGGATCTTATAATTAAGTCTGCTGCAAAAACAAAAGGCGTCACAAGCTTAGAATATTATCTTATAGGTGAGGTGGCGAAAAACATCATGAAGGTGTCGGAGTTGGGACTACCAGTACTCCAGAAAGAGCTAGACATAATGTAAAAGCCCCAAGAGGGGCGCCTGTTAATTAATCACCTTATTAACAATATACAATTAAATACAATGCAATACGCCTTCTTTTGCGTTTATTTGTATTTTGCTCTTTAAGCTAATGCTGTTTCAAGTCCGCACATGATCGTGCAACCTAACGCAAATTAAAGGGCAAGTTTTTCAGAACGGGCCTGCAAGAGCATAGTCAGGAAGCCTTTTATCCTTTTGCCGTCCTTGCATTGAAATACCAGGAGCTGGCTCGCCCTTTGGGAATAGCTCAGAGGGGTCCTTTGATCCGTACTCAACGATCACTGTATTGATCCGCTCTACGTCTCCCCCTACCGTATTCCCCCTCACCATATGCCTCGTGAATATACCTTTCGACTTCCCAGAGCGCTTTGCGCGCTTGAATATGTGGGTTTTTATGCTTCCTTGTATGCTTGGGTGCAAGGGAAAGCCGCTGTTGTCACTCCCTCCTGTTATCTTCAGCTTATAGCCTGCAAGCCCTATAAGATCCCCTTCTATGATATCTCCTATCTTGTAGTTCAGCACGAGGCCTGCCTTGTCCTTCGGCAGGTCCGCCTGCGCGCTTCTTCCGCTCTTTGGGTCCGAATAAACTATTTTCATAGCATTACCTTGCAAAACAGGAAAAGTCCGTTTGCCTAGATCTATTTATGCGCTAAAGTAATAAAAAGGTTTTCTGATGTGCGCCAAGCACCTATTTGGCCATTTTCAATATCTCATTCAGCGCGGCATGCAATTCAAGCACTCCGTCCTCGGATGTAAAGTGGCCCCTTTTGGGATGCACTATTATTTTCGATCCAAGCTCCCTCTCAAAAATGTCGGCTTCGGATATCGGCACATATGGGTCATTATCGGAAAACAGCGCCACAGATTTCGAGATGTGCTCCCTGATCCTCGGCAGGTTAACTGTAGAATAGGACCACTCCGCAACCACCTCCTTCTCCTCATCAGTCATGCCATCCTGATTGAGGTGGAACCAGCCGGCAACAAAAATTGCGCCGGCAATTTTTATACCCGGAAGGAGCCCCGCAGCATACCTTATTATCGCCTGGCAACCTATGCTGTGCCCCACGAAATATGTGTTTTCATCGACCCTGCCCGCGACCTCGGCAAGGTAAGGCACCCATGTGTTTATGTGGGGATTATCGGAATCCGGCATCTGCGGCACAATCACTTCAAAGCCTCTCTCGATAAGCATCCTTTTCAGCCACGGATGCCAATCGGAATCGGGTGTGGCGCCCCACCCATGCACTATTACGACCCTTTTTCCTCCCATACAATCTGACCTTATTGCGCGAATCAATAATTTATACCCTGCACATCAGGGTCTAAAATTGGCGGCGGCGACGCTTTCGCGCGCCAGTACCTTGGCGTATACGACCTGTATCCTCTTCGCCGTATTGTAGTAATCCACCATAGATAGGGTTATGGAATGCTCTGTATAAAGCTTTGTGTAGGGGATGTGAACTATTTTGGCTAAATAGTGAAGTGCGATAGCCGGGATTTGAACCCGGGTTACTGCCTTGGCAAGGCAATGTCCTACCAGGCTAGACTACTATCGCACACATCAGGATTGCACATTCTAATCTAAAAACCTTTACAGGTTAGGCTGGACTAAGGTAACAAAAGGAGAAATGGCAGAAGTAAGCTCTTATTCTATAATTAAAGGGCCGCTCTTCTGGAGTTTTGAAAGAAGTTCTCTATTGTCATTTTCCGCTGCCTTTACTCTTTTCGTCCTTCCGCATTTAAGGCATTCGTGTATTATAGTAAAGTTGCCGCCCCTATCATACAATGAGGATTTTGGTTTCATAAGCCCTTCACAGTCGTCAGCCCTATCTCCAGGATTAACATCTACATGCTTGCTCCAAAGGCACTCTGGGCAATGATTAGTATACCCTTTTCCCTTAACAACAGTCCCGCAAAGTCCACATTCGAAATCCTCAATCACTCTTTTGAAATTGGATTCCCCGCTTATTTTTCCTGGTTTTCTACCGATGAAATCACCCATCTTCACTTTTGCTTAGTATATTTAGATATTTATATGTTTTCGGAATGATTTTACTGAATTATAAAATAATTTTATATATAAAAACATGACAAGCAAAGCGATAGATGATAAGAAGCATTGCATTATTCGCCGATTAGTGCGCCCATACTCGTCCAAAAATAGTTGCTAAACTTTCAAGGAAAGCTATAACAGTTCTATTTATGTTTTTACAGCGTCTACAAAGATCCCCTCCTTCTTGCCCTGCGGCGCAGACTGTGCTGTCATGTTGAAAGGCTCGCAGAGCTTCCATATCATGCTCTCTGTAAGCACCATAAATCTCAAAGGAATCAACCCAATTCTATCCATTGCCTCTTTTACAATTTTTTCACTGACAACTATTGCATCTCTCTCTTTATCAACATGGGCTATCGCCCAGCTATTCTCTATTACCTCGTCTGGCATTTTTGCCATATCAGATATAACCTCTATATGCTTGAAAGTAAATACGCATCTGCCGCCCTTTTTGCAGACTCTGGCGACCTCGTTTAATCCTACAAATGCCCCTCTTCCGAGCCAGGTAAGCGTTTCATTCGCTATAACAAAATCAAACGATTCATCATTAAAAGGAAGGGATTTTGCATCAGCTCTGATTAAAGAGGCGATTTTGCTGCTGTGTTCGTACGTTCTTAAAGCCACATCAGATATGTCTACTCCAACAAGGTCCATCTTTGCGAAGCGCGAAGGGCTGCATTCCAAAGCACCGCAACCTACCTCTAGAACTTTTTTTCCAGCTAATTCATCAATATTGATAAGACGAAGCGGATATTCTGCAGCATCGACATTCCCCTCCCGCCATAATCTATCCCAGACGGTATCATGCGATACGCTTTTTTCTTGCATGCTGGAATATGCATCAATGGTGATATTAAAGGTTTTCCGCGGGAAACGAGTTATTGTATCCATCAATCAGGGGTAGCTTTAATCCTAAACTCTGTGATATTGGAAACATTCCAAAATTAAAAGTCCAGCACACAATATCAGATATACTGCGCGAAGGAAAAATGCCTAATGGTTAGCTTCGATCATTCAGTTACTTTTGAATCATTGAAAGCGGTAGATGAGGGTCAGTCTAAATTTAGCTTGGTATACTTGGATGCGCATCCGGATGCAGTGCCCACGCTGCCACATTATTATGGCTCGGTTATATACGATGCGTCAAAACTAACCAATATTGACATGAAATCAAGTTACATAATAGGTGTAAGAGCCTGGGACCAAGAAGAAGTTGCAATTGTAGATGAAATAGGTATAAATCTGGTAACTCCTGCAGAAATAATCGAAGAGGGAATGAAAAATATGTGCAGAAGAGTAAGTGATAACCTGACAGGTAATGTATATCTATCAATAGACATTGATTGCATAGACCCTACCTTTGAACCATGAGTAAGTGAACCAGCTTATGGAGGCCTTTCATCGAGAGACATACTTTATCTAATAGATCAGCTTTCTAAACACATAAATATTGGTGTCGACTTGATGGAAGTAACCGCGTATGATATAAACAACATGACTGTAGATCTTGCGACCACACTATTGGTTCAAGTTATAAATTTTATAGGCTTTACAAGATCAAATATAAGGAGATAGGTAGACATATATTCGGAGTTGCCTATGGGATACAGAAAAAAACTAATAATTGATATAAAAAGCAAGGAAGATGTAGAAAGTTTAGGGTATAACAGTGTCAATTATCTTGGAGGGAAGGGCGGATCAATAGTTAATCTAGTCAAAGCAGGATTTAATGTACCCGATGGGATAATACTTACCGTAGAGGGCTTTGATAACTATCTGTCTTTGAATGGATTGAAAAATATAGGCCTGTTTGAAGATTACAAGAATAAAACCATTCGGACAAGAGTTCAGGACTGTCTTGCCAATGCGTATGTGCCAAAGCCTATAAACAAGGGCATAGTTGATGCTTTAGAAAGGAAAGGTTTATACGGTAAAAGTCTGGTAGTTCGAAGTTCAGCAACTATAGAAGATTCAAATACTGCAAGTTTTGCAGGTCTATTTAAAAGTTTTATAAATATAAAATCCATAGACGACATTATAAAATGTATCAGAGAAATTTATAACTCCATGTTTAGTGATAAAGTCGTTGAATATTTAAATAATCTAAAATTGCAGAAACAAAAAGTAAGAATGGCAATTGTCATCCAAGAGATGATTGCTGGCGATGTTTCAGGAGTAGCATTTACAAAAGATCCGATTAACAATAATCTATTCCTAGTTGAAGTGGCTGTAGGACTTAATGATGCATTAGTATCTGGGAAAATCACCCCAAGCAGATTTGAAGTCAATCCGTTAACAAACGAGATCGTACATAAGGAACACAAAATACAGCGTCGTGCTCAAGTACTATCAGATAAAGGCACAAAGTTCATTGTTAATAAGAAGAAAATAGGAAATTTGTTTACGGTTAATCAATTAAAAGAATTGGTGAAAATCGGATTGCAAATTGAATCTATCTATAAACGTCCACAGGATATAGAATGGACAATAAGGCGCAAGAGCTTGTATATACTTCAGAGCAGGGCGATAACAACAAAACAAAAGCTGGTCATATTAAGTGCTAACTTTGGCGGTAAGATACTAAGAGGTTATCCAGCCTCTGGAGGAATTGCCAAAGGAAAGACACTAACAATCAAGAGTCCAGAAGATAAAGTAAAAGCGGGTTCAATTTTAGTGTTAAAATATACAGACACCGATTATCTTCCACTTATGCGCAAGGCAAAGGGATTAATAACCGAAGAAGGTGGGATACTCTCGCATGCGGCCATAGTGTCGAGAGAACTAGACTTACCATGTGTTGTTGGCATAAAAAATGCCATGCGGCTTATAGGAGATAGCGCTAATGTAGTACTCGATGGAACATCAGGAATAGTCTACCTTGTTGATAAGAAGGTAAGCCACAAGCAGACAAACAAGCAGATAAGCCGATTAAATAAGGCAAATGATGCGCTAGACCCATCATCTCTATATTGCATAGACGCGGCAAAGCATGCAGTCCTGGCATCCAAATCTTTCTATTATGAGATATTTGACAATATAATAACCTATTATACGAGCGACAAAATAACAAAGTCCGAAGTTGAGCTATATGCTAAAAACTCCCATCTAGATTTTAATAAAATTGTGCGTGGTAACATGATTAAATCTTACATAATTGAGGGCTTGCCGATCTATTTTAAGGATAAGGGATTGAAAATACTTTATTCTGAATCTATAAAGTCAGTTCAGGAATTCTCCCCTAAGATCCTAGCTTATACAATGGATAAAATAAAACAATATGCTAGTGGTGAGATTAGTAAGGCTAAAAACTTAAAGGATCCTACAACATATGCCGATTACCTCAAAAAATTTCTGCATTATCGTAGGGCTAATCTTGCTTACCTGTTAGTTAATACGATACTATGCGAGGGATATTGCATACGGACGCTTTACAATATCCTAGAGCCAATTATCGGGAAGTATGGGATAAGCTTTTCCGGCTTACTGAAATCCATTGGTAGTGAGGCAACATCTCTGCCTCTGGATATGAATTCTTTAAAAAATACAGAGCTTAATCTCATAAATAAGGCAGCACAGTACTATATCATAGCAAAACGCTGGAAGGAGGAATCTTATCCCGTTTATACTGGAATCGGTGCAACGGGAGATAAGTTTGAAGAAGAACAAGATGAACTTGCAAAAACTCTGAATAGAATCGGCAATAATAAAAAAGATTATAGGGCGCTATTCGCTGAGGCTTTAAAACATTTTACTTGAACGAGCTTTAAATAATCCAGTTTCTTAGCAATACCTATCGTAGAGGGCCATGCTTAAAGTAAGTTTCTTTTCTAAAATCGTCCGATATGCAATTCCTATACTCCTAATACTATCAGGCATAAATAATTGCCGCAAGCAGGATTTGAACCTGCGACATTCCGGTCTTCAGCCGGACGCTCTCCCACTGAGCTATTGCGGCGCAAGAGAGTATTAATTATTGGTATATAAATTATTATTGTTGCAGAAACTCTATAAAGATTCAATTCAAACTCATTCTATGGAAGCTTGGGAGGAACTCGGAGGCGCAGCTAAATTGCTGAATCTAAATGGCATTGAGCCGAGGGCGTATCAGATAAATATAGCCAAAAGTATACTGAATGGGCATAATAGCCTTGTTGTGCTGCCTACGGGTCTTGGCAAGACTCTGATAGCTGTCATAGCTATCGCAGAAACCCTTTCCAAAGGCAAGAAAGCAATACTGCTGGCTCCCACAAAGCCTCTAAGCGAACAGCATTATCAGTCCCTGTGCAGGCTCCTTAACATAGAAAAAGATAAGATACTATTGCTCACCGGAGGTGTCGGAATCAAGATGCGCTCTGCAATGGAGGCTGATTCTAAAGTAATAATTGCAACCCCCCAGACACTGTCGAATGACCTCAGAATGGGAAGGATGAAGATAGATGACTTCGGTCTTGTTGTGTTTGATGAGTGCCATAGGGCGGTAGGAAGATATGCATACACATACATTGCAGATGAATGCAACCTGCACAGTGTCCAGCTTATAGGACTTACAGCATCGCCAGGCAGCAATAAGAAAAGGATAAATGCACTGATATCTGGGCTTGGAATAGACAACATAGAGATGAGGACGTCTACGGATTACGATGTGGCACAGTATGTAATGGACAAGTCAACAAATGCGATATACGTGCAGAAAGACGAGCTCATGACAGAGATGCTCTCTTCATTAAAAGCTCTGATAGACGAGCACCTTTCAAAGTTGCACAAGCACGGGCTTAGTCAGTTCAGCTCATACGATAATGTGCCTAAAGGCAGAATCCTCCAGATAGGAGACAGCATAAGTAAGCTGCAATCTTCAAACTACAAATACATGGCGATGTACAATTATGTATACCTTCTCAACCTTTCGCATGCGTATGATCTTCTCAGCACAGAGGGATTCTATTCCTTCTATAGCTACATGGATTCCCTGAAACAGAGGGAGATGAAGAGCAGGGCGCTGCTCAGCATACTTGGCAATGAGACTGTAATCAAGCTTATTGAGAAAGCAAAGGAGGCTTTGGATAACGGGATAGAGCATCCAAAAATTTTCAAGATCATAGAACTGATAATAAACGAGCTAAAAGGCAAGACAGTGATAATATTCGCACAATACAGGTCCACAATAAAAAAGATAGTCGAGCTGCTTAACCAGTATGGGATAAGCGCCAAGGCATTCGTAGGCAAGAAAGACGGCGTAACTCAGGAGGGGCAGAAAGCGGTTATAGAGAGTTTCAGAAGAGGGGAATTCAGCACCTTGGTTGCCACATCGATAGGAGAGGAAGGGCTGGACATCCCTGCTGTAGATGCTGTAATATTTTACGAACCTATACCAAACGAGATAAGGAACATACAGAGGAGAGGCAGGGCGGGAAGAATCAAATACGGCGAAGTGTATATACTGGTTACCAGGGGGACTAAGGATGAGATATACTTTATGATATCCAGGACTAGAGAAAAAAGGATGTATGAACTTCTAACAGAGGCTGTAGAATCTGCAAGGTTTAGGATGAACAACAGACAGTCAAGGCTTCGCCCGTAGCTACCTTGTCTATTAAATATCTTTATGGAAGATTATAAGTGTGGTGTATTGACCAGATACACAAAAGGCGCCAGAAGCGAAAGGGAACTCCTATCATTGCTCTACGCTAAAGGCTACTCTGTAGTGAGGGCTGCAGGTAGCGGAGTGAATTCGATAAGTCCTGACATAATCGCAATAAAGGATGGCAAGGGGCTTGCCTTCGAGTGCAAGGCATGGAACAGCACAAGCATATCAATAGACCCGGAGAAGTACGTGTCTCTATCTACTTGGATGACAAATACAAAAATGGATACTTTCATAGCATGGAGGATGAACGGGGAGGGATGGTTTTTCATAAAGCTGGCAGAGATGCCAAAAGCTGAAAAGAACTATACTATAACAATGAAAGACGCCAAAAGGCTTGACAGGCGCATAGATGAAATAATAAAGTAAGGACCTGCTGCTGCAGATATGTTTTGCTTGCATAAAAAAAAGACAGAGCATTGATTATTATTTACATTTTGTTTATAAATGTGAGCGGGAAAACCCATGATTTCAATCGTGGGATGAAAGCGAACCGCAACACATATAAGATTTAATGGTGAAAAGGATATGGCCATCTTGAAAAAGACATACAAATACAGGGCGTATCCTTCAAAGGAACAGAAGGCAAGATTGAATAGG
>JAJZJM010000005.1 GCA_021810105.1 Microcaldota archaeon | reverse complement strand
ATAATAGAATCCGCAAAACTGCAAAATGCCACAATTGTGGTTAACGTGCCTCTCATAGTCTACGGCACAGCCATGGCGGCGTTCTTCGGCATTGCAACATATTTCTATTACCTCTCAACCAAGAAAATAGAAAGCAAGCCTGCTATAATATTCTATACGCAGGCTACAGAGGCCGTCCTCTTTCTAATACTCTTCCTTGTATTCTATAATACAATTCAGCTACCAGCACTAACTGCGCAATACTTTGGCCTTGCTGTTTTTGTCGGAGCCTTCCTCTTTGTTGCTTTTTTCATAGAATCCATAATGATGAAAATGCTGGGGAAATTCAGAGAAGGCACGGTTGCTACAGGCTACATACTCAGCGACCTGCAGTTGATTCCTGTTATGGCTTACGCAATAATAGTGCAGCCAAGCTCTGTCATAGGCTTTGTTCCAGGTATGGTGATAATCACTCTAGGAATGGTATGGTTGGATTGGAGTTAACTTAAGCATGTTCGGCTAATGAAGCTAAACTATTAAATAAATTTGGTGCGTTTAGTATGTGGTGCTGAAATGGGATATAAAAATTTAATTGGACTTTTTGGGCTTATTGCAGTGCTCGCATCGGTTATGGCATCCGGAGTTGCGGTTGCCCAATACGGCTATGGTACCTCTTCTATATCGTTAAGCAATTCCAGTACAAGCATAGCACAGGGCTCTTCTGGAAGCATCTCTTATACCGTAAACCTGGCAAGCGGGTCTACGTGGGGCACAACTCTATCTGTGGCAAACCTTAGCAATCTCACCTCCGCAGGAATAAGCATTGTTCTCAGCAAAACATACGGCGATCCAGCGTATTCAGGAACTGCAGCCATAACTGTAAATTCAAGCACAGCTCCAGGAACTTATAATATTATATTTTCTGCAACTGGCGACGATCCTTCAAGCAGCCCAGCAACGCTGGCATTAACAGTAACCGGAAAAGCCACTACCACAGCACCGGCACCAACTACTGCTCCAACAACAGCCCCTTCTACATCCTCCCCATCTACATCTGCATCATCAACAACCCCTGCAAACGCATCAACCCCCTCCTCTTCATCAAGCGGATCTGGCAATGCAACCGCAATAATAGCCGGTGTAATAATCGTAATAATCATAATAGCTATAGCTGCGGCAGTACTTCTAAGAAAGAAGTGAATTGATATTTAAGTGAGAATATGGCAAGAAATACAAAAACCCTTGTAGGAATAATAATGGGGCTGATAATCCTAGTGGCGGACCTCTACTGGACGTATACAAGCTACCAAATCGCACTTTGGCTCGCGCTTGGGATAATCATCCTTGTTGCAGACATAATCTGGCTGGTAATAGATGCAAGCTTCCTAAAGAAGTGAAGTTCTCAGCAATCCAAACTTACCTGCATCCTGTAATTGCGCAGGAAGAGCTCTTCGACCTTCCGTTTTGAGAGCTCTTTAGCTCTAGAAAGCTCAGCAATTTTTCGTTCAAGCTCCTCAGATTCCTTTATCTTCACTCTTTTATGTTCGCTCTCCCTGGCTATATCATCAATCTCCTTTTTTATTGACTCTATTTCGCGCATTATAGGTTCCGCCTTGGATTTAAGTATATTTATCTCCTCTATCAATGCACCAACATTGCCTCTTATTATCAGTTCAAGAGCCTGAATTGCCTCTGCCCTGTTCTTTACGGATATCCTTTCAGACTCTATCTCCTTTCTGAGTGATTCGGCATGAACAATAAAATCCTTCATGGCTTCCTGGTTCCCCTCAAGCGAGCCTATGGTGTCGTTTATGTAGGAGAGCAGCTTCATCGAGCTTCCTATCCCGTGAGCGTATTTTTTCGCAGCCTTCTCTATCGGTGAGGTTATGTGAAGAATCCCAAGTTCAACCTCTGCAATCGATCTTCTTATCACATCCAGCTCTGCAGATTTATTCTTTAACAGAGCATTCAGCGCTTCAATTTCCTTCTCTCTGCCCTCTCCACCGCCTTCGGCAGTCTTTTCTGCTGAGCTAAGTCCTGCAAATTCGTCAGAAAAAGCGCGCAGGCGCTCTATTTCGGAAAGTATCTCGTTATATTTTTTGAAATCAGCCTCCTTTGATGATACAACCGCTTCCATTTCCTTCACAAGCTTTTCCATAGAGGAGAATGATGACCTGAACTTTCCCAGCCTGTTTGCATATCCCTCCAGCACAAGCCTGAATTTTCCATTAAGCTTCAGTATCTCGTCCAGCAACAATTTCATCCTGCCCAACGCTGCGATATAATAACTGTACCTGTTCTTTTTCTGATCGGCTCCATAACCGCCGAGTAGCCGTCTCAGCGCTCCTGCATATACGCTTTTCTGCTCGGCTATGTGCCTTATTGCGCTATCGCTCATGTACTCTATGTCTGGAAGAGCAGTCTCGCTATCCAGTTGTCCGCACGCATCAGCTAATGCCTCTCTTGCGCTCTCAAACCTTGCCATTATCGAAGAGATCTTGGAATTCACAGGCTCAAGTTCTTTGTCAAAAGCTGCATTAAGCTCTTCCTCTATATGCTCTATTCCAATGCTCCTTTTTGTTCCGCCGAACTGCAATTTAACACTCCTTTTTATTCCTTTATTCGCTAAATTATATAAAGCAAATTGAGATTTGATGAGTCTGTATTCCATGGAAGATCCCAAAAAGGAGCTGCATGATATCCATTTCATACACTGCGCTCTGCCAGACATGGCGCTAAGCGAAGCCGATACCTCATACCACGTTTGCGGGATAGATGCAAAAGCGCCTATAGCAGTCCTTCTCAACGATAAGAGATCCGCTGCGCAGAAATCGTCAGAGATGCCAGGAATAATATTTGTCGTTGAATCCGAAGGAAGCTCAATCGCATTTAAGGATGGTAATGAAGTAAGCGAAAGCTCAAGGAACGCATTTCGGACAGTCAAGGTTGGGGATGGAGTTGGCGCAGCAAAAGCTTTAAGAGCATTCGAAAATGCGATACCGTGCATAAACGAAACAGATGCCGGCAGAATCGATACTTACATAAAGCAGCTAAAGATAGCTATGTTCCTTACAAATTCAAGAAGTATAGACGATCTGAAGAATGCTCCAATTTACAAGACAAATGGTATCTAAATGCCAGACGAAAAAGAGGCTAAGGCAACTGAAGACAGAAAGATACAGCATATCAACATAATACTGACTAAAGAGACTCAGTACAGGGAAAAAACAACAATGCTCGAATGCGTTCGCGTCGAGCCACACGGAGGTGCAATATCAAGTAAGGAGGTTGACCTATCCGTTGCCATACTAGGCAGGAAGATTGCAGCGCCATTATTCGTATCAGGGATGACAGGAGGGCACCCTGTAACGTTTCAGATAAATAAGAACATAGCAGAGGCGGCATCAAAACTCGGAATACCTATGGGTGTTGGAAGCCAGAGAGCAATGGCTGAAAATCAATCACTCTCATATACTTATAATGTCAAAAAATACAGCCCGAACATTACATTGATCGGCAATATTGGTGCATCAAAACTGCCCGCATACACTAACGAGCAGATAAAAGGCATATTGGATTATATAAAAGCAGACATGCTCGCCATACATACTAATCCAGGCCAGGAGAGCGTGCAGCCAGAGGGCGACCTTGATTTCAGAGGTATCCTAAAAAGAATAAAAGGGCTAAAGCCTGACATAACCCAAAGCATCATACTCAAAGAGGTAGGCAACGGAATATCAAAGGAGGTAGCTTCGGCTCTCAATGGTGCTGTAGATGCAATAGACGTGCAAGGGGCCGGAGGCACAACTTGGATAGGTGTTGAGACGTACAGAAGCAAGGGCTCCTACGGAGAGGCGTTTTGGGATTGGGGCATACCCACAGCATTGTCAGTATTGGAGTGCAGAAGCACGTTCAAGGGTCCTGTCTTTTCAAGCGGAGGAATAAGATCTGCATCAGACATAATAAAATCCATCGCTATCGGGGCATCAGCGTGCGGAATAGCCAAGCCTGTAATAATGGCAGAGCGAAAAGGCGGAGCTGAGGGAGTCTATCTCTCAATTAAGGGATTATTGGATGGGGTAAAGGACGGAATGGCAGAAATGGGTTTCGAAAACATTGAGCAGCTGCGCAATGCAAAAGTATCATTCAGTGAACCTCTCAGCAGCGTGCTGAAACAGAGAGGAATATGAATTTGAAATGGCACTCGCCGGTTTAGGGAATGTAGGCTTTGCATACAGCCCTACTACTATGAAAACGTTAGTGGACTTGGCGCCCAGCCCACGTCAAGTGATGTGGACTTCGTGCATGTTTATATACATGGAGATATGTCCATGTATAGACATATTGATTGATATGTTTTGATATTTTGAGGCGTAGACATTTATTACTTTATGAGTAAAACTAATCTAGGCTATGTCATGGAACGTGTAATGATTTTTATAGATGGAAGCAACTTTTATTACGGTTTGAGAGCAGCCGTAAGTAGTACTAATGTGAATCTTGAGCGTTTTGGAAAAGTATTGTGTGGAGATCAAAGAAAACTCATCAGAATTTACTATTACAACGCTCCTCTTGATCAGGAAAATGACAAGGAAAAATATATGAAGCAACAGAAATGGTTCGACAAGGTAAGAAATACTCCAGATACTACATTGGTTTTAGTAAAGATGAAGAAAAGAATGCGAGATGGAAAACCTGAGTACTCTGTAAAAGGGGATGACATACATCTGGCCATAGACATGCTTAAACTCGCTTACAACGATGCCTATGATACAGCTATATTAGTTAGCGGTGATGGAGATTTCTATCCTGCTATTAGAGCTGTAAAAGAAAAAGGTAAGAAAGTAGAGAACGCATTCTTTGCAGCAAATAGGTCTTCGTATCTCAGCCAAGAATGTGATAAAAGCATAAACATGGCTAACTTCATCAAAAGCTGTTTAGATTAAGCAAAAGGGCCTAACGTTGGCAAAGCCAACGATAGGGATCATATGATATTATAAGCACATATAAGATATAAAAACCTACTTATAGGCTTTTTAAAGCTTACTAGACCTGCACACCTATAGTTTGCGTCCAGCCCACTTTAAACATTGTGGACTTTGTGTATGTTTATCTTGCAATGTTAATGTGGCAAGCTTAAATGGTAGTCCTAAACCTCTAGCATCTTGCCTTGGAATATGAATAATCATTCCCTCTTTGGCATTCTTGACGTCTTCCATCGCCAACTCCAACTGCTCCCTGCACTCACATGTACGATCACCGAACAATTGACCTGTTTCACATCCTGAGTCTATCCTCAAAAGTACTGAGTCCTTACGTTTAAATGCAGGGTTAAACTTTGCATCTAGCTCAGCTTTTACAAGAACAGAATATTTTTCCCATTTATCGCTAACAGTGAAATCAAATTGATAAAACGCTCCGAAATCAGTATTCAAAATCCCCATGCCAGTCCTTGTTACTGTTACTTCCTTCTGCTGCCCACCTTCCACTATGCTTACGCTCTTTGAGAGAGGCGCCAAGGCTGTCTTCACATCGGCTACTACCCTATTTGCATATTCAAGTGATACGCCCTTATCCTTAGCTATATCAGCAATCTGTTTCGTACTAGGCATCCCAACAACCCTAGTAATGTTCCCGTCGTTTCTGATATATAAAAATAAGTTTTTCTACTTTGATTTTCTGCTGCCTGTTCAGATATATATTGTTATCTAAGCAGTATGACAAAGGTCATACTAAGCAATTAATACTGTACAAAATGGTAACAAAATAGTTTAGCTACAGTTACTTTACTAACTTGACCTGTGTGCTTATTCTCTTCTTAAATGAGGCTTTAACCATGTTGAAGGCTAGTCTGTTCTCTCCATGGCGTCTGTATCTCATTGGCGTCCCTATCAAAGCACCACAATCGTCACATGTAAGTTTTGGCATCTGCTTTACGTATTTTATGTTCTTTGGTATGCTATTCTTTGGATATAAAATTCGATCTACGTAGCACCTAAGCAAAGGTCCAGGGCCGTCTTTTTGGTAAATTAACACGAGATTACTGCATTTTTTACAGAATATGTCCAAGGCCTTTGAAGTTCCTCCGCGCCTCTTACTAAATCTATCTTTTTTGAATTTAACCCTGATTTTCATATTAATATAGCTTAGTTAAGGATTAAAGCTATTACCCACTGAAAAAGATTTAGAAGTAGAGATATTTAAACGCTATACCTAATCCCTCTAGATCCTGTTTCATATAAGTTGTTAGCTCTATGTAATGGACCAAAAAGGATGCCCATTTCAAGTGATGTGGACTTCGATGGACTTGGCGAAGTTCCCGCATGTTACGCAAAGTCCTTTAGATATTGTCTATGAGAACTAGGGAAAATACAACCTGATTACGGTTGTATCTCCACATCGGTTTGTGATTAAATATACATCACCTATTTTATATTTCTTTCCTTCACATATCTTTCGTGCGTGTTGCGGCTATCGACAATCATCTATCCGTGCTCTAAGCACAATACGGTAGTCGTTTAGGCCCCCATTCATTTAATCGGGTTCGAGACCCAAATATCGTTTCGGGGTGCCGCTGCCACTACTCGCCAACTGGAATTCCACCGTCATGGAATTCCTCGTTGTTGGTGAGCATAAACCACATTATGTACAGCATCTTGTGTGCGAGTGCTGCCACTGCTGTGTTATATTTCTTCCTCTTGTACATTTTCAGGAAAAATTTCTTTAGTTTCCCTTCTTTCTTCTTCAATACACCGTGCGCACATTGAATGAGCGCTGTTCTTAAAATCTTAGAACTTTGTTTCACCAATCTCCCGCGCCTATCAGAATCACCAGACTGCATCACTTTAGGGACCAGACCGGCGTATTTGCACAATGCCTTTGGGCTTTCAAACCTTTTTATATCGACAATTTCGGACATTATCACCGGTGCGGTTACGTCCCCCACTCCCGACATCGTCTTCAATAATTCTATCTCTTTCTTGTAAACGTTTACAGAAATCGCATGCTCCGCATTCTCGATCTGGGTATTTGCAGCGTCTATCAGTTCGAGACAATCTTCTATTTCGCTGACCCCGAGAGTCTTTAACCATCTTACGCCTCTTTTCGTGAATATGTCCTTGAACTCATCCGGATGTTTTATATTTTTCCCTCTGAGTACCGCATAAATCATATTCTTGAGTTCTGTCGATATGGTCACCATTGATTGCCTGTGCCTGATTTTACTTCTATAATCTCTCGCATCTTTTGGTGGCACATACGACTCGTTAATCATGTCCGCTTTCAAAAGTTCTGCCAATCTTTTTGAATCCAATTTGTCGGTCTTTTTCCCTGACGAATTTAATTTTGTTTGCGTCGGATTGGAAACTTTAACGACACCGCATCGTTCTACAAGATAATCATACAAATTATACCAGATGCCACATGCTTCCATTACGACATTGAGGCATTCCTTTGGCCTACCACCAAAGAATCTTTCTACTGCAATCTCTTCGCAGGGGATTTTCGCCTCTCGGATCACGTGCTTTTCCTCGTCTATCATGGTTGCGTACGTCCACTTCGTACCTAAGTCCAGACCCACATAGTATTGTTTCATTCAGACACCAATTATCAAAATAACCGATGTCCTTTAAAGGAGTAGTTCTCATACCGTTCATTTAATATACTTTGATATCGATTTAAACTCCATTGCAGGGTAAGCACGTGCCGAGTATTATTAAGAAGGCTATCTATAGCCCAATCTTCATGCTAAGCTCAACTGATGCACCCAGAATTAGAAGAGCTTATGAAAAAGCAATGGACAAGTCGAGTAAATTCTTTGAGATACGTTGGGTTCTCAACAGGCCGAAAGTTTACATAATGGCTAACAGAGAAACGATGAAAGCACTGCGTGAAAGAAAAGTCGCTGACTGGATCGGTGGCTGGACTGATGAAAATGCCATCTATATACTTAACGTGAATAAGTGTAAATTAACTAAAAAGGTGAAAGCAAGAGTATTAAGGGAAGGCTATCTTTCAGACCTTACCCATGAAATAGCACACCTCTTTTTCTTGAAGGTCGCTAAAACGCATGACACCAACCCTATTTGGTTATGGGAGGGGGTGTCACGCTACCTTGACGGCCATACGAAACCAAGCAAGGACAAGGAAATAGCGCGTTTCCATCCGAGCAAATTCGAAGATTTTTTAGAATATTACGATAGGCACAAACTGCCTGGAAAGGAAAATGAGGCAGGCGTTTACAGGGAATCTGGTTTTGTCGTAGAGTTCCTGGTGAAAAACTACGGAAAGGAAAAACTGCTTCGCTTGATTAGATCTATAAAAGACGCGGGAAACGAAGCGGCATTCGCCAAGAAGTTCAAGAATATTTACGGATTTGAGCTAAATTACAATAACTTCAACAGGTAACTTGCCCTTTCTTTCAAGAAAGTGAAAATAGCCGGTCTTAGCCATTAAACGGCAGTTCGCAAACAATATTCTTTAATATGCTTTGATATTGTCTGCTTACTTATAAATGTGTCCTTCCTTTTTCTTTGAGAAAACCAAGCACCCCTATAAGTTTCATCTATTTGAACTTAATTAGATATTACCGATTTTGAAAATGTAGAGAAAACTTCTCTGCAAGTGCCCGGAGAGTGCCCTCTATTTTTTCAATCTCGGCTTTAGCTTCCTTTTCTGTGGCAAAAAATGCATAAGAGTCCAGCATTATGCCGCCCAGTCCCGATAAGATAGGATACCACTGCTGCACCCTATAGATTCCGCCCTCAGTGCTCAGTTTGAGGGGCAGATGGCCATTTGATTTTACCCATGTTCTTGCCATGGCCAGGACCTGCGCTATGCTGTCCGGTCTTAGATAAAGGGGTTGGGCAAGTTCTTTTTTGCCAAACCTGGTCACATAAATTACGCCATTCTCAAAATCCATCATCTTTTTTTGGCTTTCTAAAAATTCCTTTTTCAATAGTACGGGAAACTCGTAAAATGTATAACCATTTTTAGTGGCCATATTTTCCATTGCAGAAAAGATACTATTACGCACTTTAAGCCCGTAAGGCAGCCATACGTAAGCGCCAGGAACATCGTAATTGACATCTATAAGTACGCCCTGTACGTCGTTCTTGAATTTCTTAAAATAATCATTTTTCTCTTCGTCCTCCATTTATGACACGTTTTATGAGCAGTTCTACATGGACATTGTATCCTTTATCCTTTTAACTCTAGACCCTTTTATATCAAGTATTATCATTGCAGCATTTTTAAGTTTTATTTTTCGTGCTTCCACTAATGGCACATGCAGATATGACGATAACAAGCATCCTATGAAACCTCTATGCGTTGAAAAAAGTATAGTTTTGTTTTTATATTTGTCATAGATTTTATTTGCGAATCTAGTTGCCCTTTTCCTGGCATCCACCAGGCTTTCCCCACCTTTCGGCCTGAATCGCGCAGGGGATACGCCGCTTTCCTTCTGTTTCATATGAAAAATCTCTTCGGATTTTCCCTGGAAAATGCCCACGTCAATTTCTCTCAATTCTTTATTGAAATGAATCGGAATATCGTGAAACCTTGCTATCTCTCTTGCGGTGTAATCCGCCCTTTTCAGATCACTAGAGAATATAGCATCAATTTTCTCCACTTTCAACGATAGTGCCAGCTCTCTAACCGTTCTCATTCCTCTCTTTGTAGTTTTTCCAGGTGCGTGACCTTGAAGTATACCACTTGCATTCTCCTCAGTCTTTCCATGACTTACTAAAATCAGTCTCATTGCTGCACCCTGCTAAGTCTCAGTAGGTCCTCCCGAAGAACATCTCTACCATATCTTTTGTTTTGCCGCATGACGCACATGGTTCTGACAAGTGCTTATCATGAACAAATCCAACCGTCGGGATGCCGATGTCCTCTTCAAGTTTTCTTCCGCACTTCTCATCACCGCACCATGGAAGCCCGATCATTCCCTCTCTTTCCTTGTAGTTCTTCTTAAGGTCACTGACGCTTTTGAAGTGAAACACCCTGCCCTTGAAGTATTCCTGTGCCCTTGCTCTCAGCGTATCTGTGATGTCAACAAGTAATTCATTTATGCGTTTTGGTGCCTTAGCAGCGTCCACGGTTTCCTTTTTACGCGTATCTCTCCTGAACAGAATCAATTTTCCAGATTCCAGTTCTTTCGGACCTAATTCAATTCTTACAGGTACGCCTCTCGCCTCCCATTCATAGTACTTGTCTCCAACTCCTCTATCTCTTATGTCCATCGCAGTTCTGAAGCCCTGCTCTACAAGTATCTGCTTTACTTTTTCAGCACCTTTTTTCATGGTTTCTTCCTTTCCCTTATGGAAGATTGGAATCACGACCACCTGTATCGGCGCTATCTCCGGAGGTATTATCAAACCATTATTATCCCCATGTATGGCCAGCATCACTCCAAGCTCCCTTTCCGATATGCCATAGCATGTCTGGTGCACATAAGCCTGTTTGTTGTCGTTTGCCTGGTATGTTATGCCGAAAGCCCTTGCGAACTTGTCACCAAGATTTATTACAGAACCAAGCTCTATCGCCTTGCCGTCTGGCATCACGCTCATGAGGTCCATGTTGTAAACCGCGCCTGCAAAAGTATCCCAGCTTGGTGTCTCTACCACTAAATAAGGCAGAAGCAATCTGTCAAAGAACTCCTTATACGCCGCTACGCCTTCCTGCACCTGGGCATCTGCCTCTTCTGCGGTCGCATGAAATGTGTGGGCCTCCTTGAATTGAACAACTTCTCTGAGTCTTAACATAGGTCTCGTTTGCTTCGTCTCATGCCTGAAGATATTGACAACCTGATATATTTTAAGAGGCAGATCTGAAATCGATCTTACCCAGGGCTTGATGCTCTCATACATTCCGGTTTCTGAAGTGGGCCTCACAAAAAGCTCCTCGCCAAGAGTCTCTGTACCAGCCCTTGTCACCACAAATGCCTCGCCCTTAAAGCCCTTCAAGAAATCCCTCTCCTTACCGAATATTGATGCGGGAATTAGCATGGGAAAGTATACCTCCTCATGACCCGTTCTCTCCATTATCTCATGCATTATGCCCATCATCCTTCTGAGCGCCTTGAAACCGTAAGGTCTCCATATATACATGCCCTTCACCGGATACCTGGCATCAACCATGTCGCCAATGTTCAGCGCTCTGTCATACCAGTCAGGAAAATTCTTTGTCTTATCTATTGAAAAAGTCACCTTTGCGCTGCTAGATTCGCCATCAGTTTTTCGCATTTCTCCGGCGTTCGGAATGTTGTCCATATCTATACACCTGAATTCATCAATCGTGATAATTTCTATGTAAGTATAGTACACAGATAAGCTATAAATATTATGAAATTTACAACTTATTATTGATGATCATATGCCAAGAACAGGACTACGTATCGTAAGGGAGACTCATACATTAGCACCAAGTACTGTGCTCATGATGGGCAACGTGAGTGAGGACGGTTTTGGGTTTGGATCAGGTTTTTCGATGATGACAGCTACGGCTGGTAGCGAGGATGGGACTGGGAAAAGGATAAGAACCATACTCAGGATTTCGGATAGCAGAAAGGTAAAGGTAAGTAGCTGGGACGACGGGAACGTACCGGGACTGACACGTGTGGTTGTGGAAAATGGAAAAACAAGACACGTGCTTGAATTCGGACGAAGAAACTAAGCCCTAAGAGGGATCTATACTTCAAGTGCAATGGACTTGGCGCCCAGCCCACGTCAAGTGATGTGGACTTTGAATATATCTATATACATAAAGATATCTGTATAGAGCAGGTGTACATGCAGAAATGCTTAAATATTTCCTATGACCTTTAATACTATTAATGGTAGCTATGAATAGGGACGCAGAAAACCCTAGCAAATCGCAGCCTTTGATGGTTGATAGGTTAACAAAGGAAAGCTGGCCTACCGATCGACTTTTCACTGAATTAAGAACAACAGTTACCGGGAAAGTTGAACGATTTATAGTAGATAATAGTGCTCTTTGCGATCCCATGGATTTGAGACAGCAAACTCTTTTTAGGTTAACCACTTTTAGAATGGACGAGCTTTTTAAGGAGAATGCGTTAAATGAAAATTTAGTAAATAGTGCAATAAGTGAACAATATAGAGTCATAAAGAACAGATTGGAAAAGAGTACATTACCTTTAGAAGAATTACTTGGCCCTACTGGACTTTTTTCGGAAAGAGGTTGGAGAATAGAAAGAGATAGAGGCACACTATGTGCGACTAATCACGAAACTACAGACAAAGTTGCATTAGAATTCCATGAAGTCGATCTAGCATACGCTAAAGTGCTCTTTAGGGATTTACACTACATACATAGCGGCAGAGCAGAGATTGCGTTAGGCTTGTTCGTAGCAGAAGAAGAGGTACCTTTTTCAACAATGGGAATTACGAGAGTTGACAGATACTACAAACATTTGGCATTATTTGCACAAGGATATAATTCAGCAAATTGCTGGAATGTAACAAGACTATACAGTAGGCCAAACTCCCCTATGAATACGAGCAGTATGATGTTCGCTAAAACTGTATCGTATCTTAGAGCGCATTATCCCCAAACAGAAGCAGCATTAACAGCGTTTACACCAAGCTTCGCTACAGGTAAATCTATGGTGGCTGGTGGATTTGATGCGCCGATACTTTCCACACCACTTAAGCTTACTTTCGGAAACCCTACTGGATTAGGATTCGAAAGACTTACGAGCAGAAGGGCAGAAAATTACACTGGAGAAGTCATTTCGAGCAAGTTGCCACTTCTCCCAGTAATACACTTGATGAGACAGATAAGAAAACCCGCACAAGCTTTGCCGGAGAATTCAAACAAGATGTTGGTTCTAAGCGAAGATACTGAAATATCAGGATTTTTAAGGAGATAGGTGCCAAAACATGAATATAGTTCACTTTGGAGGTGCACAGGGTGTCGGTAAGACTACTGTCTTAAGATACCTAAGGCAAGACCTGGGGGAAAGGGCAGATATTGAATTGCTATTCTCAAGCAAGGAGTTGGGGACTCTTGCTACAAAAGCGTATGGAAAGGGACTCAAAGCGCTCGATTCTACTGAAACAAGACAGGTACAGAATCTATTCATGAGTGATATTAGAGGCTTACCTTACTCTACTATCTTGTTGGACAGTCACTACGTAAGCGTAACACAAGGCAAAGTAGTTGCATTAACTCCAGATGAACATGTTCAAGCATTCAACTGCCATATTGTATTAGAGGCTAACCCGTATACCATTCTGGGCAGAAGAATAAATGATGACAGGACAAAAAGAGTACTAGACTTACCAAGCATAGCTGGAGAGATATATGAAGAAAGAAACGAAGCATTCCGGTTAGCCAAGCAGAGTGGAGCTAGGATCTATATCATCAACGCAGAAGGACAAGTGGCTAAAATAGCAGAAGCTATTAAAAGTATACTGCGAAACGAATTTGATATATAGATTTCGGAGATTTTGTGGAAAGGAAAATACTATTTGCAACATCAAATAAGACGAAGGTAGCCATTGCAAAAGAAGTGCTGCACAAATATGGTATCAAAGTGATACAAAAAAGCATTAATTTAGAAGAACCACAATCTACTGATATAGATGAGGTGGCTTTGAGAAAAGCAATGCAGATTTCTAAAAAAATAAAGCAAAAGTTCATAGTGGATGACTCTGGCATATATATAAAAGCGCTTAAAAAATTTCCAGGAGCTTTGTTAAAGAATGTAAATAAGTCCCTGGGCGATGAAGGATTGCTTAAGTTGATGTCAAAGGAAAAGGATAGGGGTGCGACATTCGTAAATGTGCTAGTATTTTACGATTCTAAGACTAAAGAAAAGAAGGTTTTTCGCACTGTCATATATGGTAGAATAGCCAGAAAGGCCGTAGGGAATAGAAAAACAGGTTGGGCCATCGAAAGAATATTCATACCAAAGAATAGTACAAAGACCATCGCACAATTCAACGAGAAGGAATGGAACGAATTCTGGAAGTGGTTCAAGTCAAGACTCCACTACAACAAGTTTGGTAAATGGTTTACCGGATGAGAAGTCGCGGCCCCAAACCAGTGAGCTATATATGAACACCTCAAGGTACAAAGCCTGATTTGGACTTACCTGCTGATATCATCGCGTAATTAACTTATATAAGCATTCTGTTCAGAGATAACCTCCGCTGTACTCTCCACCAAATAGGTTATCCAAGATTCCAGATTCTGCTACTGCATAAATTATCAAGATGCCAAGCGGGATCATATCCATCATAAATTCTCCGGCTCCTATGAATCCATACCACAGAAGTAGAATCGAAACGAAAGTCCAACCTAATGTATAGAATATGCCTTTGTCAGGTATTGCAAACATTGCTATAATGCCTGTGACAGTAAGTGCAATATTGGCAAGGAAAATCAGCGAAGGTATCATTCCTGTCAAAGGCGAAGAAGGCAACAAGCTTACTATTGCAGTTCCAAGAGCTCCAACAACTACAAACAGAATTCCATAGTACAAAGTTTCTCCAAAATCGTCTATCCTGAAAATCTCCCCAGTCTCAAAACTTCTCGTAGAACCACCCCTACCCAGCCTTTTGCATAATAAAAATTTCCGCGGATCATACCACCACCAAAAGTATTTTATCCTACAAATATTTATTCTTTCTTTTTCAAGAATCTTAAACACATACGCGCATATATATATCGATGTATATAGCGGGATTCTCACTTCAAGTGCAATGGACCCCAGGTCCGTTTTAGCATTTTGTCGTCGAGAAACAGGATGGACTTGGCGGGATTTGAACCCGCAACCCCCTGCATGCCATGCAGGTGCGCTACCATTACGCTACAAGCCCTGCAGGTAATTAAACTTGCGTATATTTATTCATGCTGCGTACAATTCAGGATGAGTTAGACAGGAGACACAAATACAATGTTGCCTCCTCTTAGCAGGATTGTGCCGACCTTTGCCTTTACCTCCCCTCCATCCTCTATCTCTTCTGCATCTTCAAGCACAATGTTCATATGTGCGTCAAAAGAGGTGATTCTGCCGCGTATGCTCTTGCTGCCCTTCAGCCTTATCATCACACCCTTGCCCAATGACTTGCTAAGCAAATCGAACGGTCTCTCCTGCTGCATATTTCTCACTTCATAATCTTCTTAAGGTCCTGTTTCTTTACAGCGAGCCTTACCTTGCCAGTGCCTACGCCGATCTGCTTGCCTATCAGTATGTTTTCAGCCACTCCGGTGAGCATATCCTCCTCTCCGAATATGCTTGCATTAGTGAAGTGCTTTACTGTCTCCTCGTATGCGGCTCTTGCGAAAACCGAGTTCTTCTCTCCAGCTATTCCGTGCCTGCCAACGCTCTTTATCACTCCGGTGTGTGTCATCGCGTCCGCAACAAGGTTCAGGTGCCTGAAACTCACAGTTATTCCCTCCTCCTCTATAGTGTTCTTAAGCTCTGTGGCTATCAATATTCGCGCCGCCTCTATTCCATATACTCTCATTACCTCGAATATGTCGTTGCTGTATATGCTCTCCTTGTCAACTCCGTCTATCTCCATGATCCCCTCAATGTTGCTTCCGCTTGTTGTAAGGTAGAACTCCCCAGAGTCTTCCTGCTGCACAACTACCTTCATTATCCCTTTTACTCCTGCAACTATCGAAGCCCTTATCTTGACGAACCTTGTCCTTATGCTCTTTGTGTCCTCTTCCTTAACCTTTACCTTTATAGCATCTCCGTCAAGGCTTGCGTCTATTCCCTCCATCTTCGCAAGCCTCTTTGATATCACTCCAGGTGTTATGCCATATCTCTCCATCTTCTCTTTGTTTGGATAGAGAAGCATAACCCCTGTCTTAAGGTTTTCTTCGAACCTTTCCAGCACAGCAGATATCTTTACCTCCTCTATCTTCTTCCAAACCTCTTTTACTTTTTCGTAGTTCTTCGAATAACCGCTCTCAAGTCTTACTATCATCATAGGGAATTTCGGCTTCTTCCTCCCGTCCACTATCTCTATTATCCTTGGAAGCCCTGTTGTGGTTATGACAGAGGCTATTCCTGCGGAGTGGAATGACCTTAATACCATCTGGGTTCCAGGCTCTCCTATCGAGTGCGCTGCAACCACTCCTACAGGCTCTCCTTCTGCTACATTATATTCATCTTCCATATCATCAATTCCTCTTCTTTTTTGCGGCTATCTGTTCCATCATCGGGTCCATTCCGTCCCCTCCGTAGAGAGTCTCTATTAGTGCGCCTCCAGCGTCCTTTACGGCTCCCTGTCCGTCAGCATAGAAGTCCTGCATTGCATTTATCAGCCTTCTCTGCAGGTATCCGCTAACAGCTGTTATAAGGCTCTTTGTCATTGCAGAGTCCCTGGATCCCATGGCGTGCAGGTAAAGCTCTACTGGCGTGAGCCCTTCAAGATATGAAGATTTTATGAAACCCTTTGCTTCCGGCCTCATGTCATTCCTCTTGAAGAATGGCAGTATCCTTCCATTGTATCCTCTAGAAGGCCTCCTTCCTCTTACGGCCTGCTGCCCAAGCAGCATGCTAGTCTGAACGAAATTGAGTATGTTTCCTCTCGCTTTTATGACGGCCATAAGGTACGCATTGTTTTCAGGGGTCAGGCTGTTCTCAAGGAACTTTGCAGCAACGCTTCTGGCTATGTCCAGCTGCACCCTGAGCTCAAGCTCCAGGGTCTCCTTTCTTGAGTAGCCTGGCAACGCCTCGAGCTTCTTCTCCCTATACCTCTCTACTATTGCGTTAGCCTTGTCCTCAGCATCCTTTATTATCCTGTTCTTTTCGCGGCTCATCGCTTCGGTCTCATAATAGTCCTTTATGCTTATTGTTATTCCATGCCTGTACGCGGCTATCAGCGACATTGTGCACATGCTCTTCAGGAAGCTCTCTGTAAAGTCGGCTCCGTACTTGTGGAATATCTCTCTTAGAAGTGCTCCTCCGCTTCCTCCTACAACATCGACTCCAAGGATTCCTTCGATGAGCTTCCCATCCTTTATCGTTACCTTCCTGTTGCCTGTGCCATGGTTAAAATCAAGGTCCTTAGGAAGTATCATAGAGAATATATCCCTGCCTGCATACATTCCATCCTTTCCTTGCTTCGGAAGTTCGTTTATTCCTACAGCACAGAGGATTCTCGAAGCATCATATTTCGTAAAGCGGGAATTCTCATTGACCAGCATGTAGAGTCCAGCGATCTCGTCTTCCTCTATAAACATGGTCGGCTTTCCATCCCTTGGCGATAGCATCTGGTCTTTTGGCTGCATCAGATACCTTGCCTCCGCCTGCGCTTCTATAGACTGTGGTAGGTGCAGGTTCATCTCGTCTCCGTCGAAATCCGCATTGTAAGGCGCTGCTACGGATGTATTGAGCCTCAGCGTCTTTCCTGGAAGCACTTTAACAGAGTGCGCCATGAGGGAGAGCCTGTGCAGCGTTGGCTGCCTGTTGAATAGTGCAAGGTCTCCGTCTATAAGCTGCCTTTCAAGTATGTATCCTGGCTGGATTGCCTTAAGCAGCTCCTCCCTGTTTGTTTCTGTAACCCTCTTTCTCACTCCCTCCTTTGATATTACGTTAAGTACGATTGGGTATTCGGTTCTCTTAAGGTAGTCTTTCACCAATTCCATATTCCAGTGGGTTGCATAGATAGGAATTGTAAGTGTCTCTGCTATTTTCATAGGCACGCCTACCTGGTTTATAGTAAGCATAGCATCGCATGATATGACAGTCCTGGCTGAGAAATTTACCCTTTTGCCGCTGAGGTTGTACCTAAGCCTGCCCTCCTTGCCCTTCAGCCTCTGGGCGAGCGTCTTGAGAGGTTTTGTGCTCCTGTGCCTTGCAACCGGCACTCCAGGAGTCTCATTGTTAAAATAAGTGGTTATCTGGTACTGCAGCAGCTCCCACAGGTCGTCTATTATGATCTGTGGCGCTCCAGCATCTATGTCCTGCGAAAGCTTCTGGTTCGACCTCATTATGTCTACAAGCTTATGCGTAAGGTCGTCCTCGCTCCTCTCTCCAGACTCCAATGTTATGGATGGCCTGACATTAACTGGAGGTACAAGAAGAACATTAAGTATGAGCCATTCCGGCCTTGTGGCTGTCGGATCCATTCCCAGCAGCTCAAGATCGTCATTGGTTATCTTGGAGAGCCAGTCCTTTATCTCATCAGGCCTTATCCTGTTGCCCTCTATATAAAAGAAGGTTGGCCTTTCAAGTTTTATCTTTCTCTGCGGAGTGCCGCAATGCGGGCATTTCTTCACAGTCTTAAGCTTCTTCATCGCAGGGCCTCTCCTATCTCCCTCTTTTATAATCAATGCGGCAGAATCCTCTGTATTTATGCCCTCTCCCTCCACAAAGCTCTTTATCATCGGCCTAATTTCTGCTATGTGCTCTTCAGACATCAATATCCTATAGCATTTTTCGCATGTTGACTGCAGAAGAAGGTATATGGTCTTTGCGAACTCAGGGTGTATCACTGGCCTTACAAGCTCTATGTGCCCGAAGTGGCCTGGGCAGCTCTTTGCCCTTCCTCCGCAGGTTTTGCACTTCAGCCCTGGGTCTATTACCCCCAGCCTCTGGTCTATGGCACCGCCGTCGATAGGATACCCGTCCTCGTTATAAGTGTCTGCGACTATGAGCTTTGCAACGCTCATCCTTTTTATGGATTCTGGGCTAAGTGTTGTGAACTTTATACGGTCTACGCTCTCGGCTTGCATAATCAATCACTCTTAAGCTTTATCCTCGGAAGTATGTGCATAGACTTTATCTCGTCTAGCAGGAGCTTGAACGCATAGCTTATCTCAAGCTTGCTCAGGTTGTTTCCTTTGCAGAGCTGGCAGACAGGCATGTTCTTTATGTAATCATAGTAGCCTACGTCTCCGTCTAAATTGCAGACCCAGACCTCCGCCTTGTCGCTCTGGTCAAGCATCCTCTCCTTGAGCGAAAGGCTTGCGCCGTGTCCTACAAGCGCGTCTCTTTCCATCTCTCCGAACCTGAGCCCTCCCTTCCTTGGCTTGCCCTCTGTAGGCTGCCTTGTAAGTATCTGTACAGGCCCTCTGCTCCTTACCTGTATCTTCCTGCTCACCATCTGGTATAGCTTGTTGTAGTATACAACTCCAGTGAAGATCCTAGCCTCGAAGCGCTCTCCAGTCCTTCCGTCATACAGGACCTCGTCGCCGAATTTGTCGAATCCGTGCTCCTCAAGTATCTTCCCGAATTCATCAATGTAATCCTTGCCCTTTTTTGTGAATGGGGTGCTGTCTAAGTGCTTGCCTGCCAGAGATCCGGCTTTCGCCCCAAGCATCTCAAGCATGTGGCCTACGGTCATTCTTGTAGGCAAGCTGTGCGGGTTTAGGAGAAGGTCAGGTACTATTCCATCCTTGCTGAAAGGCATGTCTCTCTCGTCTACTATTAGAGACACGACTCCCTTCTGAGCCTGCCTGCTTGCAAACTTGTCTCCCAGTTCCGGAATTTTGGCGCTCCTCACTCTGACCTTTACTATTCTTGTTGCGCCTGTTGTTTCGCTAACCATTACATTGTCTATGACTCCCTCTTCTCCAGCTCTAAGGGTTACTGAATTATCTCTGCTCTTTTCCTCGCCTACTCCGAAGCTTGTCTGTTCTTCAAGGAATCTTGGAGGCGATACTTTTCCTATTAGAACATCTCCCTCCTTTACATCTACTCCGTCTTCTATTATCCCGTCTTCGCCAAGCTTCGAGTATGCATGCTCCCCAAGGTATCCATCAGCTGTTGGCGGCGGTATCTTCAGGTGGTCCTGCTGCCCTCCAGGATATCTCCTCTCTTCGTCAGGATATGTCCTGTAGAGCGCGCTCCTTCCAAGCCCTCTATGAACGGCTCCCTTGTTCAGCACTATGGCATCCTTCATGTTGTATCCGTAGTAAGTGGATAGTGCAACTACAAAATTCTGGCCTGACGGGTGCCTGTTCAGTCCTATTGTCCTGTATGCTACGCTGTCCATTATAGGGACCTGAGGATAATAGAGGATAAACGCCTGTGGGTCATACCTATTTGCATAATTTATGGCGTACAAGCCCTGGCTCTGCTTGTTGAAGTTGAGCGCAATGGCATGCCTTCCCGCAGAGTTGAATTCCATAAGAGCGCTTATGTTCACTGTAAGCCCGAACATCGAGGCTGTGTCAGCAATAAGATGGGTGTGCCTTCCCGTTACATCATTCTCATTAAGCGCTATGTAAGCATTCTCTTCCTCTTCAGCGTCAAGGAACTCTATGACTCCTCTCCTGACAAGGTAGTTGAAGTCTATCTCCTTGTTGATTATCTTCTGCTTCAGTTCTTCTGTAAGCTTGCTCTTGCCGTGCTCTACTATTATATAAGGGGTTCGCACCCTTCCCCTGTCTGCATTTATGTGCACTTCATTTATTCTCTTTATATAAGCGACATTGACCTCTCCTGATATAACTCCCTGCCTCCTGTTCTTCCTTATCTCCTTTGCGAATTCCGATCCATCCTTCACATTACCTATTATCCTTCCGTCAAGATATACATGACATTTCGTATCTACCGCATTAGGCAATCAAGCACCTCAATAATTATTTCTTGTCTTCTTTCAGGAGTCCAAGCTCCTTTATCTTCTGCTCAAGTATCTGCTGTTCTGCCCCCACAGTCACTTTTGACATTATTGCAAGGTACTTTGTAAGTCCTACCTCGACACCTTCCGGAGTCTCGCTCGGGCAGATCTTTCCTATGTATGTGCCATGCACATCTCTCGCTTTCAGGTGCGGATGCTTCTTTGTAAGCGGAGACTTTACCCTCCTAAGGTGCGCAAGCACGCTTACGAAGTTTGTCCTGTCAAGCACCTGCGAGACTCCTGTCTGCCCTGCAGGCCACGATCCTGTTCCCATAGCATAGATTATCTTGTCTGTAAGAGAATCAGGGTTTATGTTTGTCCTTACATTGAGCTTCCTTCCCCTGGCTGTGGTCTTCTCCACATGGTATTTTATGTCCCTTGTAAACAGCTTGAAAGCATTGTTAAAGAGCTCTTCCATAAGGTCTCCGGCAAGCTTTACCCTTTTGTTAGCATAATGGTCCTTGTCATCAGGTTTTGTATACTTGTATGCGACCATGGATGCCCTCCTCGCCATGCTTATAAGGTATTCGGCTTTCTCCCTTCGTGCATCAGGCTTTGAGCCTATATGGGGAAGAACATAAGTATCAAGCTGCATCTCTGCCCTTCTCTGCTGGTATGTCTTTGCCTGGTTAGGTGCAGACATCCTTCCCAGTTCCATTATGCATTCCTCGCTGCTCATCTCCTTTGCTTTGCTCAGCTCTATGTTGAGCAGCATATCATTCTCTATCTCTTTTATGTCCTGTACAAGAGCAAGCATCTCCTTTGGCTGCAGGCCAAGCGCCTTCAGTATAAGTACAAAATCTATTCCTTTTGAGACTGTTGGGAAGAGCAGGCTGAATATTCCGTATTCGTCTCTGGTTACGCTGCATTTTACCCTAAAATTGAGCGCTGTTGTAGAGAAGGTCTTGCTGACTATTCCTTTCTTCTCTGCAGTGCAGATTATCCTGTTTGGCGCAAGGTCCTCTATTCCTATCAGTACTCGCTCGCTCCCTCTTATTATAAAGTAGCCTCCTGGGTCGTCAGGGTCTTCACCTTCGTTTATGAGGTGCTCTCTTGACATGCCGCGCGTGCAGCAGATCTCGCTTTTCACCATCACCGGGAGTTCTCCTATAAACACTTCGGATGTATTAATGCTCTTCTCAATACCGCTTATGACTGGAGTGTATGTCAGGTATATTGGTGCGCTGTATGTCAGGTTTCTTATCAGGGCCTCGTTCGGCATTATCCTTTTTGAAGAGCTGTCAGATTCAATTATAACAGGAGTGCCAAGCCTGACTCCATTAAGCTTTATTGCAAAATCAGATATTTCCGGTTCGATGTTTCCATGGCCCTGCACTATCTTCTGCATGCCCATAGTTATGAACCTGTTATAGCTGTCTATCTGCTGCTGCACTACAGATGTATTTGTCAGGTACGACTTTAGTATAGAATGGTCATTCTCCAATATAATCACGCGCTCTTTGTTACAAGCCTGTAGTGCATGTATTCAACGCCAGGGTCCTTTCTGTGTATTGCTATAAGCTGGCCTGGCTTTGCGCCGAGCTTTACAACCTGCGGGTCTGTATCAAGTATCTTAGGGAACTTATCTATGTTGGTCTTGAGTTTCTTTGCTATCTTTTTTGCATCTGCATCGCTCACTATTTCGTGCTCCAAAACTAATTTGAATGGGGATGCTACCAATGGCTCACCTTAGAATAATTAGTATATCCTCTACTACAGCATGCAAGGCATAATATAATGAAACATAAGTAATAAATAGCTTGCCTAAAAGCCCCTGTAGCCAAATATAAAGAAATTTATTTAAGTTGAGATGCAATACTTAGCCATTGCAACGAAATTAATGGAAGATTCGTCAAGTTGCGAACCTAAAATTTTATTTAAAAGCTTTCTCATAAAGGTCTTATACAGGTGACAAGAATGGCAAAAGGCAGAACTAATGGAATGGATTACGGAGCCTTCGGACTGGAGTTCATAGGAGGAATTCTCTTCCTAGTGGCAGTAGCATTTTATGCAACTGCATCTTACTCTGGAATGTTGGCAGCATGGAATAGCGGAGTGGCAAGCCTGTGGCTTCCATTCATATACCCGGCAGCAATACTGGCGTCTATAGCTGTATTCCTTACCAGCTTCGTTAACCTTGGAGGCATGGGAGGCATGGCATCTTGGGCATCCAATAAGCTGGCATGGGTAGCAGCAGCAACCCTGATAGTCCTTACAGCAGGCACATATGGAATGTGGTTTGCTATCCTTGGGTTCGTACTGGTCTTGATAGGATCAGGAATGACAATGGGAGAAAGGAAGTAAGCAGGAAGCAAAAGCCCGTGCGGAATAATTTTGGGATAGGGTTTTCCTATCCCTCTATTTTTATTTACAACATTCACTTTTATTTAGGACATTTCTTTTTATTTAGGACCTTCACAAAATTTGAAGATATTGAGATATATTAGGTGACATCCTCCCACCACTGAAGGTGGTGGGCTTCCAATGGTGGCTTTTTGATTGGTCATCTTGAACCACCAAGTATAGTTCCTGATTCACCGACGGCTGCCTCCTGTAGTTGAGGTCTTACAACGTCTCCAGAGGCGTTACTTCCCGCAAGTCCTGCGGTAGTCAGGATATTTATTGAGGCATTCAAATCTCTGTCAATCTTCAGTCCGCAATTCTTGCAGAGATATGTCCTTTCACCCAATCCTATGTCCTGTATGTTTCCACATTTACTGCATGTCCTTGTTGTGTTCCTTGGGTTCACACCTACAACTCTGCAACCAGCACTTTCAGCCTTGTAGCAGAGGTATTGGGTGAAGTTGCCCCAAGAAGCATCCGTTATCTGTCTTGCAAGATTAT